>CAYPPR010000017.1:50692-69006 GCA_964412665.1 uncultured Desulfopila sp.
GCGTCGTAAAAACTCTTCATCTTGTTCGTTGTTACGAGTTTATCATAATTGAGGCGGGGGTCAACTTTTCAAGTTCCCCCGCCTTCTTGTCCACCGCTCCCTGCGTTATAGGACATTAAATCCGACCTCTTCTATGCAAGTAAAGAAACCAGCAGTCACCCTCCTCGACGGCGTCATTCTCCTGGCCATTATTGGTTTCTTTGCCTACATATGGTACCGACTCTTCTTCTCCCTCAACTACAAGTGGAACTGGGAGATTATTCCGACCTATCTTGTGCGTTTTGATGCGGAAAAACAACGATGGACGGCAAATATCCTCCTTGAAGGGTTCCTCACCACCATCAAAATCAGTATCTGGGCGACACTGCTCGCTGCCCTGCTCGGTTTTACCATTGGTCTGATGCGCGTCTCTCCCCGACTTTTTTTCAGGCTGATCGGCAGGACATACATCGAGGCGATCCGCAATACCCCGCCGCTGGTGCTGGTGTTTATCTTTTATTACTTTGTCAGCGACCAGCTGCTGAGCTTTCTGGGCGTCGAAGATATGTTCCGGGCAAGTCCCGATGGCGTGCGGCAATTTCTCGCCTTCATTCTTGCCGAACCAGGGCTGATCACCCCCTTTCTATCAGGAGTGCTCACCCTGGCTCTTTTTCAGGGAGCCTATATTGCCGAAATCGTCCGGGCCGGTATCCAGGCCATCGATACCGGCCAATGGGAAGCAGGCATGGCCCTCGGCTTGACCCGATGGAAGATGATGCGCCTGGTCGTTTTGCCCCAGGCCACACGCATCATGCTGCCGCCACTGGCCAACGAATTTATCAATACCATCAAATGGTCATCCATTGTGTCGATAATTTCCATCCAGGAACTAACCTTCCAGGGCTTGCAGGTGATGGCCTCAACCCACGCAACAATTGAAGTCTGGCTGACTATTTCTTTTATGTATCTTATTCTCTGTCTTGCGCTCTCTGTCGTAGTCAGAAGAATAGAGATACATCTGTCCCGTTCCGACCAGACGGTGCTCCCCAGTCGTCAATATATGCCGTAGTATACTATGATAAGCCGTAACATACCCGGCGATTTTTCTTTAAAGGACGTCTAATGCCAGCCGCAGCTTCACCTTTTTCGATTACCAATATCCGGCTGTTTATCGCCTTTAGGTTTTTCTTCAATGCCCGGTTTTACTACCCGGTCTTTACCATTCTTTTTCTCGATTTTGGTCTGACCATTGAACAGTTCGCCCTGTTAAATACCGTCTGGGCGATTACCATCGTCTGTGCTGAAGTCCCCTCCGGCGCCCTCGCTGATATTCTCGGCAGAAAATACCTGCTGGTGACGACCTCCCTGCTCATGGTGGCGGAGATGTCTCTTCTGGCCTTTGTTCCCTTAGGCAACAGCAGCCTTATCTTCTGGGCCTTTCTCACCAACCGCGTCCTCAGCGGCCTGGCGGAGGCGATGGCCAGCGGGGCGGACGAGGCAATTGCCTACGACACCCTGGCAGCAGAGGGCAACCCCGACGACTGGCCGAAGGTGCTCAGCGTGCAGATGCGGCTGCGCTCCATCGGCACCATTGTTACCATGACCACCGGGGCGCTCATCTACGACCCGAACACGGTCAACCAGTTCCTCGCCTGGATCGGCACATCTACCCTTCTCGAGCAGCAGACAACCATGCGCTTTCCAATCTACCTCACCCTGGTTCTGGCTATACTTGCGACGATCACGGCCTTCAAAATGGAGGAAAAAAAGAAAGAGGACAAGAATGGTATTAATTTCAGAACGCTGGCCGCATTGAAGATGACCTGGCAGGCCGGACTATGGATCACCCGGACTCCGTTTGCCATGGCCATCATCCTCTTCGGCATGTGTTACGACCATATTCTGCGCATGATCGTCACCATGAACAGCCAGTACTATAGACAGATAGATCTCCCGGAGGCCAGTTTCGGGGTGATCGGTTCGGCCATAGCCCTGCTTGGCCTGCTCACTCCGAAAATTGCCGAATATATGGTTGAAAAAAATTCACCGACCACGAACATGCTCTGGGTGGCGGCCATCAGTCTTCTCGGACTGTTCGGCCTTACCGGCTTTTTCCCTTACTGGGGGCTGCTGCCAATGGCCTTGATCTTTGTCGCCATGATGTTTGTCTCCTTTTTTACCAGCCACTATCTCAATCGTATAACCGCATCGCACCAGCGGGCGACGGTACTCAGCTTCAAGGGAATGGCCTTCAATCTCGCCTATGGCCTGATCGGTTTTCTCTTTGCCCTGCTCATCACCTACCAGCGGACAGCCGCGACAGCACTCCATCCGAGATGGTCAGAGTCGGCCATTGAGAATCTGGCCTTTGTTCAAGCCATCTCCTGGTTTCCCTGGTATACCATCATCTGCCTCGGCTTGACCATGCTCTACTGTTCACTCCGGCTGCGCGATCGACCGACCAAATCAATGTAGGCAACTGTCAAGGCGCTTGCACATAACTCAGGGAGCATTTATAGTGGGGACCATAACAACCGTGACCACCTGGGGAGGTGACTTTCATGTTAAAAAGATTTTCCATATCACTTGAAGAAAAACTGCTGGATATTTTCGATGCGCACATCAAGGCACGGAGTTACAGCAATCGCTCGGAAGCCATTCGGGATCTGATCCGTAAGACTTTCATCAAGGAAGAGTGGCAAGCCGATAAACAGGTCATGGGCGTTATCAGCCTGGTCTACGATCATCACCAGCACAAGCTGCAGGAAAAAGTCACCCTGGTGCAACACGACTACCACCATCATATCGTCTCTACCACCCATGTGCATATGGACCATGACAACTGCCTGGAAGTTATCGTCGTCCGGGGCAAGGCCAAAGAGGTACAGGAACTGGCCGACCAGCTCACCGCCCTGCGCGGTGTCCGGGACGGCAACCTGGCCATGTCCAGCACCGGTAAATCACTGCATTAATTCTCATGAAAAAGACCTCATTTGTCTCCGTGCATGGGGGCCATAGCGGCCAGTTCTGCCTCCATGCCAGTGATTCGCTGGAAGAAATTATCCAGTTATATATTAATAGACAGTTTCCCTGGGTCGGCATCACCGAACATACGCCGGCCATCAGCAAGGCATTATTGTATCCTGACCAGAGAGCGGCCGGTCTGACGCCGGATTTTCTCCTGGAACAATTTGCCGCCTATATGCGGGAATGCCGCCGACTACAGAAGAAGTATCGCTCGGAGATCCGCATCTTTGCGGCAATGGAGATTGAAACCTACAGCGGCTACGAAGCCTTTATTCCTTCGCTGATCAACAGGTTTCAGCCGGATTATATCGTCGGCTCAGTCCATTTCGTCAACGACAGGGGCTTTGACTATTCCCAGGAGCAGTACGATAAAGCGGTTATCGCCGCAGGCGGCATAGACCAGCTGTACTGCAACTACTTTGACGCGCAGTACGAGATGATCACACTGCTGCAGCCTGCCGTCGTCGGCCATTTCGACCTCATCCGTATTTTCGACCCCGGCTACAAGCAAAGACTTGTGCAGCCGGAGATCATGGCGCGGATCAAAAGAAATCTCCAGCTTATTGCCCAGCTGGATCTGATCATGGATTTCAACCTTCGCTCGTTGCTGAAAGGGGCCGACGAACCGTACATTTCCCGGGTGATCCTGGAAATGGCCCTGGCCATGGGCATCGCCGTCGTCCCCGGAGATGATTCCCACGGTCTGGCATCCGTCGGTGCCAATATGGAGACGGGTATCGCCATTCTTCACGAACTGGGCTGCGACACTGCCTGGCGGGAGCCTCGGCTGCTGCACTATTCTCACACAGTTTTTTAACGAAAAGATTCGTAGCGGTTGAGACCATACTTTTTAATGCGGTAACCTATCTGTCTCTCGGTCAGTCCCAGGTCCCGTGCCGCACGCACCTGTACCCAGCCATGACGACGAAGAGCAGCTTCAATCTCCGTCCGTTCAATATCCTGCAACGACTTTCGGGTAAAGCTCGGCTGACGGTTCTCCACCTGTTCTCCCAGCTGCCGAGATTTTTCCAGCTTCATTTTTTCTAGAGAAAACAGGCTGGACGGCAAGTCCGCCATGCCGAGTCGATCACTTTCGGCCAAGATAACCATGCGTTCAACCAGGTTCTGCATCTCGCGGACATTGCCCGGCCAGGAATAATTAATGAGAAAATCAAGGAGCTCCGAGGTCATCTTGATCTCTCTGCCGTTGCGCTCATTGCTCTTACTTAAAAAATGGCTGAACAACAGGGGAATATCTTCTTTTCGGTCACGGAGAGGCGGCAGAACAATGGGCACGACATTGAGCCGGTAGTATAAATCCGCCCGGAATTCTCCGTTGGCCACCGCCTGTTCCAGACTGACATTCGTCGCGGCGACGATACGCACGTCGATGGTAAAGGTTTTCGAGCCGCCGATTCTTTCAAATTGTTTTTCCTGCAGCACCCGCAGCATCTTTGCCTGCAGTGACAGCGGCATCTCGCCGATTTCATCGAGGAAAATAGTCCCGGCATCGGCCAGTTCAAATCTGCCGGGCCGTGAGGCATGGGCTCCGGTAAAGGCGCCCCGCTCATGACCGAACAATTCACTTTCCAGCAGGGTTTCCGGCAGGGCGGCACAGTTAATTTTGATAAAGGGATTATCCTTGCGTCGACCGCCCTCATGGATCGCCTTGGCCACCAGTTCTTTTCCCGTCCCCGATTCGCCGAGCAACAGCGCCGTCACATCACTGCTGGAAATTTTATCGATAACGCTGAACACTTCCTGCATCGGTTTCGAGTGGCCAATGATAAAATGCCCCTGGTGGACATGGTGCAGTTTGGCCTTGAGCGTGGCGTTTTCTTGAATGAGTTTCGCCTCCTTTTTCTCAATCTCCCGATGCAGGGTGAGAAACTGGGCAATCAAGGTCGCCAGTACCGTGAGAAAGCGCAGATCCTCTTCAAAGGAAATATCATCGGCAAACAACCGGTCAACGGTCAGCACCCCTTCCGGCGTCCCTTGGACCATGACCGGCACACCGAGAAAAGAGATCTTGCTTTTACGCACTTTTGACCGCGCGCCGGTTCTATTGAGAAAAAGAGGCTCGCTGTTGATGTCGGGTACGACAAACGGCGATCGCGTCTGAAATATCTGCCCGCACACTCCTTCATCCGGGCGATAGACGCCGCGCATTTTTTCCGCTTCCGACAAGCCGCAGGACGCCTTGATGAGCAACTTATGTCTCGCCTTGTCAAACATCAGCAGGGTCGCCCGTTCCATCTTCATAGTATCATTGAGCACCCCCAGAATACGTGACAGGGTATTGCTCAGATCAACCGCTGTGCCGATCAGTTCGGTGATTCGGTACAAGGCGATGAGTTCCATGCCCTGCGTTTTGGTCTGTCCATCCAGCAAAATCCCTTTATATGACTGCATTATGTTTCACCCACCTGTTAGCATTTTGTTATCTGCTGTCTAACAGCAGTCGATGGTCTTGCTCCATCGGTTGCCATCCAGTGTCTTTCCCGGTCGGCTCCACTAAGATCAAAGCAAGCATCATTCCACATTGACAGGTACTTACAATAATTAGATATTTGACACGCAACGCTTCTTTTCCCTTTGGGTGCAGACACTTTTTTACAACAGATTTGTTTTCGCACAGGGCCATTTATGACATTTTTGTCACGTGATCTCTCGACCAATCAGGCCAACCACCATTTTCCACACTTCGTTACTTTTTTGTCACTTTCCTACCATAATGCGCGGCTCTGTCCGCATCTACTACTCCGCTAAAGCATGCCAGCAGAACCACCTATAATACTCTTTTTATTACAATAATATTTCATAGTCACGATTGGCACAGCCTTTGCTCAATGAATTGCAAACATCGGCAGGAAACAGACAAAACGTACACCCCACAACATACTTTAAGGAGATCATCATGAGAAAGGTGGCAATTTACGGCAAAGGCGGCATCGGTAAATCAACGACAACACAGAACACCGTGGTGGGACGAAAAGTAATGGTCGTCGGCTGCGATCCAAAGGCCGATTCCACCCGCCTGCTGCTCGGCGGGATGGCCCAGAAATCAGTCCTCGACACCCTGCGGGAAGAAGGCGAAGATGTGGAACTCGACGATATCAGAAAACCCGCCTACGGTGGAACCTGGGCAGTGGAATCGGGCGGACCGGAACCGGGTGTCGGCTGTGCCGGTCGAGGTATCATCACCGCCATCAACATGCTCGAATCTCTCGGCGCCTACGAGGAAAGTGAAAAACTTGATTACGCCTTCTACGACGTCCTTGGCGACGTGGTCTGCGGCGGATTTGCCATGCCGATCAGAGACGGCAAAGCCGAAGAGATCTACATCGTTGTCTCCGGGGAAATGATGGCCATGTATGCCGCCAACAATATCTGTAAAGGTATTATGAAATACGCCCAGTCCGGTGGAGTTCGACTCGGCGGCCTGATCTGCAATTCGAGAAACGTCGATAACGAAAAAGAGATGATCGAGGAACTCGCCAAAAAGATTGGCACCCAGATGATCTATTTTGTCCCCCGGGACAACGATGTACAGCGCGCGGAAATAAACCGGAAGACGGTTATCGAATGGAATCCCGAAGCTCCTCAGGCCGATGCCTATCGCGGCCTGGCTAAGGCCATTGACGACAACAAGCTGTTCGTTATCCCGAATCCACTGGAAATTGAAGAACTGGAACAGCTGCTGCTCGATTTTGGCCTGTTGGAAGCTGTTTAATTATAAACGAAGGAGAGAGACAAATGATGATCATGATCAGAGCAATTGTTCGACCGGAAAAAGCAGACGACGTTCTTGCCGCCCTGATGGATGCCGGTTTTCCGGCAGTCACCAAATACTCGGTGACCGGTCGCGGCAAACAGCGTGGCATTAAAATCGGCGAGGTCACCTATGACGAGATTCCGAAAACGATGCTGCTGAGCGTCGTCAAGGCGGAGGACAAGGATTTCGTTATCAGTACCATCATGGATGCGGCCCGCTCCGGCATCAAGGGCGCCTTTGGCGACGGAAAGATTTTCGTTGCCGAGGTTGAAGATGTCTACACCATCAGTTCGGGGGTCAAAGAGGGTGCCGATGCGGCCGAGGTGATGGCATGAAAGAAATTGTCGCCGTCGTGCGCATGAATATGATGAACAAGACCAAGGCAGCCCTTACCGCCGCCGGTGTCAACGCTTTTTTCGCCCATGAAGCCCAGGGACGCGGCGTTGGTTTTATCAACCGCAAATTGGTCCAGGGCGCCGAACAGGGCTATGAAGAAGCCGCTGCACTGCTCGGGGAGAAGGGCAATCTCTACCCGAAACGGATGGTCACCATCGTCGTCGACGATGACGAGGTAGACGATGTTATCGAGGCACTTATCACCACCAACCAGACCGGCAAAGCCGGAGACGGTAAAATTTTCGTCCTCCCCGTAGCCGACGGCGTCCGGGTGAGAACAGGCGAAAAAGGTCTAAAATCAATAACCTAGATTGTGAGGAGACATATCATGGGAAAAGCACAGAAATTGGTGCAGTGGGATCCCCACAACATTAAGGAAAAGCTGCTGGAGAAATATCCACCGAAAGTTGCCCGTAAACGCGCCAAGCAGATAATGATCAACGAGGCGCTGGAGAACACCACGCCGGAAATTGTCGCCAACGTCCGCACCATCCCCGGCATCATCACCATGCGCGGCTGCACCTATGCCGGCTGCAAGGGTGTTATTATGGGGCCGACCAGCGATATCGTCAATCTAGTCCACGGGCCGATCGGTTGCAGTTTTTATGCCTGGCTGACTCGGCGCAACCAGACCGACGGTATCAATGACACCGATGCGAACTTTATCAACTACTGTATGTCCACCGACATGCAGGATTCGGATATCATCTTCGGCGGAGAAAAAAAACTCGAAGCGGCCATTCAGGAGGCCTACGACCTGTTTCACCCGACGGCCATCGCCGTCTTTGCCACCTGTCCGGTCGGCTTGATCGGCGATGATATCCACGCCGTGGCGAAAAAGATGAAAGAAAAGTTCGGTGACTGCAATGTCTTTGCCTTCAGTTGCGAAGGCTACAAAGGCGTGTCGCAGTCCGCCGGGCACCATATCGCCAACAATCAGGTGTTCACCCATGTGGTCGGCAAGAGCGACACCGAGAAAACAGAAAAGTTTAAAATCAACCTGCTCGGCGAATATAACATCGGCGGAGACGGCTTTGAGATCGACCGCATCTTCCATAAATGCGGCATCACCAATATCTCAACCTTTTCCGGCAATGCGACCTACGATAAATTTGCCTCGGCCAACCAGGCGGACCTGAGCTGTGTCATGTGCCACCGCTCGATCAACTACGTCGCCGACATGCTCGAGACCAAATACGGTATACCGTGGATCAAGGTCAATTTTATCGGTGCGGAGGCAACAGCCAAATCGCTGAGAAAAATTGCCCAGTACTTTGGCGACCAGGAACTGACCGACCGGGTTGAAGCAGTCATCGCCGAAGAAATGCCTGCGGTGGCATCGGCTCTGCAGGAGGTATTGCCGAGAACCAAGGGAAAAACGGCGATGATTTTTGTCGGCGGTTCCCGCGCCCATCATTACCAGGAACTGTTTAACGAATTGGGCATGAAGACCATTTCCGCGGGCTATGAGTTCGGCCATCGTGATGACTACGAAGGTCGAGAGGTTATCCCCACCCTGAAGGTCGACGCCGACAGCAGAAACATCGAAGAAATAAAAGTCGAAGCGGATCCACTGCTCTACAAGCCGAGAAAGACAGCAGAAGAACTGGCTGCTCTGGAAGAAGCCGGTCTTGAATTTAAGACATATGACGGGTTGAACCCCGATATGGCATCGAACACCCTGGTCGTCGATGATTTGAACCAGTATGAGGCGGAAAAACTGGTGCAGCTGATGAAGCCGGATCTGTTCTGCGCCGGCATCAAGGAAAAATATTCCATCCAGAAACTCGGGGTGCCGATGAAACAGCTGCACAGTTACGATTCAGGTGGCCCCTATGCCGGTTTCGAGGGTGCGGTCAATTTCTATCAAGAGATCGACCGTTTGGTCAACAGCAAAATCTGGAGCTACATGAAGGCGCCCTGGCAGGAAAAACCGGAACTTTCCGCGACCTATGTCTGGGAATAAAATCTGCGCGAGTGTTTTAAAAAATAGAAGATGAAGAGTTTTACTCGATCATCAGGAAGGTAAGACAATGTTACTACGACATACACCTCAAGAAATAACAGAGCGAAAAGCTCTGATGATAAACCCGGCCAAGACATGCCAGCCAATCGGCGCCATGTATGCCGCCCTGGGAATAAAAGGATGTCTACCGCACAGTCATGGTTCCCAGGGTTGCTGTGCCTATCATCGAAGCACCCTGACCAGGCACTATAAGGAACCGATTTCCGCAGCCACCAGTTCCTTTACCGAGGGTGCGTCGGTCTTCGGCGGGGCGGCTAATCTAGTACAGGCGATCGATAATATCTTCACCGTTTACCAGCCAGAGGTTATCGCCGTCCACACCACCTGTTTGTCGGAGACAATCGGCGATGACCTGCCGCAGATTTTCGACAAGGCGCAAAAAGACAAAAAAGTACCGGAAGGCAAGACCGTTCTCGGCGCGCCGACGCCAAGTTATGTCGGCTCCCACGTCACCGGTTTTTCCAACATGGTTAAGGCCATGGCCGCCCTGGCGGCACCGTCAACGAAGAAGAACGGCAAAATCAACGTCATTCCCGGCTGGGTAGAACCTTCGGACATGGAAGAGATCAAGAGGCTTGCCGCCCTGGTTGGTGCGAAAATCAATATGTTCCCGGACACCTCCGGGGTGCTCAATGGCCCCCTGACCGGTGAGTACAAGATGTTTCCCGACAGCGGCGCCTCCATTGACGACATTAAAAACAGCGGCAGCAGTATCGGCACGCTGGCCCTCGGGGAATGGTGTTCCGCCGATGCGGCAAGACTGCTCGATACCAAATGCAAGGTGCCCTGCTCTATCCTCGATATGCCTTTTGGGCTGCAGGCCACCGATCGATTTATCGATGCTCTGAGAACCGTGGCCGGCACCTCGGTACCCGATGAAATCGCCGTGGAAAGAGGCACCCTGGTGGATTTGATTTCCGATATGCACCAGTATTTCTACGGCAAGAAGGTTGCCCTGGTCGGGGATCCCGATCAGGTGATTGCCATGACCGAGTTTCTCGTGGCCATCGATATGCGCCCCGTACATATCATAACCGGAACGCCGGGCAAAAAATTTGAGGCACGGATAAAAGACATCACAAAGGACATGGGCTGTGCCGTCAACGTCAAGGCCAAAGGCGACATGTTCCTGCTGCACCAGTGGATAAAAAATGAGCCGGTTGATCTGCTTATCGGCAACACCTACTGCAAATACATCGCCCGGGATGAAGACCTGCCTTTTGTTCGCTGGGGTTTTCCGATTCTTGACCGCCAGGGGCATCAGCATTTCCCGACCGTCGGCTATAAAGGGGGACTGCGACTGCTCGAACAGATTCTCGGCGTACTGCTTGACCGAAAAGATCGTGACGACCCCGAAGAGAAGTTTGAACTGGTCCTGTAATACCGGCTTTTTCCGCAGCAGCGGAGTGTTCATGCCGCTGCTGCTTTTGCTATAAAGCTATGAAGTTTTTGGGTGAAAAAGATGACTGAGATATGCAGTGCACACCATCAGGATTGCTGTTGTTCACAGAAATCCGACAAAACGGCCGGAGTTATCCATCTGCCCATTGCGCCGCAGGTTGTCGCCCGCACGCGGTTTTCGCCGCCGCCTCCTGTGCGCAATGCAAGCATCATGGTTCCCGAGGCAATGGACTACTTAGCTCAGGCAATGCGACAGGAACCGGACATGGAGCCGGGCATCACCATGGTGGCCATAACCGGCCCCGGCGATCCGCTGGCAACACCAGGGATTACCATAAGTGCGGTGGAGCAGATTCGCGCAGGGTATCCGGACCTGAAGATCGGTCTGAAGACGCTCGGCATAGGCAGCGACAAATTAGCAGGTGCTCTCGCCCAGGCCGGCGTCGATTATGTTGAGATGCAGGTGGATGGCGTTCGCGCCGAGATTCTTGAAAAAATCTATGCCTGGATCAGACCGGGGCCGAAGACTCTGAAAATCTCCGAAGCCGTAAAACTGCTCATCAAAGAACAGCAAAACGCTATTCCGGCACTCAAATTTCATAATATCGATGTGTCCATCCTGACGACGCTCTATCCCGGCTACAACATCGACCATGTGGCAAAAATCGCTGTTGAAATGATGGAACTCGGCAGCAAAAGCATCTCGCTTCTTCCCTACAAACCCGAACCGGGAGCAGAAGTTGATCTGGACAGCCCAGACGCGAAGATCCTCCAGGAAGCCGCCGAAAAAGTACGCAGACATCTGCCCATAGTCGAGCCACTGCTGCTGCAGCCGACGGGCCATTCCGGCGGCGAAACGATTTCCGAGCAGCCGTATCAGGCCAAACCGAGTAAACAACGGCCCAATGTGGCGGTCGTCAGCTCCAACGGCATCGAAATCGACCTGCATCTCGGCCAGGCCATCCGTTTTCTCATTTACGGCCCGCGCGCCGATGGTCTGCCCTGTCTTCTCGGCACCAGAGATGCGCCGGAACGGGGCACTGGGAAAAACCGCTGGCAGGATGTGGCCGTTCTCCTCGCCGACTGCTTTATTTTGCTTGCCGCCAGTGCCGGGGAAACCCCTCGGCGCATTCTCGGCGCAACAGGCCTCAAGGTGCACCTTGCCGAGGACAACATCGAAGGACTTGTCGATGCGCTCTACGGTGGCGGTAAAAAAGGTAAGAAAGATAAAAATTAACGACAGTAAGCCGTTGATAACTTAATTAAAAGAGAGGAGTACAATACCATGGCTTTACCTGCGAGGCAGATTCTTCTCTGCCAGAGTTTTCGATCAAAAGGCGACCCCAAGGGGATCTGCCACAAACAGACCGACGGTTTTCTGCAGTATATCGAAGAAGAAATCCTCGATCGCGGTCTGGATATGCAGATTGTCGCCACCGGCTGTCTGAAACAGTGTGAATCTGGGCCAATCATGGTCATCCAGCCGGACAATCTCTGGTTCAAAGGCATTGACAGCGAGGAAGCGATTGATGCGGTGCTCGATGGGCTGGAAGACGGCGAGCCGCCACGTGACTATCTCTTCACATAAAAAAAGAGCAATGCCGCTCATAATTCGCCCGGCCACACAGTCCGATATCAAGGGCATGGTGTTGCTTCTGCAGCAACTTTTCGCCATTGAAAAAGACTTTCATTTCGATGGGGCAAGACAGCGAAAAGGGCTGGAACTGCTGCTTGAGGCGACAAACTGCGTAATCATGGTTGCCGAGGAGAAGCAGTCGGTAATCGGCATGGGCAGTGGCCAGCTGATCATTTCCACCGCCGAGGGCGGACCGTCTCTGTTAGTGGAAGATGTCGTGGTGCAGCCATCACGGCAAAGCCACGGTATCGGCACCATGCTGCTGCAGACACTTGGTGACTGGGGAGCGGCAAGGGGGGCAAAACGCCTGCAGCTGCTTGCCGATAGGAACAATGCTGTCGCCCTCGATTTTTACCATCGCCGTGGCTGGCAGCAGACGCAACTCATCTGTCTACGAAAATTTCAACGTGAAAGGGACCAAACATGAACCTTATACAGATTGACAACTGGCGCGACTATCGGCGGGACGGCGAGCAGTTTCTACACACCGCCGCTGCGGCACACCAGAAAAAACGCAAGGCCTTCTCGACGGATACCCTCTACAATGTCACCTGTATGGCCATCGAAAAGCTGATCATGGCCTTTTTAATGAAAAATGGCGATCTTGCCGAAAACCATACCATGGCCGATCTGCTCAGGGCGCTGCAGCTCCATCTTGGCGATATCCCTGATCTCACAGAAAAGCTTCTCTATATGGACACCTTTCAGGAGATATGCTCACTGGATAATTTCACCATCCATACACCAAGTGAGGATGATGTCATAAAAATGCTTGCCATCGGGGAGGATGTCCGGGCAGTTCTGCATCCTCATCTCTATGACCTGCAAAGTTCTCATAACTAATAATCAACAAGGACAAGACCATGGAAAAAGAAACCTTAGAAAAGATCTTTGAGTATGCCTCGATGCCGGTGCATGGCACCCTTTCGAGAAAAATCAGAAAAAATGTCAAGCTGCAGGTAAACGAAGGTGCGACGTATGAAAACGCAGTACTCTTTCTCGGTGACGGCTTTATCCGTATCACCGAACAGAAGGAAAAAGAGGCCGTCAATACCTATTACGGCTGGGATAAAATTGCCTCAATCCGTACCCTGAGCCTCGCTGAATAGCTGTACATTCGGTTCTTGGTTATTTTGTATGGAGGATAATATCGTGACAACAACGCAAACGGTTCCCTACCGCCCATTAGGCATCCTGAAAACACTTATGGAGAGTCTTGGCTTCGAGGTATCCCACTGTTATGAGGATCTGGTCTTTTTGGCACACAATGCCTTTTTATTACGCATGGAGGACAAAGGTGAAGAGGTCAGTCTGTTGTTCAATATGGATTCGGACCCAGGCAAGCGCCAGGAAATAAGCGAACTTCTGGCAACCGAGGGAAAAAAACACCACCTTGTCATTTCCAGTCCGGGAACCTACCGGATAAGCGCTAACGAAACAGACGACACAATCAACCTCGAGTTCCACGAAGAAACAGAATAGTTTGTTTTAATTGGAGATCACCATCAAGGGCGCCTTGATGGTGGTCCTTTAGAATCATTATTTCCCCTTTTTCCCGCCTCCTGATTCTTTCCCACTGTTCTTTCCACTACCGCCTTGATTTTTCGAACGCTCGCGCATAAGTTGATGATTTTCCCGTCGAATTTTCTCTTGTTCCTCCGGGGTTTTCGCTGCACGCATTCTTGACTGAAATTCCTGACGCTCCTGTTCGGTTATAAGCTGGCGGCCGTGGGCCTGCGTGCCGGCGGACACGGCAAAATCGGCCGAGCAGAGCGAAAGAACAGCAGCCGAGATGAACACTGCCAATAATCGTTTTGTCATTTTGCACTCCTTATATAAACTCTTCATCTGCTTTACTGCTATACTATCCCTTGAGAAGGAGAACAACAAGCAACGTCACAGGCCGCGGCTATTATTTTTTGTCGTTTTGACGAATGTTCCGCGAAATAATTTTTATCATCAACCACCCCGGTTTAAGGGGTCAAACGTGCCGCTGCCAAGAAGTATTATCTCTATCTCTTCAATAATTTCTTCCTGACGCAGGGCCCTGGCTCGCGAGCTCAAGGTCGCCAATCGTTCATCAAGCCGGTGGACGGCGCCCTCGAGATGCCGGATACGGTATTGATTCTCCGCCAGCAGGGAAGCTGTACAGAACTGCGTCAGGCCGAGAAACAGGTAGTGCTGCAAAAAGTCACTGAGAAACCGGTCCGGTTGGCTGTAAAGCATCGGCGGATGGCCACGTCTTGGCAGCAGACACGCCTCTTCCGGCGGCAGCACGCGTTTGAAAATGATCTTGCTCGGCTCATCGTTATGATGGATAACCCACAGCGCGGCAGCACTGTTTGCAGCCAGCTGTTTCTGCGTCGTGGCCATCACCTGGGTCAAAACAGACGGGATCTCCTCCCCGGCGGACGCCCCTGCCAACCCGACATATCCCGGCAGTGCTTCGTCAAGTCGTTCGCAGATTTTCCGTCCTACCGCCAGCACACGTTGCGGATGTTTGATACAGAGGGGACATTCATGGAGTAAGCGCCGGACCAGCAGTTCATTGAAGTTGCCGCAAAAACTTCGCTCGGAGCCGAAAACCAGCCAGAGCGCATTGCCGTGGCTTGACACGGGACGCGGATAAAACATCAGGAAATCGGCGGCTACCTGCTCGAGCGTGTGCATCATTGCCCGCTGGCTCGCCATCCCCCCGGCAAGCTTGTGCAGTTCCAGCTGGGCAAGGGTCTTCATCGAGGTGATAATCGACTGCAATTCCTTTAATTGCTCCAGATGCAGTTCAAGGCGGCGATACCGGCTCATGTCCTTCGTTTTCCTTCTTTTCGGCAAGCCATCGGCGGACGGCGGCAAGCCATTTTTCACGGTCATCCTCCAGACTCAGCGCGCTCAATGCTACCTGTTGCTGCAGGTGGAGCAGGATACCGGGGAGTTGTTCTGCCTCTGCATCATCAAACAGCCCGGCATTAAAGCCCACCAGCCAGGCCATATGGAATTCCACCGGCAGTGGATGTAATTGCTCCTGTTTGAGAATTTCCCGCAATCTCCGACCGCGACGAATGGCTTTTTCCATCGACGCTTCAAGCCTGGTGCCAAAGCGGGTGAACACCTCCAGTTCGAGAAACTGCAGATAATCGAGTTTCATCCTGCCGGCCTCGGCCTTGATTTTTGGGTGCTGTGCCTGGCCGCCGATCCGCGAGACCGACCGGGCAATATCAATGGCAGGCCGAAAGCCGGCGGAGAACAGGTTCTGGTCCAGGTAGATCTGCCCGTCGGTAATGGAGATAAGGTTGGTCGGTATATAGCCGGCAATCTCCCCCTGCTGCGTCTCGACGATGGGCAGCGCGGTCATCGAGCCGCCGCCGTGCTCCGCACTTAAGACGGTGCTCCGCTCAAGCAGGCGGGCATGGATGGAGAAAATGTCACCGGGATAGGCCTCCCTGCCCGGTGGGCGGCGCAGCAAGAGCGACAGCTCGCGGTAGATCTTGGCGTGGGTGCTCAAATCGTCGTAAATCACCAGAGTCTGCCTGCCCGCATGCATCCACTCCTCGGCAACGGCACAGCCGGAGAATGGGGCCAGATACTGCATGCCCGGCAGGGAGCTGGCCTCAGCCACCACCACGGTGGTGTACTCAAGAGCAGAACAGCGACGCAAGGTCTCGATGGTATTGATAACCGTGGACCGTTTCTGACCAATCAGCACATAGACACACTGTACCAAGGCACCGCGCTGGTTGAGGATTGTATCGATGGCCAGAGCACTGCGGCCAAGGCCTTCATCGCCGATCAGCAGCTGACGCTGCCCATGGCCGATGGGGATAAGGGTATCGATGGTTTTTATGCCGCTATAGAGCGGTTTGTGTACAAAATCACGGGCAATGATCGGCGGCGATCTTTGCTCGATCGCACGATACTTCACGACGTCCAGGCGCCCCAGTCCATCCAGAGGAACGCCCAGCGGATCGACTACCCGTCCGGCCAGAGCGTCACCACACGGTACACGCAGCTGCTCATGGGTCAAAAAGACCGGCATACCCGAGGTGAGACGCATTGTATCGTCGAGCAATACCGCGCCCAGCTTGTCTTGACACAGATCAAAGACCATCGCCCGGCTGCCGTCGGCAAAGACCACCAGGCCATCCATTTGCGCCGATGGCAGGCCGGAGATCCAGACGATGCCGTCGCCGACGGAGACCAATTGTCCCTGCTCGGTAAAACGCATGCCGTAGCGATACGATTTCAGCCAGGCTTCCTGTCTGTCCAGCAGACTCGTTTCACGCGGATCAATAGGCATGGGCGATGGTAGCAAAGGTTTTCAACTCATCGTGCAGATTAGCGTGAATAACCCAGGGGCCGACGGTGATGCGCACCCCGGCAAGTAATTGTGCATCCTGCGTCCAGGTATATTGCAACGGGTGGGACAAAAGAGTGTCCAGGTATCGTTTGAGGGCTGCCCGCTGGGTCTCGTCCAAAGGATAGGCACTCACCACCTGTGCTGCCGCCGGCCGGCCATTTTCCGTCATGGCCGCCAGCGTCTCCTTCTGCTCCGGATGGAGATCTTTCAGCTCCGCCATGAGCAGCTCTATCAGCCGTGCCTGCATCTCTTCACAGGTAAGCTTCTCCAGCAGCCTGGCGACAAAGCGGGCACCCAGCTGCAGAGCCCTGGTTTCGCTCTGCCGCTGCCGTTCCTTGGCCTGTCGTGCCACCAGGACTTCGTTCTTTTTCCGCTCATCTTCAAGCTGCAGTTGCAGTTCAGACAGCAGCCGCTGATGTTCCGCATCGATCTCCTGCCGCAGCTTTTGTCGGGCATCCTGGCGCTCGTTCTCCCAGTCAGCCAGGCGATTTTCATACTGCCGGCGCAATGCCTCCGCCTGTTGCTGTTCATTTCCGGCCTGCCGCAGCTGTTCGTCGATGTTCTGCCGGCGCTGGTCCATCACCTCTTTCACCGGTTTATAAAAAAACCGTTGCAGCAGCCAGAGCAGCACCAGGAAATTGACGATTTCCAGAACAAACGTCGTCCAGTTCAGTTCCACAATCGCTCTCCTGTGTTAGGGGCCGATGAGATATTCCAGTAACGGATTGCGAAACAACACAATGAGGACGATCACCAGCACATAAATGGCCAGGGATTCGATCATCGCCAGGCCGATGAACAGGGTGCGCATGATCGATTTCTCCGCCTCGGGTTGACGGGCCAGGGCCTCGAGGGCGCCGACAATGGCCTTGCCCATGGCCAGGGCCGTCAGCTGTACCCCGACGGCAATGCCCAGCACCGCCGCCAGCGTCGAGGCCAGCACAATGAGATTCAAATCCGACATGGTATTCTCCTTTGAGGACAGACCCTTACACTGCCTGTCTTGCTTCCTGCGATTGAATCCCTCCGGCAATGTAAATCAAGGACAGCATACCGAAGATGTACGCCTGCACCAGCGCCTCGACGACATGCAGCATCAAAATCGGTACCGGTACGAGAAAACCAGCCACCATGAGCACCAGCAGGGCGGCCATTTGCAGACTCATGATATTACCGAACAACCGTATCGCCAGGGCGACGGTCCGGGTGATCTCGCTGATCAGATGAAAGGGCAACAGGATCGGGCTCGGCGTCAGATAGTGCCGGAGATAGCGGCGGAGGCCCTGGATACGGATACCGAACCAGTGCACCGACAAAAAGACCAGCACCGCCAGAGCTGTCGTCACCGACAAATCACGGGTCGGCGAATCAAGGCCCGGGACCAGCCCAAGCAGATTGGCACAGATGAGAAAGAGCCAGAGACTGGCAATAAACGGCATGATGCGCTGGGTGTGTCGGCCGGCCACTTCGGCGACGGCTTCTTCCAGAACCGAGACCACCGCCTCGACGATCACCTGCCTGCCACCCGGCGATGGCGCGAGACGACGGGTCAGCAACCAGCCCAGGCCGCCGAGGACAATGGTCAAGCCGATACTCGTCACGAGACTGACGCTGATATGCAGCGCCCCCAGCGTAAAGATATTTTCAACACCTATGCCGCCATCGTTCATGTATCCTCCCGCATCATCAAATAGACGTTGATAGCGCCGACAATGATGCC
>CAYPPR010000018.1:0-2184 GCA_964412665.1 uncultured Desulfopila sp.
TCATGGATGGAATTTTCCCAGAGTCTTCTGCCCTGGCGGGTAACCTTGATTTTTTTGTAGGCGCTGCCGCTGGGAATGTTGATGTTGAGCAGGGTGTTCTCGGGCAGGGAATTATGCAGGATTCTTTCAGCCATGCAGATGGCGATCTGCATGGCTGCCCGGAAATCGTAGGGCAGCTCGCCGCCGACGGAGAGGGCCATGGACGGAATGCCGTACATGGTTCCTTCAATGGCCGCGGAGACGGTGCCCGAGTAGGAAATATCATCACCGAGGTTGGTGCCGGCGTTGATTCCGGAAACGAGCAGATCCGGCGGTGCCTGGAGAATTTTCTTCAACCCGAGAGCGACGCAGTCGGTGGGCGTGCCATCGATCATATAGAAGTTCTCTTTCAGCTTGGTGATCTTCAGAGGACGGTTCATGGTCAGTGAATGGGCAACCGCCGAGTTATCCCGCTCTGGCGCGATGACAATGGTTTCGCCCAGTTCCGCCAAGGCCTGCTGCAGGGCTAGGATACCCGGGCTATGAATGCCGTCGTCGTTGGTGATCAGTATTGTTTTCATAATGATTCATCTTTCATACGAATGTTATAGCCGCTTCTGTTTCGACAATGTTCCAGAAAGACCGCACCAGGGGATTGCGTTTATTTTTCAAGGAGGTGCAGGCAGCGACGGTGAAAGGTTTCAGCTTTGGATCGATGTCGAGGATCTCCACCTCATTGACCAGACTGCTTTTCTCCAGAACCAGTCGGGGAACGATGCCGACGCCGCAACCCATACCGACCATGGCAATAATAGCCTCATTTCCTGAAACCTGGGAATATATATAAGGGCGGATCCCCTTATCGGCAAACCACTTTTCCGCCCGGGTTCTACTTAAACCATCAGCCGGCAGAATAATGGGTGTTCGTGGCCAGTCTATCGCGCCCTGGCGATACATGATCGTTTCCGGAAAGAATCTGGGGAAAATGAACAGCAATGGTGTCTCCAGGAGTTCGATAAAATCAAGACCTTCCGGCTGGTGGTCGGGAAGGGCGGCGATGGAAATATCGACTTCCTGCGATTGGAGTTTGTGCAGGGCCTTGGCCGCATCGCCTGTCTGTATATGCAGCATCACTTGCGGATGGGTTCGGCGGAATCTTTTGAAGATCCGCGGCAGGATGGAGACAGTGGCCGTGACCGAGCAATAAAGAGACAGTTCGCCCCTTAGGACGATATCGCTTTGTAGATGGCTGTGAAACAGGTGCCAGTTGCTGATACTCTCGTCACAATATTCTTTAAACAGCATACCGGCCGGGGTGAGGTGCACCGACCGGTTGTTGCGAAAAAAAAGCGGTTCGCCGACATCATTTTCCAGCCGCTGAATGGTACGGGTCAGCCCGGAGGGAGTAATATTGCATTCCTGGCTGGTACGGCCGAAGTGGAGAGTCGAAGCCAGATGGCGAAACAGCTCAAGTTCCCGGATTTTCACGATAGAAACAACAAAAGGATATGGTTAAACTGCCAGGGACAGCTGCAATTATCTGCCATGACCGGCCAGAAGAGTTGTTGCCGTTGGGCCTTTTCTGCTGAATGTTGCAATATGTGCAATACAGTATCACGAACAAATCACTTGACGCAACAGGAGATTATCAATATATGACATGGGAAATGATCACATGTTGGCAACGATTAAAAAACAATACAGATACAAGGAGATAAAAATGGGTTCGAACTACTTTAATACCCTGCCGTTTCGTCGGCAGTTAGCGGAACTGTCCAAATGCCGTTTCATGGAAGCCTCGGAATTCAGCGGGGTTGACTACCTGAAAGGCAAAAAAGTCGTCATCGTCGGCTGCGGCGCGCAGGGATTGAATCAGGGGCTGAATCTGCGTGACAGCGGCCTGGACGTGGCTTACGCCCTGCGGGCCGCGGCAATCAAGGAAAAACGTCAGTCCTATAAGAACGCCACGGAAAATGATTTTCGTGTCGGCAGCTATGAAGAACTCATCCCCAGCGCTGATCTGGTTATCAACCTGACGCCTGACAAGCAGCATACCAATGTCGTGTCCACGGTCATGCCGCTGATGAAAAAAGGCGCCTGTCTCTCCTATTCCCACGGCTTCAATATCGTCGAAGAGGGAATGCAGGTGCGCGAGGATCTGACGGTTATCATGGTTGCACCCAAGGCGCCCGGCACCGAAGTCCG
>CAYPPR010000018.1:2284-3403 GCA_964412665.1 uncultured Desulfopila sp.
ATGGATGACATCGCTTCCGGCCATTTCTCCAAAACGATGATGGAAGACTGGGCCAATGATGATGCAAATCTACTTAGATGGCGCAAAGAAACAGGAGAAACCGCCTTTGAGCAGGCCGTCTCGACCAATGATGAAATCAGCGAGCAGGAATACTATGATAAGGGCATACTCATGGTGGCCATGGTCAAAGCCGGCGTGGAACTGGCCTTTGATACCATGGTCGACTGCGGGATCAGAGAGGAATCGGCCTATTACGAGTCCCTCCATGAGACCCCTCTTATCGCCAATACCGTCGCCAGAAAGAAACTGTATGAGATGAACGTGGTTATTTCCGACACCGCCGAATACGGCAACTATCTTTTTGCCCACGCTGCCGTCCCTCTTTTGCAGAATTTTATGAAGACCATCGGCACCGATGTCATTGGCAAGGGCCTTGAGCTGCAGGATTTTGGCGTCGATAACCTCGACCTTATCCAGGTTAATGAGGCCATTCGCTACACCTCAATCGAAGGGGTAGGCGAAGAATTACGCTCGCATATGAGCGCCATGAAACCGATCATGTAAAGTTTTTTTTATCGGTTTTTTTTGTAAGAACGACCCCGGGGACCTGAAAATATAGATGTATTTCAGGTCCCCAGTTTTTTTGTGAGTCGGTTTTATACGGAAAATAACTATCTGATAAGCTTTGTGGGATAATTGTCAGGAGAGACGGCTACATTGTGGAGAAATCAAGACGCTGAATTTTTGTCGTACTGCACGATCGTACAGCACATCACGTGCGCAGAACAAGAAACAGCACGGCACCGATGCCATCACGCATTAACAACATTATGCCAAAGGAGATCCCATGAAACTTTTTCATCTGTTGCTCGTCGCTCTTTTCACTTGTACCCTTAGCTTGGCCACCTTTGCAGACAACGCGGCATCCGCAACCAAAGAAAAAACGGCTGTCACGGATACGGCAACTACTGCTAAAGCAGCGGTCAGTGCAGTGAATATAAACACTGCCGACAAGGCGCTCCTTACCCAGATCCCTGGCATTGGTCCGGTCACCGCCGACTCAATTATCCAGTATCGTAATGACAATGGGCAATTTAAAAGTCTCGACGAGCTGACCAA
>CAYPPR010000018.1:3503-68907 GCA_964412665.1 uncultured Desulfopila sp.
TTGTGTTGGGTCTTTTTCCAGCATACCAAAGCCATCCGGCCGAGCATGCCGCACTGACAGCCAGTGCAAAAAAAGAGAAGACAACAAGTGTTGCGGCATGCTCGCTACTGCATGCCAGCCATAATGCAGCCAGGGGAAAAACAGCAACAAGCAGGTACCAATATTGGGCAGGTACTTGTTGTTTTTGCAACTTCCTGGTTGCTGCAAAACAGTGTGTGCCGACCAGCAAGAGCCATAACAGCAAGGCCCCATAGATAAATATTTCCAGTTTATCACTGCCGGCCAATCCGGCTGCCATGAAACCTCCTATGCAGAGAGAAAAAATAACCGGTGAAATTCTCCCGCTAGTGGCAGCACGGGAAGGTGACAAGGGTGAGATATGATGCGATATATGCCGTAGGGAGTGCGTGGCCAGCAGAAAAAGACCGTTGACCAGACCGCAGGTGCCGCTGATGAGGGCAACACCCATAATGACTCTTCCGGCTTGGCCAAAGATCTCCCTGGCACTGATAGTGGAGGGAATTGTTGAACCGGCGAGTTTTGCATGAGGCACGTGTTTTAAGGAAATGAATCCCCAGAGTGCCAGAAGAACAAAACCCGCGATAAGTGCCCATATGTACCGGCCACGGTTTCCCGAAGAAAGGGCGGACTCCGGCTGGTCATAGCCGAGAAAAATCAGAAGCGCCGTGAAAACGAGGGAGAGGGACAAAGAAAATCGGTTACCCGTTTGGATTTCTGTCGATGACATATCCGGAGATCCAAAGAGGCCAGCAAGACAAAGTAACAGCAGGCAACTCATCGCCAGGCCAATAAAGAATTGCTGGGCAAGAAGGGCAACGGGCTCACCGAAAAGATGAAGCGTCAAGATGATGGCCAGGAGTAGAAAACTAAAGGCGAAATTTGGAAACCAGTAAAGGAAGGTTTCATTGAAGGTAAAACCGGCGGTAACCAACATACCGGTAGGTAACAACAGGACCAGACTGAAGCGACTGGCCAGGGTCAGGGTCATGGCTGGTAGGAGGCCTGTTTCCGTGGCAAGGCAGGTAAAAGAACTACCGCTGATTTTTGTTAATCGAGGGTTATGAATAAGAGCAATGGTAAGAAGAGAGAGAAGGGCACCGATCGCCAATGCAACCAAAAACATCGAGCCGCTTCGGCCAACATTGTTCCCCAGGATAACCAGAGCGTCGGGCGAGAGCATCCAGCAAAGAGCTAATCCGGCAGATGTCAAAAATGATCGGGCCACGGTTGGTTCCTGTTCTGTAAGATTTTTCTTCTTCACCCAGCACTCTCTTGGGTAGCACCGTTGCGGGATAGAAGTATCTTGAGATAGATTGTGTTCCGGCAAAAAACAAGAAAATAACCTGTCATCTCCTAAACTAAGACAGAAGTTCTCGTCGGCAAGATACAGGGTGGCACGAAATACTTTGCAAATCGAGGGGGAGGACGAAGAGGCGTGCATCTGGCAAGCCAGGTGCACGCCATTCCCAGTAATGTATTCTTACTGGGAGTGGGTGGTGCAGGAGGAAGACGAACTAACGGGTGAACTACAGCTCATCGGGATAGGAATAGTCGAGCAGGGTTATATTTTTATCCAGCAGGTAATCCAGTTCTATTGCTTGCAATGTGGTAATGTCGGCAAATTCGACGCCGATGACCAGTTCAAAGAATCCAACCAATCCCTGGTAATCGCTGTTTGTTTCCCTGATTTTTCGAACTTTGAGTTTTTTGATATGGGAGCTTTTGGCATCAAGAATATCAATATGGAATTCATTCGGAAAAGAATGCGGGTAGAGACAACCAAAGGATAAGCCTTCATGGTTAATGTCGAGTATCTGTCCGGTGCCCCTGTCGGTAATGGCCAGAAGATTAGTCACTTCGTGGCGGTCATTTTTCCTCTGTTCTGAAAAATATGGCGTCTCTGGTAGTTTGTAGGTGGCCAGCTGGTTCATATGTTCCTCCGCAAAGATGGTAATCTCCACTCTTTCATGCGTATACATATCCCGGTCAGCCCGGTCAGCGTAATACAGATGTGCCGGTGATAGCCGGGAAAGTTGCTTCCTGTCATCCAGTTAGAAAAATACTGGTTGGACGATTTTATATTTGCAAGTTATATGCCTAATTATCATTGCATTTATTTTCAAGTGCTTGGCTGAATGACTGTCTCTTGAAAACAGCAGAAAAGTTCAAATATTTCTCTTTAAAAAACAAAAAGCGCAACTTTTGCACAGGACTGCTTCAATAAGTTGTTAAAGGCAAGGGGGTGGAAAGGGAGAGGGGGGAGGACCACTGCTCAACAGGTAAAGACAGTGGTCCTTGGAAGCAATTTACGGGGCACATAAGCGGTTTAAGTGCTTTTGCAGAATATTTTCTTGCAAAAAAACAAGAAGACAATCTGTAGGGTACTACTCAGCTTTCCAGAAATCCTCTTTTGCCGCACCACACTTTGGGCAAACCCAGTCGGCAGGAACTTTCTCCCACGGGGTTCCTGGATCGACACCATTCTCGTAATCACCTTCTTCCGGATCATAAATGTAACCACAAGGACATTCCCATTTTTGCATTGTTTTCTCCTTTTAGATGAATAAGACTGCGTGAATCGAAATAATAGTAAGAATGATTGGTGTCGTCAATGGTAATCATTCCCATTGATGGATTTCGATAAAAACAGCTTCTCGGTCCTTACATTTTAGGTAGCGGCTTACAATTCTTTATGGTCACTTTTCCCTGCAGGAGGTTTCCTTTTGAATATTCACTGAAGATACAAGTGTTTGTTTCGGGATCGAAAGTCTCAATCCACAGGTTGTCGTCTTTCCAGGTGGCTCCGATATGGTATTGGCCTTCTGGAACTTGTAGGGTCATCACGCCGCCATAATGTTTAACAAAAATTTGCTGTAGGCTGAAATAATAGGCGCCCCAGCCCGCTACAAGAATAATCAGCGCAAGAATGCTACCAATTTTCCATTTATCGTTTCTTCCACAGAGGGCAAAAATTGCCCCGGCGGAAATGATGATGGCGGCCCAGTATAAGTAGGTGATCATGAGAGGAACTCTTTATGTTAAGATTGGGGTGCGGAGACGGCAATATGTTCAACCGGCAGATTTGCAGCAGGATGAGTTGCCAAAAGTTTTAGTAAGATCGCTTTAGCACGATTTTCCGGGTCTCTTGCATCGCCGATGAAACCGAACAGGGAACAACATATCTCTAATCAGGTGGTTCGAATGTATTTTCAATGTAACGTATTTTCGAGAGATTGACAATTTTCTTGGTAAACGCAGCAATTTTTTGCGGCGGTATGTGTAACAGCCGATGACAAAGGCAGCTTTGGTGCTGGTGAGCGTTTGCAATAATCAGTCAGACAGCCGGTGTGGAGCCTCTAGTTCACCCGAGATATCACGGGTCATTTTTATATGTGGGATACCGTCTTCTTCGTACCCTTCTGAAGAGAGACGAAAACCAAAGCTTTCATAGAAAGGAATAAGGTACCGCTGCGCGGAGATACAAATAGCCGATGCAGGGTAGAATTCCTCAATAATACGCAGGCACTTTGCCATAATGTCTCGGCCAAGGCCCTTGCTTCTAAAATCCGGGTGGGTGAGAACCCTGCCGATAGACGGAAGTGCACTTTCATTTTTGGGGTAGATTATGCGCAGATAAGCAACCGCTTCCGGTCGCTCTCCCCTGTCATACCATCCCACCAAATGGTGGGCTTTTCTGTCTTGACCATCACAATCCTGATAGACACATTTCTGTTCAACGATGAAAACCTTTTGTCGTAAGTGTATAATCTCATAAAGCTCTTCAGTCGACAATTCCTCAAATGTATATAATTTCCACTGTATTTCCATGTAATTTCCGCTAGGTAGTGAGCTAATCAATGGTGTTTACACGGGTAAGCGAGGCGTCCGGCGGCTACAGGTTCTCGCTTGTAAATTGTTATTTCACAACTGGATCAAAAAGGATAATCTTCGGCCCATTGAATTGCAAATGGTGTGATAAAAAAACATCCCTACATCTAAAAAATGCAGCCTCTTGTCGTCTGGAGCATGGTATTCATCATTGCAGTTCCTGGAAAATTTACTTAAATGTATCTTTCCAAAAGAAGCGGCAGTAGCAGGAGGCAATGGCAATAGTAAACAGGTACGTTCATATTCCGCAACTGAGGTGTTGTGTCAACGGCTAACTCCGCGCAACAGTCTGATAAATACCATTTTAAAAGATAGATATTCCCTATGATACGAGCGATTATAGCATTTCTGGCAAGCGTTTTAACGGCGGCACAGGCTTTTTTCATTTACACTGGTGGGAAGACCATATGTTTCAGCAATGGCTGTGCGATTGTCGACAGTCTGACCAACGTTTCTCCGCTTTATTTTAATATAGCCGGCTTTTTGTTTTTCCAGATCCTTTTCTGGAGCCTGCTGTGGGGGCGTGACGGCTCGGAGCACTGGCATAAATTTGCCAGGTTGCTGCTGTTGGCAGGTCTGTGTGCCGAGGCGGTACTGGTCTTCTTTCAATATGCCATCGTCACGGTTTTTTGTTCGTACTGCATGCTCATCTTCGCATGTGTCGTTTTGATGAACATACTGAGCGGCCCGCGGCAGATATTCCGCGGGATAGTGCTTTTTTCGGCGGTGATGGTCGCCTGCTTCAGTTTGCAGTTCGGACGGGCGGCAAGCTCAGCCGGCTCACTGGAGCAGGGAAGCATGGCGATGGTGGTGGGAGAACAGCAGGAGGTTAAGCTCCACCTCTTTTTTTCTTCAACCTGTGCTCACTGCGAAAAAGTTATCGAGGCCCTTCGGGAAGAAAACAGTTGTACGGTACATTTTAATCCGATTGAGACCATTGAAAATTTTGCTTTCCCCGGGAGCCGGCTTTCTGCGGAGTATCAACCTGATATCAATATCTCTTTTTTAAACAGTCTGTCGATAAAAGAGATTCCGGTACTTGTGGCCATGGAACAGCAGCATACTCTTGTTCTGCGGGGAGAGCAGCGAATACGGCAGTATATCGAAAAAACCTGTCGGGAAACAACGGCGGTAGATTACAGCGGGACCAGCAGTGTGGTGCCTTCAGTGTATACAAATGTCCCTGGTATGGAAAGTCAGGAACAGGATGCCTGCCCCGTGGACACCGATTGTGATTCTTTGCCGCCCGAGGAGGCTGTGGAAAAGAAGTAGCCGGATGTTTCCTGGTTATCGCAGCAGGTCGGCGAGTTCTTCCTTGGTCAGCATTGACCTTGGCGTAGGGCTACGTCGGTCGGCAACAATGCGTTGATCGGTATATTTTCGCCGGTCAACTCCCAGCCTGGCTTTTATGAGCGATCGTAACCAGCCGTAAAAGCTTCGATTTGTTTTGGTGGTGCTGTCTCTGCTGTCGTACCGTCGTTCTCGAGCGGAACGCCGTTCGGTATTTCTTCGGCGACTATTTGCTTTTCGACGTTCCGTCCCGTCCCAATTGTTATATACTGGAGGATTCATAGTTTTTCGTTGTCGTGCTGTATCGCTGAAGTATTTTTGATTGATGAGCAGTAACTGCTATCCAGTAATACGAAAAACAGTATATACCGTAATGAAATTGATGCAAGCTTGAACCGCATGAAGAGGAGTTAGGCGCGCCGTTACTTTTTTACAGAAAGGACGGTAGAGTTGATCTGGAAAATGTGTTACGTTGCCTTTTCCATATCTGCTGAAACGGGCTTTTTTGAGGCGGAAGAACCAGTTTTCATCAACAAAAAGTTATCGTATTGCCATACAGGAAAAGAAGAGGTATGAGGACCAATTTTATCAGCACTGTTTACGGCTCGGATATCCCGGGGATAATCAAGGCATTGGCACAAAGTACCCGCAGTCAGGGCGGGGAATGGTTGACCAGCAAGGTTATTAAGCTGGATGGACAGTTTGCCGCTATTATGAATGTGGTTGTCGAGGAAGAGCTTGAAATGAGCCTGAAGTCGACCCTGGAGCTGACCTATCCCAGCCTTACTTTTGTCTATGCCGCAGCCCAAATAACGAATCAGGAAAAAACGAAGATCATAAATCTGGTTGTTGACTGTATAGATCGACCCGGCTTGACGGGAGATTTGAGCAATATCCTGGCCAATCTGGATATCACTGTGGAAAACATGGAATGTAAACGTTTTGCCATGGATGGGATAAACGAAACCGTTTTTTCAGCACATCTGACCTTGGCGGTTCCAACAGCAGCGGAAAGTGAAATTATCGCCGGAGAAATTGAAGCCCTCTCGGAAGATGTCCGGGTGAATGTCCTTTGAAGTCAGGTTTCACCGGCAATAATTATTACCACTCCCCACCTCAAACGACGAGTTGGTCGTGCCTTGTCAACTTTTACTCATTTTCATCTGTTTCACATAATGCATGATGCAAGGCTTTTTGCGCCTGGAAGAAATGCTCGCGGTTCATGGTAAACTGCATGTTGGTCTGTCTTGAAGTCTGCGAAACCGCCAAGATGTTGATGGCCGAGGCGGCCAGTGCCTTGGTGGCTTTTGCAAGAATGCCGGGTTTGGCGATATTCGAGCCTATGGCACAGACAATGGCCACATTCTGCGTGACAACGTTTTCAAAACACTTGCGCATATCCTTGATTAATGCAGGCGTGCAGTCCTTTTCATAGATGATAATATCAATGGTGTTCGCGTTGGTTGCCTTGTTGATATAGCTGACTCGATGATCGAGAAGGAGTTGCATAATCTGCATATCAAAACCAACTTCACCGACCATGCGGGTATCGTGTATCTCAACACAGGTAACCGCATTCGAACCGGTTATGACCTCTGTTTTCGATTGGGGACAGATATATTCCTTGGTGATCAACGTTCCGGTGTGGCTTGGATCAAAAGCATTCATTATGCGGATGGCAATGCCGGCGGTTTCCAACGGCTTTGAGGCCTTTGGATGAATTGCCTCCATGCCGACATCGGCGAGCTGGTCGGCGACATCGAAATTGGTATTGCAAATCGGATGGACTTTATCTTCCCCGATGATCATCGGGTCTCCAGAGCAGAGATGGTATTCTTTATGAATAACCGCCTCGGCCGCGCCGAGCAAAACAGCTATTTTGGAAAAAGTCACCTCGGAATAGCCGCGATCAAATTCCCGCATGATTCCTTCCCTGCCTTTGGTATATCCGCTGGCAACACAGATGGTTTTTGACGGATCAAGTTCTCTGAAATTGTCTTGAATTCGTTGATCGATGGTCCGTTCGTGCTTGTCTTGCCAGCCGCTCAAGTCCACAAAAGTAGCATTATAGCCAAGATTTTGCAGGATGTTAGCGCTGTTAAAGGCGCTGTGCATTTCCCCGATGGAAGAGAGAAGTTCGCGTGCTGCCAGCAGCAGTTCGTTGCGATTGACGTAACCTGAGGATAGCACATTTTCCATACTTTTAAGGATATTGACGGCAAAAGCGATACGTTCGCAAATAAAGCGGTCGGCGGTTTGAACATCGAGTCCGATCGGTGCAAAGCTGTCATTGAGCGCACAGAGTTTTTCCTTCAGCTTGAGCATGGCCGGCTCATAGTCTTCATTTTCGGAAAAAGCCTGGTATATGCCGGGCTGACCAGTTTTTTTGTGCTCAAGAAGTTCATTGGTAATGCCTGAATAGGCGGAAACGACAAAGATCCTGTTATAGATGTCGTTTTTATCCCGCAGGATAACATTGTCTAAAACTTCTCCAAAGCGAGACATGGTCGTTCCGCCGATTTTTTCTACACGTAGTTTTTTCATACTCATTACATCTCACCAAAGAAAACCCGACTTCACCGGCACATCATCATGAATGATGTTTTCGTGTTACAGGTAGAATAGTATGTGTTTTAATACTTTAAAGAGTATCCCTCAGGGGGCTATTGAAAAGAATTCCGGTTTGTTTTCCGTTAACCGAAATGAGGGTACAAAGAGTGCGGCTGTATCCTATCGTAAAGGTTTGGTCGTTGCAACTGGTTTTCTTTGTTTAAAAATGACGGCCGGCAGGCCGCCCATGTAAAAATGAGCGGAATAGAACATGCCTTGGCGGGAATTAATCGTCGTCTTTGTCTGTCTGCTCGATATGGTCGGCATAGTCGGGATAATGTTTGACGATGCAGGCCGGGCAGATAGAGTGGCTGAACTGGGCATCGGAGTGTTGTTCTATGTAGATCTCGAGTTTGTTCCAGGCCGCATCGTCGTTGCGAATACTGTGACAGTGCATGCAGATAGGAATGATGCCCTGAAGGGTTTGCACATGCTTGAGGGCGTGCTCAAGTTCAGTAACTTTTTTATTGAGCAGGAGTTGTGTTTTTACCATGCGCTCGGCCACATTGATCCGGGCCAGCAGTTCATTGTTGTCAAAAGGTTTGGTTATATAATCGTCTGCGCCTGCCTGAAGACCGGCGACAATATCTTCCTTGCTGTTCCGGCCGGTGAGGAGAATAATATATATTGGATTTTCCCGATCAACGAGCTTTATTCTTCTGCACAGCTCGGGGCCATCAATGCCGGGCATCTCCCAATCCAGCAGGGCGATTGGCGGTACATTTTGCCGCTGGTAAATTTCCCATGCCATCAAACCATTATCGACACTGATCACTTTAAAAGACCATTTTTTTATAATAGACTCAAGGATCAATCTAGAGGTAATATCGTCTTCGGCGATGAGAATTTCCATTCTTGTTTTCCTTTGTGTGGCTTCCTGAAACAGGTTGGCCATTTATCTACAAACAACATAGCATGAGTCGATCGATTTATAAACCGGGCATACTATTTTGGCTTGATCATGGTCGTCATCGGCAATAAAAGCCGAAGTAAAACCGATGGCTGCGGTTTTTTTGTTAAACATGTAACCGGAACTGCCTGTGGTTATTTCCTCCGGGTTACCGTGGCGGGATGGTCGAGCGCTTGACCGGTTCGCAGCTCAAACCGGCATCGCGTAAATCATGACACTGGTCGGTGGCGCCGATAAAAGTATAAAAGGCACCGACGTAAAGATGGTAGTCGCCATTTTGCGTCCCCAGGATGTAGGGAAGGACGCCTGTATTTTTCGTTTTGACAAAGGTGCTCGCCAGCTGCGCTTTATCCTGATAGACTCCGACACGGGCGGCATAGTAGGTCGCTTTAATCGGTCTGTCGACCAGCTTATTTTGATCCAGATATTGCTGTGCTTCCGGCACGGTGGCAAAGACGCCGGTGAACAGTCGATATTGTATGCCCTCTTCTCCTAGATTCACTTTAACCCAGTGCGCGGATAGACCGCGTTTTTCATAATAAGGGATGGCCATCTTGGCGGTTGCCTTTTCAGTAAAGGTTTCCAGGAGAATAGAAAATGGATACTCACCCACCGGCAAACGTTCGACCTGCAGTTCGATCAGCGATGAGGGCATTTGTGCCGCGGGAGAAGGGAGAGGCTGTTCCCGGTCAGTTGTGATTGCCTCCATGGTTGCCGCCGCTGCGCTGTCTTCTAAAGTTTTTTCCGGCTGAGTGGCTTTTGCTTGGCTTTGGCCAATGGACTCTGTTTGCTCAGGGGGCACCGTCGATTCCGGCTCGGACTGTTCGGCTGTATCGGTTTTGTATGGCAGTTCGTCTGGTTCCAAGAGGAGGCGTTCTGCAGTATTTTGCGCAATGTTCGGTCGCTCAGGAGCCAGGTACGGTTCAAGGTCGATTGTGGCGAGAAACACAAGTAAACCGCAGATCAGGAGAAAACAAACGCCGATAATTTTCTTCATTTGGTTTCGTTTGGTATTTGATTTTATTTGTGGACAGGCCCTTAGTGGAGGAGAAAGAAGAATTTTTACCACGTGCGTAGGCGAAGAGCAAGCAGCCGATTGTCTTACCCCGGCAAAGTCTGTTTTCCTGTCCTCTTGTTTGTCCAACCCTCAAGCCTTCTCTCCTGCAGCTCTGTAACAGTTTGCCGTCTCCTTCTCATTCCTGTTGACACAATTCGATAAAAGTTTGTATTTTCCATATTCCACGATTGATAAATAATTATTCCTTATGGAGGCATATAGATGTGGCAAGATATTCAGGCGGCTCCGGCAGACTCTATCCTTGGCTTGACCGAGGCGTTTAGAAACGATCCGAGTGTCCAGAAAGTCAATCTCGGCGTAGGCGTATATAAAGACGAGGCGGGCAAGACCCCTATTTTGAAGTGTGTCAAGGCGGCGGAAAAAATTCTTGTGGAGCAGGAGGCTACGAAAAGTTACCTGCCGATTTCCGGTGATCCGCTCTATGCGGCGGAGGTACAGAAACTGCTCTTTGGTAAATCGGCAGAGGTAATCACCAGCGGTCGCGCTGTCACCGCCCATGCCCCCGGTGGAACCGGAGCGTTGCGGGTGGGTGGCGATCTGTTGAAGAAATTTTATCCGGACGCCAAGGTGTGGCTCAGCAATCCGACGTGGGCGAATCATAATGGTGTCTTTAAGACCGCCGGCTTTGAGCTGATGGAATATGACTATTATAATCCGGCAAGCAGAGCCGTCGATTTTTCGGCCATGGTGGAAAGCCTTGAAAGCATTCCAGCCGATGACATTGTGCTGTTCCATGCCTGCTGTCATAACCCCAGCGGTGTCGATCTTACTCCAGCCCAGTGGAAAGAGGTGGCCGCCATCGGCAAGGACAAGGGCTGGATCCCCTTTCTTGATTTCGCCTATCAGGGATTTGGTGAAAGTGTCGAGGCGGATCGCTGCGGCATTGAGGAGTTTGCCGCGACCGGCATTGATTTTTTCGTCGCCAGCTCTTTTTCCAAAAATTTTGGTCTGTACAATGAGCGTGTCGGTGCATTGACCATAGTGAGCCCGACGGCACAGGAAGCGGCGGTGGCCATGAGTCACCTGAAAACGACTATCCGGGTTATTTATTCCAATCCGCCGGCCCACGGCGGTCTGGTCGTGGCGACTATCCTCGGTAACCCGAAGCTGCGTGCACAGTGGCTGGGCGAGCTGGCTGGGATGCGCGACCGGATCAAGGCCATGCGTGTTGCGCTGGTCAAGGGGCTCGCGGCAAGAGGAGTGGAAGGGGATTTTTCCTCTATCGCCAATCAGCGCGGGATGTTTTCCTTCAGTGGCCTGTCCAGTGACATCGTCGCCTGGCTGCGCAGCAACAAGAGTATCTATGTGGTCGGCGGGGGAAGGATCAACCTGGCCGGGCTGACAAAAGCAAATATCGACTATGTCTGTGACGCCATTGCCGAGGGTTTAAGACGATGATGGCGTTGTAAAAACTCTTCATTAATGACAACGAAAACTGCCGGCCGAGGTGTTTGTTCACCTCGGCCGGCAGTTTTTTTCGTTTTCATTTTTCGCCGTAAAGGCTTAGGCCAGTTCCTGCTCCGTCCTGCTGATAATCTCTTCCTGATGTTCCCTGTCGAGATCGACAAAGTAGTCACTGTAGCCGGCGACCCGGACCAGCAGGTTGCGGTATTCATCCGGATGCTGCTGGGCTGAACGAAGGGTCTTGCTGTCAATGACGTTGAACTGGATATGGTGTCCGCCCAGGGTGAAGTAGGTGCGGATAAGGCCGCCTAGTTTATCCAGGTCCTGCTCGCTTGCCAGAACGCTTGGCAGAAAGCGCTGATTCAAGAGGGTCCCGCCGGACTTTAACTGATCCATCTTGCTGAGTGATTTAATGACCGCTGTCGGGCCATTGCGGTCGGCACCGTGGGACGGGGATGTGCCGTCGGATTCCGGCAGGTGGCTGAACCTGCCGTTGGCGGAGGCGCCGAGCATCTTGCCGAAATAGACATGGCAGGTGGTCGAGAGCATGTTCAGGTGATAGACGGTCCCTTTCGTATTGGCTTTCCCGTCGATGCTCTCAAAGAGGGAGTCGTAGACGCGTTTCATGATAGCATCGGCCCGGTCGTCATCGTTGCCGTAGAAGGGCGTTTTGTTCCACAGCTTCAGGCGTAGCGCCTCTTCCTCGGCGAAATTATTCTGCAGAGCGGCGAGCAGCCTGTCCATGGAAACCGAGCCATTGTCAAAAACATGGGTTTTGATTGCCGACAGACTGTCGGTGACCGTGCCAATGCCGCAGCACTGGATATAATTGGTATTGTAGCGCGGTCCACCGTCATAATAGTCTTTGCCTTTTTCAATGCAGTCATGAATGACCACCGACAAAAAGGGTGCCGGTGAGTACTTGGCATACATCCGCTCAATGTAGTTGTTGACCCGTATCTTCAGGTTGACGACATGCTCAAGCTGTCTGGTGAAGGCATCATAGAGCTCTTCGTAGCTGGTAAAGGTTGTCGCATCACCGGTGGCAATCGACACTTGTTTACCGGTCAACTGATCAACGCCATTATTTAAAGTAATTTCCAAAATTTTTGGTACATTCAGGTAACCGGTCAGGATGTAGGCCTCCTTGCCGAAGGCGCCGGTTTCAATACAGCCGCTGGTGCCGCCTTCCCGGGCATCTTCGACACTCTTGCCGACTCGAACCTGCTCCATGACCACCATATCTGTATTGAAAACGGACGGATAGCCATAGCCCTTGCGGATGACTCTGCTCGCCGCTTTTAAAAATCGATCCGGGGTTTTATTGCTGATATGGACACTGGGCTGGGGTTGCAGCAGGTGGAGTTCATCGGAAACCTCCAGGCAAAGAAAGGAAACCTCGCTGCTGGCATCGCCCCCGGCGGCATTCAGTCCGCCAAGATTAATCTGGGTAAAATCATTATAGGTCCCGCTTTCTTTGGCGGTGACGCCGACCTTGGGTGGGGCGGTGTGGTTGTTGACTTTTATCCATAGACAGCTGATCAGCTCCTTGGCCGTGTCACGGTCAAGCAGGCCATCGGCCAGGTCTTGTTCATAAAAGGGCTGGAGGTGCTGGTCGAGATGGCCCGGAGTCATGGCATCCCAGCCGTTTAGCTCGGTGATGATGCCCAGATGGACAAACCAGTACATCTGCAGGGCTTCATGGAATGTTCTCGGCTTGTGGGCCGGGACCTGTCGACAGATGTGCGCAATTTTTCGCAGTTCCGCCCGCCGCGCCGGATCTTCCGTTTCTGCCGCCATGCTTTCGGCGAGGTCGGCGTGGCGATGGGCAAAAATGATCGCCGCGTCGCAGGATATGTCCATGGCCTGGAGCTGCTCCGCCTTGTCGGAGGCCTCCGGGTCGTTCTGATAATCCAGGCGGCCGATCCTTTCCGCTATGCGCTCTTTGAAGTCAACCATGCCCATGGTGTAGATGGTGCCGTCCAGGGCGGTATGGCCCGGTGCACGCTGTTCCATGAATTCGGTGAACAGGCCTGCTTCATAGGCAATGCGCCAGTCCTCGGGGATGTTGCTGAAGATGCGGTCGCGCATGGATCGCCCCTGCCAGTAGGGGATGACCTCCTCTTCGTAGCGCCGGATATCCTCTTCGTCGACGCGATAGCTGGTCATGGCCCGATCGTTTAAAATCCGCAGATCGTCGGCACTGTGGCAGGTCAGCTCGGGAAAGGTCGGCACTACTTTAGGCGCCGGGCCGCGTTCGCCGACGAGCAGTTCGCCTTCGCCGATATAGAGGCTCTTGTGGGTGCAGAGATGCTTGAAACAGAGGGCGCGCAAAACGGGCAGAGAGTATTTGCCGCTGTTCTCTTTATAAAATTCGGTTTCCAGCAGTGCTCGTTCGATGGAAATAGATGGTTTTGTTAAAAAACTTTCCTCGCGCAGTCGTGCTATCCGTTGCTTCATTTTATCCTCCAATCTGGACATCTTCGATATATTCCTTAAGAATCTGTACTGTCTCGCTTATATGTTGCCTGGAAGGAGTGGTAAAAGTATGTCCCTTATACTCCAGGCCGAGTTTTTTGTATTTGGCGGTTGCCGCAGGGTGATAGGGGAGTATATCAATGCCCTGGACCCCGGTGCACGCTGCAACAAAGACCCCCGTTGCCCTGATATTTTCTATATCATCATTGATGCCTGGAAGAAGCGGCAGACGGACTCGTATCGGTTTGCCGCTTTTCGCCAGCATGTGCAGATTATGCACAATCAGGTCGTTGGCAACACCGGTATACTGCTGATGTTTGCTGTTATCCATGTGCTTGATATCAAATAGAAAAAGATCAGTGTGTTCGGCAATGCGGAGCAGGGTATCGGTCGGCGCAAAACCACTGGTGTCGACTGTCCGGTGAATGCCGAGTACGCCGCAGCCCTGCAGCAGGGCGAGGAGGGCTACTGGTTGTGCGAGCGGCTCACCTCCAGAGATGGTCACACCGCCGCCGGTCTGGTCATAAAAAGGCAGGTCCTTTTTGATTTCGTTCAGCAACTGTTCCGTGGTCATTTCCCAGCCGGTCGGCTCATGCACCAGGGCCGGACAGGTTTCAACACAGATTCGGCAGAGTGTGCAGCGCTCGGTGTTACGCTGAATCCCATATGATATACCATCCTTGGTGAGCTGCAGAGCATTTTCCGGGCAATTGTCGACGCACTCGCCACAGCCGACACATTTCTCGCCAAGGGTGACAATTTTAATGTTGCAATCGATTCCCTCGGGATTATGGCACCAATGGCAGTTCAGTGGGCAACCTTTGAAGAAAATGGTCGTCCTGATGTTTGGGCCATCGTGAAGGGCATATCGCTTGATGGCAAAAATTATTGAGTTTGTCATGTCTATAGGTTTTATTAACAATAAATCTCATTCCCATGCAACGGAAAAGTCTGTCTTGGTATGGTGCCGGAGTAAAATAAATATTTTCACCCCGGCAACAAGGAGATAATAAAGATTGCATACCATTAATGTATGCTATTTGTGGCGATTGTAAAGAAGAAAGAGAAGAAATACTGTGTGTTGACGCCTCTCAATTTCAAGGTGCTGACAAAAAAGAAGGCAGGGAGTATGGCTCTGTAAAATGGATCTGTAAAATTTGGGCTTGACAGTTGCTTGAAATCAAGCAAAGGTACTGGAATAAAATATGAATTTTGCAAGGGAGAGTCTATTATGAAAATGCTCGTTGTGTTGGGAAGTCCCCGCAAGAGGGGAAACGGTGAGACACTGGCCGGTAAAGTTGCCGAAATGGTCGAGCAGGGCGGCGGCACGGTTGACTATATCCGCCTCAATGACTTGAACATACGGCCGTGTCAGGGATGCGGCGGTTGCGAAAAAAACGGAAATTGTGTCATCAAGGACGATATGACGGCGATTTATCAGGCGGTAGATGCCGCAGACCGCATACTGTTAGTCAGCCCGGTCTATTTTTATGGACTTTCTGCCCAATGTAAGATCTTCGGCGATAGAATGCAGGCCCGTTGGTCAAGAAAATATCTGTTGCATGAGAGATTTCGTCAAAGTGAAGATCGCAAAGGCTATCTGTTGTCCACCGCCGCGACGGTGGGCCCGAAAATTTTCGACTGTAGCGTGTTGACGGCCAGGTATATTTATGACGCCATGGATGTCGAATACGGTGGAGAATTGCTGGTTAAAGGGGTCGACAAGCGAAAAGCGGTCCTCGAGGTTCCAGACGAAATGGTTCGGGCGGAGCAGTTCGGCAGGGATATTATAGAGGGGCGCATTTAATCCACTGTTGTCCGGTACATGGTTATGATTGAACGAAAATAAACTAAAACGTTCAAAGTAGAAAGGAGCTCGAATCATGCATAAAGTAAAAATCTTCTTTCTCTCTCTTTTTTCAGTAGTCGCGGGTGTTTCTTCGTCATTGGCCGAAATATCGTCTCAAGTGGGTGTTGGATATGGCAAGGAATTGCAAGCAAACGAGGATCTGGCGCAATACGAAGTGTTTTGGCGGCAACCGCTCCCTTATAAGACAACCCTTGGTGACTTCTGGAATGTCACAACCGACATAGAAGTGGCTGCGGCGCTGCTCCGGGAAGAAGGCTCCGACAATGACAAGGCGGGCAGGTTCTCCATAATGCCGCAGGTTATTTTCAGCCCACATGGAATGGTCAATTTTATCGTTGGCCTTGGCGCCGGCTTCATGGTCGGCGAGACGGAGTTTACCGACCAGAATCTTGGAGGAAGTTTTCTGCTCAATGCCAAGGTTGGCGCGCAGCTGCTCTTAGGAAAACACTGGGGCCTGGAATATGGCTTTTATCACCAATCCAATGCCGGCATCTATGACCATAACATTGGTATCAATATGCATCACTTTGCCTTGTCGTATAAATTTTAGTACGTTACAGATTATTTTCTTGTTTTTTGGCAAGAAATAATCTGTACCCAAGGTACTTATCCCGGCTTATTTTCCTTTTACCGGGGTTAGGTTACTCACTCCCGGATTCTGCTGTGCAGTATGGCAGCCAGGTCCTCCCGGGTTAACGGGGTCGGATTGTATTTATTACCTGTTTTTGCCACAATATTGTCAATGTCGATGGTGCTGACGCCACAAGCACTGAGTGGTGCAATGCCCAGGTCGTCGGCGAGTCTTGCCAGCTCTTCTATAAAATAATCCTGATACCAGGTGTTCGTCTTGTTCTGCCGGTCGCTAAGGAGACTGCCAAGTTGGGCGTACTTGGCCAGAGCCGGGAGATTATCACCTTTTGTCCGCAGATGTTTCAGGGTCAGTGCATTCACCGGAGCCATCAGGGTCCCGCAGACCAGACCGTGCGGGATGGGAAAAAGGCCACCAAGAGCTGAGGCAAAGCCGTGTACCGTGCCGAGGCCGCTATTGCACAGGACAATGCCGGAGAGCAGGGCCGCATAGGCCAGATCGCTTCTGGCCGGAAGATTGCCGCCATCAGCGCAGACCAGTCGCAAGGATCGGCGGATGGCCTTGATGCCGTCGACAGCCAGGGCGTCGGTAAGAGGTGAACTGTTGGTCGAGAGATAGCCTTCAACCAGTTGACTAAAGCAGTCCATGCCGCAGGCAACGGTCAATTTTTCCGGGCAGGATAGCGCTAACGTCGGGTCGACCAGAGCCAGATCGGGGATGAAATTATCGTGACGCAGGGAGCTTTTAAAGCCCTGGCTGCCGATGGAACTGATCACGGCGTTACTGGTCGCTTCGCTGCCGGTGCCGGATGTTGTCGGAATGGCGATAAAGGGCAGTTTTCTGCCGCTGGGAGTCGTGCTGCCGACACCTTCGAGAAACCGCTTCACCTGTCCTTTTTCCTTGAGCATAACCGAAATGGCCTTGCCGCCATCGAGAACAGAGCCGCCGCCGAGGGCGATGACCAGATCAATCTCTTCACCGGCAAGGTCGGCAACTATGGTATCGATCATCTCCGGCGATGGTTCCGAACCGATATGCGCGGTCGGCACCAGCATCCCCAGTTTGGCAAATATCTTTTCGAGCTCGGTAGAGTGCCCGGACGTTGCAAACGAGCGGCCCCCCAGCACCAGGAGCGGCCGGGCACCGAAACGACTCAGGATATTTTCGAGTTCTCCCAGCTTGCCTGGCCCGAAAACAATCTGTCGCGGAAGCTTGAGGGTAAAAGAGGAAAGCACCATTTTTACCTCTGCGGTGGAGGGATATGTTTTGCGATGGGGTATCCGACAAAATCAAGAATCCAGCGGGCAAACAGCTCATTGTCCGGCTTTATGTCAAGCGATGCAAGAGCGGCGGCGATTTGCTCAGGAGTAAAGAGCGCTCTTCTTTCGTTGATCAGGGTACGTGCATAGGCCCGGTTCCATTCGGGATGCCCCTGGATGCTTAAGAAATGATCGTTCCACTGCACCATGAAAAAGGGACAGAAGTCACTCGCGGCAATGACCAGGGCATCCTCCGGCAATGTGCTGATCTGGTCTTGATGACTGACGATGATGTTGAGATGGTCTTTTGTTTCACGCATCCAGGCGGGCGTGGCGACGATCCGGTTCACCGCAACGCCGATGCCCCAGCCCCGGGCGGATTTTTCCACCATGCCCCGACAGGCCATGGCGATGATTTGATGACCAAAACAGATGCCGATTAATTTTTTTCCGCGGCGGTCCAGCTGTCGGACAAAGTCGATAAGCCGGGTAATCCACGGCGCATCATCATAGACACTGGCCTTGCTGCCGGTGGTGATATAAAAATCATAGCTGTCTATAGCTTCCGGGTAATGGCAGTGCCGGCAGACAAAATCATCGAACTGCAGAGGGCTGGCCGCAAGGTCATTTCGCAGAAACATCCGCCGGATCATTTCCCGGTAATGACCGAATTGCGGCTGGAGCTTGTCCAGCACATCATCACACTCCAGGATAGCAATTTTCATATACGTTTACAGTGTACCATTGACGGCATTGGTAAAGATCCGTTGATATTGCCCGGCACTGAATTGTATCGGATTGCCGCCGGCGGACGGATCCTGGGTGGCCATTATACCCACCGCTGCCGCTTTGGAATCGTCGATGTCGATGGCAGCCAGGGTATGCGCAATACCGAGATCCCGGCGCATCTGCAGTACCCAGTGCAAAAAGCTATCAAACCCGGTCTCGTCAAGACCGATATAGTGCGTCAGTCGAGTAATGCGTTCTTCAATATCCGTACGGTTGGCCATCAGGACGTAGGGCATGAGAATGGCATTCAAGGTGCCGTGATGGGCATCGTAGAGGGCGCCAAGCGGATGGGCCAGGGCATGCATCGCCCCCAATCCTTTCTGAAAGGCGGTTGCCCCCATGCTCGAACAGACGAGCATCTGTGTGCGGGCCTCGATATCCGTGCCGTCAGCGACGACTTTGGGCAGGTATTCTTTCACCAGCCGGATGCCTTCGACGGCAATGCCCTCGGCCATCGGATGATAAAACGGTGAACAGAGGGCCTCCAGGTTATGCGACAGGGCGTCCATGCCGGTTGCAGCCGTGACCATCGGCGGCAGACCGACGGTCAGCTCGGGATCGAGAATGACCTGTGCCGGTAACATCTTCGGATGGAAGATAATTTTTTTCAGATGCTCTTCCTGATCGGTGATGACCGATGCCCGACCGACTTCCGAGCCGGTACCGGCGGTAGTCGGCACGGCGACGACCGGGGCCATGCCGGCCACCTTGACCCGGGTCCAGTTATCCTCGATATCCTCAAAATCCCAGATGGGTCGATCCTGGCCAACCATCAGGGCAACCGCTTTGGCGGCGTCAAGGGCGGATCCCCCACCAAAGGCGATGACCCCGTCATGGCCATTTTTTTTGTAGTAGTCGACGCCGTCCCGAACGTTGTCCCCGATCGGATTGGCCTTTATGGCGGAAAACAATCCGCAGCGGAGTCCTGCCGTTTTCACCTCGTCCACCACTTTTTGCAGCATCGGTAAGGTGCTGATGCCCGGGTCGGTGATGAGCAGCGGCGCATGCATACCAAGTCCCTGACAGAGTCCAGCCAGTTCTTTGATTCGGCCGGCCCCCACCTTGACATTTGTCGGATAGTTCCAGTTCGCGGAATAAGTCAATGCAGTATCCTCTTAAAGAGTTGTTTTGATATGATAAGATTTTGGACGCGTGAGAGATTCGTAGCCAAGTACCGAAAGCGTGCAGCCACGGCCGGAGTTTTTCACCCCGGTCCAGGCCAGATTTGGATCGAGATAGTCGCAGCGATTGATAAAAATGGTGCCGGTGTCGATCTGCCGGCCAAGTTCTATGCCTTTGTCGATATCCATGGTGAACAGGGCGGCGGTAAGACCAAAGGTGCTGTCATTCATCAGGGCGATTGCTTCCTCATCGGAGTGGACTTTTTGAATACCGACCACCGGCCCGAAACTCTCTTCCGTCATGACCCGCATGGTATGATTCACCTCGGTGAGCAGTTGCGGTGCGAGATAGGCGCTACCCGGCTTATCCAGAGGAAAATCAGCGGCTGAAATATGCGCTACGGCGCCCTGGGCAATTGCTTCTTGCGTCTGCTCGCGGACAAAATCGGCAGCACTGGGGCGGACGACTGGGCCGAGAGTCGTTTCCGGATCGTCCGACCGGCCGAGTTTCAGCGCTTTTACCCAGGCCACGGCCTGCTGTACAAATGATTCGTACACCGCCTCATGCACGTAGACCCGCTCGATGCCGCAGCAGGATTGCCCGGAGTTGTAGAAGGCGCCATCCATGGTCGTGTTGACGGCGTGAGCCAGATCGGCATCTCCGCGGACATAGGCCGGGTCTTTGCCGCCCAGTTCCAGACCGACACCGATGAAGCGACCGGCGGCGGCCTTTTCCACCATCTCGCCGCCCGGCACCGAGCCGGTAAAGGCCACGTGATTGATACGCTTATCTTTAATGATCGTCTCGGTGTCGGTATGGGTCAGGTGCAGATATTGAAAAACCCCTTCCGGCAGGCCACCGGCTTTGAAGGCTTCGTCGAGTCGTTCGGCGCATAAGGGGGTTTGTGCGGAGTGTTTCAAGATAACCGAATTACCGGCAAGAAGTGCCGGCAATATCGCGTTGATCGCCGTTAAGTAAGGATAATTCCAGGGCGCTATGACAAAAACCACGCCAAGCGGTTCGCGATCGATCCAGCGCTGAAAACCGGGGTTTTTCTCGAGTTGTACCGGGGCCAGGCCTTGGTCGGCTAGGTTAATCATCGTTCGGGCGCGGTCTTCGAGACCGCCGACTTCGCCGGCCGCCGAGCGGATAGGGCGCCCCATCTGCCAGCAGATTTCCGTGGCTATCTGCTCTTTTTTGGCGACAAAGGCATCGATTGCTTTTGTGCACAAGGCCTTGCGTTGACCAAGAGGGACTTTTTTCCAGCTCTTTTGCGCGGCTGCGGCCTTGGCAAGTGTTGATTCAATGGCATCAGGCCCGGCGTAGGGGCGCTCCACGTAGCTGGAACCATCAATCGGACTGATTGTAACAAAGGATTTGCTCATTGCTTATCTCATTTGAAAAATTTCAATAAATAAAGAAAAAAAAGAGATGTTCCCACTAAAATACGGGAGCATCAGGAGGTTGTCCGAGAATAGCAATTTTCTCTCAGATCGAGGCAAACTTGGAAAAATTACCGGAGGCATATACTTAATATTCGGAGGATAATTTTTTCGAGTTTAACGAAGATATGGGGGAAAAGGGCATTCTCGGACGACCTCCTATATAATTTCTAAATAACGCTCCAACTCCCAGTCGGTAATATGCTTGCGGAATTCACGTTCTTCCCACTCCCGCGTGGCGGCAAAATGATCGACAAAAGTATTGCCGAACAAGGACCGGGCCGCCTCGGACGTTCTCAAGGCCTGGGCGGAATCCCACAGGGTCTTCGGCAGGGCGAGATATTCGGGATGTTTCTGGTCGTAGGCATTGCCTTTGATCTCTGGTTCCGGTTGCCACTCCTGCTCTATGCCGTACAGGCCGGAACCAAGGGCTGCGGCCAGGGCGAGATAAGGATTTGCATCCGCCGAACCCAAACGATATTCAATTCGCTGGGATTTGTCACTGCCGGGGATGACTCGAAGGGCCGTTGTTCGATTCTCCACGCCCCATGTCGCATCGGTCGGCGCCCAGAACCCGGGGATGAGGCGGCTGTAACTGTTGATCGTCGGGGCAATCATACACAGCAGCTGCGGCATGAGTTTTTGTTGTCCGGCGACGAAGCGGCGTTGCAGGTCACTCATGTTGTGCTCTTTTCCCGCATCATAAAAAGCTGATCCGGCATCATCTTTTCGCCGCAAGGAGACATGAATGTGGCCACTTTGGCCCGGATATTTGTTGGACCATTTGGCCATAAAAGTAGCCATCAAACCGTGGCGCTGGACCAACACCTTCATAAAGGTTTTAAACAGTGCTCCTTTATCGGCGGCATTCATTGCCGCATCGACGGTAATGGCCGCCTCGAGAACGCCCGGTCCGGTTTCGGTATGAATGCCTTCCAGTGGGAAATCCATCTGTTCCGACAAAGCCATGATCTCATGATACAGCTCCGCATGGGTGGAATTACGAATCATCGAATAGCCAAACCAGCCGGGAGTGAACGGCTTCAGATTGGAAAAATGCTTTTCTCTGATACTGTCGGGGGTTTCCTCAAAGAGAAAAAATTCATATTCCAATGCCGCAAAAGCATCAAACCCCATGTCCGCGGCTTTGTTGATGACCCGGCGCAGGGCCGCACGGGGACAGACGGCCTCGGCCTCCCCGGCAAATTCGGCGAGAAACAGCAGCATGTTGTCTTCAAAGGGAATTTCGCGACAGGTGTGAGGCAGAATTCGCACTGGGGCATCAGGATAGCCGGTATGCCAGCCGGTGTAAGCGACATTATCGTAGAGCTGATCCTTGGAGTCCCAGCCCAGCACCACATCACAGAAAGCAAAGCCGCTGTCGAGCGAAGAAAAGAATTTATCACGGCTCATATATTTGCCGCGCATAACGCCGTCATTATCAAAAAGGCCGACTTTGACGTGGGTCAGACAATGTTCTTCAACAATCTGCCTGGCGTCGGCGATTGTTGCAATTTCTCTTGGATTCATGCGTTGCATCCCGTTGGAGGTGTTTTTATCAGCGCCCTCATTTTTTCGTACTCATTTTTCATTTTAAATGACGCTACTATATGTGGAAAATAGTCAAAATAAAAGGTTATTTTCCGGGCGAATTTTCCCCGGCGACATTTTCTATAAATTATTTTGCATAATATGCTTCAGGCAACAACAGAGCTATCTGCGGGAAGAGCGTCACCAGACATAAGCCGATGAGCATAATAATGACAAAGGGGACGATAGAGTTGTAGATATCGACCAGACTTATCTCTTTTGGAGCCATCGCTTTCATGAGAAATAAATTATAGCCAAACGGCGGAGTCATGTAGGCGATCTGGCAGGTTATGGTATAAAGTACACCGTACCAGATGGGATTGAATCCGAGTGAGATGACCAGGGGAATATACAGCGGAGCAACGATGACGAGCATGGCGGTATCGTCGAGAAACATGCCCATGAGAATGTACGAAACCTGCATCATGGAGAATCCACCGCCAAGGAGATAATAGGCGGCCATTGTGAACTGGGCCATTTCGATGGCCCAGATATGCGGCACATTGAAGATGGTTCTCGATAAAGACGAAAAGAGCAGAATGCCCATCATCGCGAAGACAAGATACATGGCGAACTTCCCGAGGATGCGGTTCAGGGCTTCGACATAACGCACGTAGGTTTTTATTGCCTCAGGCAAGGTGGTCTCCCCCTGTTGAGTAAGAAGTTGATGTGTAATGGCATAACGTTTGGCTTAAAAAAAGAAAGAAACCTTTTCCTAGAAAAAAACACCACACCGGTTTTATACGTTGCGGTATGGTGGACCGGCTTTCTCCATTGTTGCGGCATATTTTTTGAGAATTTCAACGACCTTGGCATTTCTCGGGCTTTTTGCAGCGATTTCATCCCAATATTTGAGTGCTTCCTGCTCGACAATTTTCCACTCTTCGTCAGGGATGGATGTGAGCTCCAGTTTTCCACCGGTGGTCCGGTAATGCGCTTCTCCCCACCAGTACCAGTGCTGACGATAGTAGTGTGAGCTGTCCATGGAGAGTTGGAACAGGGTTTTCAGATGCTCGGGCAAAGCGTCCCATTTGTCGGAATTGGCGAAGTAAGAACCGGCCCAGGCGCCGGAGATATTATTGGTCAGGTAGTAGTTAGTGACATCGGCCCAACCGACGGTGTAGTCTTCGGTGATCCCCGACCAGGCGATACCGTCGAGTTCGCCGGTCTGCATGGCAACCTCGATATCCTCCCACGGCAGGGTGACCGGAACGACGCCGAAACGCTTAAGAAAACGTCCGCCGGTGGGAAAGATGAATAGATAAATTATATCGATTAGTTCAGTTCCTACTGCTGTTCTTGAAAAGCTGATTTACCGAATAATTACAAACCCAACCACTCTCCGGTTGTGCTGCTGGACAGTGCCTGGGGTGTGGCGTAACGCAAAGGTCTGGTTGAGGCTGATTGCAAAAATGCAGGCGATACATTACCAGACGGTATCGTACTAGCAAAGGTTGTGCCATGAAAGGGATGCGATGCAGTGAACCATTTATTCTAAGTAATATTCAACCCTTGAAATATTTGTTATGATTGCAGGTGAGCTGTCGCTTTGTGACGAGGACAACATTGGAGTAAGGTTTCGACGAATATTTTACAAATATGTTACATCTGATTCTGCATCGAGTCAGAAGGAGAGATATGAAACAAAGTAAACGAGCCAGAAGTCACCAGGTGTTCAGGCGGGCGAAAAAGTCAGGGCTGCCGCCGGGCACAGCGGTTTTTGTTGGCGAGCAAAAACAGGAGATGATTGATATCAGTATCCTGCATTACTCCAGGGAGCATATCGAGGAAATACATAATGCAAGCGTTGACGATTGCATACGGTTGCGGGGTAGTGCCGGTATCATCTGGATTAATGTCAATGGCATCCATGACGTCGAGGCGATTCAAACTCTGGCAAATTTTTTCGGCCTGCATCCGCTCACCACGGAGGACATCTCCAATACCCATCAGCGGCCCAAGGTTGAAGTGTTTGACGAATACATTCTGTTTGTCTTGAAGATGTTGACCTACGGCGAAGAAAGAAACAGTGTCGAAAATGAGAATGTCAGTCTTGTCCTTGGCAAAAACTATGTCATTTCGTTTCAAGAGCGAAGCGGCGATGTGCTTGATCAACTGCGACAGCGCATTCGTTCCGGGAAAGGCAAGATACGCAGTGCCGGTGCTGATTATCTGGCATACGCCATCATGGACGGAGTGGTCGATGGATATTTCGTTGCTCTTGAAAAGCTGGGGGATCACATCGAGGCAATCGATGATGAGATTTTGACCGCACCCGATGCGAGGCATATGAATGAGTTGCATCGACTGAAACGCGAGATCGTCTTGCTTCGCAAGGTGATATGGCCCCTGCGGGAAAACGCTTCGACTATTGAAAAGTCCTCTTCAGGGCTCATCGACGAATCAACTCGACCCTTTCTGCGTGATCTTTATGACCACACCATCCAGATCATCGACATGATCGAGACCTATCGCGATATCATCGGCGGTATGCACGACACCTATCTGTCGAGCGTCAGCAATCGCATGAATGAGGTCATGAAGGTACTGACCATCATTGGGACAATTTTCATTCCTCTGACCTTTATCGCCGGCATCTATGGCATGAACTTTGAGTATATGCCCGAGCTGAAATGGACCTGGGGGTATTTTGGACTTTTAGGGGTAATGGCCGCGATCGGACTTATCATGCTGGGCATCTTCAAAAGGCGCAAATGGCTTTAGAGCGAAAATGTTACTTTGCATAATCACCCTCCGGCAAAAAAATAATGCGATGAAAGTCGCTGGTAACGTTACTTCTTTTGAGCGAGTAACGCTTTGCTCCTTCTGGTATTTGCCGGTGAAAACTTTTTAACTCATTGAAACAAAACGAATAATATGTAAATCTACCTGATCTCGAATGCTTGGCATTGATCTTGTAACAGAGAGAAAAGAACGGCCGCAGCATAACTGTTTTGCATAATTGTTTTCACTGAGCAAAAAAAGGAGATAAATGACATGAAAACCTTGATAGTCTATTCATCCAAATCAGGTAACACGAAAAAACTGGCCGAAGCCGTCCATGCGCATCTTCCTGGTGAAAAAGTCATACAGACCATTGACGAAGCCCCGGACAGTGCAGGCTATGACCTTGTTGTCGTCGGTTTCTGGCTGCAGGCCGGCAAGGTCGATCCCCTGGCAGGGAAGTATCTGGAAAACCTGCGCGGCGGTAAATTGTTTCTCATGGCTACCCATGGTGCTGCCGTGCATTCCGAGCATGCCGGAAATGCCATGGCCGGTGCGGAAAAAATGGGCTCCTCCTGTCACATCCTGGGATCTTTTAACTGCCAGGGAGAAGTCAATGCGGATTTTCTGGTGAAGGCCCAGGCGAAGGAACCGCCGCCACCCTGGATCAAGGATGCTCCATCCGCGGCAGGACATCCGGACGATGCAGATATCGCCAGGCTGCTGAAAGAGATCGACAAGGTAACACCTTGACAGAGCATACCACCCAAGCACAACCCCCTGAGGAGGGTAGAATGGCAACAACATTTTCCGATATCGCGATTGTCTCCTGTGGCACCATGAGAATGGAACTTCAGTATCTGCAGGAGGAGGGTTTTCTTAATTCTCCGCAGATATACTATACTCTTCCGGGATTGCACCAGAACGTCCAGGAGCTCGAGCACCAGTTGGTCAAACAGATTCGCAAGGCCAAAGAGAACTACCGCAAAGTCATTGTCGTTTACGGTGGCAAATTCTGTTATGTAAACATCGATGATCCGATGCGACAAATGCAGCAGATCATCGAGGAACAGGGCGAAGGAGTGGTACGCATCCAGGCAACGCACTGTATGGATATGCTGGCAAGTGGTGCGGAGCTCGAGACAATTGCTCAGGAGATGGCCGGCGGGGAACCGGTCTGGTGGATGACCCCGGGGTGGGTGAAATATCGCGCCCAGGTTTTTGATGGCTGGGATCAGGGACGTGCCAATGAAAATTTTCCAAGACATACCGGTGGGGCCATAGTCCTGGACGGTATTGGCTTTCTTGACAGCTTTATGGCGGAAAACCCGGAAAAATTTCTTGAGTATGTCGACTGGATGGGCATAACGCTCACCGCCTATCCTGTTTCTCTTGATCGTTTTAAGGGTTTACTGGCAGAACAGGCAGAGGTGCTCCATACTTAAAAAAGGCACTGCACCGCCGGGGTATTGCGTTACTCGTCACCCTGTAGTGGAATATCCCATTTCTTCATATATTTCCAGATGGCGGTACGGCTTACTCCGACCCGCCGCGCGACTTCCGCTTTATTCCAGGCACAGTCGGCCAGCAAGACAAGCAGATTTTCCTTCGTCAAGTTGTTTTGTTTCAACTTTTGTTTTTGGTTTTGTTGCGGCAGGTTATCCGTAATAGTGCTCTTTGTTACCGCACGGCCCTTGCCTCTCTGCCGAATTTCCAGAGGCAGATCCTTCAGTTCGATTCTATCTGTTTTGCAGAGGACAAAGGCATGTTCGATGGCATTTTCCAGCTCTCGAATATTGCCGGGCCAGTCATGATCCATCAACGTGCGCATGACCTCTCGTGAGGTATCCATGACCTGTTTACCGGTTTTATTATTCATGATACGGACAAAATGACTGATTAGCAGGGGAATATCCTCTTTATGCTGCCGCAAGGGCGGAATGGTTATCGGGAAAACTTTCAATCGGTAATAGAGGTCTTCGCGAAAATTGCCTTCGCTGACCAGCTTATAAATATTCTGATGGGTGGCGGTGATGAGCCGGATATCAATTTTTCGTTTCCTGGACTCACCAACCCGCTCAATTTCCCGCTCCTGCAGCACCCGTAGGAGCTTGACCTGGATAAAAGAGCTCAGCTCACCAATCTCGTCGAGAAAAAGAGTGCCGCCGGCCGTCTCTTCAAATCTGCCGATTCTATCACGGACAGCTCCTGTGTAGGCGCCCCTGGCGTGGCCGAAAAGTTCACTCTCCAGCAAAGATTCGGACAGGGCACTGCAATTGACCGTGATCAAAGGTTTGTCCTTGCGCATGGAGTTAAAATGTATGGCCCCGGCGACCAGTTCTTTGCCTGTACCGCTTTCGCCCTGGATGATAATGGTCGCATCGCTGTCGGCAGCAGCCCTGATTGCCGTAAAGACATCGCGCATGGCCTGGCTCTTGCCGATGATGTTATCGAGTCGGTGAATTTCACCCAGACGCAGAGCGGCCTGCTCTGCTCGCTGACGCGCCTGGTTTAGTTCCGTCACATCCGTTACCGTTTCAACCACGCCAAGAATCACGCCGTCCTCGTCTTTGACAACACTGGCATTTTTTATGACGGGGACATCATGGCCGTCTTTATGCCGTAACTGGCATTCTTTGACTTCAATATGTTCTTTAGTAAAAATTCGGCATTTCTCAATGTTTGCCGGGCAGTTTTCACCAAAGCACCGGCTGCAGTTGAGCAAATCGCACCGCCTGCCCAGGGCTTCCTTGGCGGTATAGCCGCTGATTCGTTCCATGGATTGATTCCAGGAAGAGATATTCCCCTGACTATCCATGGTAAAGACACCATCCGCCATGGATTCAATAATCCGGCTGAGAAAGCGGCGATTCCAGATTTCATGTGTTTTCATTGATATGGCCCGTGTACTCTTTGGTTGTGTTTAGGTAACGTTACCACCGTTCCCTTTGCATAATCCAGCATGTGTCCGCAGATGTCAATATGTAAATTGTCTTTACAGAGCAGTGGCTTGCATAACATAAATTTTTTGGCATGAAAGTTGATATTTACTCTTCCAGGAGGACGTGGCTGAAGGGGGCTGTTTTTGGAGCAGGTTTGCTGTTGCCTTTATTGATTGCCTTACCCATTAAATTGAGATGAAATGTCAGCTATGTTTAATAAAAAAAATGTGCCGATTACTAAACGGCCACTTCACTACTGGATTTTCAGCCGATACCATGGCTTGCAACTCCTTTTACTGGCTATTATTCTGATAAGCGTGTTTCTCAGGGTCGTCCCCCTGGAACTGCAGAAAAGAATTATCAATGACGCAATCAGTAAACGTGATGAGTATCTGCTCCTGTGGTATTGCGGTTTGTATATTTCCGCTGTCCTGCTCACCGGCCTGAGCAAGTATCTGATCAATATGCTGCAGGTGATTATCGGCCAGAAGATTCTCATTGGTTTACGCACAGAACTCTATTTGTATGTTCTGCATTTGCCGCTGCAACGGTATCGAGGGTTGAGAACGGGTTCGGCTATTTCTGCAATAACCGGGGAACTCAATGCCATCGGTGCCTTTCTCGGGCAGGCCCTGGCCGTCCCTCTTACCTCAATTCTCACCTATGTGGCCGTGTTCGGTTATATGTATTCCTTGAACCACATGCTCACCCTGATTACCATTGCTGTTTATCCTTTTGAAATCATAGTTATTCCTCTGCTGCAGAAAAGGTTTAATGCCTGGAATCAGAAAAGAATCACCACGGTGAGAGAGATGAGCGATACCGTCAATGAGGCTATCAACGGAATCGTGGAAATCCAGAGTTATAACAGGTATCAATTTGAAAAGAGCCGGATCAGCCGGCTGATAGACAAGCTCTACCGGATAACGATCACCCTCAATATGTACAAATTCGGCATTAAATTTTCTGGTAATTTTTTCCAGGCCCTTGGCCCTTTTCTGTTATTTCTCGTGGGTGGCCATTTGGCAATTAATGGTCAGTTTACCCTTGGCGCTCTGGTTGCGTTTCTTTCCGCACATGAGAAACTGTATGATCCGTGGCAGGAGCTGCGGCTTTTCTATCAAGAATACCAGAATGCTCACGTCGTTTATCAACAGATAACCAGACTTTTCGATACCCAGGAATTACCTGCTCTTCCAGCCCCCCGCCCAATCCATACCAACCCGGCGTACCTTGAGCTTGCCCATATATACTATACTCTGCCCGGTCATATCACCCTCCTCCGCAATGTCAGCCTGACCATACATCGCGGACAGCATATAGCTCTGGTCGGCGCATCAGGTTGCGGCAAATCGACCCTTGCCCTGCTGTTGGCCGGTTTGTACAGGACCACGGAAGGGACTATCCATCTCGAAGGACAGGATATGAACTGTTGCTCAGCCGAATTCATCAGTTCGCAAATTGCCATGATTCCCCAGCGTCCGTTTATCTTTTCAGGGACGATCATTGAAAATATTATGTACGGCCTGCCGGATTCAGCGGTGAGTACCGGTTCTTCCGGAGAAATTCGCCATCGATTGCGGCAAATTATTCATAATATCGGTTTGGAAAAGGATCTGGTCTGGCTTGGCATGAGTTCGATTCCTCCGGTAGACAAGGCCCATAAACTGAAAAAACATATCCTGAAGATGCGCCAGATCGTTCATCAGGATCTGAAAAGTCAATTTGAGGAAGTCGTCGAGTTTTATGACCGGGATAAATTTCTGTATTATGCCACCTTACGTGATAATCTGATCTTTGGCGAGTCTCTGAGTGGCGGATATGTCATTGAAAAATTACCGACCAATCCTGACTTTATTACCTTGATGAAGCAGACAGATCTGGAACAGAACCTGCTCGACCTTGGTCTGGCCCTGGCCCGTATTACCCTGGAAATGCTGCAGCAGACCGCTACTGACGAATCTTTCTTTAGCTGTACTCCAATGGAAGAAGAGAAACTTGGCAAATATCAGGATATCATTAGCCGCCTTGATAGTGCGGTCATGTTGACCGGGGACGAAAAAAATTATCTGATGATTCTTGCTCTGCGCTATATCCCCGCAAAACACGGCCTGGTTCGTCTGAAACCGGAACTGGAAAAAAAGATTCTTGCGGCGAGACACTACTTTCTTAACGAAATTCAGCATGTCGTCAATTGTCTCTGTCGACATGACAACCTTGACCGTTTATGCAACAATCACCGAGTTTCTTTGCATGATAAACCCCATGAGTTTAATACGTATTGTTATTCCGGATACTTGTATAAGCACAATATCCGCACCAATATATTACTGGGTTCGGTCAAGAAGACGTTTGAAGATATCCTGCGCATAAAAGACCTGGCTTGGGATACCTTCAAACGTTATGGGCTCCTCGATGAAATTATTGATCTTGGCCTGGAATTTTTTGTCGGCAGTCAGGGGAGTCATCTTTCCGGGGGGCAAAAACAAAAAATCGCCATCGCCCGCGCCCTGCTCACCGACACACCTATTATCATTATGGATGAAGCAACGGCAAGTCTGGATAACATCTCCCAGTCGATGATTCAGGATTTTATTTCGACGTCTTTTACAGAAAAGACCATTATCTCAATAATTCATCGTCTTGATTTAGCACAATTTTATGATCGTATAGTGGTCATGGATAATGGCGGCATAATTGAAAATGGATCATATGACGAACTTATGCAGTATAAAGGCGCTTTTTACCAATTATATCACAGTGACAATCCGTAATGTGCTGAGTGTCTTATCCACTGTTTACTATTGCATACTTACTGCTCTGCCTGACATCGCCAATGCCTTGGCACCTAGAGTGCCGGTTTTCTGGTAACGGTTTATACTGTAGAGTAACGTTACCTGGCGAATCTTCGGCGAGGTAATTTTTTTTCGTTTGCATATGTGATTGATAATATTAGTTAATAAGTCTCCACTTTTAATGGAGACTTATTGGCACAAATCTTGGATTAACTGTTTGTATGTGCCATACAGGCAGGTAAAGAAATTTCAAGTTTATCCATTGCAGAGGGCAAAAATGAAAAATGTAGACGTATTAGTTATAGGTGGCAGTGCTGCAGGTATTGTTGCTGCGACCACTTCAAGAAATTTTTATCCGGACAAAAACGTTGCCTTAATTCGAAAAGAAGAAAAAATGCTCGTTCCTTGCGGTATTCCCTATATGTTTGGCACGCTGGAGTCCAGTGATAAAAATGTCGTTCCGAATATGGTCGTTGAAAACTGCGGCATTGACTTGATTATTGATGAAGTTGTTTCTGTTCATCAGCAAAATAAGACCTGTACGCTGACTGATGGGACGGAAATCGGTTTTTCCAAACTTATTTTTGCAACGGGTTCATCTCCTGTTGAACCCCAGTGGCTTGGGGGTATTGACCTGGAGAATGTTTTTTTTATTCCTAAGGAAAAAGAGTACCTGGATAAAGAAACAGTGGCATTTGGCACATGCGACAAGGTTGTCGTCATAGGTGGTGGCTTTATTGGCGTTGAGATGGCCGATGAACTGGTCAAAGCAGGAAAGGATGTGACGATTGTTGAACTCTTACCCCATGTGTTAAGCCTTGCTTTTGATGAAGAGTTGGCATCCAGAGCTGAAGATGCTCTGATTGCCCGTGGAGTCAAGATATGCTGCGGCAGGAAGGTAAAGAAAATTCTCGGAGAAGATAAGGCCACTGGCGTGATGCTCGACGATGGTCAGATTCTCGATACCGATGCGGTGATATTGTCTGTAGGATATCACCCCAATTCAAACCTTGCTGAAGAAGCCGGTCTGGCTGTCAATAAGATGGGCTTTATTAAAGTCGATGAATATATGCGCACGGAGAATCCTGATATTTTTGCCGTGGGTGATTGTGCTGAAAAGTTGAGCTTTGTGACACGTACGCCAAAAAGGACCATGCTGGCTTCGACGGCATGTGCGGAGGCTCGGATTGCCGGCATGAATCTTTTTAAATTGTCCACGGTTCGTTCCTTTAGCGGCACTATTTCTATATTTTGTACCGCCATCGGCGCAGATGCATTTGGTGCTGCAGGGGTAACGGAAAATTTGGCGAAAGAAAGGGGCTTTGATGTGTTTACTGGTATGTTTGAGGGGATAGACTGTCATCCTGGGAGCCTACCTGACACCCACAAACAAATTGTGAAATTGATTGCTTCCAAGGATTCAGGAATTATTCTTGGCGGGGAGGTTTTTGGCGGGAAGTCTGTTGGAGAGTTGACGAATCTGATAGGGTTTATTATCCAGAGCAGAATGACCGTAGATGGAATACTTACTTCTCAGATTGGTACGCATCCTTTGTTGACAGGACCGCCGACAGCATATCCCCTTATCAAGGCAGCCGAGATGATTGCCATAAAACGGAATAAGTGTTTGTGTTGAAAAAATCAGTATAATGTCTGTTTGCGTGGGCGAGTATGATCGAACTGATAACCGTCTTAACTTTTCAGGAATTTGCGAGCATCAGTGAACAGGATTTGAGCTTGATTGCTTTCGGCACACCCTGGTCATCACCCTGTCGGCATCAATATCAGATACTGGTGAATTTTATGCGGACATGTAAAGGCAAGCTGGTAATTGGCCGGGTTGATGTTGAAAAAAATCCGGAGATTGCCAGGAAATGTACTATCCAGACGGTACCGACATTAATAGTCTACCGGAAAAGCAGGGAAGTGAAGCGCGCCCTTGGGGTGCAGTCTGTTGAAACCCTTACGGCATTGCTCCAGGCATCGCCACCGAAAGGCAACCTGGAAAGCCTGTTATTCTTTGAACCTTGAGCACTGAAAGGATGCATTTAAAATGCCCACATGTGTCAATCATCCCGATCGTGAAACCAACTACGTGTGTTTGAAACATAATGTCTACTTATGTGAAGAGTGTCTGGCATGCAGTGATCCAGAGCTTTTTTGTAAGTTTCGTCCTTCCTGTATCATCTGGTTTATGACGAAAAAGAGCGCCGGGATGGAGGCTGGCGCAAAGAAATTGCCGCAACGCTGATTTGTCCGTCGAAGGAATCTTCTGCTGTTAAGCAATTGACAACAGCCGATCGGCATAAATGAATTTGCCATGTCCTTTTTATGGGCATATGTTATAAATTAGTATCTTAAATAGAAGTTATGCCAAGGTTGGTTAAAAAAAGTGAGCATTTTGTTCACTATTACCCACAGAACCAAAAGGAGAGACCATGAAAAAAGGCGAAAAACTGGTTATTGTTGGCTGCAGTGGTTCCGGAGGACCGGCGGCCATGATGTCGAAAAAGCTCATGCCGGAGGTGGATGTCACTGTTATTCGTAAGGAAGAATTCTTTATCGTCAGGTGAGCTCTGCCCCACGTGATAGCCGGTCTGGCTACGAGTGCTTCAATTGTTGTTCCTGATAAAATGCTGCAGGGTATGGGTATCCGTGTTGTTAACGATGAAGTGGTGAAGATCGATGCAGTAAAGAAAAGCGTTGTCTCGTCCGGAGGTGAGGAATTCAAATACGATAAACTGTACATGGCCACGGGATCCAGTTCGTTTATTCCCCCCATTGAAGGAAATGATCTTGAAGGCGTCATGACCTTACGGGGGCTTCCCGATGCAGAAAAGATCAAAGCCGCCGTGGCCGGCGATCAAAAGAAAAATATCGTATTTATCGGTGCCGGATTTATCAGTATGGAAATCGCATCTCTGCTGGCGGAGACCAAGCCAAGTGGTTTTAATATTTCTATAATTGAATTGATGGACCGTCCGCTCCCTCTGATGCTTGATAAAGACATGTCCGACTCTGTCCGGACCTATCTTGAAGAGAAAGGTCTGAATATCCAGACTGGAGAAAAGGTTGAAAAAATTATTGGCCAAAACGGCAAAGTGGTAGCTGTTCAGCTTGCATCGGGGAAGACCCTTGATGCGGATGTTGTTTTCATGAATGTCGGCGTTCGCCCGAATATTGAGCTGGCCAAGGAGATCGGCCTGGAGATGGGCCAGTTTGGCATTAAGGTGAATGCGTTCCAGGAAACCTCCGATCCGGATATTCTTGCCGGTGGCGATTGTGTCGAAAAAATAAATTTTATCACCAAAAAACCTACCCCTGGACAGCTGCGCGGACCGGCAGTCGTGCAGGGTCGGCTCGCCGCCAAACGGCTCGCCGGCTATGCCATCGAGTTTCCCGGCGTTCTTGATGCCGGCGGCTGCAAAATGTTTGACATGACCATCACCGCAACCGGTCTGACGGAATCGAATGCAGCCAGGGAAGATATTGAAACCGTCTGCGCCGTCGTTGATTCAAGAAGCAAACACGGCATGATTCCGGGGATGAAACCATGGAAGCTGAAGCTGGTATTTGACAAAAATACCGAGAAATTGATCGGCGGCCAGATTGTCAGTCATGCGATCGCACCAGCCAGGGAAATTGACGCCGTTTCCGCATTTATTCTTGGCGGGAGAACAATTTCACAACTGACAACTTTTACTTCCGCCTGTAATCCGGACATTTCGTCCGAGCCCAGCGCGGAACCTATCACCATTGCCGCCGAGCAGGCATTACAGAAATTGAAACAATAGTAAGTTTTTATTTTTGTCATGCTTGGCCTCTTTGCAGGGCCGCATAGCAAAAAAGCAATGAGAGGATTCTTTCATTGTTTTTTTGCGTTTATATTTTGTTGCCTTGATCAGGCTATTTCCGACTGTTTGGCGATCGAGAGGATCCCATGAAGTGAGTCCTCCTGGATTGATGGCGGTTCTTGTATTAAATTAACTAAAAATAACTCTTTGAAATTGACCCTCTTTTATCTTGACAGCCGAGAGGTTTTGTTTCTAACACTACGTGCACGAGATGGGCATATGCCCATAATGCGACTCTGTCGCACCACCAAAATAAGGAGGTAATTAATTATGGCGGAAGAAGAAGCTGTTGGATGTGCCAGGCCGACAGGGGGCCCAGTTGGAGAGGAAGTTGCAGAAGTGGAGGCGTCACCCAAAATAATCAAGGAGGAACGGACAATGGTCATGGTTGGTCAAAAAGCCCCGGACTTTGTTGCACCGGGCTATCAACAAGGTAAGTTTGTAAACATTAAGCTCTCGGATTATTTAGGTAAATGGGTTGTTCTCTGTTTTTATCCAGGGGATTTTACTTTTGTCTGAGCGACGGAGATTTCAGCGGTCGCTGAAAAATATTCGGTGTTTCAGGACATGGGTGTCGAAGTACTTTCCATGTCCATTGATTCCATGTTTGTCCATAAGATGTGGGATGATGATGAGCTGGCAAAAATGGTTGACGGAGGAGTTCCTTTTCCCATGCTGTCCGACGCAGGCGGTAAGGTCGGTAAAATCTATGGGGTTTTTGATGAAACCGCCGGTGTCGAAGCTCGTGGTCGGTTTATCATAGACCCAGATGGAGTCATTCAGGGTTTTGAGGTGCTTAGTCCTCCGGTCGGCAGAAATATCAATGAGTCAATTCGGCAAATTCAGGCATTCCAGTTGGTGCGAGAAACCCAGGGTGCCGAGGCCACGCCTTCCGGCTGGCGGCCAGGCAAGAAGACGCTGAAACCAGGTATTGATCTGGTTGGCAAGGTCTGGCAGGAATGGAAAACCAGTATGGCGTTTGATTGATTTGACGTGTTGTGCGAGTCGTACCGGCCAGCGAAAACTACCGCCGGTACGACTTTTAGGTAAAGCTCGCCGACTGGCTTCTTTTTGTAGCCTTATTGGTTATTTTCGAGCAATCTTGGACAGGCTTCTAGTCATTCCACAGGTCCGCGACGGTATACGGAGAACCAGGTGTCGCGAAAAAAGCCCCATCGACAAAACGATAGCCACTCTCCATGGCATCTATTGCCGCTAGGTCACTTGCCTCAAGCTCCAGGTCAGCTGCATGGAAATTTTCCCGTAATCTCTCAGGGTTGACAGATTTAGGAATCACCGCTGTGCCTCGAGAAAGTCCCCAGACAAGCAGCACCTGTCCCGGGGTAATCTGTCGTTTTTCGGCTATTTCCAGGATAACTGGATGATCCAGGAGTGATGGTTCGTTAGCCTTTTTCATGGCAGCCGGTCGATCCCCCGAGCCCAATGGGGAATAGGCTGTGAGCAGCACCTGATTTTTTTTGCAGTATTCGAGCATCCTTACTTGCTGTAGGTAGGGGTGCAGTTCAATCTGGTTCATAACCGGTTGAGTATGGGCCTGGCTTTTGAGATCAATGAGGCGACTAAGGTTAAAATTACAGACACCAATAAACCTGCATAACCCCTTTTTCACCATCTTCTCCATGGCCTGCCAGGTTTCCATGAGAGGAATGGCATCCGGGGCGAGATACTCCTCCGGCCGTTTGGGAAAGACAATATTTTGCTGAAAATGAACCGGCCAGTGGATGAGGTAAAGATCGAGGTAGTCAAGCTGCAGGTCTTTCAAGGTTCTTTCAAGGGCCGGCTGAACATGCTTTTGCGCATGGGCATTGTTCCACAATTTCGAGGTTATCCACAACTCCTCCCTCTTCACCTGTCCGGTTGTGAGTGCTCCGACCAGGGCCGGGCCGATCTCTTTCTGGTTTTGATAGATGGAAGCGCAATCGATATGACGATAACCGATTTTGATGGCTTCTGTGACAGCTCGGCCCGCTTCACCATTGCTTGATTTCCAGGTGCCGAGCCCAAGGGCAGGCAGAGTAACTTTATCTGTTATGGGAAGATATTTCATCAGTTCCTCCGAGGTGATTTAATTAATATATACATCAATATGTCTTCGGATGATAACAAGCCACCATGCATCCGTCAATTTCGCGCAGTCCCGGTGGTTTTACACGACAGATTTCGGTCATCGACGGACAGCGCGGATGGAAAGTACATCCTGCCGGCGGGGCAATCGGCGAAGGCAGTTCCCCGCGCAGCACGATCCGTTCCTTGGTTCGAAAAGGATCAGCTACCGGCGTGGCCGAAAGCAGCGCCCTGGTGTACGGATGGTGCGGTTTGTTGAACAGGGTCTCCCGGCTGCCGGATTCAATGGGTTTACCGAGATACATGACCATTACCTCATCGGCGATGTGTTTAACAACTGACAGGTCATGGCTGATAAACATATAGGCGAGATCGAACTGTTCCTGCAGTGTGGCGATGAGGTTGAGAATCTGCGCCTGTATCGACACATCCAGGGCGGAGACCGGCTCATCGAGCACGACGATCTCCGGATTGAGCATCAGTGCCCTGGCTACGGCGATACGTTGCCGCTGGCCTCCGGAAAACATGTGTGGATAGCGATCATAGTATTCCGGTCGGAGTCCAACCAGGTTGATTATATCCAGTGCGGCGTCCCGTCGCTCTTTTTTGCCCATAGAGGTGTTGACCAGTAGTGGTTCTTCCAGCGCATGGCCGATTTTCTGGCGCGGGTTGAGAGAGCCGTACGGATCCTGAAAGACGATCTGTACTTTTTGGTGCAGGCTGTCGAGTATCTTTTTATCGGCAGTGATAATATTGACTCCGGTAATTTTCAGCTCGCCGGATGTTGGCTTTTCAATCATCGTAACCAAGCGGGCCAGAGTCGATTTGCCGCAGCCGGATTCGCCGACGACCGCCAGGGTCTTCCCTTTGACAAGTTTGAAAGAGGCTCCGTCAAGGGCCTTTAAAATAGCCGGTTTTTGAAAGGTACCGCGTTCGACCTGATAGTGGCGGGTGAGATTTTCAGCCTCCAGAACAACATCTCCTTTCATGCGTGTATCTCCTCGGGATAGTTGGTCGGAAGCCCGGCAACCAGGGGGTAGTGGCAGAGGGCACGGCCGAGTTCAATTGATGCCGCGACCGGCGAGGTAGTGCGGCAGAGGTCGGTGGCATATTTACAGCGGGGAGAAAAAAGGCAACCGACCGGTTTGTCGAATTGACCGGGCACGACGCCGGCGATCGACGGCAGTATCTTGGCACTGGAGCGCTCCGGCAGGGAGTTAAGCAATGCCTGGGTATAAGGGTGGTGCGGTTCGGAAAACAATCCCTTCACCGGCTGTTTTTCCACCTGCTGCCCGGCGTACTGTACCGCCACTCTTTCGGCGGTCTCGGCAACCACGCCCATATCATGGGTTATCAACACCAGTGACATGCCCTTTTCTTTTTGCAATGTCAGCAACAGATCAAGGATCTGCGCCTGAATGGTGACGTCGAGGGCGGTTGTCGGTTCGTCGGCGATCAATAATCTTGGGTTGCAGGAGATGGCTATGGCGATCATAACCCGCTGGTTCATACCGCCGGAGAGCTGATGCGGGAAGGCGGAAAGGCGTTTCTCCGGCTCTGGGATGCCGACAAGATCAAGGAGCTCGATGGCGCGTTTTTTTCTCTCTGCCCGGTTCATGCCCATGTGGATTTTCAGTGTTTCGCTTAATTGAAATCCAACGGTAAAGCAAGGATTGAGACTGGTCATCGGTTCCTGAAAGATCATCGCCATTTTCGAACCGATGATCTGCCTGAGTTCCTTATTGCTGATGGTTTTCAGATCCTGGCCGTCAAAACGAAGGGTGTCGGCGGTGATAGTCGCCGTCCAGGGCAAAAGTCCCATCAGCGCCAGCATCGACACCGATTTTCCCGAGCCGGATTCTCCGACGATGGAGACAACCTCTCCGGGTTCAATATTCAGTGAAACTCGGTCGACCGCGGTAAATTGTCCCCCGCCGGTCAAAAAGGTCACGGTAAGATTTTCAATTTCAAGTAATGGCATGGTCCAATTATGAACGTTTGAGTTTCGGATCGAGGGCATCGCGCAGACCGTCGCCCATCAGGTTGATTGCCAGAACAGTGGTTAAAATGGCAACTCCGGGGAGAGTGACCACCCACCAGGCGCGCAGTATAAATTCGCGGGCTTCCGCCAGCATGGTTCCCCATTCCGGGGTCGGTGGCTGGGCGCCCATACCTAAAAAACCGAGGGCGGCGGCGTCAAGGATGGCGGTGGAAAAACTGAGAGCAGCCTGGACGATAAGCGGCGCCATGCAGTTCGGCAAGATGGTGATAAACATCAGCCTTAACGACTTGACGCCGATGACTCTGGCCGCGGTGACATAGTCCTTGGTCATCTCCGTCATCACCGCTGCCCGGGTCAACCGGACATAATGCGGTTGTTGCACGATGGCGATGGCCACCATGGCGTTAATCAGACTTGGGCCAAGGATGGCGACAAGCACCAGGGCCAGCAGCAGGCTGGGAAAGGCGAGAACGACATCCATGATACGCATGATGAAGGTGTCGACCCGGCCACGGAAGAAGCCGGCCATAAGGCCGAGAATGACACCGACAACAAGGGAAATCGAGACGACGATACAGCCGATAAAGAGTGAATAGCGCGAGCCGTAGATCAGCCGTGATAGCATATCCCGGCCGATGGCGTCGGTGCCGAGTAAAAAACGGGCATCGCCGCCGGTCTGCCAGAACGGCGGCTGGAGAAGGGCGTCTCTAAACTGCTGGTTTGGTAGATGGGGCGCAATGATATCGGCGAAGATGGCGATAAAAACGACGGCAGTGAAAAAAAACAGGCCGATGACGGCACCGCGGTTTTCACTGAAATAAGACCAGAATTCGCGAAGATCGGCTTTAAATCCGGTCGGTCGACTATCAATAGTCTCTTCTGCAATTATTGCTTGAATGGTTGTTTCGGTCATGATTAATCCGTATGGCGTATTTGCGGGTTGATCAGACCGTAGAGCAGATCAACCGCAAGATTGACGAGCATGACGATTGCCGCGATAAGCAACAGACCACCCTGTACCGCCGAATAGTCCCGTCTGAAGATTGAGTCGACCATCCATTTGCCGATTCCCGGCCAGGAAAAAATGGTTTCGGTGAGGATTGCCCCGGCAAACAGCACGCCGACCTGCAGACCGATAACGGTTATGACCGGGATCATGGCGTTACGCAGGGCATGCAGGCCAATGACCCGCTGGGGTCCGAGGCCTTTGGCCCGGGCGGTACGCACATAGTCTTCACTGAGCACCTCGAGCATGGCGGAGCGGGTCTGTCTGGCGATAACCGCCAGCGGAATGGTGCCAAGGACGATGGCCGGGAGAATGAGGTGGGAGACCGCCGAAGAAAAGGCGCCTTCCTGTCCGGAGAGATAACTGTCTATGAGCATAAAGCCGGTAACGGGCTCGAAATAATAAAGCAGGGAGATGCGTCCGGAAACAGGGGTCCAGCCGAGGATGCCGGAAAAAAAGATAATCAGCAGCAGTCCCCACCAGAAGATCGGCATGGAGTATCCGGTCAGGGCGCCGGTCATCACCGTGTGGTCAAACATCGAACCTCGCCGGGTAGCGGCGATCATTCCGGCCGGCAGGCCAAAGAATATCGCGAGAAGCATGGCACATAAAGAAAGTTCGACCGTCGCCGGAAAGAGGGTCATAAATTCGTCCAGCACCGGTTTTCTGGTAACAATTGACGTGCCGAAATCGCCCTGCACTAGTTGTTTGAGATAGTAGCCGTACTGGAGGATGATCGGTTTGTCGAAGCCGAGTTCGGCCATCAGGGCGGTGTGCCTTTCCTCGCTCATGCCTCGTTCCCCGGCCATGAGGAGCACCGGATCACCGGGAAGGGCACGGATAAAGATAAAAGCTACCAGGGTAACGCCGAAAAAGGTGGGCAGAATGACACCCAGCTTTCTTAAGAAATAAAGGAACATGTGTTTGTTCTCTGTAGAATAAGCGGCATAAAAAAGGCCGGGCAGATTGTCTCTGCCCGGCCTGCTGGGATCATTTACTTCAAGTCAACGCCGTAAAAAACATTGCCGCCGAAAGGATCGATACGGAAATCGACCACTTCCTTGCGTACCGGCTGGAACACCACGGAATGGGCAATGGTCGCCCAGGGAGCCTGCTCTTTGAAAATAATCTGTGCTTCTTCATAGAGCTTGGTCCGTTCCGCCGGATCGGCAACAATCTTCGCCTGCTGGATTAAATCTTCGAAGGGCTGATAACACCACTGGGCACGGTTTGCACCACCGACGCCGTCACAACCGAGCAGTACGGCGAGGAAGTTGTCCGGGTCACCGTTGTCACCGGTCCAACCAAGGAGGACGGCACCATCACGGTCTTCTTCTTTGGAACGTTTGAGGTATTCACCCCATTCGTAAGAAACGATTTCCACTTTCACGCCAACCTCGGCAAAGTCCGACTGGAGCAACTCGGCCATACGACGAGCGTTGGGGTTATAGGGCCGCTGTACCGGCATGGCCCAGATATTCATTTTCAGATCCTTGACGCCGGCTTCAGCCAGTGCTTTTCTGGCGGCGGCAGGATCATAAGGATCATCGACGACGGCATCGTTATAGGACCAGATAGTCGGTGGAATCGGATTCTTGGCAACCTTGCCGGCGCCCTGGAAGACTGCGTCCAGGATGCCCTGCTTGTTGATGGCCATGTTTAAGGCCTTGCGGACCTTGACATTATCAAAGGGAGCCATTTTCGTGTTATAGGCCATGTAGCCGACATTCAGACCTTCTTTCTGCAGCAGGTTGATATCGTCATCCTTGGCCATCGCTTCCAGGTCGGCCGGATTGGGATAGGGCATGACATGGCACTCACCGGCCTTCAATTTCTGGTAACGCACCGATGCATCGGGGGTGATGGCAAAGACCAGATTGTCGATAGGGGCTTTTCCGGCCCAGTAATCGGGATTGGCTTTATAACGAATGACGGCATCTTTCTGATAAGCGACCAGTTGGAAAGGGCCTGTACCGACCGGTTCAAAATCAATTACCTCCGGGGTGCCGGCTTTCATCATATTGTCTGCGTATTCCGCGGAGAAAACCGAGGCGAAATCCATGGCCAGATTGGCGATAAATGGTGCTTCCGGACGTTTGAGGACGAATTTGACGGTATAGTCGTCGATTTTGACGATATCTGTCAACAGTTCCGGCATGGACATACTGTTGAAATATTCATAGGAAGCGCCGCCCACCTTATGGAAAGGATGCTCTTTGTCCAATTGGCGCATGAAGGTGAAAATGACATCATCGGCGTTGAAATCACGGCTGGGAGTAAAGTTTTTGGTGGTGTGAAATTTTACGCCTTTGCGGAGATAAAAGGTATATTCGGTACCGTCAGCGGAAATATCCCATTTTTCGGCAAGAGCCGGGCCAATCTCGGTTGTCCCTCTTTTGAATTCGGAGAGTTTGTTGAAAATCTGTCGGGAGGAGGCATCAAAGGTTGTTCCCGCGGTATAGAAGGCAGGGTTGAAACCTTCGGGGCTCCCTTCGGAACAGAATACCAAGGTTTTCGGTGCTGCCATGGCATGCATAGAAGCCAGCAACAATGTCGCACCACAGAATGCAGCAATCAGATTTTTCGTTTTTAGCATCTTTTTGGTCTCCTCTTTTTATTATAGTAACAGACCCACTCGTAGGATCTGCGTTCGCATTCCCGTTTATTCTGCTCAAAAAAAAAATGTGGTTTTTATGGTACTCACAGCATGCTATAGTAGACGCTAACGGTGAAATAGTAAAACAGATTTTATAACTATTTCAGGTTGTCGTGTGACATCTCCGCCGATGTCTTTCGTCATTGCCGGTCCTTCCAGCTGGAAAAAGGATTGATGACCAGGTTGGCATTGTAATATCTGCCGTCGTCGGTGACTTCTCTGCCGATCCATGCCGGTTTGGTAAATTCTTGTCCTTCGTGCTGCAATTCAATCTCGGCAAAGATCAAACCGTCATTTTCTCCTTTGAATTCATCTACTTCCCAGATGAATCCCGCAAATGGGATCTTGTATCTGGTTTTTTCAATAAGGGGTTTTTGGCAAAGTTGATCGAGCATTTCCCGGGCATCATCGATGGGAATATCGTATTCATACTCAAGCCGTGTTCCTCCGACATTTGGACCTTTAATAGTCAGAATTCCCCGCTCGTTGATAATGCGTACCCGAACTGTTCTGCCTTTTTCCGAGTTGAGATATCCCTGGCAATAGGGTTTACCTTTTCCCATGCCGCGCCAGTCATCGTTTGCCAGGAGGAATTTTTTTTCAATTTCTTTACCCATAAGAGTATCCTTATAAAAGTATTCTTTAAAAAGAGGGCGTGAATGGTGTTTTTGCACGTTCGATGGCCGAAAAATTCAAAGTGGTGTGCACGGTAAGCAACGGAAAGAGCAGGGCAATAGCGAAAATGTTGATGACAGGGATCATACTGACAAGGGCGGGGAGAACGCCCAGGCGAAAAGCGGGCCGGCCGTGCCTGCGCAGCCAGCGAAGTTTTTGGCCCAGTGACCAACCTCGCCGCGAGGCTGGATAATCGATGAACATCAGGGCCGAATAGTAGGTGTACAGGAGCAAAACGAGCACCTGACCAATTCCCGGAATGAAATTAACAAAGAGGGCGACAAGGGTCACGAATATACCGAAAAAAGCAATTTTTATACCCTCGAAAATGTCGGAAAAAAAACCGGTTACGGAAAAGTTCGCCTCGGCGTCGAAATGCTTTCCGGCATAAAGCTTTTCCGCAGCTGTGCTGAGAAAGACATAGCCGGGGGTGGAGAGGCTGTAGGCGAAGAGAAAAGCGAGATAAAAAGCGACTATCCTCGAGACAATGAGAAACAGCCAGCTGGCGACCAGCCGGCCTTTGTGCGTGATCCAGCCGAGAACTCCATCGGCAGCCGGGGCGGTGGCGGCAAAATTTCCGGTCCATTGATCGATGAAATCAACGGTAAACTGAAAGGCGATCCAGGTGAGGGCAATGGTTATCAGAAAAAGAACAAAGCTCCAGCCAAAGAGCCTTTTACGGCGGATCATTAGAGAAAATGAGGTTGATAGCGGTATCCAATCGGCGGCATGGGGTGTTACATGGAGTTGCTTTTGCATGGTATTTACTGGTATAACGAATATATTTTGACGTTTATAGCTCCATTCGATAGACCCTACTTGGTAGGCCTATACGATGATGGGTAACGTTTTCGACGATCTTTCTGCCGTGTGCATCACAAGTATAGAGCATTATGACTGCATGTAAAGGCTGAAAAATGATGTATTTTCAACGAAGAACATGGCATTAACGTATGAATACACTCAGCAAGAAAAAGAACCGGCCGATATTTGTCTGCCGGCAGTGTGATTATCAGAGTGGTAAGTGGCTCGGCCGCTGTCCCGAATGTGGGGAATGGGAGAGCCTGGTTGAAAAGATCGTCAGTCCCCATCTTTCTGTAAAAGGTTCCCTGGCCCAGCCGCAACCGCTCTATCTGGCTCCCGATGGAGACGAAGAACGCATCAGCACGCATATCGACGAGCTGGACCGGGTTCTCGGCGGCGGCATCGTGCCGGGCTCGGTAGTGTTGATCGGCGGAGAACCGGGAATCGGTAAATCGACTCTGCTGCTCCATCTTCTCGCCGCAATAGCCGAAGATGGGAAGAAGGTCCTCTACGTCTCCGGCGAAGAGTCGGCCCGGCAGATAAAAATGCGCGCCAGGCGGCTTGGCGCCATCCATCCGGAACAGTTTCTGGCGACGGAGAACGTGGTTGAGCATATCATCGCCATGACCTGTGCAATGCGGCCGAGCCTGCTCGCCGTTGATTCCATCCAGACCCTCACCTGTGCGGAGATCTCCTCTTCTCCCGGCTCGGTCACCCAGGTACGAGAGTCGGCGTATAAGCTGCTTGGCATGGCCAAGAAAGAAAATATCCCGGTCGTCCTGGTCGGGCATGTGACCAAGGATGGTTCTATCGCCGGACCGAAGGTGCTGGAACATATGGTCGACACGGTACTCTACTTTGAGGGTGATCGCAGCCACGCCTTTCGCATCCTGCGGACGGTGAAGAATCGCTTTGGGTCCACCAACGAGATCGGCGTCTTTGAGATGAAAGAAGAAGGGCTGGTGCAGGTGAGTAACCCGTCAGAGATTTTTCTGGCCGAGCGGCCGTTAAATGAACCAGGCTCGGTAGTGCTGCCAAGCGTTGAAGGCACGCGGCCTATTCTGGTCGAGGTACAGGCCCTGGTCAGTCCGACGAATTTGGGTACGGCCAGGCGTACGGCCATAGGTGCCGACCAGCAGCGGCTGTCTTTGCTCTGTGCGGTGCTCGAGAAAAAGGGTGGCCTGGACATGTACGGTAACGATATCTTTCTTAATATTGCCGGTGGCATGCGTATTGATGAGCCGGCCCTGGACCTTGGGGTGATCTGTGCTTTGGCCTCAAGTCTGTTGGAAAAACCGATATCCTCTACCACGGTGGTGTGCGGTGAGGTTGGTCTGGCCGGTGAAATTCGGGCCATAGGTCATGTCGATGTGCGTATTCGCGAAGCCCATCGTTTAGGTTTTTCCCGCTTTGTGCTGCCGAGAAGCAATAAGGAGAGAATAACCTGGCAGCCGGGGATTGAATTAATCGGCGTCTCAAATCTGCAAGAACTTATGGATGTTGTGTTTGGGTGAATTGCCTGATAAGATTACTGAAATAAACATAAAAAGGAGTAGAATTATGTCCGACTCGCACCATGATCATCACGAAGATAACTCGGTAAACGTAAAAATTGCCCTGTTTTTTGTTGCCATCATTGCCGCTCTTGTCTTTATCGGCTGGATTAATTGAGTTTTTGCCACCAGTTCTGCTTAAGGTATTATGCATCAATCAATATTAAAGATAGCTGATGCTTCTTGAGGGACCTGGAACCATGCTAAAAAACGGGCCGGAAAGAGAAGTTGTTATTCTGATGACCGACATGGTCAGGTATTCGCGAAAATCCTCGGGGATGACCCCGGAGGAAATCCGCGATTTTCTCACCGACTATCACGGAACGATTCATGACATCGTCTGCCGCGAAGACAGTCAACCTCTGGAGATCGAACCCTCTGCCGGAGATGGCTGTCTGGTCGTTTTTGACAAGCGGCCTGGGGAAGGTCCCATGGGGATCTGTACCCGAGCCTTGCAGACAGCACTAAGAATGGCCGAGGCCATCGCCGATGAAAGTCTTGCTCCAACCAGAATGGGCATCCTGCTTGGCCGGATAACGGAAGCGCAGCTTGGCGCCAGAATGGCCAAATTCGGTGCAAGCTTTGCTGTTGCCAATCGTCTTGAGGAACTTTGCGGGTATTTCGGTACCAATTTGCTCATGGATCGAGAGGTTGCACGATATCAGAAGGGGTTTGAAAACTATCTGGTAACAATAGCGAAGATCAGCCTGACAAGTGTTTTGCATCCGATGAATATTTTCACCCTCTATAAACCTGGCATCCAGAATTGCCCGCAAGAGGTCGATGAAGGGGAACTGCGGAAATTTAGCCAGATGAAAAATGCCGCCATGGAGTTTTTCAGCGGGAATTTGCTCCTTGGTGTCGAACCGGATTTTCCCCGGGTCCGGGAAGAATTACTTGTCGCGCAGAATTTCTTCAAGGAGCTGACAGGCCGGGAAGATGCCGGCACGGAGCGAATTCTTGAATATATACGTGAAACACCTTTTCCGGCGGAAGATTTCGATCAGCGGGGCATGAAATTGATGGAAAAGAGTCGGGACTCCCTTGGGGAAAGACTGTTCCATCTGTCCAAAGAGCTCTTGCGCGCCCTGGACGCCAGTTTTTATCACGCCTTGGTTGTCGACACCAAATGGGAGCGTTATTTCAAGCTGCAGTGGTCTAAAAAAGGGGATACGATAATTGAAATAGATAGTGTTCCCGATGGGATATACTATCTGGACAGCGGTACGGCGGAAGCTTTTAATCATCAACGTGAACTTCTCGCCACCATGGAGGCGGGAACGATCTTCGGCGAAATGGCCTATTTCGGCAAAGAGAAAAAACGGACAGCCACTGTTGTGGCGAAAACAGATGTCGTTTTAAGAAGAATATCCACTGAGGACTTTACCAGGCTGCCGGTGATAATAAAGATATTTGAAAGAATTGCCACGTCCCGTCGACAGGAGATAGCCGGAAATCCGGTGCATCCGCCGGATAAAGCTGCGTTCTCCGCCTGATCAAAAAGCGGAGAACGCGACCTTGCTGCAAGAATTATTTCGCTGACAGCACGATATATGTCGAGTAGTTCCCCGAACGGACCCGCAGCAGGATCTTGTCGGGATCTGATTTTTTCAAGGCGTTTTGCAGATCGTTCAGGTTTCTTACCCGCTCCCTGTTGACCTCTTCCACCAGTTGACCCGGTTTGAGACCGGCCACCGCCGCCGCGCTGCCGATGGCAACGTCGCTGATAATCAACCCGCTGTCCTGCTTATACTCGAATTTATCAGCAAGTTCCGGAGTAAGTTCCTGCAGCGTGAGACCATACTGCTCCAGGGATTGATCATTACTGGAGGCTGGATCTCCTTTACCAAAATTCGACGGCTGTTCCCCGATGGTGACCTGCACCTTCTTTGGCCTGCCGTCACGCATGATGTCGAACATTGCCTTGCTGCCGGGTTGCAGCATAGCCACTCTATTGCGCAGGTCGGAGACGTTGTTCAGTTCGACATCGTTCAGTTCAAGGATTACATCCCCCTGCTTCAAGCCGGCGGCACTGGCCGGCGAATCTTCTTGTACCTCACTGATAAGGATACCACCGGCCTGCTTCAGACCGAAGGATTCGGCCAGATCTTTATCGACGTTCTGGATAACCACCCCAAGCCAGCCACGGGTGACCTTGCCTTCGCGCTGCAACTGATCTTCAATAGCTTTTACCATATTGATAGGGATAGCAAAGCCGATACCCATATAGCCGCCGGTCCTTGAGTAGAGGGCGGTATTGATACCAACCACCTCTCCTCGGCCATTAATGAGCGGCCCACCGCTGTTGCCCGGATTGATGGCCGCGTCGGTCTGGATAAAGTTTTCATAATCGCTTATACCGACGCTCGAGCGTCCGGTCGCGCTGACAACACCGATGGTAACGGTCTGACTGAGGCCAAAAGGATTACCGATAGCGATAACCCACTCCCCGGGCTCGAGGTTGGAGGAATCTCCAAGCGGCAGGACGGGCAGGTTGGCCGGATCTTCAATTTTCAGCAAAGCTACATCCGTCTGGGGGTCGGTGCCGACAACCCTGGCGTCGAAATCCCGGTCGTCGGAAAGAGTGACCTTTATACTGTCGGCTCCCTCGACCACATGATTATTGGTCAGTATAAAACCGTCCTTGCTGATGATAAATCCAGAGCCCTGACCTTGTTGTTTGTATTCTCTTGGTTTTGGCTGTTGCTGGCGAAAATTAGGGCCGAAAAACTGGTCGAAGAAGGGGTGATTAAACATATCTTCGGGAGTCAGGCCTCGTGGCGAACGACTTGTGGTCGTTTTTTCCACTTTGATATTGACGACCGCAGGCTTAGCCTTTTTCACGACATTGACAAAGGCCTTTGAAGACTTGTCGAGGATGGCAAGATCCTCTGGGTCGGTCTGGGCATAAGACTGCGCCGTAATAAGCGTCAGGCAAAGCACCAGGAGGGTGAAGATCCCCGGAACAGCCAATGGTACTTTTCTAATGTTCATGTGCATTCTCCTTTTAATCAAGACTCTTGATTGGATGCTGATGGAAAAATCATGTAAAAAATCGGCCGGTAGCAGGACTGTGTTCCGATCACAAAATGAAGACAAACACAGTGCTTCTGTTTCTTGTGAAAACAGTAAACGTGAAAGAAATACCGTCAAGAAAGATTACAGAAATGTAATCTTGAAGAATGGGCAGCAAGTCTCAGGTCGACTTGCTGCCCTGTGGTACAAGGAGAAGGAGCGGAGCCGTCCTCTCAGCTGCGGATCATATCGGCTATCTGAAATGCCACCTCAAGGCTCTGTTCCGCATTCAGGCGGGGATCACAGCTGGTCAGATAGTTGTCGGAGAGGTTTTCGTCGACGATGTTATGTGCACCGCCGGTACATTCCGTGACGTTGTCGCCGGTCATCTCCAGATGGATACCTCCGGGGATGGTGCCTTCCGACCAATGGGTTTCGAAAAAGCAGGTTATCTCCGAGAGAATATCATTAAAATTCCGCGTCTTATGGCCGGATTTAGCAGTATAGGTGTTGGCATGCATCGGATCGCAGCTCCAGACGATGTTAAAACCCTCTTTTTTCATTTCCCGCAGCAGCGGCGGCAACGCTTTTTCAACTTTTTTCATGCCCAATCGGGTGATTATAGTCAGTCGTCCCGGATCGTTATCAGGATTAATGATCTCGATAATTCGTTTCACATTATCAATATCGTAGGTGGGGCCGAGCTTGAGGCCAATAGGATTGTGGACGCCGCGTAAAAATTCGATATGGGCGCCATCCACCTGTCGGGTGCGCTCACCTATCCACAGCATGTGCGCGGAACAATCGTACCAGTCACCAGTAATGGAATCCATGCGGGTCAAGGCCTCTTCGTATTGCAGGAGCAGGGCTTCATGGGAGGTGAACAGCTGGGTCTGGTTAATTTGGGGAGTTTCCGAGGAAATGCCGATGGTCTCCATGAATCTGATGGCCTGGCTGATCTGTTTGGCTAACCGATCATAGGAACGTCCCATGGGCGATTGGGCGACAAATTCCTGATTCCACGCCTGCACCCTTTGCAAAGAACCATAACCGCCACGGGTAAAGGCACGCAGCAGGTTCAGGGTTGAAGCGGCCATGTTGTAGCCTTTGAGCATGAATTTTGGATTGGGCTTGCGGGATTCCGGGGTGAATGGCGCTGCGTTAACCATGTCCCCCCGGTAGGATGGGAGTTCAACCCCGTCGATAATCTCGGTGTCGGAGGAACGTGGCTTGGCAAATTGTCCGGCAATCCTGCCGACTTTAATCACCGGTTTCCCACCGGCGTAGGTGAGGACTACCGCCATCTGCAGCAAGACTTTTAGGGTTTCGCGAATATTTGGCGCAGTAACCTGGGCAAAGTTTTCCGAGCAATCTCCTCCCTGCAGCAGGAAGGCGTCTCCGGTCACCGCTTTGGCCAGGAGTTGTTTCAGAGAACGTATCTCACCGGCAAAGACGAGCGGAGGAAGGGTAGCTAAATTCGTCAGTACTTTGTCCACCGCAGCCTGTTCCGGCCAGCTAGGTTGCTGCAGGGCGGTGAAATTTTGCCAGCTTGATTTCGTCCAGTTCTTGTGCACAGTCGGCATGATAATGTCCTCAGGGTGAAAATGTGGTTATTGGATGGTTGGTCAAGGATTCGATTGTTAGGCAAATGTTGTGTTGTCTGCTTCAGGAGTCGTATACTAGCCCTTTGAGGTGCCTTTTACAATACCCCTGAGGGAAGTGCAGGTATTAAAAACAACATCGTTCGACATCGAAGGCATTGAGAATGCGTAATTCTCGCTCCCTGCGCGCTGCGTCGAGTGGGGGAAGGAACAGCAGTTCGGCAAACATCTTTTCAGCTGCAGCATGGTCGGGGATAGCGTCCAGGCCATATTCGAGGATTTTTCCGGTGGTTGTGTCCAGCAGTTCGGCATCCCGGCCGTTGGTCACAACGGCAAGGGGAATAACGTATTCCGGGTTGATGACTCTGGCTGCGGCTATTGCCGGCCGTTCTCTACTGACTAGAGAGCCGGGACCGTAACGAATAATCATGAACTGTTTATCGTGCAGTGCAACGGTAAGCTCAATGGTCGAGGTGACAAAACACCTGGAAAAAAGAGTTTCAATCTGCAGTCTTGGGGTGAGCAATTCTCTGGCATAGCCCTTTTCTTCAACCATCATGCGGCTGAGATCCTGTCGGATACGTTCGTCGTCGGTGTCGGTCAGTTCTTCATTGGTCAAATAATCCCTGAGGTTGCCGTAGACGAGGTGATGGGGTTTGGGAACACGCATGTAGAGACCGGGAGTGAGAGATTTATTGGTTCCATTTCGAATTTGAAGGGAAATACGCTAACTTTAATGAGAAAATAATGATCTCCCCGGCTTTTGCAAGTCCTCGGCAATTGTTGCTGAGCGAGATATTGCCGTTAATTGCTAATATGAACAAGGTCCATCCGCCCGGCTCTTCGGGTTGATGGATCTTGTTCAGGCTGCATGCATTGTGCAGAAAAGGTGTTAAATTTTCGGCAAATTGGCAATTGACTTGATGATCTCTTCTTCGGGGTAGTCATAGTCATGCAGTTGACCTGCATAGTATTTGTCGTAAGAGGCCATGTCGATCAGGCCGTGGCCTGAAAAATTGAACAAAATGGTTTTCGGATCATTGAGGTCACGGGTGGCCTCGATAATGGCTCCGCGAATGGCATGGCATGTTTCCGGCGCGGGGATGATCCCTTCCGTTTTGGCAAATAGTACCCCGGCCTCAAAACATTCGAGCTGATGCAGCTTGATCGGCTCAACGATATTTTCCCGGACCATGGCGGAAACGATGGGCGACATACCGTGGTAGCGCAACCCACCGGCATGGATTCCCGGCGGAATGAAATCGTGGCCCAGGGTGTACATGTACAAGAGTGGTGTGGTCTGGGCTACATCGCCATAATCATAGGCGAGTTTTCCAGCAGTCAGCGTCGGGCATGATGCCGGCTCGGTGCCGACAAAGCGGATCTTTTTTCCTTCCAGAAAATCGGGAATATAGGGACTGGCCAGCCCGGCAAAATTTGATCCGCCGCCACAGCAGCCGACGATGACATCCGGGTAGTCTCCGGCAATAGCCATCTGTTTTTTGGCTTCCAGACCGATAATTGACTGGTGCAGGATAACATGGTTCAGCACTGAACCCAGGGCATATTTCGTGTCGTCTCTAGTCGAGGCATCTTCCAGTGCCTCGGAGATAGCAATACCGAGGGAACCGGCGGTATCGGGCATTTTTACCAAAATGGCCCGACCGGTTCTCGTCTCATTGCTTGGGCTGGCGATAACCTGGGCGCCATAGGTATGCATGATCGACTTGCGGTACGGTTTCTGGTCAAAGGAGACGCGAACCATATACACCTTGCACTCGATGCCGAATTTACTGGTGGCAAAGGCCAAAGCGCTGCCCCATTGTCCGGCACCGGTTTCGGTGGTCAGACGTTTGACGCCTTCCTGTTTATTGTAGTAGGCCTGAGCGACGGCACTATTGGTTTTGTGCGAGCCGACGGGAGAGACCCCCTCGTTTTTAAAATAAATCTTCGCTTTTGTCTTCAGGGCCTTTTCCAGACTCGTGGCCCTGACCAACGGTGAAGGACGCCAGATTTTCAGGATATCAAGGACCTCCTCGGGAATATCGATAAACCGCTTGGTGGACATCTCCTGTTCGAGCAGGCCCATGGGGAAGACCGCGGCTAATTTTTCCGGACCCATCGGTTGCTTTGTTTCCGGATCCAACGGCGGTTTGACACCGTTTGGCAGATCCGGAACAACATTGTACCATTGGGTGGGCATCTCATCATCACGCAAGACGATTTTTTTGATCATGATTTCTCCTTTGACGAAAGATCTGGTGCATCGATTCTGCCGGGGCGGCAGTGTTAGTATTGGTCAGGTAAGAGCCTGTTCTTTAACATGAATTTTTATTGGTTGGCAATAAGCGTTTCCCTTTTCTCTTCTTTTTCCCAGTGCGTTTTTGGACCAGGTCGCGACACAAATCTCCGTACACAAGTCTATTCGTTCTTTTCGGAAAAAGACCGTGCCTGTTCCGCCTGGAGAAGGATGATATCAGGGTTCCAGTCCAGCCATTCTTTTTCCGGCTTGTCATGGAGGGTGAATTGGGCACCGACCTGCACCGCAGCGCCGGTTTTTTCGTTATCGGGCGTGGCCAGGGCGATCCCTCCCAGAAGGACCGCTTCAAGGGAGGCGGTGGTTACGCTGAGACCGGAGAAGATGCCGCCCTCGATTTTCGTCCCGCTGACGTTCCAGAATCGAGTGTTCTGCCGAATGACTGGGCTATATTGCCGAGATATGGAAACAAATATCCGCACTTTTTGAAAAGAAGGGGAGAGCGCATAGCCGGTGACTCGGCCTATCCGGACTTGACGATAATAGACCGGGGAGCCAGTACTCAATGAGCCGAGGTGTTTGGCCTCGAGAACGATGCCGAGCCCTTCACCAGCGGCTATTTCCGTGTGGGGAGGCTGCGACAGGGCCGTGAAGGAAAGGACGGCTGGACCACTGCCCGGCAGGACATTGAGACAGGAGCCAAAGAGTATTGAGGCGGCATTTTTTATCCCGGAAAGGCTCACCTCGGCCTGCTCTATCCAGAGCAAAGAACCGGCCCTGAATAGTGGGGCCACATTCCTGTCGACGCGGACATTGGCGATGACCTTTTGCAGATTCTCTGTAAAAACCAGCCTGGTCACCCGGCCAATTTCGATACCTTTATGTTTCAACGGCGAGCCTTCTTTCAGTCCTTGATTTTCCGTGAGAAACACCGTTAGTTCCATCTTATCGGCGAGCAGGGCTTCCTCGCGATCGGCATAGAGTGGGTAGGCGGTGCCGGCGGGCAGGAGCGTCCCCTCCGATACGTTGAGGCAGCCAATGCCGCCAGCCAGGATGGAGTGGAGTGAACCGGTCTGCAGCTTAAGGCCGTCTAGCCCGCCTGAAACCTGCACGCCGCTTGCGTTGTAAAACCTGGTCCGCTGGTGGACAAGATTCTTGAATGCGTCGTAGATAAAACACTCAATGAATACCCCCTGTTGGTCGGGCGTCAGACGAAAGCCTTCAATTTCACCGATTTTGATGTTTTTGTGCAGTATCGGGGCTCCTTTAGTCAGGAATTGCGCATCTTCCGACCTGATAAGAATATGTTTCCCAGACGGGCGCAATTCGGGGACTGCGCCGATGGCGTCTTTGTAGCTGTCGTAGAGTTGAAACTGAAAGCCTGCATCGGGCAAGAAATTCTTATGTTTTTTCGATTTATCCGGGGTAATAAAACTCACGCCGCCGCTGAGAAAGCTGGCCACGGGGCCGGTTGAAACCTCTAAGCCCTGGTCAATGCTAGCCTGGATCAGCAGACCGGAGTGTACCCAGAAAACGCTTTTGGTGCTGAGCAGATAGAGGTATTTCTCATAAATAAACACGGTGGTCTGGATGGTAGCGGCAGATTTTGCCAGGTCGATATCGACGATTTCCCCGACCTGGATGTTTTTGAAATAGACCGGCGATTTTACCGAAAGGTTGAGAGGATTTTCGGAGAGAAGCACAAAGGAGTTGCCGCTTCGCAGTGGAGTTTGCGGTGGTGGTTCGGGCAGAATATCAAAATGGTCTTTGAAATCTCCGTCGCCGGGTTGAAAGGTGATATGAGCCCCGGAAAAGAACGAACTGAGGTTGCGTATGCCGGTCGCGGAAATCTCCGGTTTCACCAGCCAGAACTGGGTTCTTTCCCGAAGGATAAGGTCCGCTCTCGGGTCGAGAAGAATATGGGCCGTCACCGTTCGCTGCATATCGTCGTTTATCTCGATATTCTTGACAAATCCTGCCTGCAACCCACGATACATGACCTTAGTGGATGTCTCGACTATGTCTTCGCCTGATGTGAGCGTCAAGGACATCGGGATGCCGTAATCGGCGGATTCGAGGTCGGGATAGAGGGAGAAAAGTCGACCGTTTTCCGCCGCAGGGCTGTCTTGCAGCTGTTCTGGCGTGTAGAGCAGAATGCCTCCTCTGAGGAGCGAGGCCAGGGATTCGACCTGCACCTTCAGGTTGGGCAGTTTTCCACTGACCTGGATGCCGCTGGTGTTGCAGAAGCGACTGCCTTCCCGCACCAGATGAGCATATTCAGGCTCAATAAAGAAGTCGATGAGGACGCTTTCGTCTTGTACAAGCTGGTAGGCCTGGATCTCGCCTATCTCGATATTGCGGTAATAGATACCGGTGCCGATCTCTATGGAACCGAGTCTCTCGGCTGTCAGCTGTAAATGCAGACCAGGTGTATCCGAAGAGACCGGCGGGATGTTGGTGAGGCCTTGAAATTCGCGTCTCGGACTGGTCGAGGTGCCTATTTGCATGCCTATGTAGCTCCCGGACAGGATGGTATCAAGACCCTGGATGGATCGTGCCGACAGTTTGGGACGAACGATCCAGAACAGCGTATCGTCAACAAGATTATCAACGACATCCTGTTCCATTTTCACTATGGCCTTTATCTGCTTATTGTCGAGGTCGGGAAGCACTTGTTTAACGAGACCGACCGGGATGCCTCTGGCCATGATCTGGGTTTTTCCCGGGGTAATACCGGTTGCGTCTTTAAAATGAATGGTGATTTCCACCCCGGCATCTTTGTAACTGGCATAGATTAGCCAGCTGCAGATAAAGAAGGCAATAATTGGCAGAATCCATATTGTTGAAATGCCACGATTTTTTATAATAATGGGTTCGGCTGTCATGGTGTTTTTCAGGAAGCTATTCGAGTAATTCGATCGGTGGTTATTGCATCTCTGATGCTGCATTTATCCCAGATTATCCGCGGATCAAAGGTAATCACCGCGAACATGGTCGAGGCGACGACAATGCAGAAATAGGTGGCGGCCGGTGCGACATGTATTGAGGTAAAAAAGCCAAAATCAACAATGACGGTGAGCAGGGCTATGACAAAAATATCAAGCATCGACCATCTGCCGATAAAAGAGATAAAGCGAAACATCCTCGCCTTCTGTCTCAGCAGATATACATCGCAGATCCGGTTGGAAAGAAGGAGAATGACGATGCCGACTATTTTGAAGACGGGCACGAGAATCGAGGCGGTAAAAATGATCAGACCGATAAAATAGGCATCATGCTGAAAAAAATAGATGATTCCATCGATGATTGTTGATCGATCGGGAACGCCCATAAAATCGACCCGCATTATTGGTAACAGATTGGCCGGAGCAAGAAAAATCGCCGAGGTGAGCAATAACGCCCAGGTTCTGGAAATACTGAAAGGCTTTCTGGTATGCAGCATCTCGTTGCAGCGTGGACAGCGCTGCCCTTCAAGGGCGGTCGGCGACAGTTTATGGCAGATATGGCAGAGGATCAGACCCTGGCCGGCGGCGGTACCCGGCGAGCCATGTTGCGTCCGGCAGTGGGCGGCTGGTTCACCTTGCTTGTTCTTGCCTTTCCGGTCGATGGCTTGCCAGAAGTCCTCCTTGTCAATGATTGATGTAATAGTCAGAGTGAGCAGAACCAGTCCGGTAAAGCAAAAGATTCCCGTTTGATAAAAAATCTCCGCGGTAGTCCCCATTTTTATAATGGTTACCAGGATGCCGAGAAGATAGACTTCGATCATTGCCCACTCTTCCAGGTGCAGATAGCTGCGAAAGAGCCTCGGCAGGTATGACGGATATCGTTGCCGGTAGAGCTGGAAAGAGATGACAAAGATCGAGGCCAGCAGCAGCAAGGGAAAGACGACAGCCGAGACCAGCACCATGAACGAGACAAAATAATACTCATTGCGGTAAAAGTTCAGGACGGACTCAAGGATGTTTGCCGAATCACTGAAACCAAATGATTTCATGGTCATAAGCGGTAGGAGAATGGCCGGCAGGTAGAGGAGCAGACCGGCGATACTGAGGGCCAGTGTTTTTAAGATTGAATCACTGTTTCTCCTGCTTATTGTCTTGCCGCAGCGGGGACAGATGAGCGAATGTCCGGCGGGAACCTCCGCCCGATTAAGGAGCATGTCGCAGTCGGAACAGGCGATGAGGTGGTCAAAATTATTTGTATTCGTAATCGAATTCAATGCAAATCCTGTATTGATACTTCTTTTGATGACCAAATGTATTAAATATCCACCATACTAGTGTGAAGTGAACCATTTGTCATATGAAAAACTGTTGCCTGAGAGAATCAAGGTGCGAAAAATAAGGTGAAGGAATTGAAGAAACATGCGCAAGGGAATGGTATCGATAACAAATGGTTAAAGATCACAATCAAAACTGATCCCTTGCTGGTGGAGCCGATCAGTGATTTCCTCATCGGCGTCATCGAGGCGGGGGTGGAGACGGGTGCCCGGGATGAGCTTTTGTATGGGACGGTGAACGGTTACCTGCAAAAGGCAAATCTCAGCCCGGTCGAGGTGGATACCATTCTACGCCGGGTATCGACTCATCTCGCCGAGCTGGCCGATATTTTCAGTGTTTCCTTACCCACACTGTCTTCGTGCATGATTGACGAAGAAGACTGGGGGAAAAACTGGAAAGAACATTTTAAACCATTTACCATAGTCCCGGGGCTGGTCATTGCCCCGACCTGGGACACATACCGTCCGAAGGCCGGCGAGGTGGTGATCACCATGGATCCGGGCATGGCATTTGGTACCGGGCACCACGCCACGACCAGTCTGTCTCTGGAGTTTATTCGCGAGACGCTCGCGAAAAAAAGCGGCCTTACCCTCCTTGATGTCGGGACCGGCACGGGAATTCTCGGCATGGCGGCGGTACTTTTCGGCGCCGGGGCCGTCCTCGGCATAGACAATGATCCTGATGCGGTTTCGGCGGCTGACGAGAATGTGCGCAGGAATGCGCTGCAGGAGTCTATGCAGGTAAGCCTTGCCCCCCTTGCCTCGCTGGCCGAACCGTATGACATCGTCGTCGCCAATATTGTCCATGATGTCCTGATCGGCATGGCGGACGATTTGATTCACATGCTCGCGGACGGCGGCACGTTGATTCTGTCCGGTATACTGGCAGGGGACCAGGTGGCAAATATAACAACCGTTTTTACGGCCAAAGGACTGCAGCTATCAGGACAAAAAACTCAAGAGGAATGGGCGGCGCTGCGTTTTTCCAAGGAGATTGTCTGATTCTATGTATACCTGTCCCAGGAATCCTTCAGTAATCCCCTAATATGGGGATTACTGGAAATCAGAATCGATGGCCATTACAGGGAATCCTTCATTTTTATAACTGTTTTAATCAAGCAGGGTATGCGATCCTTGCAGATGAAGAACACCACCTCGGCATCTAAGTCAAAGTAATGATGACTGATGATATCGCGCATACCCTTCGCACCTTTCCAATCCATTTCAGGATATTGAGGCAAGATCGTCCCGCCGGTGATTTTATCCAAATTTTTCAAGTTCTCACCGATAGCAATCAGCATCATGCAAATGGCATCCAGCTTATCAATACCATTTTCGGAAACAAGAAAATCATCAGGCTTAGAGATACCCATAAACCTTCGCTCAATACGTTTTGAGGCGGTTAATATCTGTTCAAGTATTTCAATCACAAGGTCGCGGTCATACATAAACGGCCTCTTGATCTATGCGTTTTTTTAAAAAGGCGTTCATTTTCTCACGGTAGTGCACGATGTCTACTCTAGTCCTGCATTCATCTTCCAACTCTTCCTTGATATGAACCATGTAGAAAAGGTCCGGCTTTTTCATTTTGACGACCAGATCAATATCACTATCCATTTTTGCCTGCCCCCTGGCAAAAGAACCGAAAATGCCAATGGCCGTGACGCCAAATGAGTAAGCAAAATCCGCTTTTCGCTTCCTAAGAATAGCAAGGACGTCGTCTCGGCTTAACGTATTCTCTCCCATAATTTCACCTCGTGCAAAATCCATTGAATTCGAAGGAATCTTATTGACCAATAATTCTCCATTCATGCGTACCATGAAAATTGGTATTTTAGTATTTTATGGGGTCGGACCAAGATAACACATATTATTCTAGTCACTTAAGTCCAATGGATAGGAATTTCGAGTGCTTAAAAGGCCCATTTGCCTCCCTAGAAGAGTGCTGTAAGACGATTGAGGTTCTCTCAATGAGGTCGTCCCATTTTCAGATACAATTGAACGGCCGGGTATAGACGAGACATTTTGCCAAATGGTCATCAGTCTGAACTGCTGTTGCATGATATCTATCTTCCCAGAATGCACCTTTTCTCTTTTTGCGAATATTGTACTCTTGAGCAGTCCTGCCAGCTATCAGCTGAAGACTCTGGGGGATAACATTCTCATCAGTATCAACGACGAGCATATGAATGTGATTGGAAGTAGCAATGTAATTGAGCACACAAAGTTCATATCTCTTTTTTGCTTCGAAAAGCCAATACCGCCAACGCAATCTATCTTTCTCAAACTTATTAAGAAATTCTTGTTTATGACATCTATGGGTGATATGCCAAACACAGCCAGGAATATAGTGCCTATTCGCTCGTGTCATAGAAATGATTCTCTCAACCTAAGGGGTGATTCATACAAACACTTTCCTTAAAGGTACCTTATCTCAACCCAAAAGGGCATTCTAAGAACGAAAACTACCACTTATCTGCAATATTTCGCTATAATACCATAGACCTGTCGTGGTCCGACTCCAATTCTGTCGTTGTCGTGCCATTTCGCCGTAGCCGTTGTTTCCCTCGGTGCGATGATTGCTGAAAGTAACCGCGTAATACGGCGGTTCAGGTGTTTGAGCTATATCAGACATAGTTTCCTCAAGGCATTTAACGTCGCTCTTCAGCGGGCGCGGCCGTTTTCGATCCGCTGCAAGAGCCTGGTCATGTTGCATATTTGTCTCGCAAGGCTCTGAACTCGCCTAGTGCTGCTTCACCATGAATAAGTGAAGCCTCCAAGAGTTCGCGGTAAGCAGTCTCATCCAAAATGTGATCTGGAATCGTGCTTAAGATTGGTTCTGGTGTAAGCCTTGAACGTAACGGAAGCGTCGGAATAGGACCTTTCCGCAAAAGACGGCTATACGGACCAAGAGATTGCATGACCACTCCGAATAGGTCATTTTTTTCCTTGAGGGCCAAATACGTGGCTCTATCCTTTTCAGTCATTTTCTCGAACCAAGCTGGCAAGAAGGGCTCGGCATAGGTCATTAGCCCGTCTAGTTTGTCGTCTATTTCTTTTGTAAAGTATTCTTCGAACCAGCTTTCCTCGAAAATATTTTGGAATTCCTGCCAAGTTACCAATTTTATGTTGGTAAGGTCGCTTGCAGCAATGGCCCCCGATTGAAAGCCCTCCATGGAAACAATGTACCCAATATTGGCACCTATCTCCTGAACCACGGTTCGGAATCCGTGCACGACAGCTTGGGGGATACGTGCCTTCCAGTGTTTGCATTCGCACGCGATAGCGTACCTCCTTCCTCGGACAGTCTCCTCCGCGTAGACGTCGATCTCGACAATCCCGCGAGCGGATTGAACCTTCCGCTCTACTTCAACGGAGAAACCACATTCCGAGAGAATGCGACCTACATCGGCCTGCAATGCTTGCCAGTTATCTGGAATTTGTCTAGTAATCATATGACATAACGTTGGGTTCACCGGAAAATTTGGAGCGCAGCGGAAAAGATTTCCGGTGAAACATTTTGTTGAACGAAGCCGCTATGCGGCGGGAAAAGCAAAAAACAGTGTATAACTCCTATCGGTGTCCAATCCCGGGCACTTACAACAAAAAGGAGTGTACCATGAAATCATCTGAAGTAAAACGATTTGCAGGCCTCTACGGTCGTCATCTGAAATTACTCAAACTCCAGGGAAAAAGCGACAGCACGATTAGTGCCTATTCCCGCGCTGTCCGCAGAATCAGAGACCGTTACGACTGTTGTCCGGATAGGTTAACAAAGGAACAATTAGAGAACTACTTTGTCGACCTTGTCGAATCACATTCATGGAGCACCGTCAAGATAGACAGACTAGGATTGATGTTCTTCTGGAAATTTGTCCTCAAGCTCGATTGGCAATGGTTGAATATTGTCAAGCCCCCTAAGGTCCAGACTATACCGGATATTCTTACCCTCGAGGAAATTGAACGGCTCATCGGGGCTACCAAAAAAATGTGCTATCGTGTTTTCCTGCTGACCACATATTCAATGGGTCTACGCCTGGAAGAAACTCTGTCTCTTCATGTTGGTGACATTGATGCAGGTCGCAAGCTTGTCCATATACGTCGTGGCAAGGGCCATAAAGACCGCATGGTCCCTTTGCCGGATCGCACCCTGACAGCATTGCGATTATACTGGTGCGAGCATCGGCATCCATCAATGATTTTCCCGAATCGCGTCGGTTCACTGGCAAGAATTAGACGGGCAACTACCCATATGGATAAGGGTGGTGCACAAAACGCGATGAAGAGAGTTGTCGATGCATGTAACATTAAAAAAAAGTGTCAGTCCATTCCCTTCGCCACGCATTTGCGACCCACCTCCTTGAACGTGGCCTAAGTCTTCGCCATATCCAGGCTCTGCTTGGCCATGCCAGCCCGACCACAACGGCCCGCTATACCCATTTGACCAAGATCACGGAAAACGACAGTTGGCAGACCATTAATGAGCTGGTCAACGTCCTGCAAATCAGCATCGATGGGGTGTGAGCATGGAAATGGCCGCTCTTGTAACTCAATACTATGATAAATATATCGGCAGATACGGTGACACCGCACTTCCCGGTCACCTGAAAACCCTCAGCGCTATTCTTCGCTGCCGCACCCCTGAATCCGGCGAGCTGTATGTCCAGTGCCCCGACTGTGATCATGCAGAATGGCGCCCCGTCTCTTGTGGCAACCGGCATTGTCCAAAATGCCAGAACCACAACACCAGCCAGTGGATTGATAAGCAGCAGAAAAAATTATTACCGGTGCCGTATTTTATGGCAACGTTTACTTTGCCGGCGGAACTGCGGCCATTGGCCTGGTTCAATCAGAAGGTGGTCTATGCGCTCTTGTTCAAATGCGTTGCCGGCACCTTGAAAGACTTCGGCATGAATCCGAAGCATCTGGGAGCGGAAATCGGCATGACCATGGTGCTGCATACAAACACCAGAAGTCTGGATTATCATCCCCATATCCATGCAGTGGTCCCTGGCGGCGGTATTGACAGGCGTCGCCGGTATTGGAAAAAGATCAAAGGGCAATATCTCTTCAATGGGCTGGCCTTGGCGAAAGTATTCCGAGCGCGCTTCTTGGCGGCTATACAAGAAGCTGGCTTGGTAATCCCCTCAAAAGCACCAGAAAAATGGGTAGTACACTGCGTCAAAGTCGGCAAGGGGATAGAGGCCTTGAAGTATCTATCGCGGTACCTCTACCGTGGGGTGATCAGTGAGAAGAATATCGTGTCAAACCTCCATGGCCAGGTCACATTCAAATACATTGACAGTGATACCGGTGAGGCAAAATTCCGCACTCTTCCAGGCGAAGAATTTTTGCATCTTATCGTGCAACATGTGCTGCCAAAAGGCTTCAGGCGAGTGAGGGATTTCGGCTTTCTTCACAGTAATGCCAAGAAACTGCTCTCTCTTGTCCAACTGATCTTGCAGGTCATTATTGAAGAAATTGCACCACGCCCAAGACCCGCCTTTAAGTGCCCTTGCTGTAAGGCTTCAATGGTGATTGTAGAATTTCGCAGGAATCCCTGGGGACCGGGACTCTTTTCTGTCCTCCCTCGAGGGGTGTAACTGCTCTATTCGGCACCGCTTTACCGCTCATTTTAGAAGGGGGCATGTTAGCTCTATGAAATAGCCGATTTTTTATGCCTGTACAGGTAAATAGACTATTGCGTCCTGACAAAAGTGCCTATCGTTCGATTGCACTTCTGGCAAAATCCTCTGAAAAAGATATTTCCTTGTTATTTCCCCGGGCTTGTTCAACCATGGATAAGATCGTGGATCGCTGCGCTCTCACAATCTATCCTTATTCGTTAGATTATATCGCGGACGCTCTTGGTGCGACTCATATAAAGCTCCATGTCGTGCTCCTTTAGTCCCTTCAATGTAGCCAGACGGAAAATGAATTGAAAGAACGAATTGCCCTTTATGTTTGCGCCATCAACTTTTCCTTCTGAAGTCAAGCAGTATTCAATAAGGCTGTCATCAAAGCCAATTAATTTAGGTGGGACAGTCGGCACAATGTCAGATTGATTGTAGATGTGGAAGGGGTTCGCAAAGTGTTCAACTGCATGGAAATTGCCATACCTTGGCATTCCAAATGTGTAGCAAGAATGGGTTGCGAAAGACTCATCTCTAAGGCTGTAACCTAAATGGCGATAATACATGTGACCTTGACTCCAGAGGGCATGAAGAATCGCTGCTAGTGCTCCACCGAGAGAATGTCCCGTGACGTATACGGTATTGTCTTTTCCAAATTGTCTCAAAATTTCAGAGTGTATTTCGTGCATGCAACTAGCAGCAGCACGGTGAAATCCTTTGTGAAAATAGATATCCACATCAACATTTGCATAGGGCCGAGATTTTGATGAATTCAGATTGACCAACCAGTCATACAACTGCTGCGTTCCCCTCAGGGAAATAAACACTACCTCCCGAATTTTTACGACCACTGCAACGGCATATGGTTTTTCAACGATGAAGAACTCACCTAAGTCTGAGTTTCTCAGTATCTGTTCGACACCAACGCTGCCAATGCCTTTAACGATCTCCCGATACTCAGCGCAGGGAATCAAATTTGCTCGATTAGTATTTTTCAGTTCGTATTGAGGTAAGTGTAGGTAAGCGATCTTAGCGAATACTGACGCAACGTAGGCTTTGGTCCAATCGAAATGGGGTTCGTCCCAGTTACCGATGTTGTTTATTTCCTCCCATACATCTGTAATTCGTTGCGTAATTTCCATAATGATCTCGTGTCCGCCAACTAAGAGCGTTTTATCATTTGTCCCGCCATAGAATTACTCTGACGGTCTTTGCACAGCTTGATCAAAAATCATCTTCACACTATTGGAACCAGGGCGGGATGATTGATAAAATGTTGTTGAACTGAGCCGCGGGTTTGCAGAAAGAGACTATCTCCTAACCCTATGGAGTTAGTTTATAACATCCTGGATCTACGATGTAAACTGAAAATGAGCAATGAGATTGCGGTTGAAAAATATGCAAATGGTCGCATGAACAGGCATTGACTTATCATCAGTTCTTTATTGAGGTTAAAACAGCTCGAAGAAGAGCTTTTTCATCGAATTTATAACGGATGTGCCGATTTTTTTGCGCACTTCCGCTGTATATGTTGTGGTGCAACGAAAAAACATCCTGTTATAATCAGGTATCGTCAGCTACTGTCGGCATTCAATAGGGCATAAAACATCATAGTCCCCTTACGGCAATGAGGACAGAGGAGGACGTCATGGCCGGTCAAACGAAGCATTTTCTCCCGAACCGTTTCCTTGGCAAAGGAATAGAGTACTATAGCTTTTCCTATCAGTCTACGGATCAGCAGAATTGCCTTGGCCTTACAGTTGTTGGCGAGAAAGCCAAAGTAGCGGATCTTCATGAATCGATGGGGTAATACATGGAGCAAAAACCGGCGAATGAATTCCGTTGCCTGCAGAGTCATGGCTTTGGTGCGGTTGGCATCACTTCGGTCCTTGTAGGTAAAAACCACTTGGTGGTCGTCGATGGCTTTAATCCGATGGTTTGAGATTGCAACCCGGTGTGTGTATCGCCCAAGATAGGTGAGGACCTGTTCCGGTCCTGAAAAAGGTTTTTTGGCGTAGACGATCCAGTCTTTATTCCAAGCCTCCTGCAGAAAATTTGAGCTGTTTTCAGGAAGGCTGAGGGAATTGAGTTTGCTTGTTACCAGCTTGAGGTAGCGTTTTTTAAACTCCTTGGCCAAGGGGACGACATGAAAAAGGAAATCGTCCTTGCCTGCAATCCAACGTTTTCCATCCGTGGAGAGCACTCCTGCCGGAATAAGGCAGTGGATATGAAAATGATCGATCAGGGTCTGGCTCCAGGTATGGAGGATGGTTAACAGGCCGGGTTTACCCTCAAGACGCCACTGAGGATCGGCGGCAAAGGCGAACACCGTATCGCGAACTGCGGCGAATAAGCAAGCCAACAGTTCTTTTTTATTCACCAGGATAAGTGGATTTAAAACGTGCGGGACGGTGAAGACCATATGAAAATAATAGCCACAAGGCAAAAGTTCTTCACGGCGCTTCTCTAGCCATTTTTCTTTGGCCATAGTTTGACATTTCGGGCAGTGCCGGTTTCTACAGGAATTGTAGCAGTTCCTGATATGGCCGCATTGATCACAAACCTCTTGGTGACCACCCAGTTGGGATGTCCTGCAGGCCTGGATTGCCGCCATGACTTTGCGTTGCTCGGCTGTCATGGCATGGTTCTTCCTGTATTCGTCGCCATATTTGCGGAAAATGTCCGCGATTTCATATGTTGGTTTCATGCTCGATCCTCCAGCAAGGAATCGAGAGGACTCGAGAGGTTTTGCAATATTTCTGGAGATGCATGAAGATACATGCAGGTGGTTTTAATCGAGGCGTGTCCGAGCCATCTTTTCAGGATGAACAACTGGACCCCTTGTTCAAGAGCATGGCTGGCAAAGCAGTGGCGAAGCGTATGTATCCCCCGTCCCCTTGTAACTCCTGCCTTCTGTTTGGCCAGGTAATAAATCTTCTGAGCCGTTTCCGAAGGCATTGGTTTGTTTTTGTCCTTGGTGAAAAACAGCCATTTTCCAGGTTGATAGGTTCGCCAATATTCACGGAGTAATTCCAGACTGTTTCTGGATAAGATGGTATAGCGGTCTTTTCTGCCTTTGCTCTGGTCAATCCGAACCAGCATTTTTTTTGAGTCGATATGCTCGGCACTGACAAGAAACAAATAGTGTAACGTTTTTCTCCGCAGCTAATTCTGGCAATTTCC
>CAYPPR010000019.1:0-54884 GCA_964412665.1 uncultured Desulfopila sp.
ACCGGATGTACGAGCCGGCGCTCATTCAACTGCAGCCTGAAATCGATAACCGCGGCGGGACGGATATTCTCAACCAGGGTACGGAAGGCGCCTGTACCGGTTTTGGTCTGGCAGCCGTCATCAATTATTTAAATGTCAACAAAAGAGATCTGCACTTTAAGGCCAGTCCGCGGATGCTCTACGAAATGGCCAAAAAGCATGACGAGTGGCCGGGGGAGGATTATGCGGGGTCCAGCTGCCGCGGTGCTATACGCGGTTGGAAAAACATGGGCGTCTGCAGTGAGAACGACTGGCATTATGCAGCAGATGATCCGGGTGAGTTGACCATTGAGCGGGCCAAGGCGGCCAGGTACTGCACCGTCGGCGCCTATTACCGTCTTCGGCCGGAAATCAACGATTACCATACAGCGCTCAATGAGGTTGGTGCTATCTTTGTTTCAGCCGATGTTCACTCCGGCTGGTTCAGCCCCAAGGCGGCCAAGAGGCATGAACCAGCGATCATAACCCCTTCGAGCACTATTGAAGGTGGTCACGCCTTTGCTCTTGTCGGCTACAACAGGCAGGGGTTCATCGTGCAGAATTCCTGGGGCCCGGAATGGGGTCAACAGGGGTACGCCATCTGGCTCTATGAAGACTGGCTGCAAAACATCAGTGACGGCTGGGTCTTTCGGCTGGCCATTCCCACGCCGAATATCTTTGGGCTTTCTGCTCGCAGCCAAATCACCTTTGACGCGGAATCGGCCAAGGCTGCTCCGCAACGGCTGGAAATAGCCGGTCATTTCGTCCATTTCGATGACGGCAAGTTCAAGCAGCATGGGGATTACTGGAGTACGGCCGATGACATTGTCAAAACTGCCGAGCTGATAAAAGAATCCGCCGACACAAAAAAATATGACCACCTGCTCATTTATGCCCACGGGGGTCTGAATAGCCCCACCGCATCGGCAAAACGTATCCGAGCCTTAAAAGAAGGTTTCAAGCGTAACCGCATCTATCCCTTTCATATCATGTACGACACCGGTTTGGTTGAAGAATTTAAGGATGCCGTTGTCCGTGCTTTTCGTGGTGTGCGGACGAAGGGGTTTTTTCGAGATTTGCAGCATGTCCTGATTGAACGAAGTGATCTGCTGATAGAAGATTTTGTCCGCAAACCGGTTACGCCTATCTGGGAAGAAATGAAAAGCGATGCTTTTCTGCCGTTTGCCCAGGATAAAAAGAAAAAAATAAGCGACGGTTTCTTCGTCATGAAGACTTTTGCCGAAGCATTGAAGAATACCCACTTGAAAATCCATCTGGCGGGGCACAGCACGGGTGCTGTTTTACTGGGGCACCTGCTTCATTCCCTTGATTCCTTTGATATCCCTGACCTCATTGGGAGTTGTCAGCTGATGGCGCCCGCCTGCTCGATTGATTTTTATCGGGAACATTATGAACCGCGGCTGCAGGGGGAGAAGAGCAGCAAAACCAAGGTTACATTGCCGGCCCTGTCCATTTTCAACCTGACGGAACAGCTGGAGCAGGATGACAATGTTGCACTTGTCTACCGTAAATCGTTACTTTATCTGGTGTCCCGAGCTCTTGAGCGAAAAACCGACACTCCGCTTTTGGGGATGCAGCGTTATGCGAAAAAACTTCCCAAGCGTTCAGGTTTGTCGATGTATTACTCGAACGGCAAAAAAGGTCTTACCACCAGCGCTTCGCATGGTGGATTCGACAATGATGTAAAGACAATGAACACGATCATGGCGCAGATGCTGAAAAAAAATCCGACACAACCTTTCACTTTGGACGAGATGCAGGGCTATTGATATTTGCCGTAGTAAAGATCAAAGCGGACAGTCATCTTTGGGGGACGGCATGGTTCTGAAGCTTATGCGAGGTCGGCGACGGTGCGGTACACCGGGAGTTTTAATAGGGGCGTTAATTCTTTGTTTCATGCTCTTTTCTTTGCTGGTTTCGCAGAGTGTTGCCGCGGAAAAACAACCCGATCATGCGGCACAGGTGCAATTGGATCTCTTTGGCAAGGTTCTCGACGCACATGGCCGCGGCGTTGATGCCGCGCAGATTGCCGTATTACTCGATGGAATTCCGCTGGAAGTCTCTCGTGTTAATGGCAATGGTTCATCGGGCGACTCCTTCACCACCGAGTGCGATGGGAATTATCAGGCCCGCTTCTGGTTACCGGCTCGGCTTGTGAGCAATGACAGTACCCTGGAGATAACCGCCTACAAACCCAGTTTTAAAGAGGCAAGTCATCAAATAAAAGGCCATGAACTGACCAGGGATGGTGTAAATCTTATCGGCCAAGCAGAGATTGAGATCCAGCGAACCACCGGGCCTGCCTTCTGGATTGCCGTAATCGTCTTTATTCTGGCCTATGTGCTCATTTCTTTTGAGCTGCTGCATCGAACCATGGCGGCCATGCTCGGCGCCTCAACGATGTTGGTTATTTCTTATACCTTTGGTACCCTGAATCCGGAATATCATATTCTTAGCTACGAAAGCGCTATCAAAGCAATCGATATGAATGTCATTTTCCTGTTGATGGGCATGATGATCATCGTCGGCATTCTTAAACATACCGGGATATTTCAATGGTGCGCTTTTAAGTGTTATCAGCTTGCCCATGGCAACATCTTCCTGCTGGCCATCATCCTTATGGCTTTTACGGCTATCTCCTCGGCCTTTTTAGATAATGTTACCACCATGCTGTTGCTCACCCCGGTGACCATCCAGATTGCCGTGTCGTTACGTATCACTCCACTGGCCTTGCTTATTCCTGAGATTCTCGCCTCGAATATCGGCGGCACGGCTACTCTTATCGGTGATCCGCCCAATATTATGATCGGTTCCTACGCGAACCTCACCTTCGTTGAATTTGTGCAAAATCTTGCGCCAACCTGTGGGATAGTCATAGTGCTCCTGTTCGTTTTTTCCAAATATGTTTTCGGCAAGGATTTCAATAAAGCCAAGGTGGATGATATCCAGCAGTTTATCGTCGAATTGCGGGCGGAATATAAAATAACCGATGCGACGCTTCTTGGGGCAGGCATGGTGGTCATGGCCATCGTTGTGGCGTTTTTTCTCACCCATGGCATCTGGCACATGGAGGTCAGCATCGCCGCGCTATTCGGTGCCTCGCTGCTGTTCAGCTTTGGCCTGTTGACAAAAAAAATCGATATGCTTGCATTGATAGAAAAAGACATTGAGTGGACGACGCTCCTGTTTTTCATGTTCCTGTTTATGCTCGTCGGTGGGGTTGAGGCGACCGGGTTGCTCGATATCGTCGCCGACTGGGTGCTCTATCTGGCCCACGGGGATCTGGTAACCGCCATTTGCTTGATTCTTTGGGTATCGGCCGTCATGAGTGCTTTTGTCGACAATATTCCGTTTACCGCAACCATGTTGCCGGTTGTTGCCTACATGTCGCAGGTTATTCCCGGGGCGGAATCCGGCGTATTGTGGTGGGCTCTGGCCTTTGGCGCCTGTTTCGGCGGTAATGGGACGATGATTGGCGCAAGTGCCAATGTGATCACCCTGGGCATCGCCGAGTCGGCCGGCCATCCGATTGGTTTTTTTCAATTTATGAAGTTCGCCTTTCCCTTTATGCTGCTCAGTGTTGGTGTCGCTAATGTGTGGTTGCTGCTCGCCTATTAACTGGTATTTGCCACTAAAGGAGTTCTGCCATGGACAAGAATATCTCGGTTCTTACCCGCTTGCTTCTCCCGGTAAAAGATTATGTTCTTTTTAAGAATATCTTGCCGCTTGTTGCACTGATATCCAGTTCAATTGCCGATGAACTGGAGAAAGTTGACCTGCTCCACGTTGTCGGCGGATCTTTCCTGAGTACTCATCTGAATAATATAGATTTTCGTGCCGGTCATGTGCTCTCGTCCGATGTTATGCAGCGTCTACGCGACAAACATTATCGTGAGACAGTCGATCCTCTGCTATCGAGGATTCAGCAACTGCTGCAAAAAAGCGGTGTTAGGCTGAAGGTAAACGTTAGAGTTGAAGATGGGGATCCGGTGAAAAAAATCAGCGCTATCTTCGTAAGGGAAGGATATTCAACGCTGATTATGAGCCGGAGAAAAGGTGAGGGAGAGGGTGTCTTCATGGGTACCGTGCTTAACGGGGTAATACACCGCTATCTGCGTGCCGGATTTTACATAGTCGGTGAAGAAGGTTTTTTTCCTGGTATCTCTCCTGTGGCCCGAATTATGATCGGCATTGATGGATCATCAACCTGTCTTCGCGCTGCTGCCGAAGCTGCCGTACTCCTGGCTGAAAATGCCAGAGAAGTCGAAGAAGTCTCTCTGGTCAATGTAACCGATCCCTCCTGTTTACATGGGAAAAATGGTCTGGATTGTCGGCAGATGATCGAGACGGGGTACGACGCCATGCAGAAGGCGGAGAAAATTCTCGTGCAAAAAGGCGTAGAAAAGTCGAAAATTGTTGCCACGGTTCTTTTTGGCAAACCAGGGGAGATGCTGCATCGCCATGCCCAGGCCTGTGCCGCGACGATGTGCTATGTTGGCCGGCGAAACAGATCGAAAATTGCCGAATTTGTTCTTGGTTCGGTGAGCAGTGATTTTGTCCAGCGCTGTCGCGAGAGGACCATTGTACTGGTCAGTTGACTCTGCCTGACTTGCTGCTCGCCCACAACCAGGAAAGAAGACAATGTGGCCTCTGACCCCAGAAATCACCTCAGCCCCGTCTGCGCCGTCGGATCCTCCTCATGGCTCATGTTTCCTCTCTTTTTTTATATATTTTCCTCCATTGTCTACAGGAAGAGCGGCATATCAATACGCGTTGGTGTTGCGAGACATCCTGATACCTATTACCAAATTCCGGGACAAGAAATAGTTCAGAAGTATTGAAAAAAAGAAGAAAAAATATTGACAAACTCCCTGTATTAAATAAAGATCGTTAATGCGATTGAGCGCTTGGTCGGTTTGCTGCCGAAGTTAATCGGTGGCCTGAAATTCGTGCGGGTGAAAAACTGACTGAACAGTCAGTCGGGCGCTGTTGTTTATAGAATAACCTCGAGTTGTCCTAGTCTGGTCGGTTGGTCGGAAGATGGGGTTTCCGCAGGAATTTCGGCCCGTAAATGTTGCTCTAACTCCGGTAAAGGGGAAATAAGCCGGGATTCTGTCCATATTCCCTTGGGTGCTTTTTTGGTACCGTCATGCAAGGGGTGTAAGTACTTCGGGACAGATGAATTTCTTGCAAAAAAACAAGAAATTCATCTGTAAATTCCAACCAAGAAGTTGAAAAGGAGGAGCGTATGTCAGCAGGTGCTTTAAAACCGAGATGGGGTCAACCTCTCACGGGAATTATTTCGTTTGGCGTTTTTTTGGCTATCGCGTTGATAACTTGGTTTATCTTCAGCGATCCAAGGGGGCCGATCAAATGGTTCCCTTATCCTTTCGTCATGTATCTTGCAATGATGATTCTGGTAGCTATTTGGCAGCATATGCTTCTTGCCGACTGGCCTTTTCAGAATATCGAGCAACCGAAGCGCGGGATCATCATGACCATAGTCAATTTAGTCCTGGTTTGGTTTGTCATAGATATTATTTTTTATCGTGTTCTCGGACTGGGTTTTAATTTCTTAAGCTATTATGGGCTTGAGGCTATTGGCAAGCCTGTGGTTCTCGCCCAGGTAGCCGTCGTCTGTTTTGTCTTGATAGGTTTTTACACCTATTCTGTTTCAACGATATTTTTTGCTAAATGGCCTGTTCAGCCAAGTAATATTTTGCAGCCTGCAGGCGGCTTTGCCGAGATTGCCTGGGGCTCTCTGCTGACGGTGTTTAGTTATGTTATTCTTATTGTGCCGTTTTTTGGCACAGTTTTGCCGGGACCGGCTGTCAATCCTGCCTGGTGGGAAGGCATAGGCGGAACCTCACATGTGCACTGGGTTTTTGGCTGGTGGGAGTGGGCAATTGTTGTTCTTTTTATGACGCCAAATGTGTGGCGGATGAAGCCCTGGACTCTTATCACCCTCCCGCAACCGTGGAAAGGAATTGTTTCCGTCATTCTCTCATTGGTTTTAGCTGCGGTGTTAACTCTCATCTGCAAAGCAATTATTCCCCTGTGGGTCCCGGCGGAAACGTTCAGTCTCCTGGAAGAAAGCAAAGGTCTCGCCGAAGTTCAACGATTTGTCTGGCTGCACTCAGCTGAAATTGCCGGGTTTACCCTGATACCGTTCCTCATCTGGCACCATTATTTTGATGATATCGCTTTTGGTTTGGACAAAGATGCCTGGTCGGCGTTTTTTGTGCGTACTATTGGTGTCCTACTTCTTGCCGTAGGAAGCTACTGGGTCTTCTATTACGGCAATTTCGGCCATTGGGGATTGGGCAATCATCATATGACCGACCTCGCACACCGGTTTCCTCATGGTGAGTCGCTTGTCTGGAACTTCTGGTGGATTATTCCCCTGTTGTGGAATGAATGGTTTTTTCATAAATGGCCGTTTTATGTCCATGAGAAATAATTGATCTGTTATTTATGTCAGGTGCTGGTGGGGATTGTGTTTTCCGCATCCCCCCACCAGCACTTTCTTAACGTACTAATGCCACGTATCAATGTTGAAAATAGTTTCCGGGAATTTCTGCATACATCCGTTTCTACCCTGTTTCGACAAACGACGATACCACGACAATCTGCCTGAAAGGAAAACTATAATGCAAGCACCAAGCGTAAATAAAAGTATCCTCACTCCAGTGGAATTTTTGACCAGAAGTACCCTCGTCTATCCCAGTAAGACTGCGGTTATCCATGGCGATAAACGCTATACCTATAAAGAATTTTCCGAAAGGATTTATCGCCTGGCCAGTGCACTGCGGCAAAGAGGTATCGGCAAGGACGACAAGGTAGCTTTTATCTGTCCGAACATCCCGGCAATGCTCGAAGCGCATTATGCCGTACCGCTTATCGGCGGGGTGCTGGTCAGTGTCAATATTCGACTTTCCCCGGGCGAGGTTTCCTATATCATCGATCACTCGGATGCTAAACTGGTTGTTGCCGACAGCGAATTTGCCCACCTGGTCCAGCCGAGCGATTTGCCCAAGGTCACCACCTATGTAACGGTCTGTGATGTCAGCGACACACTGTCTCTTGAAGGCATGGAGTATGAGGCATTTCTGGCAACCGGGTCGCCCGAGCCGTTTGCGGCAGATATCGACTCCGAAGATCAGTCACTGTCCATCAATTATACCAGCGGCACGACAGGGCGTCCCAAAGGAGTCGTGTACCACCATCGTGGCGCATATCTAAATGCCATCGGCGAAGTTCTGGAGTCAGGTTTGACTGCGTCTTCCGTCTATCTCTGGACATTGCCCATGTTCCATTGCAACGGCTGGTGCTTTACCTGGGGTGTTACTGCGGTAGGCGCCACCCATGTCTGTCTCAGGGCCGTGGTCGCTGAAGACATTTACCGTTTGATCGAAAAAGAAGATGTCTCGCATCTTTGTGCCGCGCCGACGATACTCATTACCATGAGCACCTGGCCTGGGGCGTCTCAAGTGAAGATGAAGCGCAAACTGAAAATCATGACGGCCGGCGCGCCGCCTGCACCGGCAATAATCCGAAATATGGAAGCGATAGGGGCGGATATTACCCACACCTATGGTCTCACCGAGGTGTATGGTCCCCATAGTGTCTGCGCCTGGCAGCCGGCTTGGGAGACGATGTCTGATGATGCAAAGGCCATAGCCAAATCGCGTCAGGGCGTGCCGTACATTATTACCCATTTCATGGATGTGGTCGATCCGGTTACCATGAAGCCGGTTCCACGGGACGGCAAGACAATCGGCGAAATTGTTATGCGCGGCAACAATGTCATGACCGGCTACTACAAGGATCCCGAAGCGACCGCCGAGGCATTTGAAGGTGGCTGGTTCCACAGTGGCGATCTCGCGGTCATGCACTCGGACGGTTATGCGCAGATCATGGACAGAAAAAAGGATATCATTATCAGCGGCGGAGAAAATATTTCCACCGTTGAAGTGGAAAGTGTCATCTACGGCCATCCCGATGTCCAGGAGGTGGCGGTTATTCCGGTCCCGGATGAGAAATGGGGCGAAGTTCCCAAAGCCTATATTGTACTTAAAGCTGGAAAAACCACCTCGGCAGAGGATATAATTACTTATACCAAAGAGCATCTGGCCCGTTTCAAAGCTCCTAAATATATCGAGTTCAGCGATCTGCCCAAAACGGCTACCGGTAAAATACAGAAGTTCAAATTACGAGATAAGGAGTGGGAGGGCAAAAAGCGTATTGGTTGATATCGGACACACTCTTAACCTCGGAACTTTTGCACAAAAGTATATTCAATTGAGGGGATAATGCGATGAAGGTGCATGTGCTGGTGGACAATAACAGCTTGATTGATAGATACTTTTTGGCCGAACCGGGATTCTCCGTTTTGATTGAAGACGAAGGCTGCCGCATTTTGTTCGATACCGGATATTCTGACATTTTTATCCGAAACAGTCAGAAAATGGGGGTGGATATAGGCCATCTCGATTTTCTGGTCCTGTCGCACAGCCATATGGATCATACCTGGGGACTGGATCCTCTCATCAGGTACTCTACCGAGATGCGATTGGCGGGGATATCCTGTACCAAGCCGACCCTGGTTGCCCACAGCCAGACATTCGTCAGTGTCATTGATGATACTATAGGCGAACTCGGCTCTTTGCTGTCTAAAGAAAAGCTGGCCAATCATTTTCATATGCACTTGACCGATACCCCCTTGTGGTTGACGGATCGCCTGGTTTTTTTAGGGCAGATTCCGAGAAAAAATGACTTTGAATCAAGCCAGAGATTCGGTAGAAAGGAAGGTTCGGAGGAAGACGACTGGGTGATCGAAGATTCGGCGCTTGCCTATAAATCCGCCCATGGCCTGGTCATCATCACTGGATGCTCCCATGCCGGTATCTGCAATATCATTGCCTACGCCATGGAAGTGTGCAATGAAAGTCGCATTTTTGATGTCCTCGGCGGATTACATCTGCAAAAACCATCCCCCCGGCAGATGCAGGGTACCCTTGATTATATCAAGGAAATAAAGGTGGTGCAGATGCATGCCTGCCACTGCACCGATCTGGCATCAAAAATTGCCCTGGCCAAGGTCGTTGCTATCAAAGAGGTCGGTGTCGGTTTGTCGTTACAGTACTCACTGGTAAACGGGAAATAAGGGGGATTCATTTCAATATCCCTTGAGATACGAATCAAGATTCAGCCGCCGCTTCCGCACTGAAATTGTGTGTTTTCTTGCCCCCGAAATGTTCAAAAAAATTTGGGTAGGTCTTGCCGTAGGCAGCAAAGATTTTCTCAAACGGCAGATCGGCGAAGTGGCCATGATCTCTGACGTATTCCATATGCTTTTGCCCAAGGGTATTGCTCTCGTGGAAGATGGAATCCTCTGTGCCGTCAAATTCAAGCGGTTGTACGTTGAACCGGGTGCACAGTGACAGGTTAAAGGCCGGCGTGGCCTTGACCCAATTATGGTTCAGATACATCTCGGTATAGCCATGGTAGATAAACAGGTCGGTGCCCATCATTTCTCTCAACCTTGCGGTGGAAAGATGGTTGGTGACGTCGGCAAAACCGAGACGGCAGGGGATCTGCTGCTGACGACCGACAGCGGCAAGCAGTACGGCTTTTGCGACACAGTAGCCGCTTTTTTTCCGCAAGATCGAGCTGGCGCGCATGGCGCTGCGAGAATATTGCAGATCGTAAGGGTCATATTTTATCCGGTCCCGTACCGCATAATAAAGAGCTGTTGCTTTTGCTGCGGGTGTTGTATGGCCTGCGCAGACAGCTATGGCAAAGTCGGCCACTTCCTGTGTGTCATAATCGAGAAAAAACGTTGGTTGCAGGTAGAGCTGTAAATCTGTATCCATGTTCTTAATTTCCGCTAAATTGAGGTTTTCTTTTTTCCCTGAAGGCGTTCATTGCCTCGAGCAGATCGCTCGATGGAATGATGTTTGCGCTGACCGAAGCGACATATTTCAAGCCGTCGTCAATGGATTTGCCGACACAGTAGTTGAGGACATCCTTTGATGCCTGCACGGCCAGGGGGGAGTTCTCGGCTATCTCCCGGGCCAGTTCTTCAGCCTTGACCATGAGCGTTACCCTGTCACTGTAGACATCACTGACCAGCTGGATCTCTTTTGCCCGTGTTGCGCTGATGTTTCTCGCCGTAAAGGCGAGTTCCCGGGCGTGACCCTGGCCGACGATAAGCGGCAGCCTCTGCAGGACACCGACATCGGCGACAAAACCGACGGCGGCTTCTTTTAGGCAAAACAGCGCATCTTCCGAGCAGATACGGATGTCACAGGCGGTTACCATATCCAGACCGGCGCCGATACAGTGGCCGTGAATAGCAGCGATGACCGGCTTGCGGCAGTGTTCTATGGCCGAGATGCCTTCCTGGAGTTGTTTGATTTTTGGTAGGAATTTCCATTTGGTGCCACCGGTTTGGTTCTTGTCCATCAACTCCGGTAGCTGCGGCACCATTTCCAGAAGATCGATTCCGGCTGAAAAGCAGTCACCTTTACCGGCGACTATGATCACCCTGATCTCCGGGTCACCATCAATCTCGGCAAAGATCTCCACTGGTTCCGTCCATGCGGCAGGGCCCATGGCGTTTTTCTTTTCCGGACGATTTAAGAATACCCAGGCCAACGGCGGTTGTTTTTCGACATGATAAAAATGATGGTGAGTCATGCTGGTTTCCTTGTATAAAGGTTGTAACGAAATTGGAGAACACTTTGTATATCGGCAAGGTTATGCATCGAGGCTTGCCAATGAGCAAGACAATGTTAAAGTATATGGCCCGGTTATAGACCATAAGGCAGCCGGTGCGAAATATTAACCCCGCTCAACAGGAAATAAGCCCCGACTCCTATGGAAAATTTTCTCTGTAACACTGAATGTAGAAATCTTATCGCCGCAAACCTTGCCGGCTTTGAACAAACAACCTTGAATCCGGAGAATTTCAGGCGGGCGGCCGTGGCCCTGACCATCGTTGATTACCGTGGTGAGGGCGGTCTCTATTGTCTTGGCGATGTGCCGCATAGCAGTGCGGCACTCATCCTCACCAGGCGGGCGGGAGGATTGAAAAATCATGCCGGACAATGGGCCTTGCCCGGTGGCGCCATCGATCCGGGAGAAAGTCCAGTGCAGGCTGCTTTTCGTGAACTGGACGAAGAGGTCGGCCTGACGCTGCCAGCACACCGGCTGCTTGGCTGTCTCGATGATTTTGTTACCCGCTCGGGTTTTCATATCACGCCGGTCGTCATCTGGGGTGGTGCCATAGAACATTTGACGAAAAACGAGCAGGAGGTCGCTTCGGTGCACAGAATTCCCTGCATGGAGCTCTTTCGTCGGGATGCCCCTGTTCTGCAAGAAACCGAAGAAAGCGAGAGACCGATTCTTTTCATGCCGATCGGCGACACCTTTATCGCCACCCCGACGGCGGCAATACTCTATCAATTTCGTGAGGTGGCTCTTTGTGGCCAGACAACCAGGGTCGCTCATTTCGAGCAACCCTTATTCGCCTGGCGCTGATTGCCTACATATTCCTCCGATACTGTCCGCCGACCGCATACAGGGCATTGGTGATCTGGCCAAGGCTGCAGTGTTTGACCGTTTCAAGCAGTTCGTGAAATATATTGCCGCCGCTGAGAGCCACTTCCTGCAGCTGGCTGAGCGCCGCCGGACAATCGTTCTTGTGCCGGTTATGGAAATCAGCGAGACGGTCGATCTGTTCGTCTTTCTCTTCGTCGGTCGAACGTGCCAGTTCGATGGTTGCCGCCTGTTGATCAAAATCGATATCAGGATTGCGAAAAGTATTGACGCCGATGATCGGATATTCGCCGGAATGCTTCAGCCGCTCATAGTACATGGATTCTTCCTGGATTTTACTCCGCTGATAGCCGGTTTCCATGGCCCCGAGCACGCCGCCCCGATCGGTGATCCGGTCGAACTCGGCGAGAACCGCCTCTTCGACCAGATCGGTCAGTTCCTCGACAATAAAGCTGCCCTGGTTGGGGTTCTCGTTCTTGGCCAGGCCCCATTCATTATTAATAATGAGCTGGATGGCCAGGGCTCGGCGCACCGACTCCGAGCTGGGGGTGGTGATCGCCTCATCGTAGGCGTTGGTGTGCAGACTGTTGCAGTTATCGTAGATAGCACAGAGCGCCTGCAGGCTGGTTCTGATATCGTTAAATTGGATTTCCTGGCTGTGCAGTGATCGGCCGGAGGTCTGGATATGATATTTTAACCGCTGCGACGAGGTGGATGCGCTGTATTTTTCCTTCATCGCCACCGCCCAGATGCGCCTGGCTACCCGGCCGATAACGGTATATTCCGGATCCATGCCGTTGGAGAAAAAGAAGGACAGATTCGGCGCAATCTGGTCGATGTCCATGCCCCGGGACAGATAATATTCCACATAGGTGAAGCCGTTGGACAGGGTGAGGGCCAGCTGGGTAATCGGGTTGGCCCCGGCCTCGGCGATATGGTAGCCGGAGACGGAGACCGAATAGAAATTTCTCACATTCTCGGCAATGAAATATTCCTGAATGTCTCCCATCATTTTCAAAGCGAATTCGATGGAGAAGATGCAGGTGTTCTGACCCTGGTCCTCTTTCAGGATATCCGCCTGGACAGTGCCGCGTACATTGGTCAGGACCATGGCTTTGAGCTGGTCGTATTCGCTTTTGTCCGGCTGTCTTTTCTTTTCCGCAACGAATTGGTCCACCTGCTGGTCGATGGCCGTGTTCATGAACATGGCCAGAATGATTGGTGCCGGACCGTTGATAGTCATGGATACCGAGGTGGTGGGGGAGCAGAGATCAAAGCTGTCATAGAGCTGTTTGACGTCATCGAGGGTGCAGATACTCACCCCGGAAGTGCCGATCTTGCCGTAAATGTCCGGGCGTATAGCAGGATCCCAGCCATACAGGGTCACCGAATCGAAGGCGGTGGACAATCTTTTTGCTGCGTAGTTGGCGGAAAGTAGTTTGAAGCGTCGATTGGTCTGTACCGGACCACCTTCTCCGGCAAACATGCGCGTTGGGTCCTCGCCGGTGCGTTTTAAGGGAAAGACACCTCCGGTATAGGGGAAATATCCCGGGAGATGTTCCTTACGCAGCCAGCGATAAATATCGGCAGGATCGCTGAATTTCGGCAGGGCTATTTTCGGGATCTTTGAGTGCGACAGGGATTGCGAGTGCAGCGGGACATGAATTTCGCGATCGCGCACGGTATAGACCAGATCGTCGCCGGCATAATTCGCCTTGATTTTCTCCCAGTTGTTCAAACTGTCTTCGGTCGCGTGGTCGATTGTTTCATTGGCTGCCGCGGCGGCGGACCGGAGAACGTCCAGGGCCGTGTCGATGTCCTCGCCTTCTTTTTCACTGAGCAGGTCAATGGTCGATTGGATATGATAATTTTGTCGTACGGCCTGGGCCTGCTCGTCTGATTTTGTATGGTAGTTGCGCAAGGCAGCAGAAATTTCCGCAAGATAGCGAATTCTTTCCGACGGAATGACAATTGATTTTGAAGAGGGTGTCTTTTGTGTCGGCTTGGGCAGGTTTGGCTGTAAGGTGAGTGCTGTTTTTTGGGCCAGTTGCTCAATTATGCCATGGTAGAGAGCCGTAACTCCGTCATCATTAAATTTTGAGGCAATGGTGCCGAACACCGGGAAGTCCTCCGGAGCAATATCCCACTGCTTGCGATTACGCTGCACTTGTTTTCTGATATCCCGGATGGCGTCATCGCTTCCTTTCTTCTCGAATTTGTTGACGACGATCAGATCGGCATAGTCGAGCATATCGATTTTTTCCAGCTGGGAGGGTGCCCCGAATTCGCTGGTCATGACATAAAGAGATATATCCGCCAGTTCGGTTATTTTCGAGTCCCCCTGACCTATACCCGCCGTCTCGATGATGATCAGGTCAAAGCCTGCCGCTTTGGTAACGAGGATGGCTTCCGGCAATGCTTCGGATACCTCCGTGGCGGAGTTTTGCGTAGCCAGGCTGCGCATATAGACCTTGTCGGAGCTGCTGATGGAATTCATGCGGATACGGTCCCCGAGCAGCGCGCCGCCGGTCTTGCGTCGTGATGGGTCACAGCTGATGACGGCAATACGAATATCTTTGATATCATGGAGGAATCTGACCAGGATTTCATCGGTAAGAGATGATTTTCCGGCCCCGCCCGTGCCGGTAATACCAATGACCGGCGGATTGTGTTTTTCGATGAGCGGCGTGAGCATGGCCGCCAATTCCTGTAGCCTGCCGTTGCCGTTTGCCTTGGCCAGCTGTGCGGCGGAGATAAAACCGGCGATAGTCTTTGGATTGGTGTAGCTGAGTTTTTCCGGGCGAAGATCATGGAAAGGCAGCGTTGGGAAGTCGAGGATTGTAATCATATGATTGATCATCCCCTGCAAGCCCATGGACGCGCCGTCTTCAGGCGAGTAGATTTTGGCCACGCCGTAGCTTTCCAGCTCTTTGATCTCCTCGGCGACGATTACGCCGCCGCCGCCGCCAAATACCTTGATGTGGGCGGCATCGTTTTCTTTGAGTAAATCAATCATATACTTGAATGCTTCCATATGGCCGCCTTGATAGCTGGACATGGCTATGCCCTGGGCATCTTCCTGGATGGCGGTATCGACCAGTTCCTGGACGGATCTGTTGTGGGCCAGGTGAATAACTTCAACACCGGAATCCTGCAGGATCCGCCGCATGATATTTGTCGAGGCGTCGTGACCGTCAAAGAGGGAGGTGGCAGTGATGACTCGAACAACGTTTTGAGGCCGGTAAATTTCAATATCCGCGTGCATAATTACTCCTTTTTTCCTGCAAGGTGACTGGGATTTTGTCGACAGACAGCCGCCCAGAATAAGAGTGTGTCATGTGGTGGTGGTGTGCAGACGGACAATACATTTTTGTAATCATCTGTTCTCATTGGTAAAGCGTGAGCCTATACGTTTTTATTCTCAAGAAAACTCATGATAAATTCCGTCTGTTGTTCAATATATTGATCAATGGTGAACTGTTTGGCAAAATACCAGCGCCTGAAAGCCCAGATGTGGCCAATCACGGAAATGTTATGGCCGATAAGGTTAATGGTATCATCGTCGAGCTGCGGCAATTTACCCAGCTCGCGCAACTCGCGCATTGCCTCGATAAAAAGGTTGGTAATACGCAGTTCTGCCTGCAAAACCTTTTCCTGCCATTTTAACGGGAGGAAGTGGGTCACCTGGTACATGAGCAGGACGTGATCGCTCATCCGGTTGCAGACCAGGAAAAATTCGCGAATAACCTCGGCCAGTGCTGCTTTGCCGACAGTCGGCCGAGCCAGCGCCTCTTGCACACCCTGTTCAACTTCCGTATGAATGGCAATGCAGACGAGGTAGAGCACATCATCCTTGGTCGATACGTATTCATAGAGCGAACCGATGGAAAGCCCGGTTGCCTTGGCCAGAGCGCGGGTGGTCGTTTTATGGTAGCCGTGTTTGATAAATAGTTTTACTGCGGCGTCAACTATCTGCCGCCGGCGTTCCTTGACCAGTTCCTGGTTTTTAATATTGGTAACGACTTCCTGCGAATGCGTATCACTCTCTTTCATCTATTTTTCTCCTGGAGATTTCTCTTGACCGTTTTTTGTGTGCAGTATGCATATCTCGAGAAAAAGTATACAAAAAAACGGCATAACAAAAGAAAAATATGAGCACCACTTAGTAAAGATACTTCACGCGGCAATGCGAAATGATAGGCATTTTTCCGGGTTAGCGCATTAACGCCGCACCAATGACTAGACGCTGGATCTCACTGGTGCCTTCATAGATCTCGGTAATTTTCGCATCACGCATCATCCTCTCCACGGGGAAATCACGTGTGTAGCCATAGCCGCCAAGGATCTGCACCGCCTGGGTGGTCACCTTCATGGCGGTTTCACTGGCCATCAGTTTGGCCATGGCCGATGCCTGGGAATAGGAGAGCCCGTTGCTGGCTTTGTAGGCAGCGTTGTAGACCAGGAGTCTGGCGGCTTCCGTCTGGGTCGCCATATCAGCAAGCTGAAACTGCACGCCCTGGAATTTACCGATGGGGCTGTCGAATTGTTTCCGTTCCTTGGCGTAGTTAACCGCCGCATCGAGTGCTCCCTGGGCAATACCCAGGGCCTGGGAGGCAATGCCGATTCGGCCGCCGTCAAGGGTCTTCATGGCGATCTTGAAGCCCTGACCCTCTTCGCCAAGAAGATTACCCGCCGGGATGCGGCAATTGTCAAAGACCAGCTCAAGGGTGGGGGAGCTGCGTATACCAAGTTTTTGTTCCTTTTTGCCGAAAGAAAAACCTGGGGTGTTCTTTTCAACTATAAAGGCGCTGATGCCATGGTGTTTTTTCGCCTCCTTGTCTGTCCTGGCAAAGACAACGTAGGTTTCCGCCTCGCCGCCATTGGTGATAAAAATCTTCGTCCCGTTGAGAATCCAGCTGTCGCCTTCCCGGACCGCAGTGGTTTTGGTACCCCCGGCATCCGAGCCTGCCGATGGTTCGGTCAGGCCAAAGGCACCCATTGTTTCGCCCTGGGCCAAGGGGACAAGAAACTGCTGTTTTTGTTCTTCGCTGCCGAAAAGATAAATGGGGTTGGCCCCGAGGGAAAGATGAGCGGACAGGGTCACCCCGGTCGAAGCACAGACCCGGGAGAGCTCCTCCACGGCAATGGCATAACTGATATAGTCGGCACCGGCGCCGCCGTACTCCTCGGGAAAGACAATGCCGGTCAGGCCAAGTTCCCCAAGCCTGCCAAACATCAATGGTCGATCAAACCGCTCTTCGTCGTCGCGAATTTTTGCTGTCGGCGCCACTTCCGTTTCGGCGAATTCACGAACCATGTCGCGGATGAGGTTCTGTTCTTCAGTCAGTTCAAAAATCATGAATTTTTACTCCGGAAAAGTGGTTTTCTGAGCATCCAGGGAAGAAGAATACATTCCTTCCCTGGACGAAGCAGTTTTTATTTTTTGCTCTTCAACTCAGGGAAATCCTGATAGAAGAATTCAAGTTTTTGCGACCCGCCGCCTTGTTCCTTTCGGTCAATTTCCTGTTGCCGTAATTCCACTCGGCGAATCTTGCCACTGAGGGTTTTAGGAACCTGCGGGACAAATTCGATAATTCTCGGAATCTTGAATTTGGCGAGGATCTTTATGGTGTGTTGGAAAATGTCCAGGGCCAGTTCCCGTGAAGGCTCCTGATTCTGTTTGAGAATAATAAACGCTTTCACCAGTTGATGGCGTTTTTCATCGGGGACACCGACGATGGCCGATTCGGCAACAGCTGGATGCTCCAGAACAGCGCTTTCCACCTCAAAAGGACCAATGCGAAAATCGGAGGACTTGATAACATCGTCGCTGCGGCCGACAAACCACCAGTAGCCGTCTGCATCGATGGAGGCCCGGTCGCCGGTATAGTATAAATTGTTGCGGAAGACTCCGGCCATTTTTTCCGGACTGCCGATATATTCGGTAAAAAGACCAATTGAGCGCCATTTATCCAGTTTCACTACGATATGACCGGGCTCGTCGGCTACGGTAATCTCCTTGCCGTCATCGTCGACCAGGGCCACATCATACATAAAGGATGGGTGACCAAAAGAACCACTCTTCATTTTGCCGTTCATCCAGGGATGGTTGCCGATCATGGCGGTTGATTCGGTCTGGCCGTAGAAATCTCTGATTTCCGTTCCGGTGAGTGCTTTCCAGCGGGTGATAACTTCCGGGTTGAGCGGTTCGCCGGCGCCGATGGACTGGCGAAGGGCGGAAAAGTCAAACTTGCTAGTATCGAGGTTGATGAACATTCGCCAGGCAGTCGGAGGGGCGCAGAAGGTGGAAATCTTATGGGTGGTGATCATGTTCAGATACTTGTCGCCGTCGAGTACGGTAAAGTTGAACCCGGTCGCCGTGGCCCCGACATTCAGGGGGGCAAAAAAACTGGACCATGCCCATTTGGCCCAGCCGGGAGCGCCGAGGTTATGGTGGATATCGTCGGTGCGAATGCCGGTCATCACCGAGGTGGATAGATGGCCCAGCGGATAGGAAACGGCGGTATGACCGACGCGTTTCGGCAGGCCGGTGGTGCCGGAGGTGAAGAAACAGAAGAGCAGATCGTCGGATCGTGTTTGTGCAGGTTCTGCCGCAACGGCCTCTCCGGTAAGGTCGGTATAGCTGGTCCAGCCGGCTTTTTTTCCTCTGACCAATTTAATCTTCGGCGTCGCTTTTGTGGTTGCCAGGGCCGCGTCAATAACGTCGGTGTATATTTCATCGGCCAGAATTGAATCGGGTGGGTAGGTTTCAAATCTGAACTCAAGTTCTCTTTCGGTCATGGTTGTTGCGGTCGGCACGGCCACCAGCCCCCCTTTGATGCAGGCGTAACTGGTAAACCAGGTTTCCGGGACGATCGGAACCATCATGTACATATTGTTGCCTTTCTCAACACCCGCTTTTCTCAGCCCATTGAGACATTGATTACCGTGAAAGGAAAACTCCTGATAACTATAGCTCTTACTTTCGGTAGTGACGATATCGGCCCAGATAAAGGCAGTTTTGTCGCCCCGTTCCTTAACATGCATTCCTTCAAAAATTTCAGCCGCCCAGTTAAAGTATTCAGGAAGTTCCATAAAGTTGAGCTTTTCGAAAAATGCTCGAGCGACCTCCTTTTTATGGTCATTATCATCCATCATGTTAAGGTCCATTACTTCTCTGTACAGATTGTCCATACCCATAGGTGACTCCTTACAGTTCAGATTTGAAAATGATTAACTAGGCGAAAGATATATTTTTCTTTGACCGAGAAAACACAACTGAGCGCTCGGTCGGCTTGCATGTCGAACTAAATAATAAATAGTGATGTTTGTCAAAGGTTTTTTTATTTTGTCATAAGAATTACTTTGCCGAGGCTTCTTGTTGTTTACGAAAGGATTTCTTGGGCAAGGGTGTAAAAAACGTTGACAAACACCGCCTTGTCGATAACCATGGAAATACGATTGAGCGCTTGGTCGGTTTTGGTCCGATGTACCCGAGTACGTCGTAATGATAGAAATTTTGCAGCAAGACGCAGATAAGCGTAGACTTCGGATGAAGAGTTTTTACGACGCCATCAAGATTGAGCTTAGATATGAGGCATATTATGAGAAAGGCGGTAATAGTCAGTGCGGTACGAACACCGTTCGGCAGTTTTGGCGGATCCTTGAGTAAAACCGGCGCGACGGATCTTGGTGCGCTGGTGATAAAAGAAGCGGTTATTCGATCGGGAATCGACAAGACACTGGTCGATGAATGTATCATGGGCATGGTTCTGCCCTGCGGCTATGGCCAGAACCCCGGTAAGCAGGCGGCCATAAAGGCCGAGCTGCCCCAGGAGGTTGAGGCCATTACCGTCAACAAGGTATGCGGTTCCGCCCTAAAAGCGGTGATGCTTGCCGCCCAGGCCATCCAGTGCGGTGATGCCGAGGTCATTGTCGCCGGCGGCATGGAAAGCATGAGCACGGCGCCTTACTATCTCGAAAAAGCCAGGTGGGGACACCGCATGGGACCGGGCACGATCGAAGATCATATGGTCCACGATGGGCTCTGGGACGTGGTCAACGATTTTCATATGGGCATGTCCAATGAACTCATTTGCGACAAATGGCAGGTGAGTCGAGAAGACCAGGATCGTTTTGCCGAGCAGTCGTATAAAAAAGCGCTGCGGGCAGTTCAAGGCGGCGTCTTCAAGGAGGAAATAGTGCCGGTGCCTCTGCCGCAAAAAAGAGGGGAAACGACCTTTTTTACGACCGACGAATGTCCCCAGGAGACATCGTTGGCGAGCCTGCGCAAGATGCGGCCGGCCTTTAAAAAGGACGGTGTCGGGACCGCCGGCAATGCCTCGGTCATCAGCGATGGAGCGGCTGCCGTGGTGGTGATGAGCCGCGAAAAGGCCGAAGAACTCGGCTGTACCATCATGGCTGAGATAGGTGCTCAGGCTTCGGCCGGAATAGAACTGAAGCATGTGCTTATGGCGCCGATCCTCGCGATTCCGAAGGTCTTGAAAAAAGAAGGCGTCTCCTTGGCTGATATTGACCTGTTTGAGATCAATGAGGCCTTCAGCGGCACTTCGGTGGCCATCAACAGGGTGCTTGAGCTCGATGAGAGTATTGTCAATGTCAACGGCGGTGCCGTCGCCATGGGTCATCCAATCGGCGCCAGCGGCGCACGGCTGCTGGTGAGCATTGTGCACGAAATGGGCCGAAGAGAGGCCAAACGGGGACTGATCTCTCTGTGTCTTGGGGGGGGGGAAGCGGTGGCCATGGTAATTAACAGATAATTTTTTGTTCTTATAGCAGGAGGGTGAAGAGATGGAGATTAAAAAATTCGGTGTGGTCGGCGCCGGTCAGATGGGCAACGGTATTGTCCAGGTCGCTGCGACCAGTGGCCTTGATGTATTGATGAGCGACATCAAGGAAGAATTTACCGCCAAGGGAATGGCGACGATCAAGAAGAACCTTGGCCGAAGTGTGGAAAAAGGCAAAATAACCAGTGCCGAGTGTGAGGCAATCCTTGGTCGGATTAGCACGACGACAAATCTTGCGGATATGGCCGGGGTTGACTATGTTGTTGAGGCGGCAGTCGAACGTGAAGACCTGAAATTCAATATCTTTCGTGATCTTGACAGTGCCTGCCCGGCCCATGTCATTCTTGCCAGCAACACCTCGTCTATTCCGATCGGCAGGATTGCCGCGCAGACCAGGCGACCGGAAAAAGTTATCGGCATGCACTTTATGAACCCGGTTCCGGTCATGAAGCTGGTCGAGGTTATCAAAGGTCTGGCGACCAGTCAGGAGACCTTTGACACCACCTGGGATCTGTGCCGAAAGTTCGGTAAGACTGCCGCCGAGGCCAATGATTTTCCGGGATTTATCGCCAACAGGATCCTTATGCCGATGATCAACGAGGCCGTCTTTTGTGTCTATCAGGGAGTTGGCAAGGTTGAAGACATCGACACGGTGATGAAGCTTGGCATGAACCATCCGATGGGCCCGCTGGCCCTGGCCGATCTCATCGGTCTTGATACCTGCCTGGCCATTATGGACACCCTCTACGATGGGTTTAAGGATTCCAAGTATCGTCCCTGCCCCTTACTGAGAAAGTATGTAGAAGTCGGCTGGTTGGGCCGAAAGAGCGGCAAGGGGTTCTACCAGTATTGAGTAAGGAGGAGAGCGTATGCCGATTGACAGTGTAGACAGTGTAGTTGTTCCGGCCGGTGAAGTGGCAGAGAGGATTGCAAAATTACAAAAACTCCTTGCGGCACGGGAAGTAGGTGGCGCCCTGATCTGCCAGAAGACCGATCTCTTCTATTTCGGGGCAACCTCGCAACAGGCGTGGCTCTATGTGCCCGCCGCCGGGAAGCCCCTTCTCATGGTCTTCAAGGATTTCGACCGGGCGCGGCAGGAATCCCCCCTTGAAGAAATTGTTTCCATTGTCGGCATAAAACAGATAGCCGGCGTTCTTCAGCGGTACGGTTATTCGGTCCCCGCAACACTTGGCATGGAGCTCGATGTATTGCCGGCAAACCTCTATCTGCAGTACTGCGCTCTCTTTAAGCAATCGAAGATTGAAGATATTTCTTACGAAATCCGTTTGCTGCGGGCGGTTAAATCAGAATTTGAAATCTTAAAGATCAGGGCTGCGGCAAAATTGTCGGATAAGGTCGCCGCCATGGTGCCGGAGCTGCTCCAGGTCGGCAAAACCGAGGTTACCTTGAGTGGGCAACTGGAAGGGTACGCCAGGAGCCTCGGCCATCAGGGCATTGTCCGCATGCGCATGTGGGGGAGCGAACTTTTTTATGGCCACCTCATGTCCGGTGATGGCGCGGCGGTGCCCAGTTACCTCGCCTCGCCTACGGGAGGTACGGGAGTCAGCAGTGTTATCGGTCAGGGTGCCGGATTTAGAAAAATCAGCGCCAATGAACCCCTCCTTGTTGACTATGTCTTTGCCTTGGATGGCTATCTCTCCGATCATGCGCGGATTTTCTCAATCGGCAGGCTTCCCGCCGATCTCGAAGCGGCCCATGCAGCAATGCTTGAGATCCAGGAGGAAATCAAGACGCAGGCAAAGCCCGGAGTGCTCACCGGAGAGCTGTACGAATTGATGGTCTCTCTGGCGGAGAAAAAAGGATATGCGGAAAATTTCATGGGCGTCGGCGGTCGGAGAATTCGTTTTACCGGTCATGGACTCGGCCTGGAACTCGATGAATTCCCGTTTATTGCCAAGGGCCAGCAGCTGGCTCTTGAAGAGGGTATGATCATTGCTCTGGAGCCGAAGACAATTTTTCCCGGCAGAGGTGTTGTCGGGATCGAAAATACCCATCTGGTTACGCAAAACGGTCTCGAACAACTTAACAGTTATCCGGACGAAATAACTATTATAACCTAGTAAAAGGGGGGAAATATGTCCATCCAGGCCAAAAGTGCAGGCGAGTTGGATTCGCGGGAAAGAGCCCGTTTTATCGTTGATCTCTTTCATCGACTTATAATTCATCATGGTCTCTGGTTTGCCGAGGTAAAACATCAGGTCGGCATGGAGAAGGCGCTGGAGATGCTGCAAAGTGCCTCGAAAACGAGTTTTGACATCCAGATGAAACACCTGGCGAAGCTTCTTGGTTTTACCATGGAGGAGGGCATTCCTTCTTTTTTGCTGGACATGGACGATGCAAAGCTCAGCGAACTCAAGGATCGTCTGGCCAAAAACTGGCTGGTCAATGACGGTGTCTGGTTTCAGACCATCGAATTTGCCGCGGGAATGAATGACGCCAAGCGGTGCAACGATTCCTGCTGGGCGCAATTTTCGCCTGTTGAAGCAAAATCGATCAGCAATTTTCTGGGCTTGCCGGAGAATCCAGGGCTTGAGGGGCTGAAGAAGGCTCTGGGCTTTCGCATCTATGAAAGCATCAATAGTCAATCGATTGTCGAGGAAACGGCGAACAGTTTTGTGTTTCAGATGAATCGCTGTCGCGTACAGGATGCCCGAAAACGTAAGGGGCTTGATGATTACCCCTGTAAATCGGCGGGACTCGTTGAGTATACCTATTTTGCCTCCGCCATCGACAAGAGAATCCGCACCGAGTGTCTGGGTTGTCCTCCCGACAAGCATCCCGAGGAGTGGTACTGCGCCTGGAAATTTACCCTGGAATCGTAAATTGATAAGGAGAGACGAAGTGACCTATAACAATATACTGCTGGAAAAAAGTGACGGCATAGCCACAGTGACCATCAACCGACCGAAAGCGCTTAATGCTTTGAACCGGGAGACACTTGAGGAAATGCTTACCTGTTTTAACGAGCTTGGTCAAGACCGCGGCGTGCAGGTCGTCATTATAACAGGGGCAGGAGAAAAAGCCTTTGTTGCCGGGGCGGATATTTCCTTTATGCAAGGTCTTACGCCTGCCCAAGGAAAGGTTTTCGGCAGACTCGGCCACGCGGTCACCCGCACTATCGAAAATCTTCCCCAGCCGGTGATTGCCGCGATTAACGGCTTTGCCCTTGGCGGCGGTTGCGAACTGTCCCTTGCCTGTGATATCCGTCTGGCCAGCGACAATGCCAAGTTCGGTCAACCCGAAGTCAATCTGGGGATCATCCCCGGCTTTGGCGGAACGCAGAGATTGCCGAGGTTGATCGGCAAGGGACTTGCCAATGAACTGCTCTATTCCGGCAAGATCATTGATGCGGCGGAGGCCTGCCGCATTGGGCTGGTGAACAGGGTTATCGCTCAGGATGGACTTATGGCCGAATGCCGTGAGTTGGCCGTGTTGATCGGATCCCGCGGACCTACTGCCGTGCGACTGTGCAAGGAAGTTGTCAATAATGGTATGGAAATGGACCTGAACCGAGCCTGCTCCTACGAGGCTGATCTCTTTGCTCTCTGTTTTGCCGGCGAAGAACAGAAAGAGGGCATGTTGGCTTTTCTCGAGAAGCGTCCGCCCAAATTTCAAAAAAATTAACAGCAAGACAAGAATTGACAAACTCGTAAAAACTTCACTTTTGGAATGGTTAAGTAAAAAACTTCATATGCTAGGCGCGCAAAATTTATATTATTTCGGCGTACTAGAGTACGTCGTAATGATATAACATTTGTACCCCAAGGGCACTTCCTACGGGCGCACAACGACACAGATGAAGAGTTTTTACCACGCCATCAAGGATTGCGCATGAATCTCGATTTAACCGAAGAACAAAAACTCATTCAGGACACGGCCCGGGACTTTGCCCGGTCGGAGTTGGCCCCGGTGGCCGCCGAGCTTGACCAGGGTGGTGATGACGGTAGCTTCTATGCTAATCTGAAAAAGCTCGCCGAGCTCGGCTTCATGGGCCTCAACGTCAAGGATGAATTCGGCGGCACGGAAGCCGGTGTCGTCGCTTTCAGCGTAACGATGACGGAGCTTGCCCGGGCCTGCGCCGCTACCGCCGTGACCGTTTCCGTCAACAATATGGTCAACGAAGTGATTCAGGCCCTCGGCAGCAATGAGCAGAAGGCCCGTTATATTGCCAGGATCTGCAGTGGGGAATATCAGGCGGGGGCCTTCGCCCTGACCGAGTCCGGTGCCGGTTCCGATCCTGCCGCCATGACCACCACCGCAGTGCGGGATGGCGATGAGTGGGTGCTGAACGGCTCGAAAATATTTATCACCAGTGGTTCTTTTGCCGGGGTTTTTGTCGTCTGGGCGGTGACCGATCCCGTGGCGCGAAAGGGCAAGGGGATCAGCCTCTTTTTGGTTGAGGCCGGCACCAGGGGGCTGATCATTGGTAAAAAAGAAAAAAAGATGGGCCAGCATGCTTCTCCGACCAATGAGTTGCTTTTTCAAGACTGCCGTATCCCGGCAGATGCACTGATGGGGCAGCCAAACGATGGTTTTCGTGCGGCGGTGGCCGAACTTGCCGGCGGGCGGATCGGTATTGGCTCGCTGGCCTTGGGTATTGGTCTCGCGGCCATGGACATGGCGACGCAATATTCCCTGGAGAGATCACAGTTCGGCAAGAAAATCAGTGGCTTTCAGGCGATTCAGTGGAAGATTGCCGACATGTACACCGCTCTTGAAGCCTCGCGCCTGCTGCTCATGAACGCCGCCTATAAAAAAGAACAGGGTCGATCTTTTGCCAAGGAGGCCTCCATGGCCAAACTCTTTGCCACTGAAGCGGCCAATAAAGCCTGTTATGAGGCGATGCAGATCTTCGGCGGATATGGGTACACCAGTGATTTTCCCATTGAAAGATATACCCGGGATGCGAGAATAACGACGATTTATGAAGGAACCAGTGAGATTCAGCGACTGATCATCGCCAGAGAAATTTTAAATGAATTTTCCTGATCCGGGCATTGCCAGGCTCTGTGTCGACGATGTCGAGCCTGGCCCACAACGGATTGGCAAGGGGGAGGAGGCGTATGCAAGATAATATGGAAGATATTTTTACCGGTAGAAGAAGTATCAGGCGATTTCAGGACAGACCGATTGAAACTGATACCTTGGCGGAAGTTCTCGAGGCGGCAAGGATGGCCCCGTCCTGGGGGAATCTACAGTGTTGGGAACTCGTCATAGTGCAGGCGGCAGCCGACAAAAAAAAGCTGGCCGAGCTGCTTTCCGCGAAAAATCCGGCATCAAAATGTATGGAGTCCGCTGCCGTGGTCATTGCCGTATGCGGTAATCCCTTGAAATCGGGATACTATAAGGAGCAACAGGTAACGCGTTATCAGCACTGGTTTATGTATGACCTGGGCCTCATCAGTGAAAATATTTGTCTGAAAGCCTGTGCGCTTGGCCTGGGTTCGGTCATTGTCGGTTCTTTTGACCATAAGGCTACGGAAGAGTTGCTGCACATCCCCGCCGGTTATGAACTGGTCTCGCTTATCCCGATCGGCTATCCCGACCACGCCCCTTCACCGCCAAAGCGCAGGGAATTGAGTGATTTTGTTCACTATGATCGTTTCATAGCATCCTGAACAAGTAGTGTTCTTCTGCCGGCGCCCATTGTGAATACTTCGGGCGTCGGTTGCATCGGTGCACTTGTCCGCAACCGAAGATATTCTTCTTTCCTGATTAATCTCTCATCTACTTTTTGACTTTTCTCCTTCCCGCTATTAAGATAGCCAATTCGCTTTTATATTATCCGTTAATTTTCTTATCTATTTTGAAATTATGCTGCAGGTTGGTCTCGAAAGAGTAGTGCACGATGATTCCCTGTCCTTTGCGGGACAAAGAATTGGATATTTATCGAATCAGGCTTCGACGGATCGGGATTTTGTCCATGGCAGGGTGCTGCTGCACCAGAAATATGGTGATCGGCTGACTTGCCTGTTTTCTCCCCAGCACGGTTTTTTTTCCGAAAAACAAGACAACATGATCGAATCCGATCATACGCTTGATGGGGTTACCGGTCTGCCTATCTACAGCCTCTATGGAACGCATCGACGGCCGACCGCCGAGATGTTCGCGCAGCTCGACGTGTTGCTCATTGACCTGATCGATGTCGGTACCCGGGTGTATACCTTTTTGTATACCATGGCCTATTGCCTGGAGATGGCAGCGCAACTCGGTAAAAAAGTCGTGGTTCTCGATCGACCGAATCCGATCGGCGGCGAACAGATTGAAGGGAACCTGCTCAGGGCCGACTGCAGTTCCTTTGTTGGCCTGTACCCTTTGCCCATGCGGCATGGGCTGACTTTTGCCGAACTGGCCCTTTTGATCAACGGCGAATTTAACATCGGCGCCGAGCTCGAAGTGGTCAAGCTTATTGGGTGGCGGCGATCGATGCTCTTTCGGGACACCGGATTTCCCTGGGTATGGCCATCGCCGAATATGCCGACCCCCGAGACGGCCCTGGTCTATCCGGGCCAGGTGCTCTGGGAAGGAACGCATGTTTCCGAAGGCCGGGGCACGACGCTGCCCTTTGAACTGGTCGGTGCACCCTATTGGCGGCACGGGGACATGCTCCAGGCCGTGGCGAAAACATCATTGCCCGGGTGCCGGCTGCGGGCGGTGGTTTTCGAACCGACCTCCGGCAAGTGGGCGGGACAGGCCTGTAGCGGTTTTCAGATCCATGTGACAAAAAGTCAGGTTTTTCAGCCGTACAGAACCAGTCTGGCTTTGCTGCAGGCGTCGATACGTCTCTATCCGGAACAATATCAATATAAACAACCGCCCTATGAATATGAATATGAACGTCTGCCCATGGATCTGATAATCGGTGACAGGCAGGTACGGCGGCAGCTTGAAGAGGGTGTGCCGGTGCGGGAAATTGAAGAGGGCTGGCAAGCGGAGCTGCAGGCCTTTGATCGTATGAGAAATAAGTATTTTCTCTATTAAAACTGGAAAAATGATGACTGAAAAAACAGTAACCGTTGAATTCCTCGCCGAAATGGTTGGTGGCCGGGTCGTCGGCGATAAGAATGCCCTTGTTCGTCGATTTGCCCCCCTCGACACCGCTGGGTGTGAAGATATCTCCTTCCTGGCGAAAGAAAAAATGGCCGAACTGCTCGAAACGACCGGCGCGGGGGCGGTGATCGTTCCTTTAGGCGTGGAGACGGTTAAAAATATCCCCGTTATCCAGGTGAAAGACCCTTATCTGGCCGTTGCGCTTATCCATGGTTTTTTTGTGCAGCGTCCTTTTACGGCCAAGGGCATTCACCCACGGGCCTTTGTCGGCGAAGAATGTCGTCTTGGCCGGGAAATCACCATCGCCCCCCTGGCTGTTCTCGGCGACAGGGTTAAACTCGGGGAAAGGGTTACGATCAAGTCCGGCGCCGTTCTCGGTGATGATGTGGCAATTGGTGACGATTCGACTATTCATGCAAACGTTACCGTCTATAAAAAATGTCTTATCGGCAAGAGAGTGATTATTCATTCCGGCACGATTATCGGCAGTGATGGCTACGGCTACGCCGCCAACGAGCGCGGCGAACATATCAAACGCCCACAGGTCGGCATTGTCCAGATAGATGATGATGTCGAGATTGGTGCGAATACCTGTATCGACCGCGCCGCCTACGGCGTTACCTGGATCAAGTCCGGCGTGAAAATAGATAATCTCGTGCAGGTAGCGCATAATGTTGTGGTCGGCGAAAACAGTCTGCTGGTTGCCCAGGTCGGTATCGCCGGATCGACGACCCTTGGCCGCAATGTTGTCCTCGGCGGACAGACAGCCGTTAACGGACATATTACCATTGGCGATCAGGTTATGGTTGCTGCCCGGGGGGGCGTGCACAACGATCAACCAAAAGGCGCTGTACTTGGTGGCGCGCCGGCGTTTCCTCTTCGTCAATGGGCGAAATCGTGCGCTGTTTTTGCAAAGCTTCCGGAATTACAAGCTACAGTAAGAAAAAACAGCAAGGCGATTGCAGAGCTTTGCAAGTTGCCGGACCATGAAGAATAATTAAGGAGATAGAGATATGAGTGAGGTTGTTGTCCCGGAAGATATAGATATCATGGAAATTCTCAAGGTCCTGCCGCACAGATATCCATTTGTCATGGTCGATCGTATTCTCTCCATCGACATCGGCAAAAAGATTGTCGGACTGAAAAACGTGACCATAAATGAACAGTTTTTTCAGGGACATTTTCCTGGTCGACCAATCATGCCGGGGGTGTTGATTTTAGAGGGACTGGCCCAGGTCGGCGGCATAATGGCCTATTATGCCAATCCCGAAACAATCGGTAAAAAATTGCTTTTTTTTGCAGGTATCGATAAGGCCAGGTTCAGAAGGCCGGTTGTTCCCGGAGATCAATTGATTTTCACCCTTGAGCTTATAAAACAGAAACGATCAGTTATGGTCATGATGGCAAAAGCCACGGTGGATGACCAGCTGGTCGCCGAAGCTGAACTTATGGCCTCATTCACATGAAATTGCGTGAAATGAAGCTGTTGGGGATCGGTTGGCAGATCCCCTTCGATTTGACTATTGCCAATAAATATTGCAATAGTGAGCCAAAGCAGGTAAGCAGAGCAGCTTTTGTCCTTGGGAAAAATGAAGCGACACAAAATAGAGAGATATAAATCTACCAATAACCCCATATAAAATCATGTCCATACATCCAACCGCCGTAGTAGATACCAAAGCCGAGCTCGACTCCTCCGTCTCCGTCGGGCCGTATGCCGTCATAGAAGCCGGAGTGCGGATTGCCGCCGATACTAGAATACTTCCCCATGCAGTTGTCTCGGGACCGACAACCATCGGTGAGAGAAACCTGATTGGCTCCTTTGCCGTGGTTGGTGGAGCCCCGCAGGACCTCGGGTATAAGGGGGAACCAACCGAGTTGATTATCGGTTCCGATAACCAGATTCGCGAGTATGCCTCGATCCATAGGGGAACGCCGAATGGGCACGCAAAAACGGTTATCGGCAACCACAACCTGCTCATGGCCTACACTCATGTCGCCCATGACTGCAAGATTGGTGACCATGTCATTATGGCCAACGTCGCCACACTGGCGGGACATGTCGAGGTAGGGGACCGGGCTTCTATCGGCGGACTGGTTGCCGTGCACCAGTTCTGCCGTATCGGCACCTTCAGCTATATTGGCGGGGTTTCGGGAATCGGCCTTGATGTTCCCCCGTATATCATTATTGCCGGAACGAGAAACAGAACAAGAATCTCCGGCATCAATAAAGTGGGCTTAAAGCGAAACGGTTTTAGCCGCGAGACGCTGAAAATGCTCGATAAGGCATATCGTATCATCTTCAGATCACCGAATTTACTTATGAAAGATGCCATCGAACTGGCCCGGAAGGAATTTCCGACCTGCGAAGAAGTGCAGACTCTGGTTAACTTTTTCCTTAATACCAAGCGTGGCGTCGTCAAACAGACGGTTGAGGAATAGAGTCGGTTGGCCAAGGTTACAGATCCAAGAAGCATCGGCATTATTGCCGGTGGCGGGCAGTTTCCCCTGTTGTTCATCGACGCGGCCCATGCGGCCGGCAGGAGGGTGGTGGTGGTCGCCAATAAAGGGGAAAACGACTAGAAAGTCTCGGAGGAGGCCGATGCCGTCTGCTGGTTCAAACTCGGTCAACTCGGTAAGTTGATAGCCTTTTTAAAACAGGAAGGGGTGGGGGAGACGGTTTTTCTCGGCACCATCACCAAGACGCAGATTTTTCGCGATGTACTGCCTGATCTGAAAGGCTTGACGCTGTGGAATAAGATCGACCGGAAACAAGATGATGCCATTCTCCGCGCTATTGCCGGGACACTTGAAAAAGAAGGGATCAAAGTACTGGAGTCGACGCTTTATCTGCGGCATCTGCTCTTTCCCGTTGGCGTCATCACCAGGAAGAAACCGAACAAAAACCAACGCCTGGATATAAAATTCGGCTGGCAGAACGCCAGAGCCATCGGTAAGCTTGATATCGGCCAGTGTGTCGTGGTGAGAAACTGTACGGTTCTTGCCGTCGAAGCTATTGAGGGCACCGATGCGACCATTTTGCGTGGCGGGGCCCTGGCTAAAGAGCAGGCAGTGGTCGTCAAGGTAAAAAAGCCGGGGCAGGATTTTCGCTTTGATCTGCCGGCAACAGGTCTCACAACAATCAGGAGCCTGCAACAGGTGCAAGGCGCCGTGTTGGCCGTGGAGGCCGGGCAGACGCTGCTCTTTGATAAAGAGTTAATGATTGAAGAGGCCAATAAAGCGGGTATAGTGATTGTTGGAGTTTTTGAACGTGAAGATGGTTCTCTCCAGATGGAGTAAAAATAAGGTTGTACACTCTTTACCGCGGTGATGTCGATTTACTAATTTAACGGAAGAGGTACTATGCAAGCTATGATTCTGGCCGCCGGTCTAGGTACCAGGCTTGAGCCGCACACGCTGATTCGTCCAAAACCTCTTTTTCCCATCCTCAACCAACCGCTTCTTCTGCTCACCATAAAAAGACTGCAAGCCCTGGGCTTTGACCATATTGTCGTCAACTGTCATCATCTTCGACATCATATTGTTGAGGCACTGGCCGGTCTGCCGGGTGTTATTGTACAGAAAGAGGAGGTTATACTGGGAACCGGCGGCGGGCTGCGGCGGGCTTTTCGACATCTTCGTGAGGAACCGCTGCTGGTCACAAATGGAGATATTTACCATACAATCGATTTTTTGAGCTTGTACCGTCATCATCTGGCAAACAAAAATATGGTCACCATGGCGATGCACAATCATCATCAATTTAATAATGTCATGGTGCAGAACAACAAGATAGTCGGCTTTACCAAGCTGGTTGAAAACTCGCAACTGGCCTTTACCGGTCTGCATGTCATCGAACCAGCGGTCCTGGAGGACATACAGGAAAATGTCTTTTCCTGCATAATCGATCTTTATCGGAAAATGCTCCAAGAGGGACGGGAGATAGATTGTTACCGAGCGGATGGCTGTTTCTGGACGGATATCGGCACGGTTGATGATTATCTCGCCCTGCATCAGGGGCTGCTTACCGAGACCATCCCCTGCTGGCAGGAGATTGGCCCGGTAAGAAAACCCTACTGTATTGCCAAGAGGGCCAGGCTGCCGGCGCATATCAGCTTGAGCGGCTGGGTCTGTATCGGCGACGCGCATATTGAAAACGAGGCATATCTTGAGCGAGTCGTGGTCTGGGACGATGTCTCAATATCCAGCGGCAGCCGACTGCAGGATATGATCGTCTCTTCCGACTATAGAAAAAATTGAGCAGCACGTGCATACAGAGCAACTATCAGAGCAGGATATTCTGCAGCGCGCCGGCGAAATGCTTGCAGAAAAAGGGCTATTGTCCGGGGCGGAGATGCAACACTTCATATCGGGTGCGAGTTGCCGCAAGATAGACAGTGACGGCTCGACGAGAAGATTTTGGCGGATACTAAGAAATGATGCACCGTTCTGTCTTATTGCCGCTCCAGCCGGGACCAGTCCCACCGAGCTGGCTGAATCCCGTTCCGCCTGGGAAATCGGCAGCCATCTGCGCATCAAGGGTGTACCTGTTCCCGAACTGTTTGGTTGGGACAGCGAGAGCGGCGTGTTGCTCTTTGAGGATCTGGGAGATAGCCGCTTGCATGATCTTGTGGCAAAAGAAAACGATACGTCGACTAGGCCGCCGGATGTGGTTATCGACTCTTACCGGTCAGCCCTGGAACATCTTGTCGTCATGCAATGTCGAGGCGCGGAGGGTTTTGATAAATCGTGGTGCTGGGATACTGCGCAATACGACTATCAGCTGATGATCGACAAGGAATCCGGATATTTTTTACGCGCTTTCTGGCAAGGGCTTCTCGGCCACCAGGTTGCTGATGGAGTTCCTGAAGAACTGCAGGAAATCGCTCGACGTGCCGGTGAGGCACCGGCCGGTTTTTTCCTGCACCGGGACTTTCAATCGCGAAATATCATGATTAAAAAGGGCGCTGTCCGGTTTATAGACTTTCAGGGCGGCCGACTCGGCCCTCTCGGCTATGACCCGGCATCCCTGCTTATCGATCCCTATAGCAGGCTGCCGCTCTCATTGCAGGATGATCTGCTCACCCACTATCTGCAGGCATTACGCGGATATGTTACTATAGACGAGGCAGCATTCAAAAGACAGTTTAGTCTACTTGCCCTGCAGAGGAACATGCAGATAGTCGGTGCATTTTCTTTTCTCTCTCAAGTCCGGCATAAGGTATTTTTTTTAGATTTTATACAACCATCCCTGGTGTCTTTGAAAAACCGACTGGAGGAGCCGCTTTTTAAGGACTTTCCTCTCCTTTACACCATGGTCAACAGGGGACTGAAAGAATTGGTACCTGCTTGAAACAGTAGACAATTCGTGGCAGAGCTGCTTTGCCGACCCTCATTTAACAACCAGCTTTAGTACGTTTCGAGCGTTTAGAGCTTTCGTAGGAATACACAGGATACATTATGTCATCGACCAGCAATCTGCCCATCGTCGCCCTTGTCGGGCGGCCCAATGTGGGCAAATCCACACTTTTCAACAGGATCACCAAGTCGCGCAAGGCCCTGGTCGATCCGACGCCGGGAGTGACCAGGGATCGTCACTACGAACGGGTGGTCTGGGAACACAAAGCCTTTATTCTCGTGGACACCGGAGGCCTCGACGACAATCCCGAAGATGCCATGGTCCAGCATATCCGTGATCAGGCTATGATGGCAATCGAGGAAGCTGACATCGTCCTGTTTCTCATGGACGGTAAGCAGGGTTTGACGCCTGCCGACTGGGAAGTGGTGAAGATGCTGCGCCGCACGGAAAAGCCCGTCTTCCACCTGGTCAATAAAATTGATGGACCGGAGGTTGAGGTGGACCTGCTCGCCCAATTTTATGAGCTGGGCATAGATCAGCTGTGGTCAATTTCCGCCGAACATAGTTACGGTTTCAGGACACTGATGGATGGGTTGTGTGACGCTCTTCCGGGTGACGATGCTGATATCGAGCTTCCCGAGGGGACGGTCAAGGTGGCCTTTTTCGGTCGGCCGAATGTGGGGAAATCGTCGATGATCAACATGATTCTCGGCGAAAATCGGATGGTCGTCTCGGAAATTTCCGGTACGACAAGAGACAGCGTCGATACCCTGGTCACCCACGGCAATTACAGCTATCTGTTTATCGATACGGCTGGTATTCGCCGGAGAGGCAAGACCACCGAGAAGCTGGAAAAATTCAGTATCCTCAAGTCCCTTGCCGCCATGGCCAGATGTGACGTGGCGGTGGTACTTATCGATGCCGAAGAGGGCATTACCGAGCAGGATACCAAGGTCATCGGCTACGTTCTGGACGAAGGAAGGGGTCTTATTGTGCTGGTGAATAAATGGGATCTGGTGCAAAACGATAAAAAGCGGCAGGAGGCGATCATGTTGGAAGTTGGCCGGGCCTTACCCTTTGTCGGCTTTGCCCCCATTTTAAATGTCTCTGCCGTCACCGGCTATGGCATAAAACGTCTCTTCCCGGTTATCGGTGCCGTGTACCGGCAATATTCGGCCAGTTTTCCCACTTCTGCCCTCAATAGATTACTGCGCGAGGCCGTTGAGCAGCATTCGCCGCCTATCTATAAGAACAAACGGCTTAAATTCTACTATACGGCGCAGGTCGGCACTTGTCCTCCTAAATTTGTTGTTATGACAAATAGTTACAAAGGGGTCCATTTTTCCTATGAGCGGTATCTGACCAATCGTTTCCGGGAGGGGCTCGGCCTTGACAAGGTCCCTATCCAGCTTTTCTTTAAGGATAAATCCGATCAGCGAGGGGAGAAAAAATAAAAGCGGGGCAGAGTCGTTCAGACTCTGCCCCGCTCCCGGATTATCGTTTCTGTCCTGCCGGCAAATTTTATCTCAAATTTTATTTATAAGGCAAGGGCCTTGTCCACAGCCCTCTTGAAGCCCGCCGCCGATCTGCTGATGACATCGTCGGGAATACAGAAGGCCAGTCGCATATGTCCCGGTGCACCAAATCCGACACCGGGTACGGCAAGGATTTTCTCTTCCTGCAGCAGGGCGACGAAGGCAACATCGTCGACAAGCGGCGTCCTTGGAAAGACGTAAAAGGCGCCTTTGGGGTCGGTGAAGCTAAAACCGGCATCCCGCAATATCGTACAGATGATCTCCTTTCTCCGGGCATAGATCGAGGTATCGACCGTGACGTCCTGCAACTCGGCGACCACCCGCTGCATAAGCGCCGGGGCATTGACAAAACCGAGGATGCGGTTGGCCAGGGTCAGTGCATTGAGGAGCTCGGCCTTCTCGCCAATTTCCGGATGCACAGCCAGGTAACCGATACGTTCGCCCGGTAGGGACAGATCTTTTGAATACGAGGAGACGACAATACTGCCGGCATAGGCCGTAAAAATACTCGGCACCACGTGGCCATCAAAGACAATCTTCCGGTACGGTTCATCGGCGATCAGATAAATGGCATTGCCTGATTTGGCCGAGGCGTCTTCGAGAAGTCTGCCGAGTGCTTCCAACGACTCTTTGCTGTAAATCTGCCCGCAGGGGTTATTCGGAGAATTGATAATAAGTGCTTTGGTTTTGCTGGAAAGCGCCGCTTCGATTGCCGATAAATCAAGGTTGAAGTCCTCGTCGGTTGCCACCGTTTTACTCACCCCGCCATGGTTGTCGATGTAGAAGCCGTATTCGACAAAATAGGGCGCAAGAATGATCACTTCGTCACCGGGATTAAGGATGGCTTTCATCACGATATTGAGACCGCCGGCAGCGCCGCAGGTCATGAGCATGTCGCCCTCGGTGATAGTCATCTCCTGTTCGGTGGACATCCGGGCGGCAATGGCCTGACGCACCCAGGGGTAACCGCCGTTGGGCATATAGGCATGCATGCCGGGGCTGGTATTTCCGACGATTTCCCGGATAACCTCGTCAAATTGCGCCGGTGGCGGCGCGTCGGGATTACCGAGGCTGAAGTCGAAAACGTTCTCTGCGCCATGGGCAGCCTTCATCTTTGCCCCTTCCTCAAACATTTTCCGAATCCAGGAGGATTTCTCGGCAAATACTCTCATTTTATCTGCAACGGCCATTCTATATCTCCTTTAAAAACAATTTATTAAACACAGTCTGTACAAAATGTAGAAAAATTCTACCCGGCCCTGCCGTTATGCTACTGCTTTTTGAAAAAATCGTAGGCAGCATTGATTTCCTTCATCTTGTCTTCCGCAACGGCCCTGAATTCATCGCCTAGATGTCTGACCTTATCCGGATGATATTGCATGCTGAGCTTGCGATACGCTTTTTTGATTTCTTCCTTGCTTGCCCCTTGTTCCAGTCCAAGGGTGGCATAATGCTGACCTGCCATGTCCCGGCCGCCGGTCGCGGTGCCGTATTGCTGCCGGTAGCGGTATTTCGCCTCGATGGTTCGCTGGTCGTATTCGGCAACATTGAGGTAGAAGGCGATATAGCGGGCTACCTTCAGCTCGTCTTCGGGAACAGTCACCTTGGTGAAGAGAACCTGATAGACGAGTTCGAGCAGAATGAGTCTCGGTTCATAGGCAAAGGTGGACTTAAATTCCTGCAACAGGGCGTCAAGAGACTGGGTGGAATTGGTTGCCTCTTTTACCAGTTCTTTGACCCAATGCATCTGCGTCTGGCTATAGCGCAGATTGTATTGGAAAAAACGGTGAATGGTCTGGACCTCATCCCTGGTGATCTGCCCATCTATTTTTGCTGTATGGATAAGAATATGGACGAGGAGCCAGACGAAGCGGTTATGGCTCTCGGACTGGGACTGCTCGTAGGTGGCGACTTTTTTTCGTACCCAGTAAGAAAATCCAAAAAACAGGGCGACAAAAAGCAATATTCCGGCCAGCCCGGTATAGATGAGGGTGCCGAGAAAGGAGATAAGGGCGGGAGCACCTCCGGATATAAAAACGATCAGGAGGGCTATAAGCAAACATCCGCCGCAACCGGGTTGCCGCTGTCGTTGATATTGCATGATAGGCTGAAAGGGTTAATTTATTGATCTGATTTGTTCGAATTGCTGTGAAAAAGAGCATCGACAAATTCATTGGCGTCAAAGTCTCTGAGATCGCTCATCTTTTCGCCAATGCCGATAAAACGGATGGGGGTTTTCATTTCTTTGCAGATGTTGGCGACGATACCCCCTTTGGAGGTGCCGTCAAGCTTGGTGAGGGTAATGCCGGTGACGCCGACGGCATCATCAAAGAGCCTGGCCTGGGATATACCGTTCTGGCCGGTGGTGGCGTCGATGACCAGCATGACTTCATGGGGGGCACCTTGCAGTTTCTTGCCCATGACCCGTTTGATTTTTTTTAATTCTTCCATAAGATTATCTTTGGTGTGCATACGTCCAGCGGTATCGACGAGAACAACATCGATATTTTTCTCCTGGGCGATGCCCAGTGCGTCAAAGACGACCGAGGAAGGGTCGGCACCTTCTTTATGAGAGATAACCGGTACGTTACTGCGCTCTCCCCATATTTTCAGCTGGGAGACCGCCGCTGCCCGAAAGGTGTCGCCGGCAACGAGCATGACCGAATTCCCCGCCTGTTGAAACTTTCTGGCAATTTTTCCAATGGTGGTTGTTTTACCCACCCCGTTGACGCCGATAACCATGATAACAAAGGGACCTGTGTCGGGCATGACCAGAGTGGCGTCTTTGTCGTTTTCGGTAATAAGATTTTTGATTTGTACTTTCAGGGTTTCCTTGAGCGATTTTGGGTCGTATAGCTCTTTTCTCTTCACCTTGCGCCGGGCATTTTCGAGCAGTTCCTGGGTGGTTGCGACCCCTAGATCGGCGGTTATAAGGATCTCTTCGAGATCATCGAGCATTGCCGTATCGAGCTCTTTTTTGCCGAGAAACAGCGCGTCCAGCTGGTAAGTAAAGGTTTCTCTGGTCTTGCCGAGTTTTTCGGTAAGTCGGGTAAAGAGCGATTTCTTTTTGCCGGTCGGGCTTGGAACCGCGGATTCTTTGACGATCTTGAGGGGTTCTTCTTCCTCGGGCGGTAGCGTGTCCGGCGTTATTTCCGGCTGGGGAGGTGGTTCGGGTGCAACGGCTCCAGGTGCTTCTAATAGTTCCGGAGCGGGTTCCGGTGCGGCAGCTACGTTCGGTTCGACAGCTTCGGCTAAGGGAAGGGGTTCTTTTTCCTCCTGCGTCTCGGGTTCAGGACGCGGAAGTTCAGTCTCGGGCTCTGCGCTTTTTTCAGATTGCTCATATTCTGAAAAAGATGTATCAGTGCTGATGTCATCGACAGGCGTTTCTTCCGTAGGGGTAACCGGCGCTTGTTTTTTGAATTTTTTCTTAAACCAACCTAGCATTGTTTCTTCCTGGAATTGTTTGTCGGGGGAGGTGAGTAATTATTATAGGCACGATTTATCATAGTACGTAGAGAAGCCAAAGAAAGCAACAAAAAGTAAGTGGTGTAAATATACGATCTGTCGTCTTGGCTCTTCTTAGTATTCTGTCGGGCGTAGCTGCCGCACGCAGGAAAGTGATTGCATTATAAGTGAACGGCATTACTGTAGTGAGTGTTGTTTTTTAGGATAATATTGCATGACTGTATAGCATGACTGGAACAGTCAGTTCGTTGAAATATTGTTTATTCTGATCTCGTTGAGGAGGATGTGAAATGGCTGAATGTGGAGGATCCTGTAGTTCACAGGAATCACAGCAAGCTGCTGCGGCCCAGCAGGAAGTTGCGATAAAAATGTCTCTTGGAAAAATTAAAAATAAAATTCTAGTGATGAGCGGCAAGGGCGGTGTCGGGAAATCGACGGTTTCCGTCAACCTGGCGCTGGGGCTGGCTAATAAGGGGTATCAGGTCGGTCTGATGGATGTCGATATCCATGGGCCCGATGTTGTTCGGATGCTCAACCTGAAAGGAAATATTGAGCCTCCGGCCACGAAAAATGCGTTGGTTCCGCCGCTTAAATATAATGACAATCTGAAGGTAGTTTCCCTCGAATATATGATGCGCGACCGGGATGAAGCGATAATTTGGCGTGGTCCGCTGAAAATACAGGCTATCCGGCAGTTTGTCTCGGATATGGATTGGGGCGAGCTCGATTATCTTATCATCGATGCCCCTCCGGGTACAGGGGATGAGCCCTTGTCGGTTGCCCAAACTATTCCCAACGTCAAGGCGATAGTGGTGACGACACCGCAAAAGGTTGCTCTGGCCGATGTACGGAAATCGATTAATTTCTGCAAAACCGTCAAGGTAGAAATTGCCGGGGTTATAGAAAATATGTCTGGTTTTGTCTGCCCGCATTGCAGCGAGACCGTAGATATCTTCAAATCCGGTGGTGGGGAAAGCCTGGCCCGTGAGCTGGATCTGCCCTTTCTTGGGAAGATTCCCATGGACCCCCAGGTTGTTCTGGCTGGAGATGATGGCACGCCCTATTTATCTTCAGACGCCGACAGTCCGGCCACCCGAGCTTTTGCACAAGTGGTGAACTCAATTGAAATTCGCCTGCCACCGGTGGCTGTTGCCACCCCTTTGACAATGGCATCAGCTGATAGCGGTTGTGCGTGCGGTGGCAGTTGTCCGTCCCACGCCAAGAACTAACCGTTGGTTCAACAGGTTTATTAAAAGAGGATAAATAACAAGATCGGCATCACTTGCCGATTTTGTTATTCCTATGTACATTTTTAAAAATACTATGATAATAAAACAACTTATCGTTGGGTCCATGGCCGTTTGCTGCTATATTGTGGCATGTGAAAAGACCAAGAAAGCGGCGATCATCGATCCTGGAGGGGACGAAGAAAAAATCCTCGCCGAGGCTAAAAAAATGGGGGTCAACGTCGAATATATCATTGCCACCCATGGGCATCCTGATCATGTCTGCGGCAATAGGAAGATTCAGCAGGCCACGGGGGCGAAAATAATCATGCATGAAGCTGATGCACTTTATTTTGGACAACCGGAGGTGGAAAAATATTTTTCCATGCTCGGCCTCGAACCATCACCACCTGCCGACCTCAAAGTTGTTGAAGGTGATGAGATCACCATCGGCGAAGTAAAATTGAAGGTGCTGCACACCCCGGGCCATACTCCCGGCGGGATGTGTTTGTACAACGCACCTGATCTGATAACCGGAGACACCCTTTTTGTCGGTGGACTTGGCAGAACGGATTTTCCCGGTGGTTCGCATGAAGAATTACTCACTTCTATCCGCACCAAACTGCTGGTATTGCCTGCTGAAACAAGAGTCTGGCCCGGCCATGGCTATGGCGGCCACCAGTCAACACTTGGTGAAGAAAAGCGCACCAACCCATTTATATAATCTTGGGATAGTCAGGCATCACCGCATTTCTCTTTTCGAGAAGGTGATCAAGGGCCAGCTCAGTAATTTTTACTTTTTCCCTTTTCGTCGAACATATGCGTGAAATTGTTCTTGGTACCGCCGGCCATGTTGACCATGGAAAAACAAGCTTTATTCGTGCCCTGACCGGCTTTGAGACGGATCGTCTCAAAGAGGAGAAAAAACGGGGCATCACTATTGAACTGGGCTTTGCCTTTCTCGATCTCCCGTGCGGACATCGGATAGGTATCGTTGATGTGCCTGGCCATGAAAAGTTTGTCAAGACCATGGTGTCCGGCGTTTCAGGCATCGATATTTTAGCCTTTATCGTTGCCGCTGATGAAGGCATCATGCCGCAGACTATCGAACACTTCGAAATCTGTCGCCTGATGGGTGTTGAGCAAGGTATCGTCATCGTCACCAAAAAGGATATGGTTGAGCCGGAATGGCTGGAAATGGTCAACGATGAGATTGAGGAATTCTGTGAAGGCAGCTTTCTCGAAGGTGCGCCGATCATCAATGTATCGTCGATAACCGGGGAAGGTATCGACCTTGTTCTTGAAGAACTTGATAAGATTGTCAGGGATTTTAATTTTCACGAAGTATTCGGGCCGTTTCGTCTGTCCGTCGATCGCGTCTTTGCTATGAAGGGTTTTGGCTCGGTGGTGACCGGGACATCGATTTCCGGTCGAACGTCCGTGGGAGATGATCTGCGTATTTATCCGACGGAAAAAATTGCCAAGATACGAGGTATCCAGGTCCATGCGAAAGCGGTCAATGAGGTCGAGGCCGGGCATCGAACAGCAATTAATCTCCAGGGGGTTGATGTCGGTGATATTGCACGTGGGATGGTCCTCGCGCCGCCGGCAACCCTGCAGGCCAACTACATGCTCGACTGCCGGTTCCTCTACCTGGCGTCGAATGCCAAACCGATGAAGCACCGAGCCAGAGTGCGAGTCCATTTAGGCACGGCGGAAATTATCGGCAGGGTTTCCCTTCTAGATCGTGACGAGCTGCAACCAGGCGATGAGGCGGTTATACAGTTATTGCTCGAAGACAAGGTCGCCGTATGGCCTGGCGACCGTTATGTTATCCGCAGCTATTCGCCGGTGGCAACCATCGGCGGGGGCATGGTGCTCGGCAATGTTTCTCCACGCAAACGAAAGCGACTTGCCGAAAGTGATCGCATATATAATCAGGAAATGGCGACAATCCTGCAGCACGGCACTATTGAAGAGAAGGCGCTGCTCTTTCTGCGAGAGAGTAGAGAGCGCGGCCTGACCGCCGATGAGCTCGGCATTCGTCTCGGGCTGTTCGGTAAACATCTGAAAAAAGCTTTGAACGAGCCTCTTTCCACCAAGAAAATGGTCGTTGTCGATTCCGCCACCCAGCGCTATGTGGTGATCGACATAGCCGAGAAGATCAAGGCGATGCTGGTTGACCATCTCCAGGCCTATCACCAAAAGAATCCCCTGCAGGCCGGACTGGCCAAAGAAGAACTGCGCACCAGTCTCGGTCGAAAAGTCGATCTGAAAGTCTTCAACTACTGCATCAATGATCTTATTAAAAAGGCCATTATTGTGCAGGAAGAGTCGGCGGTGCGTATGGTCGAGCATCAGGTGGCCCTAAAGGCCGACGAGGAGCAGTTGCGCCGGGAACTGAGCGACTGGTATCGGGAAAAAGGCCTTTCCACACCGACAATGAAAGAGACCATGGAGCGGTTTGCTGAATATCCGGACCGTCTGGTGAAAGATGTTCTCGATCTCCAATTGCGTGACGGTAAATTGTTGAAGATCAGCGAGTCACTCTATTATGAGAAGGAAATGCTTGAGCCGCTCGTTGCTTCGGTCATCGCCTATATGGAAAAAAATGGCGAAATAGATGCCCCGGCATTCAAGGAATTGACCGGACTGACCAGAAAGTTCTCCATCCCGATCATGGAATATCTTGATCGAATAAAAGTCACTATGCGTATTGGTGACAAGCGCATCCTCCGTAAAAAATCGTAAAACATTGATAAACGGTTCTCCGTGGCGAGGACATACCGTCTTTTTAGTTATTGCGCTCTCGAAGATCTCGCCACTGGATAGAGAGAATTCTGCCGGTAGTCGGCGAGATGCGCACGTTGTCGTCAAGCTCAAGGCCGACCAGGGCGACAATCCCACCGGCGCTGAGAAGAACCGGCCAGGCCGGGCGTTCTTTCGGCGGGATTTTTCGTGCGTTGAAATAACGAGATATCTTTTTTCTGCCCGGACCGCCGCAGGGGGAAAATTTTTCCCCCGGCTGAAAAGAACGGAGCAGCAGCGGAAAGGAGAGCTTTTCCAGGTCAACCCAGAGTTCTCCTTTGTTTTTTTCACTTCCGGCAGTGGGTGCTTTTTCTTTAAGAACAAGCTCCCTGTTTGCCTCGGGAACAGGGTAACTGCCTGGGCCGGGGACACTGAGACGTATCGAAGGACTTGGTCGCCTCGATCCTCGAATTACACCTTTGGCTAGTGGGCGCGACAGCAGCAGTTCGACTGCCGATTTCTCGGCACGTACTCCTCTTTCCAGATGCAGTTCACTGCCGTTTTTGCCATTTTCCAGATACTCGGCCAGGGTGCATATCTGTTCATAGGTCGGGCGAACACCCATCCGCCAGCAGCTTTTTTCCAGGATCCTGCGCCGGATTGCCGGATGGTTGGCCAGAAAAGCCTCCCTTTTGATGATCAACTGTGCCTGCTTGGCTCTATCATCTGCATCATTACCATTATCATCACCATTTGCTGCTGCTTCGGAAAAGCGGACACACTGTTCCGAGGCGATTTGGGTCTGATCATGGAGAAACTTGTCTTCTTCGGCAAGGACATCCATGTGGTGCAGAATGGTTGTGCGCAGGGCGGGATTAAACCTTTCTTCGAGCAGCGGTAATAAGTCAAGCCGCACCCGGTTGCGCAGGAACTGTCGGTCCTCATTGGACGAATCCAGGCACCAGTGTATGCCTCTGTCTACCAGGAATTCGACAAGCTGCGCCTTCTTTTCGAAAAGCAGCGGACGGACGATAGTCTCTCTTTGCAGCCGCATGCCGGTGAGGCCTCTGCTGCTGCTGCCCCGGATCAGGCGGATAAAAAATTCTTCAACCTGATCATCGGCGGTATGACCTACAGCAATGAGTTTGGCATGGTATTCGTGGCGGAATTCCTCCAGTGCCTGGTATCTGAGGAGTCTCGCCGCTTCCTCCAACGATTTTTTCCCCTGGGCGACCAGCTTATGGACATTGACCCTGCGCACCGAAAAGGCAATATTAAGCGCCAGACAACTGGCTGCGATGGTCTTTTGTTCCTGTGGCGTTTCCTGTGGCCGCAGCCCGTGGTCGATATAGATCGCCGTCAGCTGCAGCGGCAAGTCGATTTCCGCCAGAATATGCAGCAGGGCAAGGGAGTCGGCTCCTCCGGAAACGGCGACGACGACATGGTCATTTTCGTTTATCAGCTGATGAGAACGGATGACGGATGTAATCCGGTCGAGGATGCGCATGGGATATTTCCTGGCTGGTACTTTTTTTTGCAAAAGATGTGGTTTTGGTTTAATACTGCAATGCAGTTTGGTTGATGACACTCCGGTATTTTACCATGGCAAGCTATATCCGGCACCCCTGAATACCCCGGGACGCAACAGTATGGCAAATAAAATAAAGATCCTTGTTGTTGAGGATGAATTTATCAGTCGCACTCTGCTCATGGAGATGCTCTCTCCTTTTGGTGACTGTGATGCGGTGACGAACGGCTGTGAGGCGGTTGAAGTCCTTGAAAAATCATATGATTCGCCGGATAACAGATATGATCTTGTCTGTCTCGATATCATGATGCCGAAAATGAGCGGGCATGAAGTGCTACGGGAAATGCGCCGGATTGAAAAGGATAACGGTGTGTATGGATCCGATACAACCAAGGTTTTAATGGTAACGGCTCTTGATGATGCGCAAAATATAATGCAGGCGCTGGTTGAGGGTCGATGTGAGGCATATTTGACAAAACCGATCAGCAGGGCGAGGCTTGAGGAGCAGTTGCGCCATCTGCGGTTGATCGCCAACGTCGCCTAATTCTTGCACTGGCTCATCTATTCAGGACCCTTTTTACAGGTGTGAAAATATGCATCATCCGAGAATCCAGGATATTAAGGTATACCTCAAAGAGCAATTCAATCTACCCGGTGAACAGATTGACATGCTCTTGCCCAGTTTTATCGCGACGCTGGGCACACATATGCAGAATCTGGAGACTGCTCTGCATGAAAACAACCCGGTAATACTCGGGAAGGTGGGGCATACCATAAAAGGCGCCTTCCTCAACCTTGGTCTGGAAGATTGTGCCGACATCGCCCTTTGCATTGAAGAAAGGGGCAAGGCCGGCGATTATGCCGCTGATTATAGACAGCTGGTTGAGGACTTGCGTCGTAAGATTAATCCAGTTTTGGAATAATCTTCTTTTTATCTCAGACTTTCTTCTGCCCCGCTTTAATCTGCTCGAGGAGACGAATATGGATATTGTCGAAACCTCCATTAGAGAGTATTGCCACCACATCACCTTTTTGCAGGGTCGTCTTGAGTCGATTGAGGATATTGTCCGTTGACACGAAAGATTCGGCGAACTGGTTTCTCATGTTATTGAGGTCGGCGGCCAGGGTGGCCGAGGAGAAAAGCTCCTCCCCGGTCAACCCGTCGATGGGCGCTGGTTCCCGGAGCAGGACAAGATCAGCTGCGGCAAAGGCGCCGGCATAATCTTTCTGAAAAATGGCCCGCCTCGAGGAGTTCGTTCTCGGTTCAAATACCGCCACCAGACGTCTATCAGTATAGGCGCTTTTCAGTGCCGCTAAGGTTTCCCGCACTGCGGTTGGGTGATGGGCAAAGTCATCTATGACGGTAATGCCGTTTTCGATGCCACGTACTTCCTGCCTTCTCTTGACACCGGCAAAATTCGCCAATCCCTCATTGATAATCGACGGCAAAATGCCCAGATGGTGCATCAGCGCGCAAACGGCGAGGCTGTTCAGGCAATTGTGTCGGCCGGGCAGGCGAACCGTCATGGTCGACCACGGCCGGCCATCTTTTAACACCTCGAAATAACTGGAGTCGTTTTCAACTTTGACCTTATCCAGAGACCACGTGAAGGCAGGATCAAGGCCGTAACCCTGCACGGCACAGGGCGCATCGGCGGCTATTTCAACTACATTTTTGTCATCAAGATTGGCAATGAGCAGGCCATCTTCGGGGAGAAGGGCGACAAAATTTTTAAAGGATCGCTTGATTGCCTCGATATCGCTGAAAATGTCGGCGTGATCAAATTCGATCGAGGTAATGACAGCCACCTTGGGGCGATAGTGGAGGAATTTTGACTCCTTGTCAAAAAATGCCGTATCGTATTCATCTCCTTCCGCGACAAAATGCTTCCCTTTGCCCAGGCGAAAATTTGTCCCGAACTCCCCGACGATGCCGCCGATCATAAAAGAAGGGTCGAGACCGGCATGGTAGAGGGCGCTCGCCAGCAGCGAGCAGGTAGTCGTCTTGCCGTGGGTGCCTGAAATGACGAGGGACATGCGATCTTTAATAAAAAAATGGGCCAGGGCCTGGGGAAATGACAGGTACGGCAGCGACAGTTCTGCAAGTGCTCTCGCTTCCGGGTTTTTCCGGGTAATAACATTGCCGACAATGACCAGGTCCGGCGTAGGGATCAGGTTCCCGGCAGCATAACCACTGCAGACCGGGATGTTCAATTTCCCGAGAAAAATCGACATGGGCGGATAAACCTGACTATCGCTGCCGGTAACCCGGTATCCGGATGACTGCAGCATTCCGGCAAGAGCAGCCATACCGGTGCCGCAGATGCCCATCAGGTGTATATGATTTATTTTTTCTGGGACGGAATTCAGAGCTGTCGCAAGAGAGAGCATTTTCGATTAGCCTTTTTTCACTGTTGTATCTATTGCCGAAAAAATATTTTTAAAGGATTGCTCAAAAGTTGCCGGTGTTATCCGGCCGACTTCTATAAACTTAATCGTTATTTCTTTGGCAATTTTCAGGATGGTTTCATCCGTAACCATTCCGGCGCGGTCTTTTGTCTGCGCATTTTTTTCTAAGAGAGCCATAAAAGCACCTGGTGAGTGTCAATAAATACGCCCCTGCCGCATGAAGAAGGCCAATTCGTCATAGAAGCGACAGAGGCGATGTAATGAAGAATAACCGGCCAGGCCATCCTTACAACCTTCAATTAATACGGTAAATGGAAGATTTTTTCCAGTATTGTTCTTCACCACCTGTTGAAAAAACATTATCATTGCCGGATTTTTTGCCTGGCACATGACAATTGACCAATGTCAAGGTCGTTATTTCTGCCGGTGGTACGCTCTTTCAAACAGCGACAGAAATAAAATTGTGCTTATTATCTGACAGATGGATGTTTAATCGACAAAAAATGGAGGAGCTATGAAGGTACTCGATCTCAACACAACCCGTGAGTTTACCGAGGGTGCAATGAAACGATTTTTCCTGGTGGAGGACTCGGAATTTTTTAAAATAATCAATTTTAATTTGAAGGCCGGCGTCACCTTCCCGGTTCACTCCCATGATCTTGACGGCGAACTGTCCATTCAGGTTATCGAAGGGGAAGGGGTTTTCCTCGGGGAGAATAATGCAGAGATTCCAGCAAAGACCGGCAATCTACTGATTTCCGAGATTCGCGAACCCCATGGCGTTCGGGCGACAACGGATATGCGTATAGTGGTTACTATTGCACCACCAATATGATTGTCTTTCTTTTTCCCAGCAAGTAGTTATATAAACTATCCGTTTGACAAAAAAGATCTAAGGAGGCCCTATGCGATTATTTATAACCAGTGTTTTATTGTCTGTCCTGCTGACCGGTTGCTCGGCGATAGACATGACCCAATACAATGCAAACAAGCCTTCCCTTGATCTTTTTAGTTATTTTCAGGGCAAAACGACTGGGTGGGGAATTGTGCAGGATCGAAAAGGCACCCTCACTCGGCAATTCGTCGTACATATTGACGGTACGGTAGACAGCGACGGCAATTTAACCCTGGTGGAAAATTTTGATTGGAGCGATGGTGAGAAAACGGCAAGGACCTGGGTCCTGTCAAAGCAGGCCGCGCATAAATACACCGGGACGGCAGAGGATGTCATCGACAGTGCCGATGGCACGCTCTATGGGAACGTGCTTAACTGGCGATATGTGCTTAATCTGCAGGTAGACGATACGACCTGGAAAATTAAATTTGACGACTGGATGTTTCTGGTGAGCGAAGATCTGCTGCTCAACAAAGCCATAATGACCAAGTTTGGCTTTAAAGTCGGTGAAGTTACTATTGTCTTTCAGAAAAACAATGGTTCTAACGGGTGACAGTCATGAGAAGAAGAGTGACGTTTTTTGCGATTTTGGTTATGTGCGTATTCTATATTAATAGCACCATGTCAGCCGGCATGGTGGACGGGCGGGAAGATATGCAACTGCTCGGCAAGGGGTCGGCCTATTATTTGAAGTTTATAAAAGTGTATGATGCCGCGTTGTACAGTGATAAACTCGTTGCCCCTGAAGATATACTACGATCAGATATTTCTAAATGCCTCCATCTGCAGTATGTGGTCGGGGTAAAAAAAGATGATTTCATCACTGCCGCGAATACTGTTCTCGCCCGGCAATTTACGCCGGAACAGCTCAGCAGGGTGGCCGATGAGTTGGAGATCCTGCATGACGGTTACCAGGATGTCGAGAAAGGTGACAGCTATACCCTTTGCTACGCCGATAAAACGGCAACGACCAGTCTCGCTCTCAATGATGAAGTCGTTGTTGCCGTTTCTTCTCCTGCATTTGCCGAGACATATTTCAGCATCTGGCTCGGGGAGAACGAACCGCTCGATGACAAGCTGCGGAAAAATCTGCTTGCTGGAATTTCTGAAAATTAGATTAGAGTGAAATGTCTGATTACTGCAATGAAATACAAGGAGTAGAAAATGAAAATTCTCATTACCGGAGCTACCTCGGGGATTGGCCGACAAGTCGCGGTTGATTACCACAAACTGGGCCACGAAGTCTGGGCGGTGGGCAGAAACGCCCAGGCCCTGGCGGAACTCAGCTCGCTTGGTCTACGGACCGGACAGGTCGATCTCACCGATAGTGCCGCGACCCTGGCCTGGTTTTCAACTCTAGACAGTATTGACCTCGCTATTCTCAATGCCGGAACCTGCGAGTATGTTGATATGCCGAAATTCGACAGCGCCCTTGTCATACGGGTGATGCGCGCCAACGTTGAATCTCTGGCAATTTGTCTTGAGGGCGTTCTGCCTCTTCTGCGCAAAAGCAGTACGCCTCACCTGGCGGTTGTCGGCAGTTCGGCGGCCTATGTGCCGCTTCCCCGGGCCGAGGCGTATGGCAGTTCCAAGGCGGCGGTTGCCTATATGGTCGAGACACTGCGCATTGCCCTGGCGAAAGAAAAAATCACCGTCAGCCTGATCTGTCCCGGTTTTGTCAAAACCCCCCTCACCGATCTCAACGATTTCCCCATGCCTTTTCGTATTACCGTTGACCAGGCCAGTGACTACATCCGTAAAGGTCTTGGCCGCAAAAAAGCGGAAATACATTTTCCCAAACGTTTCACTTATATGTTAAAGTTTTTTTCTTACCTGCCACGGCCCATTTGGCGTAAAATTGCCGAAAAGATGGTGAAAGAATGACGAGAAAAGACATAGCTATCATTGGTTCAGGCATTTCAGGACTGACCTGTGCGTACATGCTCGCACCGCACAACAATATCCGGGTTTTTGAGGCAGCCGATTACATAGGCGGCCATACCCACACCGTCAGGGTGGAAAAAGACGGTGAGGTTGCGGATATTGATACGGGCTTCATCGTTTTTAATGATCGTACCTACGCCAATTTTATCAGATTAATGGGTGAACTGGGTGTGAAGTATCAGCCGACGGAAATGAGCTTTTCCGTTAAAAATGAGGCTCTTGATCTGGAATACAACGGCAATAATCTCAATAGTCTCTTTGCCCAACGGAGGAACCTGCTGCGGCCGAGGTTCTGGTCCATGGTTCTTGAGATTGTCCGGTTTAACAAAGAGGTCCGCAAGGCGGCAAATGCCGGTGACACGCGTACTATCGGCGATTTTCTTGCAGCCGCCGGATATTCGGAGATGTTTAAGGAGAACTACCTGCTGCCGATGATTTCAGCCATCTGGTCGATGGGTCTTGCCAGTTGTGTATCATTTCCTCTACAGTTCTTTGTGCGCTTTTTTGATAATCACGGCCTGCTCGATATAACCAACAGGCCGCAATGGTACAGCATTGAAGGTGGATCCAGCAGCTATATCAAGCCGTTGACCGCAGGATTTATCGACCGTATCAGCGTGAACAGTCCGGTGCTCAGCGTTAAGAGATCCGATGACAAGGTGCAGGTGCGCACTGCCGCAGAGACGACCGATTTCGATGAGGTGATCTTTGCCTGCCACGGCAATCAGGCCCTGGCCATGCTTGACCAGCCATCGGCGGAAGAAAAATCAGTTTTGCAGGAGTTTCAAACGTCTCGTAACGATGTTGTGCTGCATACCGATATCTCATTTCTCCCCAGACGAAAATTGGGCTGGGCCAGTTGGAACTATAACCTGGTTGATGCTGCCAAGGAACAGACGACGCTCACCTATAACATGAACATTTTGCAGCGATTACAGAAAAAACATACCTACCTGGTAACCCTTAATCAAGATATCGCCGCGGAACATATTCTGCAAAGATTTACCTATCATCACCCGATTTTCACCCTGGGTTCGATCAAGGCCCAGCAGCAATGGGAGGACATTTCAGGTAAAAACAACAGTCACTTCTGCGGCGCATACTGGTTCAATGGCTTTCACGAAGATGGGGTCAAAAGCGCGCTACGCGTCTGCTCGACCCTTGAGGCGCAGTCATGATGTCATCCCTGAAACCGTCCTTTTATGTCGGCACCATCGCCCACCGAAGACAGATTCCGAAAGAGCACCGTTTCCAGTATAATTTTTTCATGTGGTTTCTCAATCTTGACGAGTTGGACAAGCTGCCGTCGCTGGGAAGATGGTTCTCCACCCAAAAAAAGGCACTCAGTCGATTCCATCGCCCCGACTATTATGGTGATCCGGCGCTGCCGCTGGCCGATGCTATCAGAGCGAGGATGGAGGAACTCACCGGCCACCCGGTAAGGGGGCAGGTGTGCGGACTGTTGAATATGCGTACCCTGGGACTCTATTTTAGCCCGGTAAACTTCTACTACGGCTATGACGACCGTGGCAATTTTACTCATTTCCTGGCCGAGGTGTCGAATATCCCCTGGAATGAACGCCATCAATACGCCCACTATGTCGGCGATAAGCAGCTCACGCCGCACCATGCCAAGCAGTTTCGCGTGTCGCCTTTTAATTCGCTGGACCAGCACTACAGGTGGCAACTCAAGGCCCCAGAGGAGACCGCGGCCGTGCATCTTGCGGTAGATGATGAACGGGGACATATCTTTGATGCATGGCTCGCACTGAAGCGATACCCCTTTACTATAAAATCCGTTCGAAGAGAGTTGCTCAAAAAACCGGTAATGACCGCCTTTGTAGTTGCCGGAATCTACTGGCAGGCCTTTAAGCTCTACCGAAAGGGCGTACCCTACGTGCCCTACGAGAAGGAGATGGTCTGATGAAAAGACACAGAATACTTCGATAGGGGACTCTCTATGCAATATGATGTAGTGATAATAGGTGCTGGGATAGCCGGTCTGGCCTGTGCACAAGTTGTACAGCAGAGCGGACGTTCCTACACGATTCTTGAGTCTCGCAGTCATCTCGGCGGCAGAATTCAAACTGATCTTGTCGATGGTTTTCAGCTCGATCACGGTTTCCAGGTCGTGCAGACGGGCTATTCGGATGTTGGGCAGTATCTCAATCTCAAGGAGTTACAATTAAAAAAATTCCCGGCCGGGGTCGCCGTCCGGTTCAACGGTCGGTTCCAAGTCCTTGCCGACCCCAGGCATCATCCACGGCATCTGCTGTCTACTCTTGCCTCCCCGATAGGAACTCTTTCCGACCGAATGGCCATGCTCAGACTAGCCTGGCAGGTATGTCGCCGGCCGTTGGAGGATATTTTTCAACAACCGGAAGAAAAAACCATCGATTATCTGCACGGGTTTGGCTTTTCGCCCAATTTTATCAGAAGATTTTTTGTGCCGTTTTTTGCCGGAGCCTGTCTTGATAGAAACATTACTGCGTCGAACCGGGTACTCAAATATATCTTTCGGATTTTTGCCATGGGCGATGCCGCATTACCTTCCGGGGGAATGGGGCAAATTCCGCTACAAATCGCCATGTCGTTGCCCGGCGATGCCATACAATACAATTGTAAGGTCCTCCAAGTGAGAGAGGGGACTGTGACCCTGGAGGACGGGAGAACCATCAATGGCCAGCACATCGTGGTTGCCACCCCAGAGCCGGTAGTCAAGGATCTGCTGCAGATAAAAACAGCGAGTCGATCGGTGGGAGAGAGCTGTCTCTACTTTGCCGCCGATTGGGTCCCGCCATTCAAGGAGCCATTTTTGCTGCTCAATGGTGATGACCGTGGTCCGGTGAACAATATCGCCTTTCCAAGCATGGTTGCGCCGCAGTATGCCCCGCCAGGAAAAACTCTTATTGCCGTGGTTGTTCTTGATGAAGATTTTCGAAAAGAGAGTGATCTCGCCGGGGAGGTGCGCAAGCAGTGTCGTGAATGGTTCGGTGACGCGGTCAATGGCTGGGAGCATCTGCGCACCTATGACATTGACCATGCGCTGCCCGACCAGTCGCCTCCGACGCACAATCCCTATCTGCTGCCGAAACCTTTCAGCGAGACTATCAGCATATGCGGTGAGCACCAGAGTCTGCCGGGCTTGCAATGGGCTTTAATGTCCGGCCATATGACCGGAAAACATCTTGTCGAAACATTTAAAAAGTAGCATATAACTCTGCCCACGGGAGGAACAGAAAAACAGATGACTACAAACGAACAGGAAGTGCAGGAAAAAATACAAGCTTTACTGCGCAGCCAGCGACTGGCTGTCTTGTCGACACAAAGAGACGGGCAGCCGTATTCCAGTCTAATGGCCTTTGCCTATACTGCCGACCTGAAAAACATTGTCATTGCCACCGGCAAATCGACGCGTAAGCATCAAAACATTGTGCAGGAATGCCGCGTCTCCCTTCTTGTTGATAACCGCTCAAACAGCGATGACGATTTTAGTGCGGCCACGGCTCTTACCGTGCTTGGCAAAGCGCAACGCATTGAAGACGCGGAACGACCTGCCTATGAAAAGCTGTATCTGAGCAGGCACCCCTCTCTGGAAAGTTTTCTCGCCTCCCCCTCGACAGCCTTGCTGAGAGTAAGCGTCTCCGACTATCTTCTCGTCTCCTGTTTTCAAAGTGTGATGGAGTACCATGTAGAAGAGCAAGCTTAACCCTTTAAAAAAAGTTGAAAAAAAATCCCCTGTTACTATTAAGTAACAGGGGATTTTTTATATGCTAATTAAACGAGTCAGTAGTGTGTTACCAACTATCACCCAGGACGACACTCAAGTCCGTACACTTGGCTTTTTCTTCTTCTGTCAAATCTTCTTTCTTTTTGAGACCTTTGAGATCATCAATGTAGCACGCATATTCTTTACCGTCTTTATCTTGAACCCATACCATCTTCTGAAATTCTTTCGAAATTACTTCACCTTTCATAATGTCCCCCTGATTTAGGATTTAAAACTTCAAGATTAACCGTTTACAAAACAGCAATGCAGACAGCATTACACTGATATGTACTTGTTAAGTCATATTATGTACGTTAATTGAATATAGTTTACCTAACAGTGAAAAGCAAGGTTTAGGTAAAAAAATCGTCTTGATTCTTCCTGTTGCCACGGCCTCAAATAACTGGTGAATGTTCAAGCAACCAAACCTGCAGCAATGATTCATTCCGGATCGGAGAGTTCCGGAGGCCTTCTCTCGGGGACTGTCTCGCGTTTCATTTTACCCGTGTACCAGTCGGCCGATACATAGAGCGAGCAAAAGCAGCTGCCGTATTCCTGAACATCCGCTTGACGATAACTGCAGGGGCAGATAATATCCCGATCATTTTCTCGCGTTCCCGAGGCGAGACGACAAGGACAGGCCATATAGCCATAGCGCTTTTTATTGATAAGCAGGCCACGAAGAAGCTCAAAAACTTTTTCTTTGTCGCCATTCAGGTAGTAGCCTTTGGGCTCATTGACTTTTTTGAGCATGTCATACAGCTCATCGACTTCAGTACGGATATCTAATTTTTCTTTTATCTCCTGAACTTTATATCCAACGATAGTATCATCACCAACAACAACCGTCGGGAACGAACATTTTGGGTTCACTTTTCTGAGATCTTTTATAGCCTTTTTTCTCTCTTCGGCGACAAGATCATCAGCCTGAACACATTGAAAAGAGATGTTCAGGTCGTTGAGCATTTTCTTGATCGCCTGGCAGTAGGCGCATGTGCTTAAGCTGTAGAGAATAACTTTTTTTGTAGTCATATCGCTTTTTTTGAAGATTTATAGTGCTGTTTGACGAAGGAAGATGTGTTTACGCCAAGGATATATTAATAAATTAATGCTCTGCCGATTGCTTGTCAGCCTGATTTGTCGAGCTGCTGACAACCGTCCGGGCGAGATTGTTGAAGACGAAATGATGCAACGGCAGAACCAGATACCAGTACAATCTGCCCAGGACACCTCGAGGGAGAAAATGAGCCGTCTGAACAAGTTGATCAGGCTGCACATCAAACTCTAGCCACGCCTCCCCCGGGACTTTCATTTGGGCATAAAGCAGGAGTCTTTTGCCCGGTTTAATATCGACAACTTTCCAGAAGTCCAGTGCATCGCCGACGCGCAGCTCCTGATTGGACCGTCTGCCTCGATTGAGTCCATAGCCACCCATTATCTTGTCAATAACCCCGCGTAGGCGCCAGAGATAATTGTATCTAAACCAACCATTCGGGCCACCCACGGCACAGGCTGCCTGAAAAACATCCTCCTGATCTTCGCCATTTTCGAATGGCACTATTCGAGTATCCCTGAAAATCGCCCCGGCGGGATTGTCGAAATCCTTAATGTCGCAGGCCTGCTGCCCGGTGCTGTCGCACCATCGGCTGATAACCTGATTCTGTTCAAGTTCGTGTATGGCATCAGCGACCGTTTGCTTGAATTGTAAAGGCTGAATCTCCGGATAAAACCGCTTGGCATTATCGTTTTGCAACAGTGTTTCGCTCTTAAGCCCCTCAACGAGTGCGGCAGCGAGCTTATAGGGGATAGGGGTAAAAAGAATGAGCCAGTAGGAGGACAAGCGAGGCGAGAGGAAGGGAACCGGAAAAAGGTATCTTTTCAATCCCATGACTTCGGCGGCCTGCTGCATCATTTGCTGAAAGCTGAGCTTTTCGCCGCCGATATCGACGACCAGGTTACCTCGGTGTGCAAGTTCAACTGATGCTTCCAGATAGGAAAGGACGTCTTCAATACCGATTGCCTGTGTCTGGCTGCGCACCCAGCGGGGAGTTATCATCGCCGGCAGCTTCTGGCAAAGATTACGAATGATTTCAAAACTGGAACTGCCGGAGCCGATAATCACGCCGGCGCGTATCCAGATAGTTTCAATATGTTCCGGTTGAGCCGAAAGAATTTCCCCGGTCTCGATACGGCTCAACAGGTGTTTGCTGGCGCTCTCGCGCACACCGAGACCTCCGAGGTAGATAATTCTCCGCACGCCGGCCTCGATACAGGCATCTCGAAAATTCTCGGCACTGACTCGATCCAGGTTTTGGTAATCCTCTGTGGAACCCATGGAATGGATCAGATAAAATGCCGTGTCAACACCGACAAGTGCCGCGTTAAGAGACTCTTTGTCAAAGGTCGAGCCCTCTCGAATATCGACCTGGTCGGCAATTGAAATCTGAACTTTGTTTCTGTTGCGCACCAATAATCGAACCGTAAAGGCTGAAGTCTCCAGAAGGCGGTGGGTCAAGCGTCGACCGAT
>CAYPPR010000019.1:54894-67688 GCA_964412665.1 uncultured Desulfopila sp.
GATATAACCGGTCGCGCCGGTCACCAGGACAGTTCTTTTATTCATAGTATCAGTCATGATTGTAGAGGTTCAACGTGCTGGTAAGAGATGATAATAATACGCTGTCAATATGAATCACCGTATTTTATTTATATATTGTACATCTTCTCTGGTGTTTAGCTAGCAATTGTTATTAGTTAAGCATAGATGGTTGGAGCATCAAGGTGAAATAAACGATAGAGGATAGGCATGAATAGACGAAATATTGATATTGAACGAAGAAGCCGACGGCTGAAGCAAGGGCGACGCGGTGCGGGCCCTGTGGTGTACTGGATGTCTCGTGATCAGCGAATTGCTGACAACTGGGCTCTTCTCTGGGCCCAGCAGGAAGCGCTGGTGCGCCGAAAAGGCGTACTTGTTGTCTTCTGCCTGATTGCCGACTACCCAGGCGCAACCAGGCCACATTACCAGTTCATGCTTGAGGGGCTAGAGGAATTGCCGGAAAAACTCAGGCTGTTAAATATCGGATTTCGTCTGCTCGAACAGAGCCCGGTCGACATACTGCCGGATTTTTTACGACAGATCGACGCCCATGCTCTTGTTTGTGATTTCGATCCGTTACGAATAAAACAGCAGTGGAAAAAACAGCTTGGCGGCAGTCTGCCGATGCCGTTCTATGAGGTCGACACGCACAACATTATTCCCGCCTGGACCGTTTCTCCAAAAAAAGAGTACGCAGCCTATACGCTTCGTCCAAAAATAAACCGACTCCTGGCGGACTATTTATCCGATATCCCCGCCGTGCAATACCATCCTTATGGGCATCATACCGATTCTTCTGCCGTTAATGCGGGAAAATGTATGGAAAAGTTGATGAAGCAGTCGCCCAAGGGGGCCTGTCGGCTGCCGCCCGGTGAGACGGCCGCAAAGAGCGCGGCTGAAAATTTTTTGCATGATAAACTGCGGGATTATGCAAGCAGCCGGAATAATCCATGCGTGGATGGTCAATCGGGACTTTCGCCCTATCTCCATTTTGGTCAGCTCTCCCCCCAGAGGCTGGCCTGGCTGGTGTCGCAAGCCGAACTGTCGGTGGATGTAAAAGAACCCTATCTTGAAGAACTCGTGGTTCGCCGCGAGCTTTCCGATAATTATTGTTACTATGAACCGACATACGACAGTTTCGCCGGCTTTCCCGAGTGGGCACGAAAAACCCACGACGAACACCGCAATGACAAAAGAGAGCATCTCTATTCATTGTCCGAATTCGAGGCGGGGCAAACCCATGAAAAACTCTGGAACGCCTGCCAGCAGGATCTCGTCCAGAGCGGTAAGCTCCATGGTTACCTGCGAATGTACTGGGCCAAAAAAATTCTCGAGTGGACGCCTGATCCGGAAACTGCCCAGCAGTATGCCATAACTCTTAATGACCGTTACTCGCTGGACGGCCGTGATGCCAATGGTTATGCCGGTATCGCCTGGTCTATCGGCGGCGTACACGACCGGGCATGGCGTGAACGCGCCGTATTCGGAAAGATTCGGTATATGAATGAAGCCGGTTGTCGGCGTAAATTTGATGTGGATGGGTATATACGTTCTGTTTTTGACCACAAAAACAAAAAAGCACCTACCGACATTTAGTCAATAAGTGCTGTAATTTCAATGGCTGGGGGACAAGGGCTCGAACCTTGATAAGCGGAGTCAGAGTCCGCTGCCTTACCATTAGACCATCCCCCAGCATCTGATGCAGTGTGGCGAGTTTATAAAAGATTTCCGCAGAACTGTCAAGAAAATTTCAGCTGATCAGGATACCGGCATAGCCGACTACCTGGCCGGTATCTCCTGAGACATATCCGGAATCGGTATAGCCGATCAGTTTTGCCTGTGTGGCACCACAGGCTTTCGCCGTAAGCAGGGCAATGGTCACGGGGATGAAGCCACACATGGATATACGGTTGTCGAGGACCGTGTGGTACAATCCGTGAGGGTCCATTTGCTCGATACAGTGCAAGGCCGATTTGTCCTTTCGTTCGGCAATCCGTCTGGGTTCGTAATGACTCATATCGCTGGAGGCGACGATGAGCAAGTCTTGCTTGCTGCCTTTGATGGTTTTGGCCAGAGCTGCGGCCACTTCTTCGCAGAGGGCATAGGAGAGTTGGGCAAGTACTAACGGTACGATACGCAGGTTTTTTTGCAGCATTTGCAGAAACGGTACCTGGACCTCTAGAGAATGCTCAAATTTATGAGCTTTTTCGTCAATTTTCACCTGCTTCGAATATTTCAGAAGCTGCTCGGCTATTGTCGTATCTACCGGGACACTGCCAAGCGGCATATCCCAGGTGTCCATCGAAAGCGAGACCGGCGCCCCCTGTCCGTGGTGATTCGGGCCGAGAATGATAACAGTTTCCGGAATTTCGGCGGCGAAAAATGTTTCCGCGGCAAGAGCGCCTGAGTAGACATAGCCGGCATGGGGTGAGACAAGAGCCAGAGCTTTGGTTTTTGTGACAGTCTCCGGCGCAGGAAAAAGCTCGGTTATGGTTTGGGAAAGCGTCTTTGGGGATCCAGGATAGAAACGGTCGGCAACAGCGGGTAGTCTCATGATCGTCTCCTTCTTTTGAATTGACCAAAAGTTGATGGCGTCGTAAAAAATCAGCTGTCTTTAACTGACCAGGTTGTGCCGTCGGGACCATCATGCAGCTCAATTTTTTGCGCAAGCAGTTCGTCCCTGATCTCATCACTTCTTGCCCAGTTTTTATCAAGCCGGCACTGATAACGCTCGGCGATAAGTGCTTCAACGGCAACCGGATCAATATCCGAATCAGCAATCAGTCTCTCTTTTCTGGCGGCAAGGAACTGTTGTGCATTCTCGCGTAATAAGCCCATGATAGCCGCCAGTTTTTTTAGGGTCGCTATACCGTTTTTTAGAACGTCAATGTCTGCCGTAGCCGATGCCGGGGTAATTTTCCCTTGCAGACGATTAATCGTCTTCACCGTATCAAAGAAAACACCCTGGGCCTGGGCGGTGTTGAAATCGTTATCCATGGCCTCTTGAAATCGTTTTTCCAGTCCACCTATCTTTTTAATGTCCTTGGTGGAAAGAATGCTCGCAGCCTGACGAGCACCGCTGCCGGCATCAAGGGCGTCGACAGCGGCGACACATTCGTAGAGTCTTTCCAATCCGGCGGTAGCATCCCGCATAGCGGTTTCGGAAAAATCCAGTGGATTGCGATAATGGGTGGAAAAGATAAAAAAACGAAGTATCTCCGGATGATAGTGGGCGAGGATATCTCGAATGGTCAGAAAATTACCCAGCGATTTGGACATCTTTTCATCACGGATGGTGACAAAACCATGATGGATCCAGGTTTTGACGAAGGGTTTGCCGTTGGCCCCCTCGCTCTGGGCGATTTCATTCTCATGATGCGGGAAAATGAGGTCCTGCCCGCCTCCATGGATGTCGAAGGTTTCGCCGAGGTATTTTCGGCTCATCGCCGAACATTCAATGTGCCAGCCGGGGCGGCCGGGACCCCAGGGGCTGTCCCAGGTCGGTTCGCCGGGTTTTGAGCCCTTCCAGAGCACGAAGTCCATGGGATGGTGTTTTTGTTCGTTTACCGAAATACGCGATCCCGCCTTCATATCCTCGATGTTTCTTTTGGAGAGCTTGCCGTATTCGGGAAAACTATCGACTATATAATAAACATCATTGCCCGCCTGGTAGGCCATACCTTTATCAATCAGTTCGCTGATGATATCGGTCATCTCCTGGATATGTTCCGTCGCTTTCGGCTCAATATCGGGGCGATCAACGCCCAGCGCATCCATATCGGTATAAAATTCATTGATGAAACGGTTGGCCAATTCTTCCGATGTTGTATGCTGTTCCTTGGCACGGGCAATGATTTTGTCGTCAATATCAGTGAAATTGCGAACAAACGTCACTTTGTAATTCCGGTATCTCAGGTAGCGGACAATCATGTCAAAGGCCAGAGCCGAACGGGCATGGCCGATATGGCAATAATCATACGAGGTAATGCCGCAGACATAGAGTTTTACATGTCCTGGTTCCAGCGTCTGCAAAGCTTCTTTTTTTCCTGAGAGGGTATTGTATATTTGTATAGTCATTGTCAAGGGAACTGGTTGTAGACAGTTCAGGTATCTTGTATTAAGTACATCGCAGGTGATGATGGTCTGTGACCTGAAGTGATTATGTAACGTTTCTGGTCAAATACCATAATCTTATTATGAGGAAAAGACAATAATGAGCCAAGAAGTAATAGTAAAACGGTCCTGGAGAGATACCTGGCTGGCCTGGCTGCGACCACAGGCGATTGCCATGCTTTTCCTTGGCTTTTCCGCCGGTTTACCAATTCTGCTGATTTTTTCCACCCTGTCGGTATGGCTGCGTGAAGCGGGCGTGGCCAGGTCCGCGGTGACTTTTTTCAGTTGGGCCGCCCTCGGCTATTCTTTTAAATTTCTCTGGGCTCCCCTGGTCGATCTCCTGCCGTTGCCCGGCCTGACGCGAATACTCGGCAGAAGAAGGGCCTGGCTGCTGGTCGCCCAGCTGCTTATCATAACGGCAATTGTCGGCATGGCCCTGGTCGATCCGGCCGATAGCCGACACAACCTGACGATCATGGCCTTTGCCGCGGTGATGCTGGGGTTTTCTTCGGCTACGCAGGATATAGTTATCGATGCCTACCGAATAGAATCCGCCGAAGAGTCGCTGCAGGCCATGCTTGCCGCGCTGTATATTGCCGGATACCGGGTCGGTATGCTGGTGGCCGGCGCCGGATCACTCTTCCTCGCCGGGTATTTGGGTACGACGACCGAGGCATATGATTACGCGGCCTGGAAAATGACCTATATGGCCATGGCCGCCGTGATGGGCTGCGGGGTGGCCACGACGCTCCTTATTCGTGAACCGGAGATCAGTCGTCGGGTATCGCATTACACATATTCGGTTGTCGACTACGGTCGCTTTCTCTCTTTTTTTGTTTTCAGCGCCCTGGCCTTTGCCCTGACCTTCTTTTTTTCCGGATATGTGTTGGTCGAGATGGAGGGAGTTTTGCCGCGGTTTTTCTTCCAGGGAGGAGAAATAAATTCTTTTCTGGTCGAATTGTCACGGTTTGTGCTGGCGGTCGGTATTGCGGCGATTGTCGCCAAAATTATGCTTTTTGGCGGGCTGGTGAATAGAGAAATGGTGCACCAGACCTATCTCGAACCGATAAAAGATTTTTTCTTCCGCTATGGCGGAAAAACGGCCCTGCTGCTTCTGGTCCTTATTGGTTTCTATCGTCTGTCCGACATCGTCTTAGGAGTTGTTTCCAATGTCTTTTATCTGGATATGGGCTTTAGTAAGAATGTCATTGCCGGTGTGACAAAAACATTTGGTTTGGCAATGATCCTGGTGGGCGGATTTCTCGGTGGTATCCTGACGGTCAGATTTGGCGTGAATAAGATTTTGTTTCTGGGAGCCTTTCTTTCTGCGGCAACCAATCTACTCTTCATGCTCCTGGCCCGCACCGGGGCGGACGTGCAGATGCTGACCGTGGTCATCGGCGCCGATAATCTGAGTGCCGGCATTGCCACCACAGCCTTTATCGCCTTTCTCTCAAGTCTCACCAATATTTCTTTTACTGCCGTGCAGTACGCCATTTTCAGCTCAATGATGACACTTTTTCCCAAGTTGATCGGCGGATACTCGGGGACAATGGTGTCAACGTTCGGTTATGAACGATTTTTCATGGTGACGGCAATCATGGGCATCCCGGTCCTTTTTTTGGTTGTAGCGGCCAGAAAGGTTGTTTGCAGAAAATGAATCGTGGAAGCAGGTAGGTGTAAGAGATGCTTTTTGTACGGGGAGTTACGGCTAAATCACCGTGGGGAAGGTGACGAAGTGTATCCGTCACATAACGTTTTACTGCAGGTGTTGTTCCAGATAGCTGCCGATCGCCTCTATGATATGGGGCTCGGTAAAAGATATTCCAGCCTGGTATCCCGGTTCATCAAGTTGTTTATTGCACCATTCTACCTGACCGGTGATGTCGTTGAATATCTGCGGCAAAGAGTCATCGAAAGAAAATTGGATCTGTGCATTGTCTGCCAGCTGTGTGTCTGTGGTCATGCGCATCCCCCCTTGGCTCATATCGATGGTATTGGCTCGGGGGGAAAAATACGACAAACTTTCACCGGATTCAGAAATTTTGACCAGTGTGATAATCTGAGAAGTTTTAAAACGCGGATATTTGCGGCGATTATTTTCGGTTTTCCGGACATTACCGGACAGTAAAATTTGGTTTTCCGAATGAAATATGTATTGGTCGCAGGATCCGAAATGAAGAGTGTAGCAATAAGTTTCTGCATGGTCATCCAAAGGAATAAAAAGACCACCGTTGCTTATGCCGCATTTCATTGATGTGGTTGACCAAAAAGGACATATTGCCGTGCGCTTGCGTTTTTTTGTTGTCACATGCAGTCTCTCAATCATAAGAAATGCTATCAATGAATAACTAATAATAATTTAATATTTCCAATAAAAAAATATGCAATATATATGCCTTTTCGTCCGTTAAGGTTTGCTAAGGGCTATTTGTGGTTTTTCGGCGAAATCTGGTATCGTTTCATCTTATCGTAAAACGCCGTCTTGCCGATATCCAGTTGTTGGACTGTCTCAGCGACATTGCCACGGTTTTTTTCCAGGGAATACACAATGATATCTTTTTCTATGTTAGCGACCATCTCTTTCAGGGTATGTCCATCCAATCGCTGTAGATAGTTATCGAAAGGTGTATGGTTTTTGTCGCCCGGCTGAATGTCAAAAAAGAGCTCATTTTCCGTAATAAGATTATTTTTTGCCATAAGGACGGCACGTTGGATAACATTTTCCAGTTCGCGGATATTCCCCGGCCAATCATGTTCCACCAGACGATCGAGAATTGATTGAGGGAGAAAATTTATTTCTTTTTTGAAGGCTTGGCGATACCTTCTGATAAAATGCGTCGTGAGGTCGATAAGGTCTTCTTTACGTTCACGCAGGGGAGGTATGGAAATATTGATGATATTGAGACGATAGAACAGATCAAGCCGGAAGCTGCCATCCTGGACCATCGAAGCGAGATCTCTATTGGTGGCGGCGATGACTCGTACGTCGATTTTGATCGGCATATTTCCGCCAACCCGGATTAATTCTCCGTCTTGCAGAACTCGTAACAGAGCAGCCTGCATGCGTGGGCTGATATCGCCTATTTCGTCAAGAAAAATAGTTCCGCCGTCAACAACTTCAAATTTACCAATTCTTTTGCCGTCGGCTCCGGTAAAAGACCCCTTTTCGTGGCCGAAAAGATCACTTTCCAAAAGAGAATCGGAAATCGTATTGCAGTTGATTTTCAGAAAGGGCTTATTGTTTCGGTTGCTGCTTTCTCTGATCAGGTTAGCGACAAGTTCCTTACCCGTGCCAGATTCTCCGGTTATGAGAATAGTTGCGTCGGATTTGGCCACTTGAAAAACCATGTCTCGAAGTTCTCTGAGGGCGCGGCTGGAGCCGACCATCTTGCCTTCGGCGGGTTGTTCCTGCAGGTGTTGTTTTAACGAATTAAGTTCTTTGGCTAAATTGCGCCGCATCATCTGACTTTCTTTTAGTTCATTGATTTTATGCGACAGAATGGTTTCAATACTATTATGAAAAAGAGAGAGTTCGGCTAGTTGGTTCTTGTTGTCTGTGAGATCGCGCATGAACAACCAGTACAAGGCTTCCCCTTTGTATCCGTCGAACGGTGCAAGTGTGTATTCTAAATGCGATTCAAAAAAGGTGGTTTCCAGAGTGGCGCCGATTTGCTTGTCTGTAATCGTCTTTGTCACTAAATCGAGAAACTTGGAACATGTTTTTATCTGCTGAGGAGGTGCGTTTTCAGGGAGCTTGCAGAGATCACCCAGAAAATTCCGGGCACTGGGGTTCATGTATTCTATCGAGGAACCATTTTTGACCAGCAGGACCATTGCCGGTATAGTTTCAAGAAGATTTTTTTGATTGGAGATGATTCGGTTGAGGTCGTCTGTTGAGCATTCCATAGCAAAGAAATAGAGTAACGGGTGAGTACCTTCATGGAAAAGTACCAGAAGATAGCTACCCCGTTCATTAGGGTTAGGGGAAGATGATTTGGCATTGTGTACTAAAGACTCGTCGTTTGCTTATGATATTTATATTACATAATGCATAAAATTTAAAGGAAGTAAAATCCAGAAATCCGAAAAAATTCTATTTTTCGGATTTTTTATATGGTTTTATTAAAAAATGAATAAACAAAGGTGGTTCAATATAGCTAGATCTTTTCTGATTCTCTTTGCAATATCCTCGGCACAACCTTGTTTCAGCCTCGAACCGGAAGAGATTCTGGTAGTGGCTAACCGAAGAATGACCGGGAGTATTGATCTCGCCCACTATTATATGGAGCGCCGCTCGATTCCCCGGGCCAATTTCCTCTCACTGGCTCTTACGCTGAGTGAGACCATGACTAGAGAAGAGTACGATAATACTCTCAAGAAAAAGGTGCTCGAGAGCCTCAAAATGTTAGAGACAAAGAACAGGATTGAGGCCATCGTTCTCGTCTACGGCGTCCCGTTGAAAGTTGCTCCTCCCGCGCCGGACAGGGAGGATCTGGACAAGATCCAAGAGCTCCAGGAAAGCGAAACGCTGGATGAAAAACAACAAGCCGACAAAAGAGACAGCTTGCCAAATACCAACATGCGGGCGGCGGTCGATTCAGAACTGGCGCTGGTACAGGCAGGTAATTATGCCCTGGATGGGTGGGTGAAAAACCCCTATTTTTTAGGTTTTCAACAAGATGACCTTTCGCTGACAAAAGATCAGGTGCGTCTCGTCTGTCGTCTTGACGGTCCTGATACGGCAACAGTGTATCGGATTATTAATGATAGCCTGCAGGCGGAAAAGAATGGACTGCGGGGGAAGGCCTATTTTGATGCACGTTGGCCGGCTGCTGCCGAAAAAAATAATCTGTCCGGCTACAAACTCTACGATCAGTCGATACATAACGCTGCCGCAGCGGTGCAAAAAAGAATGCCGGTTGTTATTGATGCGCAGGAAGAGCTTTTTGCCAAGCAGAGCTGTCCCGAAGCTGCCTTGTACTGTGGATGGTATTCTCTGGGCAAGTATATTGACAGTTTTACCTGGCAGCAGGGGGCGATCGGTTATCACATAGCCAGTGCCGAGTGTGCAAGTTTAAAAGAGAGCAGTCGGCCGCTCTGGTGTCTAAAAATGCTGCAAAAAGGAGTCGCAGCCACCGTTGGTCCGGTATACGAACCCTATGTCCAGGGATTTCCTCTTCCCGAGCTGTTTTTTAGTCACCTGGCGGAAGGGTATATGAGTCTGGGAGAATCCTACCTTGTCTCGTTGCCGTATCTCTCCTGGCAAATCATTATGATCGGTGACCCGCTCTATCAGCCGTTTGCGCCAAAATTATAGCCATCAATGGTCAGCGCCCTTGCCTGGCGGTTGCGGCCAGTTAAATGACGGCTTGCCGCGTTTTTTTCGCAGCCAGTCCAGGCTGTGCTGTATTTTCGGCTGAAAAACAAGACTGCGTATAAGTTTGCGTTTGCCGGGAAAGGAGACGAGAAGAGTACCGAGCAGGATGGTCAGCAATCCTTGACCAGGTAGGAAAAGCATGACTATGCCGGTCAAAAGAAGCATTATGCCTAATCCGTGACGGAGGATGACACCAATGACCGAGAGGACGGAGGCAGGAGGGACTACTTTATCGTTGAGGTGCAGCCGCAGAAAACAATCCGATGACAGTCTTCCGACAACAAAAGGAATAAGGACCAGGCTGAGGACAAAGGTGCAAAGAGAGAACACGGCCAGCCAGCCGAACAGAGGTCGCAGGTATTCGGTATCGATAAAAAAATCGACAGGAATGCTCATACCTTCCCCCATAGACGCTGCACGGTGCTGTTCTTTGTCATGGATTGATTGCCGTCAGAGCAATAGTGACGGCAGGACCGGAGCTCTGAGGTTTTTCAGGCAGGTGATCAAGTGTGGCAATTGATATTCGCTCGGGTTGCGCTGCCGCCTGGCTGGTAAAGTACTCGGCGAGAATATTGACTCTTTTTTGGCGCAGTTCCAGCAGCATTGCCTCGTCAACTACCACCGGTACAGGTTGGATCGGCGTAAATCCGGTGAGAACATCCTCTGGAATATCCTGCTCGAGGATATTTCCGGCCGTTGCCATCTTTTTTTGCTGTTCGGCAAAATTTTTTTCATAACGAGTCTTTTTTTCCTGCCATTTCGCAAAGAGTTTTTCGTTTTCCAGTTCCACACGCTGCTGCTCCATGGTGGTCAATCGTTGTTTCATGGCGGAACGGTCAATTAGTGGGTGAACCCCGCCAGACAGCACAAGACCGACATGTGGATGGGCAATCAGCAAGGCGCCGTAGCGTATGAGTACCTCCCGGCCCTTGTCCGTGAGCATAAATTCTCCGGGCTGGAATTCGACGAATTCGTTGCCGATAAGGTCGGTGAAATCGCCTGTTGCCAGCAACAACGGCGAAACAGCACTTTTGATGAGCTCTTTCTGGAAGGAGTTGAGGATTTCATCAAAAAGCGTGGTCTTCGCCACCGGTTGACTCCTGGAATAGTCAAAATCGAGCTGAAATGTGTTGTCATCACCGGTGAGCAGCGCCAGGGGCAGGGCGGAGTCGGACGCGGCATCAAGCGGCTGCACGTCGGTAAAAACAATAGTGCCGGAGCTTCGATACTTCCCTTCCTGCCACCGGCTATCGAGGGTCAGGGCAAACTCCCCGTTGCCGGTGTCGACATCTGTCTGTGCGGTAAGCTGCTGATGGAACGAGGCGAGGGGGGATTTTGCCAGGGAAAAACGAAACGAGCCATTGTCTTGCTCGGCAAAGGCATCCATGGTCCCATCGATGGTAAAAGGCGTGTCGTCAAGTTTCCCGGTAAAGGAGAAAACATTCTTGCCGGAGCTGGAAGTTGAGTGAATGTCGCCTATTTTTCCTGCAAAATCGACTACCTCAGCCTGCCACTCTGGTGAAAGCCGGTGGTCGTGCAGCTGTATTGTGCTGTTGGTGAAAAAAATCTCCTGGATATCTATCGGAGAGACGATAACTTTTGCCTTATCGGCGGCTTTTCTGTCGACCTGCGGCAAATATTTTTTAAAAATCTCGGCGAGAGAGTGCATTGGACCGTTGTCGTCCGTGGTAAGATGCCAGGCAAAACGGGCGTGGTCAATCTTCGTTGAAGACATGCTCAGATGCAGGGGGCGGGCCGTATAATTCACATCCTGAAAAATGGCCTTTTTCCAGGAAAAAGAGGCCCCCTTGGCGCCTTTATTGATGAAATCGGTCATCTGGAGTTCGCCGACAAAACCGGTAGACGGGAGCGTGAGCAGGCCCTTGGCGCTTAAATTGCCCTCAATGTTGTGCAGGAAAGGCGATGTGCTGAACAATGAGAGGATATTTTTTGCCGGCAGGTCGCGGAATCCGGTATTCATGGTGAGGGAAAATGGCGCCAGGGCAACACTTCCCTGGGCCTTGAAAAGGCCTCCTGTTGATGTTTTACCGGCAATAGAAAGATTGTCCGATATTTTTTTTGCACTGTCGAGCTTGTTGGCTTTGCAGGAAACGTCGGTGAACTTAAGCTGGTGGCCGGATTTTTTATCAGAAGTAATTGTTACCCGGCCATCAAAATCAATGCCCCGCAGCTGGTATTCGCCGGTGGCAAACGAGGTGAAAAATTCAGGAATACGGCCTTTTCCGAATTGTGCGTCAGCTTTTTGCAACTGCACATTGCCGAAATTGAGCGAATCTTTGGCAAAGTTGACCGGAGCCAGTGTAACGAGTGGCGCGGTCACGCTGTTTTTTTCTTTGTCCATGAGGGCAAAATTTTCAACAGTCATCTCGGCATCAATGAGTGTATAACGCATTGACGAAGACTGCTCTGTAGGGAAAAAGACGACAAGTTGTCCTTGCAGCTCAGCGATGCCTTCCAATGTAAAAGGCTGGGCCGGGGCGACGGTTTTGAAAAGATCCTGGCCATCCATCTGCATGAGAGTGAGGTTGCCGCTGATATTCTCTGGAGAAGAAAAATTACCCTGCCAGGAAAAATGCGTCGCGGTACCGACCTTTTCGCCACTGAGGATAAAGGAGCCGCTATGCCCAGGGCGCGGGGTGCCGAGTTTTCCAGGCGCGGAGCGGTAGTCTTTGACGCTCAACTGCAGGGCGTTCCAGGTGGAAGTGGGGCGGCTGGATTTTTTTTCGGTGAACAGCCGCATCGTTCCATTGTCAACAACAAGCAGGTCAAGCATCAGCGTGTATGGCGTACCGGTCTCCGCAGCAGCAGCTGGAGGCACGGTCGCTCCTTCCTGTTGTACTGCTTGCTGCTTTGCTGGTTGCCGGCCTGTTGTCGGCAACGATGTGCCAAAGGAATTGACGACCGGGTCTTTAACGGCAATTTCCGTAAAATGCACTGTCCTGGAGTTGGTGTACAGGGTGCCGTTCAGTCGAGCAGTCGGGACGGCGATGGTCACTCCCTGTTTTTTGTGAAGCAGTTCGGCCTCGGAGAGTTGCAGCTGAAATACCATGGACAGCTTGTCTGTGCCGGTGGCCTGGGGATCGAACAAGAGATTGACTGCACCGTTGGCGACCCCCCTGGTGATTTCCATGGGCAGGTTGAACGGCAGGTAGCCGGCATAGAGCGTAAGATCGAGATCATGAACATCCATGGCGAGACTGGTTGTCTGCTCTTCATTTGAAGAATCAACCATGCGCCCCTGGCCGGTCAGCTCTACCGG
>CAYPPR010000020.1:0-66861 GCA_964412665.1 uncultured Desulfopila sp.
ATGCAGGAGGATCCCATGTGGCACATGGGACCCAGGGGTATTGCGGCGCATGGGACCCAGGGCTTAGTTCTAGGGACACCATGCATAGTTATTGACACCAACAGGTTGTCAAGGTAATTTCCAGCTATGGCACGCATAGCAAGAGTGGTTGTTCCCAATATTCCAAACCATATAAATCAGCGCGGCAATCAGCGGATGGACATCTTCTCTTGAAGCTTGTTTCCCAGGAAGACTACTTACCGGCAAATGTAGCCGGATAGGAGAAAAGGATCATGGAACAAATCATCAATATCCACGTGGAAAAACTACCGGAAGGCCTCTATCTCGCCACCTCTGAGGATGTTCCGGGATTGGTGGCACAGGGCCGTACAGTAACCGAGACTATGGAAATTGCCCGTGATGTTGCTCGGAAAATACTGGAAGCCCAAGCGGAGAGACGGAAAACCCTGACCTTACCTGTCATTGGAGATTCCTTTGATTGTGCCTTGGTAATCGGCGCATAGGTGGGACGACTATCTGGATTCCGTTATCGAGAAATAGCCAAACGACTCAAGGCGTTTGGCTTCGCTTTTGACCGCCAGGCCGCCGGTAGTCATGAGCTCTGGTATAATGAGCAGTCCGACAGATACACCACAATACCCAACCACCCCGGCGATATGCCGGAAGGCACTCTCCGGGCCATTCTCAAACAGGCTGGCATTTCGCCTGATGACTTTCTGCAAAAGAAGTAGGATGTGGTGGGTTTCACTGGTGCCAACGCTTACAACTTTTCGCTTTCTTTCGCCACTGCCGTTACCGTTTCCAGAATTTGCTCTTCGGTATGTTGACAGGAGATGAAAAACCTGAGCCGTGCCGACTTCTCCGGTACCGCCGGATAAAGAATCGGCTGGACATTGATGCCGCGTTTGAACAAGGCGGCGGATAAGCGCGCAGCTTTGATGGAGCTGCCGGTAATCGCCGGGATGACGGCTAAACCTGCGCTGGTGCCGGTATCTATGCCGGCCGCTTTAGCCTGTTCCAGGAAGAATAGGCCCCGTTCCTGGAGCATGGTGACTCGCGCCGGTTCTCGTTGCAGTACCTCCAGAGCGGCAAGCGATGCCGCGGCAACAGGAGGCGGCATGCCCACGCTGTAAAGAAAACCCGGTGCGAGAAACTTGAGATGCTCGACAAGTGCCTTCTCGCCGGCGATATAGCCGCCGCAACCGGCCAGGGTCTTGCTTAGGGTGCCCATCCAGATATCTACTTCTTTACCGAGCAGGCCAAAGTGTTCCCGGATACCCAGACCGGTTTTACCCATCACCCCGAGGGAGTGGGCGTCATCGATCATCAGGAAGAGCTTGTGCTTGTGCTTGATTTCAACAAAGCGCGGTAAATCCGGGTAGTCGCCGTCCATGCTGTAGATGCCTTCCAGTACGACAAGTACCCGTTCGAAATTATGTCGCTGGTTCTCCAGCATGGCATCCAGAGCAGCCCAGTCGTTGTGGGGGAAGGAGAGGCGCTTGGCACCCGAAAGCGTTATTCCCTGCAGAATGCTGTTATGGATCAGCTCATCGTGAAGAATGAGGTCCCTGGGGCCGAATAGATAGCCGATGGAGGTAACGTTGGTGGCATGTCCGCTGACAAAAATAATGGCGTCGTCCACCCCGTAGACCTTGGCGAGAGCCTGTTCCAGTTGTCGATGAACAGGGCGTTCCCCGGACACCAGCCGACTGGCGGAAACCGAGGTACCATAGAGGTCGATGGCCTTTTTCGCGGCTGCAGTGATTTCGGCATGACCGGATAGTCCGAGATAGTTGTAGCTGGCGTAGTTGATATACTCCTGTCCATTAATCCTGCTAGTCGCACCGGCAATTCCTTCATGCTGCTTGAAGAAAGGGTTACCGATACCCAGCCGGGCGGCGCCGTCGTTGATGATACGGATCTGTTGATAGCCGGGATGGAGATGAAAATTGTAGTGATGCTCCGGAATGACCGGTCGACCTAAGGGTGAGCGTGCCGGGGCGGCGGCTTCGGTACTTCGCCGATCATTCTGTCGCAGCCTGCGGTCAAAAGCCTGCTGGATGAGTTTATCTTTTATCTGTGAGGTGATGCCAAGAAGTTTTTTACTTGCCATGTTAATTAATGATCAGATTTTTTGTGGCAGCGTCTCCCGCCTGGAGATCCTCCACCAAGTTAGCCATGGACTCGTCGGAGACCTCGGTCCCGTGCTGGTCGGCCAGTATTTTCGCCTGGGTGAGCATATTCATTTCATCGACTGCCGGATCCATTTTATCGTTTCTGGTCAGTTGTTCAATGATTTTCTCGGCCAGCCTGGCGATGGTTGGGCTTTGGCTCAGGGCCATGACCGGCAGCCTGGTTCCAAAACGGGACTCGAGAGCAGCAACCAGTTCAACCCCCATCAGAGAGTCCAGGCCCATATCGTACATCGAGCGAGTCGGGTCGATCTTATCCGGGGCAATTTGCAGGATTTCTCCGACTTCGCCTTGCAGGAGCTCGATAATTGTGGAGAGCAGTTCAGCGTCCGAGAGTTCCTCCAGCATGCGTTGCATGCTATCAGCATCGCCCTCATTTCCCTGGCTGTCTCCGGCATGTCCGGCCAGATCGCTAAACTTGGGGGTGCCGGCACTGGGCAGAAATCGGCACAGTGCATTCCAGTCAAGTTCCATGACCCCCAGACCGGAACGGTCGGCAAGGAGTAGGTCCTCGAGGATATCAAGGGCGATGGTTGAGTGGATTGTCGAACCGCCCATACGGCTTTGCAGGGCATCTTTTATTTTTTCATTGCGAGCGAGAAATCCCACATCCTCAATTGCTCCCCAGCGCACGCAGGTGGCGGCCAGCCCGGCAGCCCGGCGATTTTTAGCCAGTGCCTCGAGACAGGCATTGGCAGCAACATAGTTGCCCTGGCCGGGATTACCGAACAGAGTGGTGGCCGATGAGAAAAGGACGAAGAAGTCCAGGCGCGCATTAAGGGTCATTTCATGCAGGTAGTATGCGCCTAATGCCTTGGGCTCGAGCACGCTGCGAATCTGTTCCGCGTCCATATTGCGGATTAGCCCGTCATTGATAACCGTTGCGGCATGAACAATGCCTTTGAGGGGAGGCAGAGTTTTGTTTATTTGAGTTAAAAGTGCTGCAAGAGCCTTCCGGTCAGTAACGTCGCATGAGGCGGCGTGAACCTTGACACCCTGGTTTTTGAGTCGAGCAATGGCACTCTTTGCTTCGCTGGAACTCGGGCCGCTGCGACTGATCAAAACGAGGTTGCGGGCACCTTTGTCGGCCAGCCATTCCGCGGTCCTGAGACCAAAGCCGCCCAGGCCTCCTGTTACCAGATAGGAACCATCCGCTCTCAGTTCCAGATGCTGCCGGTTGGCTGGCTCTGGGCTGTGGACATTGCTGATGCCGTTTCGATAAGTGATGACGATTTTGCCAATTTGCCGTGCCTGCTGCATGTAGCGAAAGGCATCGACAATATCTTCGGCTTCGAAAACATGGAAGGGCAGAGGATGGAGCAGACCATCATTAAACAGGGACATAACCTCGGCGAACAGGCTGCGGGTGAGTTCGGGGCAGCACTGCATCAGCTGGTCGGCATCAATACCGAAGTAGCTTATGTTATTTCTGAAAGGACGCAGGCCGATTTTAGTGTTTTCGTAGAAATCCCGTTTACCCAGTTCCAGGAAACGCCCGAAGGGTTTCAGCACCCGGAAATTACTGTTGATGGCTTCTCCGGCAAGAGAATTGAGCACCACGTCCACGCCTTTTCCGTCTGTTTGGGCCAGTATTTCATCGGCAAAAGAAAGCGAGCGGGAATGGAAGATGTTTTCGACACCAAGCAGGCGCAAAAAGTCCTGTTTTTCCTCCGAGCCGGCGGTGACGTAAATTTCCGCGCCGATCCATTTGGCCAGCTGGATGGCGGCAATGCCTACGCCGCCGGCGGCACCGTGGATGAGCACCTTTTCTCCCGGTTGCAGTCGAGCTAGATAATGCAGGGCGTAATAGGCGGTAAAAAAGGTGCTGGGAATGGTGGCTGCAGCCTCAAAGGAGATATCCTGTGGGATGTGCGAGATGGCAGTGGCTTTGGTGATTACCCTGTTGCTGAAACTGGAAGGACCGAAGCCGACGACCTTATCGCCCGGTTTAAAGGTGTGTGCCATGTTACCGACGCTTTTGACGGTCCCGGAAAATTCGAGTCCCAGGGTTGGGCCGGTAAAACCATTTTCAATGGCTTCATCGGGGAGCAAACCAAGGGTGTACATGATGTCACGGAAATTGAGACCGGTGGCATGCACGTCGACCTCTATTTCATCGCCGGCGGGTGCATGATTCGGCTGGACCTCCCAACGCAGATTGCGCAGTTGACCGGGAAGTTGAAAGCCAAGGGAAAATACCGGCTGGGCGATTTCCTTTGATTGATTCTTCTTTTCCTCCAGTTGCGGCACGAGTCCCAGGCGGGGGGCAAAGCGTTTTCCCTGGGCGGTAAAAAAGATTTCCTGCTCGTCATCCGGTTGTTCGAATTCTCTGTCCAGAGCCGTGGCGATGGTTTCGAGCGACAAGGGGCCTTCCAGATCGACCAGGCGAACAGTGTAGTTGGACGCCTCGTTGATCAGGGTTCGACCGAAACCCCAGAGCGCGGCGTCGACAGGAATGATGACTTTTTCCCTGTTTTTTGCGGTGCTGCGATGGGGGAGTAGATCGGTGGCGACGTTCGTCGTGACCAGCCAGCAGGTGGTGTCCGTCTCTGTTGTTTCACAGGCTTGTATAATACTTGTTGCGGTGGCGCACCGGATCACCTGCTGCTCGAGAATGCTTTGAGCCTCGATGTCGGCATTCTGGGGACGGAGCCCGGCCAGATAGACGATGCCGTCGAGCTGGCCGTAGCTGGCGGTTGTATCTAGCAGCAAAGAGCTGAGGGAGGCCGTGTCGTCGAGGCAGGTCTGTACGACCATATCACCTCTTGTCTGGAGCATTGTTGTCAGTATATCACTTAATTGTGCTGAAAAGCCGTCCTGGTCCGCCAGCAGGACCCAGCTGCGGGGCGGTCTTTTGCGGGATGGGACTGTCGGGAATGCACCTTCTGCCTGGTGAGCAAGCAGCAGGTAGGGGCCGGAGAGGGTATCCGGGGAGAGCTCCAGAAGATCGATACCCGAAGAAAACAGATGTTGCAGTTGCTCTTTCCAGAACAATGCCGTGCATTGATTTGACAGCCAGGTATGGTTTTCCGACTGAGACCAGTGGTTACGCTCCGCGCCAAAGACAAAGTCACCCCATTGCGACGGGTGCTGTCCGATAACGATAAGCGAGCCGCCGGGAGTAAGGCAGCTGTGGGCATACTGCAGTGAACGCATTGTTTCCTCCGGGGGAGTGAAATCGAGTGTAACAATGGCGATCTGGCAGACAGGTGGTTCATCGGCTTGTTCCGACTCGGCGACGATGAGGCGGGTGTCGAGAGAGGGGAAATGTTCTTTCAGCTGAGCTGTGGCCTCCAGGGTTTCGGGTGATGTGCAGGCGAAAATATAATCACAGCAGTTCAAATCCATAGCGGCGGCCGCATCCATCGCATAGGAAGGGGCTCCCTCGCGGATTTCAATAATGCCCAGGCGTCGACCTTCGGGCAGTTGCTTTAAGCCCTGGACAATCAGGTCGCGCAGGGCCTGGCCGATTTTTTGCCTGCCGACGGCGCCGAATACCTGGCCTGTCAGCTTCGCCGATGTTATATCCTGCGGGAGGATCCGAGCCGGTTTACCACTGCCATCGAGAATTGATTTGAGATGCATGCCGACCCGTCCAACTGAATGGACGATATCAAAATAATCGGGATAGTCATTAATCAGACTATTCCAGATGTCCTGGGCTGATGCGTGCTCATTATGGCTCGGCAGGATAACCCAGCCTTCAGGGCTGCTTAAAATAGACAGATCGTTCTCGGCAAGAGAAAGCAGGTGATCAAGGAAAGGCTCAATCTCTGGGTTGGCGATGCGCCAGTCGCTAACGTCGCGAGAAGTGAGTTTTTGGCCATCTGCCGAGAGATATTCCAGAGCCTCCCTCGTAAATTGATTGCAGAGGACATCCAGCAGGGGATCGACTTCTTCCGAGTAGCGGCGATGGGAACCTTTGATGGCGGCCGATGTTGTCAACTCGACAAAAGCGGATCGAACGCTTTTAAAAGGAATAATCGGTGTATTTTCGGGATAGAAAGCATGGGGTTGCGGCCTTGCTTGGTAATCGAGAAAGCGCAGCTGGTCCCGGTCACTTTTGCCTAGGCGAACACTGCGAAACCTGGCATCCTTGACGGCGGCTATGGCTGTGCCGTTCAAGTCATAAACTGTAAATTCCGCAGTGAGGGAATGTGGGCCGTGACGCAAAAGGGTAGCACGGGCGAAAGCGGGCGCGGCGTTGCTTTTGCGAAAGGATATTCGTCCCATCCTGATGGGAACAAAGGCTACACCCTGGTGAATGCCGATATCCTCTTTTAACAACTGGATAATCAACTGGAAGGTGCAATCGAGCAGAGCCGGATGCAGGTGGCAGGCTTCCAGTTCGCTTTCTATGCTTTCCGGTATCTTGAACAAAGCTAATGCTGAGTTTTTTGAACCTTCGGTGTCCTGAACTACCCACCCGTAATCAATGCACTGAAAGGCCGGACCATAGGTAAGGCCGACTTTTTGGGTAAGTATATTATGTCCGGCGCCGGTAAAATCGGCATGGCGGGTGGGTAATACAGAACATTTGTGCCGCAGTGCAATATCATTAGGCTCGTGCAGTATGCGCGCAACGGCGTGCAGTGTCCAGGGTTCCGTGCCGCAATAGTCTCTTCCTTTGATGGTCACGCTGCCGTCCCGGGCTTCGATGCTCAACCTGATGAGCTTGGACTGATCTTTGTCGAGGAGCAGTGGCGAGCGAATTTCGAGGCCCTCAATCTCGGCCAGGTCGCCGGGACGCCATGCCAGAGCGGCTGCCAGGGCAAGTTCGGCAAAGGCCGTACCTGGAAACACCATGGCATCTCCGACGACATGATCGGCCAGGGTAGGAAAGAGTGTTCCGTCGAGCTGATTTTCCCAGGTAAGTTCGTGCTGTTTGAGAGGATAGCCCAGCAGGGGATGTGCCTTGCCTTGATCAAGTACACCGGTGGATTCCGGGGTTGCCGGGTGCCAGTGACGCTCGCGTTGCCACGGATAGTTCGGCAGTTGCAGAAATTGGCCGGGCGACGAAAAAACATCCTTCCAGTCGATGCCTGCCCCGGCGATGATTACCTGGCTGCATGCCCGCCAGACGCGCTCGGGGGAATTGTTGTCATGGGAGGCTGTGGCAAGGATGCGCCCTTCTGTCTTTGTATCTTTCAGGCAGGAATTGATATAACTGCGTAATACCGGATGAGGGCCGACTTCGACGAAAATGTTCGTGCCGTCGGCTAGAATGTTCTTGGTTGCCTGTTCAAAAAGTACCGGCTTACGGATATTATTCCACCAGTATTCGCCGTTCAGTTCCCGCCCATCCAGCAGGTTTCCGGTGACGCCCGAATAAAAAGGCAGGCGAGTTTTGCTGGGTTGAATCTTTGCCAGTGCCTGTTTGACACTTGTTTCGATCTCATTCATGGCTTGACTATGAAAGGCATAGTCTATATCCAGCCGTTTTTGATAGATTTTTCGATCGTGCAGGGCGGTTTCCAATTGTGTCAGCAAGGCAGAGCTACCGGCGATGGTTACTCCATGGGAACTATTGATCCCGGCAATGGTCAGTGTCGGCCAAAGCCCCAGCTCGAGGAGCAGCTGCACCGCGGCCTTCTCACTTAAGCCAACGGCTGTCATTCCCCCTTTACCTTTGGTCGTTCCCTGCAGTCGGCTGCGGTGGTAGATCACCTCAACCGCATCCTCAAGAGTTAGTGCGCCCGAGGCCCACGCCGCAGCCACTTCACCCACGCTGTGTCCTGCCACCGCCAGAGGGTTAAGACCCCTATGTCGCAGCATTTGCGTGATGCCGATCTGCACAGCGAATAAAGCAGGTTGTGCTATTTCCGTATACTCATAACGCCCATCGCCGTTTTTTCCGACCAGTTCGTCTTCCAGCGAGAAATCTTTATGACGACGAAAAAGGACATCGACTTCGCGGATTGCTTTGCGGAAAAGCGGCTCCTCGGCCAGGAGTTGCCTGCCCATGCCCTGCCATTGCGAGCCATTGCCCGAATAAATAAACGCAGGGCCAAGAGGCTTTTTGAGGGCAACTCCGGTTTCCAGAAGGTCGTTCTCTACTGTATCGTTTGCGTAATTGAGCAGATGTGTGGCAATGGTTTTTATCGTTGAGCCGTAAATCATTACCCGATAATCGTGACTATCGCGTCGGAATGCGGCGTTGTAGGCGATGTCGTAGAAGGCAGACTGGTGCTGATTTTCCAGGAAAACGGCAAACTCGCCCGCTGCTGCTTTCAAAGCAACATTGTCTCTTGCTGAGAGAATGATCGGCAGAAGAGCATCCCTGAGTGGTTCAGGTGTCTTTGCTGTCGGTTGTTCGTGACTTTCCAGAATGACGTGAGCGTTTGCTCCCCCAAAGCCAAAGGAATTGATGCCGATTATGAGCTTGCCGTCTTTTTTAAGGGGCCTGTTTTTTGAAACAACCTCGATATTTAATTCATTAAATTTAATAAGAGGATTGGGTGTTTCAAAACCGATGGTTGCCGGCACCATCCGGTGCTGGATGCAATAGAGAGCTTTTACCAACCCTGCTACTCCGGAGGCCGTCTCGAGGTGCCCGATGTTACTTTTAACCGAGCCTATAAGCAGCGGGTTATCGGCGGCGCGATGTTGTCCAAGTGCATTGCCGATCGCCAGGGCTTCAATCGGATCCCCAACGGCGGTGCCGGTGCCATGGGCTTCGAGGTAGTCGATTTCCTTTGGATCGATGCCGGCCTGCAGGTAGGTCTGCTTCAGTAAAGCCGCTTGCATTTTTGCATTGGGTACCGTCAGACCGGATTTTCGACCATCCATATTAATGGAAGAATTGGCGACAACAGCGAGAATTTGATTGCCGTCGGCCAGCGCCTGGTCGTAATCCTTAAGAAAAAAAACGCCCCCGCCTTCGGACCGTACATAACCATCGCCGGCAGAGTCGAAAACACTGCATTTCCCGCGAGGAGAGAGCATGGACGCCTTGGAAAAAGTTAGGAAACCATAGGGGTGCAGATGTAGACTGATCCCGCCGGCAAAAGATTGGATACTTTCTCCGGAGAGGATTGAGCGGCATGCCTGGTGGAAGGCAACCATGGAAGAAGAGCAGGCGGTGTCGATTGCCATGCTGGGACCGCATAAATCAAAAATATAGGATATGCGATTGGCGGCGATGCTGGCTGTGTTCCCCGTGGCAACCGACGAGTCAATGGAGGCGAGGTCCTCGGCTATTCGGTAAGAGTAGTCGGCACTGGCAATGCCGATAAAAACACCACATTTGCTGCCGCAAAGAGATGATGGCTTTATCCCGGAATTTTCCAGAGCTTCCCAGCTCATTTCGAGCAATAACCGCTGCTGCGGGTCCATCTGGGCTGCTTCTCGGGGGGAAATGCCAAAAAAACCGGCATCGAAGGTAGAGATGTCTCCGATGGATCCCGCGGCGAAAGTATAGCTGGTTCCCGGGTGTTTTTTGTTCGGGTGGAGAAAGGCTTCTTTCGACCAGCGATCCGGGTCGACTTCTGTCACCAGGTCACGGCCATCGAGCAGGTCTTGCCAATATCGGCTTGTCGTTGTACTGGGGAATCTGTAAGAAAAGCCGGTAATAGCAACTCGTTTAGTCATGGTGATATTTATAAGTCTGTCGGTAGAAAACAAAATGCCCGCCAATTTACAATGCGGGCTAGATACTGATCATCTTGTTTGGGGATACAACTACAATCTCAGAAAAAAGCAATGTTGGTTTTGTAAATTGTAATTTATTATTGCGGCAATAAAACTCGTGGTCAATAGTCTGGCGGTTGAAAAACTTTATATTTAAATGCAAAATGAGCTGTGAAGGAAAAACTGTAAATTGGCGAATTGCAATTACCACTCATTTTTTGACAAATAAGGCAATAAATGTTCGAGAGTTTTTGACAGTTCGGGTACAGTGTGAAACCACTACATAAATTGTGCTTGTCAGATTAAATAACAACTGGGTTATGCGATGAACGAAAAAGAACTGCAAAAACAATTACAGACAAAGGTGAAGAAAAAACTCGAAACGCTGTTTGCCCGCTATAAAATGGACTTTGGCGGCATTGATGCAGCCTTGAAATGGAAGCCGATTGTCCTCATCATCGGCAACTATTCATCGGGGAAATCAACGCTCATCAATGAGCTTGTCGGGCATAATCTTCAGCGCACCGGCCAGGCGCCGACGGATGACTCCTTTACCATCATTACCAGCGATTCCGGATTTGAAAATGTGGAAACGCCGGGTTCCCGGCTCGTCAACAACGAGAATCTTCCTTTTCAGCATTTTAAAGGATTCGGTGAGAAGCTGATTTCCCATATCTGCATGAAGCAGGTCGCATGCCCGATGCTGGAAGATATGGCCATCATCGACAGCCCGGGCATGATTGACGCCACCAGTGAAAATGATCGTGGCTACGATTATATGAAAGTGCTCGGCGAGTTTGCCAAGATAGCCGACCTCATCGTCCTCATGTTTGATTCACACAAGGCCGGGACCATCAAGGAATCCTACGATACAATTCGTAACACCCTGCCGGAGAAATCGGGCGAGCACCGAATCGTCTTCGTCATGAGCAGAATTGACGAGTGTGATCACCTGAGTGATTTCACCCGCTCCTATGGAACGCTCTGCTGGAATATGTCCCAGATGACCGGGCGTAAAGATATTCCGCATATTTATCTCACCTACTCCCCGTCGGTCGTCGATCCGGCAACCGTGGCGGAAGGCTGGCCACAGGAACGCGATGAACTGATCGAGAAGATCAAAAGGGCACCGGGATTTCGCATCAATCATATCCTCGAGGATATCGACCGCCAGGTGAATGAACTGCAGATCGTCGCCGAGGCGGTCAACGAATTTCTCTCTCGGGCCAGCAAGGTGTTTTGGAAATATACCAGAATTACCCTTGGTGTTGCCATAGTCCTATTCCTTTTTGGCGATGTGGTGCTGAACTCCATATTTTCTCTTCCGGAAAATACCCTTATTACCTCTATCAGGAACAGCCAGTTTTCTCTGGCTAATTTGATTGTTCCCAGCATACTTGCTGCTTTTACGCTGGTTATTGGTTCTCTTGCCTTCAGTAAGATCGCCTTTAGGCGGCAGCGGAAAAACGCCATGATTAATGGGGAAGATCTGGTCAGTCTTGATACCGATTATAGGAAAAATCTCTGGCGGAAGATGGAAGCCAAGATCAAAGAGAATCTGCAGGGTCTATCGGTCAGTGATCTGTGGGCTGGGTATGGTAGAAGTCTATCGAGAATTCAGAGTTTTTTGAATAACGATCTGAAGAAATATTATGAAAAAATTGTAACCTGATAGTGGCGCTGATTCTGCAAGGTGGGCCGGCAAATGGGATGCATCCCTTTTGCCGGCCTATTTTTCTTTAAAACGTCACCTTTTCTGTCGCCGCAGTCAGCCCACCAAATTCCTCCATCCAGTCTTGCCCGCCAAAGTTTTCGGCCAGAAGAACGGCCATATGTTGCGGCACAATACCCAGATCCCGATTACGGCCAAGGCCGGAGAGGCAGGATGGACAATTGGTGGCGATGATTTTCGTTTCCTCGCCACCTTTGATGTTTTCAATCGATTCCCGTTTGCGCTGCAGCATGGCATTGGCAATGTCCGGTCTGGAGATGGCCAGGGTGCCTGCCTCGGAACAGCAGTTGGGCACTTTTTGTACCTTGGTGTAAAATCTGCTGAGCAGGCCGACGCCTTCGCCGGCAAAGGAGTCGTGACAAGGGGTATGGTAGAGCACCGGTTCTGACTTTTTCGTACCGTAGTCCCGGCTGGAATTTTCCAGGACGAATTGGGAAATATCTTCAATATCGCAATCGTAAATTTCCGCGCATCCCATTTCCTGCAGAGCCTCTCGACAGGTACCGCAGCTGATCAAAAAGGCATCGAAGACCATATGGCCAAGCATCTCTCTGATCTGGCTGAGGATGATCGTATCGCGCAGCGCAATTTGCCCGGCCATTTTTTTCTTGGCATTGACTTTGGCCGGAAAGCCGCAACAGAGCGAGGGCGGCGGTAAAACAACCCGGATATTGTTTTTCAGCAGCAGGTAGATTGCGGCCATACCTATATCGGCATACAGACGTTCCGAGCCACAGCCGGGAAAATAGAACACGGTTTTCTTGATGTCCCCCTCCGGGCGAATCATCAGGGCTTCACGCTCCGAACATTGCGGGAGCATGGCGCTGAGGGTGGTGGGGGAGGCTATGGCCATTGGTGATTTCAGAATGTTCAAAGGGCGCCATTCCTGCTCGGTTATGGACGGAGGGGCCTTTTTAAAGGCTTTTGCCCCAAGGCGCTGCAGCGAGCTGCCCCATTCCAGAACCACCTTTCGGAAGACCTTGTTGATCGTTTTGTCCCTGTTTTGCAGGTAAAGAAGGGACAGCCGTGTGGCGGGGGCGGTGTGTTTGTAGCCGAGATCATTGAGGATCTCCCGTTCCAGCAGCGAGACTTCGGCGGTGTCGATGTCAACCGGACAGGGGCTGAGACATTTGCCGCACATGGTGCAGTGGTCGGCGATCTCCTCGAGATTTTTCAACTGGTTAAATCGCGGTAGATGGGAGCGCTGCATATCGTAGAGCAGGGCCTCGATCAGCGAACCTATGACCATGTTTTTATTTCTTGGGTGGAAAAAGATATTGCTCCCCGGATGGTAGACACAACAGTCCGGCATGCATTTGCCGCAGCGGATGCACTTGGAAATCATCGACGACAGCTTGGCCAGGGAACCGTACTGCAGAATCCTCGCTTCCAGTTCGAGCAGGTTAAAGGAAGGGGTGAAGACCTTCTTGATAATCGCCGGGTCGTTGAGCATGCCCGGATTCATTATCGATTCCGGGTCCACCGCGTTTCTGTATGCCCGTAATTCGGCAAGACGTTTTTCGTCCAAAAACTTCATCTTGGTGATGCCGATGCCGTGCTCACCGCTGACCACGCCCCCGAGTTCAACCGCCTTGGCCATGACATCCTCGGCGGTTTTCTCCGCGCGCTTCATCATCTCGCGATCATTGGAAAACACCGGTATGTTCACATGGATATTGCCGTCGCCGGCATGCATATGCGTGGCGATGATGATTCTTTTGGCGCGGATTTCCTGGTGGATCTTTTCGATGTTGGCACTGACCTTTTTATAGCCGCTGAACAGCTCAAGCAGGTCGCTCATCAGTTTTTTGATCAAGGTCTCGTGCCGTACCGACTCCACGGTACGCAGAGCAAGTTTTGTAAGCGTCTCACCGCACAGTTCCTCGGCTTTAGGGATCTTTGCTTCAAGCCAGTCGGGATCTTCAATGGGTTCGGCGGTCTCGAGATATTTGGTGATCGAATGGATACACTGCTCTTTGTTGGAGAGATCCTCGGCAGTATTATATTCATCGACAAAGCGGGCAAATTCGGCCAGGGCAGGGAGCGGCAGGACAATATCTTCATTGAGCTTGAAGGCGTTGGTCCGGGCGGCGATCGCCCCGAGCCGCTTGCGATCGCGCCAGAAACGGGCCGCCTCATCGGCATCCTGGGCGGTGAAGAGTTCGGTGTTTTTGTACGGGGTGAGCAGTTTTTCCAGACGTTTTTTGCCGTTAAGCACCTGCTCGGTGGTGTGGCCAACCATATCAATGAGCAGAACGGCTTTCGGATGACTGCTTCTGGCCGCCTTGAATTTATATTTGATGGCCCGGATATATTCCTCGTCAAAATGCTCGAGAGCCATCAGGGCTTCCTGGCCGTTATTGAAAAATTCCTCGGAGATCTTGACGATGACCCGGCTGGCCTCATCCATGTCGTCGCCGAAAAATTCGAGACAAAAGGTGATTTTCTTCTCATAGGCCTTGTGCAGGACGAACTCGCCGGAGGTGATCACCCCGTCGGTTCCTTCCTTCTGGAAGCCGGGTAGCCCTTTTAGAGCCTTATTGGTGATGTCTTTCCACAAGCCCTTCTTGCGGATGTCGGTGCCGGCAAGGGTGACCTGGCGAAGAACTTTCTTCTGTCTGTCGACCACCTGAAAATGCAGGGTGTCATCGGGCAGAATCTTGCGCATCGGATGGTTGATGCGCTGCACGGTGAGCAGATCCTGCCCGGGCATGGCGATGGTGTAGGCGAGGATATTATCAATTGCCGTGCCCCAGAGCACCGCTGTTTTTCCCCCGGCATTCTCGGCGATGTTACCGCCGATGGTTGACGCCCAGGCACTGGTCGGGTCGGTGGCGAAAACAAGATTTTCGCCTGCCACATGGGCCATGGCATTGGAGGTGACGACCCCGGCCTCGGCCTTGAGAACGGGTATTTTTGCCCCCTCTCCAAGATGCGGCGCGTTCTGGTATTGTATCGTATGGATTCTGGTCATTTTTTCGGTGTTGATAATGACGCAGTTATTGGTCAGCGGGACAGCCCCCCCGGTCAGGCCGGTACCACCTCCCCTGGGGATGATTTTTAGCCCTAGTCCTCCGATAGTTCGCATCAGCGCCGGAAGCTGTTCCTCCCTGGATGGTCTGAGGACGGCCAGGGGAAGGAAAAGGCGCCAGTCGGTGGCGTCCGTTGCATGGCTGATAAGGGTGAAGGGATCAAAGCGGATATTCTCATGGCCGATGATCGGCCCCAGCTTTTTCAGCATTTGGCTGCGTTGTCCGGAGACCTCGGTGATCTCTTTTTTCAGTTCGCCGAGGCGATCGTGGCAAAGGCTGACCAGATGCAGCACTTTGGCGCTCCGTTGCGAACCGACCCGGACTATTTTTGCCGCCTCTTCAATGATGGTCAGATCTTCTTTGGCGGTCTTGAAAAACTTTTGTCGTCTGATCGGTGAATCGATGAGCTCCTGGTAGAGAAATGGGTTGCGTCTGAGGATAAAAAGATCGCCCATAAAGCGCATGACCAGCCGTGCCGATCTGCCGGTGATTCGCTGGCTTCGCAGTTCTTCCAGATCATCCCAGACCTCGGAACCGAAAAGGAGCTTGATAATCAGTTTGTCGTCTGCCGATGTGAAGTTGTAGGGAATCTCGCGGTAATCTTTTGTATGCATTTTTTTTGGGCCTTAGTTCGACGAAAAGATGTTATCGTATGATATAATTCAGATCAATTTTCCTGCTGATCGGGCGACCTTGCCGCGTGTTGGCACAAATGTTTGAAGGCACTGCTGTCTATAGGGAGAGAAAGAATTGCCGAGCACTTTTATTTACCATCTCTGATGATTATTGCCAGGTTTATTGCCGCAAAATTTTGTGAAAATCGGCTGTAACAATTCAAAGAGTATGACTACCTGAAAACAACCAGGGAGGTACCGTATATGTCAGTTTTGTTGCTTGTATCACTCATTGCCTGTTGTTCCATCATCATTTCTTCCATCACCCTGGCGAGAGGAATGAAGAAAATGCGGCGACTGGGCGACATGGGGACAGGTAATCCCGTAGCCGGTCCACTGGTGTCTCTCATTGTGCCGGCCTGCAATGAGGAAGAAAACATCGAAAAATCGTTAGCTTCGCTGTTGTCTCAGGAGTATACGAACCTGGAAATAATTGTCGTCAATGACCGTTCGACCGATAATACCCCGGCGATATTAAAGCGACTCAAGAGCCGTTTCCCCAGGCTGACCATCCTTGAAATTGTCGATCTGCCCGAGGGCTGGATGGGCAAGAGCCACGCATTGACAAAAGGTGCGGCGCTGGCAAAGGGAGAATATCTGGTTTTTACCGATGCGGATGTTGTTCTGGAAAAGACCACGATAACCCGGGCGGTTGCCTATATGCAGGACAATCGACTGGATCACCTTACCCTGGGCTTCAAGAATGTCACGCGTGGCTGGTTGCTCAACAGCCTGATTCTCGATGCGGGAATGGGGCTGCTCTTTCTCTTCAGGCCCTGGACGGTAAAAAAGAGCACCAGTCGCAGTTTCATGGGAATAGGCGCCTTTAATATGCTGAAGAGATTGGTGTATCAGGAAATCGGTGGGCATGAAGACATTAAAATGCATCCCATTGATGATATGATGCTCGGTAAGCTCATCAAGCAGCATGGCTTTTTCCAGGACTGTCTGCTCGCCGACGATTTTGTCGTTGTGCCGTGGTATGATTCCGTCCGGGCGATGAGCCACGGTTTGGAAAAAAATGTTTTTGCCGTGGTACATTATCGCGTCCTGCTCATCCCGCTTGTTCTGGCGGCGATTATCATTCCGAGTATCTGGCCGTTGTGGGGTCTGCTGTTGGGTGATACGACTGTCCAGGCAGTTTGTCTCTTGACGCTGGGGATTCGTCTTGCCACTTTCTACAAAGGTCTGCTGGTCCAGGGCTTACCTGAGTGGTATTTGCCTGGAGCTTTAATTACCCCCTATTTATCATGTTATATCATCCTGAAATCGGTCTTTGTGACCATTAAAAACGACGGCATTCTCTGGCGTGACCGGCACTATGCTCTCGCTGAACTGAGAAAGACACAACCTCTGCTTTTGTAAATACAAAAAAGTACATGCAGTAAGCGCAAGACAGTTTTTATACGGAGATCCTGGAATCAATCGTTCTCCGAGGTCGTGTCAAAATTTACCAGGTGGCCTTTCCGTTGCACGAGAACGGCACAGACAAGCAGTAAGCCGGCCAGTCCAAACAAGGCCGGGGTGAAGCTGTGGAAGGAATCGAAAACCAGGCCGGCCATAATCGGTGAAAAAGAAGCGGCGATGTTGCTGGAAAACAGCCAGCCGTAGATGTGACTGACTCTTTCAGCTCCCCAACAGCGCGAGGCGGACGATACATAGAGGACCAGTACTCCGCCGTAGTTGAAGCCGGTAAAAAGAGCAAAACACCAGAAACCGACAACTGACTGCAGCATGACCGGAGCGGCCAGCAGGACCAGGGCCTGAAAAAATAAATTGGCCTGAATGGCGGTTGATGATTGCACCCGGTCGAACACCATGCCCCAGGCGATACGGCCGGCGGCATTGGCCAGAGCAAAAAGCGAAACGCCGGTTATGCCGATCTGTACAGGATTTTCTCCCCCCTGAAAGAGTTCTTTAAGGTTGGCATTGACGGCAAAACCGGCAGCAAGACCAATAAACATAGCGCCATAGAGAAGGCGAAAACCGGGATGGCCGAGGAGTTCGGACAGCTTGACCAGGCGTGGCTTGTGCAGGGTGATGTTTTTGGGAAAGCGCATCGTCGATCCGGCCAGGGCGATGATACCTATGAAAACGAGACCAAAGATGAAAAATGTCTCGAACGGTGTTTTGCCAAGACTCTCCATCAGCCATCCGCCTGCCTGGCTGACCAGGGCCGCACCGCCGCCAAAACCGGCCACGGCGACGCCGGTGACCAGTCCTTTGTTCTGTGGAAACCAGCGTATGCAGACGGCAATCGGCACGATATAGGCCATCCCGGCACCAACGCCGCTCAAAACGCCTATACCGAGGATTGTCAAGGCGAAATTGTGTATGCCGAGGCCGGCCAGCACCCAGCCGCCGCCAAAAAGGACGCCGCCGATCATGGCGCAGAGTCGGGTACCGATTTTGGGCAGAAATGTTCCCGCAGCCATCATTGTCAGAGGAAACATGAAATAGAAGACGGTAAAGGGGATCTGCACCGGACCCTGCTGCAGTCCGGTCAGGGCCTTGAGGGGCTGCACATAGACGCTCCATGAATAGGTGGCGCCTAGACACATCTGCATCAGGACGGCGGAAAGAAGAATTATATATCGCACGTCGTCACCTGAAATCGTAGAGGTTAAAGTTCTTTTTGGTTCACATCCGTCCCTGTTCAAGAGATCTTGGGTCCGGAGAATATACTTTCATTTTAATTTTCAGTGAACGTTTATACTTTGCCAAGGTGCTTTGTCAAGTTTGTAAAAAGGTAGGACCAATTTATAACTGGCGTTGCAAGGTGAATAAGCAAGGAATTATGCTGGCATTACACAGGATATAATGTTAAAATACAGATCTTAAAACATAGGCTTACGATATGAACGGAATGAGATGTGCTACTTGCCGATGGCCGGAAGAATGGTCTGTTTTAAAACCAATATTTTGCTGCGATCTTCGACAAAAACAGGAAGGTATCCGGGGCAGAATGCAGAACAAAAAGGATTGTGAAAAAAATGAAAATACTTGTAATTAACTCGGGCAGTTCGTCGATAAAATTTCAGCTGCTCGATATGGCGGATGAATCTGTTCTGGCATCGGGGCTTGTCGAAAGAATAGGCGAAACCGAAGGACTGATAAAATGTACCCTCCGGCCTGGTGCCGCTGATGAGCTGACAGTTAAAAAAACGACCGTCGTTGTCGATCATAAAAGCGGCATGCGCATGGCGGTTGAAATACTTTCCGATCCCGATCAGGGGGTTATCGCCGATCGTGGCGATATCGATGCGATCGGCCACCGTGTTGTCCATGGCGGGGAAGATTTTCACCAACCGACGCTGCTCACCGCCGATGTGCTGGCGGCCATCGAAAAAAATATTCCCCTCGCGCCGCTGCATAATCCGGCAAATCTCGATGGCATACGGGTGGCCCAGGAATTGTTTGCCGGTGTTCCCCAGGTGGCGATATTTGATACGGCCTTTCACCAGACAATTCCGCCGCACGCCTACCATTATGCGCTTCCCTACGAATTGTATGAAAAGGAGCGAATTCGTCGCTATGGTTTCCATGGCACCTCACATAAGTTCGTCGCCAGCGAATGTGCCCACCTGATGGGCAAACCGCTGGAAGAACTGAACCTGATCTCCATCCATCTCGGCAACGGCTGTTCCATGACCGCTGTGAAAAACGGCAAAAGTGTCGACACCACCCTCGGACTGACTCCTCTGGAAGGGCTGGTGATGGGTACCCGCAGTGGAGATGTCGATCCGGCTATTCATTCCTTTCTCGCTAGAAACTGCAATATGGATATTGAGGCCATCGACGAGATGCTCAATAAGGATTCCGGCTTGAAGGGACTGTGCGGGCTCAACGATATGCGCGATATCCACGAGGCAATCGCCAACGGCGATAAAAGGGCCAAGCTGGCTCTCGATGTGCAGACATATCGCAACAAAAAATACGTCGGAGCGTTTATGGCGGTTCTTGGCCGGGTGGATGCTATAATATTCACCGCGGGTATTGGCGAAAACGATGAGGTGGTGCGTGAAATGACCCTGCGTGGACTGGAGCCGTTTGGCGTTATTATGGATCTTGCCGCCAATAACCAGCGAATTAAAAAACCGACGCTGCTCAGCAGCCGGGAAAGCCGGGTGCAGATCTGGGGCATTCCTACCAATGAGGAACTGGCCATCGCCCGCGAGGCGAAGGCCGTCCTCGACAAGTAAAAAAAAATTCCGGGATGGGCAGATACGGCCCGCCCGTCCCGGAAGAGCTTGAAGAAAACTCAATTTACCTGATATTACCTGCTGCGAAGCTCTTTTCAGGGCACTGCAGTCATCTTAAAGCCGTTGACCCGTTCATAGATTTGCAGCAACTTCTTCTGTTCCGCGGAAATTTCCTGCCAGCTCCCGGCGAAATTGAGCCCGGGAAAGCTGCTCGTCGCCTGTAAAACCGCTTCCGCGGCAATTATTTCCTCCTCGGCATAAAACAGTCTCAAGCTCCGGCTATAGTCGGCAACAGATTCTCCGGTCAGATGAAAATTGAGCAGGGTCTGCAGTAATCGATAGAGGCGCTGTCTCGTGGCAGGAAGGGCGCCGTAGTCCAGACACCAGCTGCACCATTCGAGTGCTTCTTCCTTCTGCTGCAATGCCAGATAGATCATTGCCTTCAGCTCGCCGATGCGCAGTGTCGCCCAGGCTGAATCTTCGTCAAAGACAATGCCGATTGTCTGGGAGAGGAGCACCTGTTCACTGAGATCAAGCGTTTCCAGCAGCTTGACCAAGGCGCAGAGTTCAGGGTGATCCATGATCTGCAATCGCAGCAGATACGGGCGAAGAATAGCGCCGGTTCCTTTATTGTTCCAGAGGAGATCGTCGATGGGGTAAATTTCCGACATGCCGGGTACCAGGATGCGACAGCTGTACATGCCGCAGTGCAGATATTCGGCGCGATATATTTGCAAACCCTTGTCGGTTATCAGGCGCTGCAGCCGGGCAAATTCTTCCTCGGTGGTGCCGGAAAAATCCCAGGGGGAAAAATCGTAGTCGGCACTGTCTTGAAACATACTCCAGGACAGCAGGCCGTCGGAGTCGATAAAATGGCTTTCCAGATTAAAGGCATCGGCGACCAGGTTGATGTCGTGACAGGGCGGCTGGAACTGGCGCAGTCGATCCAGGCTCCGTCCCTGCAGCAGTTCGGTCAATGTCCGCTCAATGGCTGTTTCGAACCGGCAGTTGGCGCCAAAGGCAGCAAAGGCGCCGCCGCTGTCGTAGTCGGTGAGCAGCACACAGATAACCGGGAACTGTCCGCCCAGCGAGGCATCCTTTACCTGGACGGACAAGCCTTGTTCAGCCAGGGTGTCGAGGATGGAACAGAGTCTGGGATAGTTTTGCAGGCAGGAATACGGCACATCGGGCAAACTTAGGCCTTTGGTAATGATGATGTTCTTCACGTACCTTTCGAGGATTTCAGACAGTGCCTGGGAGCTGCATTCGGCTGGAGAATTGCCGGCAGCCATGCCGTTACTGACGTAGAGGTTGTTGAGCAGGCTGACCGGGAAATAGACTGTCCGGCCGTCGGCAAGGGATTGAAAGGGCAGGGCGCAGAGACCGCGGCCGACGGAATTGCTGTTGTTGTCACAAAGGTGGGCAAAGGTCAGTTCACCGTCCGGATCATAGAAAGTGCGCAGATGTTCATTCAACAGCGCCGTTCCATGCTGATCCTGATGGGGGATGGCGTCTTTTGCGCCGGCGGCAAACCACCGCTCTCCGGGATAAAAAAGGAAAGGTTTTTCGCCCTGATCGACATGTTCATCTAAAAAAAAGTCGGCAAAGAAAAAATTGGTCGACAGTCGTTCAAGAAACTCTCCGAGGCCACTGGCCAGTGCGGCAAGGCGGGACGTCCCTTTGCCGTTGGTGTAGAGATGCGGGCAGGCGGCAGACTGTATATGCACGGACCAGCAGTGAGGCGCTGGATTGAGCCAGCTTACCGCTTCGGTGCGAAGACCTAAATTGTCCAGTAAAGCGGTGGCAGTGACGATGGTTTCTTCCAGAGAGAGGTCTTTTCCGGGAAGAAGCGTTTTTTCCTTCATGCGTGCGTTAATACCATAGCGGCAGGAGAAGTGCAAGAAAGGGTACTTTGGTAAAATTATTTACCAAAGTACCCTTTCAAAAAAATAAAAGCGGAGAAGCAGGCGACTAAATAGTTTTACCGGCACGCAGCGAATCGGCAAGCATTTCCACGACAAAGCGCATCTTTTCGCCGGATTCATGCTGCTGCAGGTTGTCCTGAATATGCATGACGCAGGTCGGGCAGCCGGTGGCCACATAGTCAACCTGTGCATCCTGGATATTTTTCACCTTGTGATTGTTGATTTTAATCGCCGTGTCGTAATGGGTGATACAGTAGCTTCCGGCACTGCCGCAGCATACCGCCGCATCTTTCATCTCCTTGAATTCCACGCCGGGAATCATCTTCAGCAGTTTTCTAGGTTGTTCGCTGATGCCCTGGCCGCGAACCATATGACAGGGATCGTGATAGGAAACCGTATAGGGCAGGCGGCCCAGATCCTCTTCCTTGATATCGAGATTTCTTTCGATAAACTCATTAATATCATAGACTTTACTGGTAAAAGCCTGCAGCTCCCTGCTGTCGTCGATAAAGAGCTTGATTTCTTTTTTCAGGGCCATGCCGCATGAAGAGCAGGCGACGACAATTGCGTCGAGATCGTATTGCTGGAACAGGTTGAAATTATGTTCCATGAGCATTTTCGCCCCATCGTAATCGCCATTGGCAAGAACCGGAGTACCGTTGCATTTCTGCTTTTTCGGAATGACCACCTCATAACCGTAGCCGGTAAGGATGTCGACAACCGATTTCACCACGTTGGTATAGATCAGATTGCCGGCGCAACCGGTGAAATAGCCGACGCGTCCTTTCACAGGTCCTTTTTTAGCGGGTATGACCTCGGGATATTGGCTCTGTGCGCTTCTCAGCGCCATCTGGGGGAAGAATCTTCGTTTGGAAAACCCGAAAAGCGGAAACAGGTGGCGCACTGGATTTTTCGGACCTATGCCGAACAGGGCTCGCTGGGTGAGACCAATCAGCAGCGCCCCCAAAGTGATCGGCCATTTGCGCCAGAGCAGCTGGCGGAAAATGAGTGCCTTGAAAAAGCCAAGTCCTTCCTGGGTGGTGATATACCAGCGCAGTCTGAGCACCACATTTTCCGGGCTGACCCCGGCGGGGCAGTTGGCCGAACATGTCTTGCAGTTGAGGCATTCATTGACGGCGTCTTTTACCCTCTGGGTAATCTGTATATCTCCGGAGACCAGCTTTTCGGCAAGTTTATTTTTGCCCCGAGCGACATACAACTCGTTGCCCATCTCTTTGAACACCGGACAGACCGAACGGCACTTGCCGCATTGCATGCATTTCTGGAATTCTTTGGCGGCTTCAAGCAAATGGCTTTCTGCCTGTTCTTTAACGCTAATGTGCTTAGTCATTTTTCATCCACCCCGCTTATGCTGATTGCTCTACCGGCATGTCGAACATCTTGCCTGGGTTGAGCAGATTAAGAGGGTCAAAGGTCTTCTTAATATTCTGCAGGAGTCGGATACCTTCACTGCCGATCTGATCCTGCAAAAACGGTTTCTTCTCTAACCCGATGCCGTGCTCTCCGGAGATGGTGCCTTCAAGGTCGATGGCCAGTTGGAAAAGTTCTGCTATGCCCTTTTCGGTGCGGGCCATTTCGTCTTTGTCACGCATATCCAGTAAAAAGGTAGGATGCAGGTTGCCATCTCCCGCATGACCGAAGATACCGATCTGCAGCTGATATTTTTCGGCGATCCGGGTGATGCCGCGAACCATTTCCGGCAATTTGGAGCGCATGACCGTGGCGTCTTCCAAAATGAGATTGGGCCGAACGCTGGCCAGGGCGTTCAGAGCGACGCGACGTCCCTCGAAGAGTCGGTCTCGCTCGGTACTGGTTTTGGCTCGGGCAAATTCTTGGATGTCGTTCTTTTTCACCTGTTCTTCGACTTTGGCCATTTCGGCAATGGCGGAATTCTTTTCGCCATCGGTCTCTATCAGCAGCACGGCGGCACCGTCACGGGGCAGCCCGCAATCTTTAAAATTCTGGATGGCGTTGATTGTAACGTTGTCCATGAACTCCATGGTCGATGGAGTAACGCCTGAGGCAATAATGTCCGATACTGCCTGGGCCGCGCCATCGAGGCTGTTGAATATCGCCAGGGCCGACTCCCGGTGCTCGGGGATGGGCAGCAGGGCGAGGGTCACTTCGGTCATGATACCGAGCAGTCCCTCGCTGCCGACAAAGATGCCTTCCATATTGAAGCCGGCGACGTGTTTGACACATTTGTTGCCCAGGGTGACGATATCGCCCTGGGGCAGAACAACCTTCATCATCTTCACATAATCCTTGGTAACACCGTATTTCAAACCACGCAGACCACCGGCATTTTCCGCCACATTGCCGCCGATGGTTGAAAAGGTCACACTGCCCGGATCTGGGGGATAGAAGAGGTTGTTTTTTGCGGCGATAGGATCGATATCGGAAGTTGTCAGGCCCGCCTCAACAGTGATGAGACGGTTGGCCGGATCGAAATCGAGGATCCTTTTCATTTTGTCCATGCATAAGACAATACCTTTGTTGAGTGGCACCGAACCTCCGGATAAACCACTTCCCTGGCCACGAGGCGTCACCGGAATTTTTTCCCGATAGGCAAATTGCATGAGCAGGCTCACCTGTTCGGTAGTGGTAGCAAAAACAACAGCCTCCGGTTGGATTTCGACATGCGAGGCGTCATAGCTGTAGGCGATCATATCTTCGGTTTCCGTGAGAACGTTCTGGTCGCTGAAGATAGCCTGCAGTTCCTGAATTTGGTTTTTGGTCATGGTATACTCCGTTGACTGAGAAGCAGGGGAGCAAGTCAGCTCCATGGTGGTTGTGACGAGTCCGAACTGGTATCCGGACCTGTATCGTGATGGCATGCCCATGCAGGGTACCATCTGAAAGCACGTATTCCTTATGTGACAGGCAGTAATTCTTGCCATTTAATGGTAGTACCAATTTAATTAATACCAATGCACTTGTCAAGGGCAAATAGACGGGCGTTGCTGTTGGTGCTCTAAGCTTTCAAGTAGTGTTGATAATTGTATAAAAATGTGCATCCTCGCTGGTGTTTTTAAATTGGTATTACCAATATTTGTATTCCGGCGTGATACTCTTTATGTTGGGCCGATGGATATTGACTAAATGTTGGTCGGCAGAGTTCAGATTGTAAAGATGCTGTTGTAGGTTTATTAGCTTGTCACCTGTCGGCCGGGAATGTTTTTCCGTGAAGGAGATAAAAAATAAAAATCGAGCTGCCCAGCAATTTTTATCATCCTTGGCTAGGAGATTTTTACTCCCCAAAAAAAACAATTGAAATGGCTTTTTGTATGTGTTTTAGCTACTCTATGGAATATGCAGGCTAGTCTTAGGTGCAACATCTCACCTGATATTAGGGAGATGGGGAGGGTGTAGGAAAGTATCAGAAATAGTGATGCGATATAGCAGGAAAAAAGAATAACCGCTTGCGGGGATGTCAAAGGTTAGCCATGAACAAAAATTCCCAATTACAAGTTGTAAGTGTGAAAATATATGATATATTTATGCGTTGTTTGCACTTTGGCGTAAGGGGAGTCCCGGAGGGTTTCTTGCTCCACTACAGTACCTCAGCACGAGGAATCTTAGTCCTGACTGGCCCTCATTGATCGATTATGGCGGTACATGCTGTCGCTGTCACATATTGCCGAGCAGTGAATTAAAGAAATAGTTAATCTAGTTGTTTTCCTGGCAGACAAGGTGAGGCCGCATGAGTGAATGCACTATCACATTTCTTCCCCATGAGAGGGTCGTAACCGTCTCATCTGGGGAGAGTCTTATTCGGGCTGCTCTCCAGGCCGGCGTGCACATCAATGCTTCCTGTGGTGGGGAGGGTGTCTGTGGGAAATGTCGTGTTCTTCTTGAAAAAGGCACTGTTGCCGGAGGGGTCTCCGAGCGTTTCAGTAAAGAGGATGTCGCAAAGGGGTATCGTCTGGCCTGTCTCGCAAAAGTCAGCGAAGACATCACCGTCCGCATCCCGATCGAATCGTCCATAGATAAAAGTGTTATGAACCTGCAGGCTACTCCGCGCAGGACGGCCACTATTCAGCAGATGGACTTCGAGAGTTTGAAGGAGGAAGGGCTCTTTATCCCTCCGGTGGAAAAAATATTCCTTACTCTCTCGCCCCCCGATTCCCAGAATAATATGCCTGATGTTACCAGGCTCATCGAATATCTCAAGCTCGAAGCGAATGAACATAAGCTTGAACTTACCCTGCCGGTTATTCGGAAACTGCCCGGAACTATGCGGGAAAGAGATTTCCAGGTCACCGTCACGATTATCCGCCCTGTCAGAAGTGACGGGAAAAATCTCATTACCAACATTCAGGCCGGCGACAAGACCGGAGAAAATTATGCCGTTGCCATGGATATCGGCACGACTACCATCTACGGCCAGCTCATTAATTTACTGACTGGTGAGTGTCTGGCGGAAGCGGGCGATTTCAACGGGCAGATCAGCTACGGCGAAGACGTCATCACCCGCATCATGTATGCGGAGAAGCCCGGTGGACTTGAAAAGCTCCAGCAGGTGGTGGTCAGTACCATAAACAGTGTACTTGAAAAGATAATTCGTCGGTCGAAAATTGATCGGGAGGATATCTCGACCATTACCTTCTCGGGCAACACCACCATGACCCAGTTGTTTCTTGCAATTGATCCCCGGAATATCCGCAGGGCGCCCTATGTGCCGACAGCCACTCTCTATCCGCCGTTTAGCGCGACGACCATAGGCATAAATATCAACGAGCACTGCATAGCGCTGCTCTATCCCCAGGTGTCGAGTTTTGTCGGTGGCGATATTGTTGCCGGAGTAATGGGTTCCGGGATGTATCGCAAAGAAGAGTTGACCCTTTTTCTCGATATCGGCACCAATGCCGAGCTGGTGGTCGGCAATAAAGACTGGCTGGCCTGCACCGCATGTTCGGCGGGACCGGCTTTTGAAGGTGGCGGTATCGAATTCGGCATGCGCGCCGCCAAGGGTGCCATAGAAGATTTTTCCATGAATCCGGTTACCTTCGAACCGATGATTTTCACCATTGGCGATGTCCGACCCAAGGGAATCTGTGGTTCCGGCCTCATCACCATGGCCGCGGTCATGTTTGAAATTGGCCTGATAAACAACAGAGGAAAATTCAATCGTGATTTAGGCACACCGCGGGTTAGAAAAACCAATCATGTCTGGGAGTACGTCGTCGCCTGGAAGGATGAAACGCAGATTGACCGCGACATTGTTTTAACCGAGCCGGATCTGGATAACCTTATTCGTGCGAAAGGAGCAATTTACAGTGGCTGCATGACGCTGCTCGAGGAAGTGGGCCTGTCCATGGATACGGTGGAGCACATAATCCTGGCCGGCGGTTTCGGCAGTTACATTGATCTGGAGAAGGCCATGGTCCTCGGCCTGCTGCCCGAGATTGATCCCGAGCGGGTCACCTTCATTGGTAACGGATCGCTTATGGGCGCGCGTATGAGTTCTCTTACCAACCGAATTCGTAAAGATGTTGTGTCGGTGACGCAGAAAATGACCAATTTTGAACTCTCCGAGACACATTCATATATGGACAATTATATTGCAGCGATGTTTCTGCCGCACACGGAAATCGAAAAGTTTCCTCGACTCAAGGCGCGTATGCAGGCAAGAGGAAAATAACTTTTCGATCTTGTTAAGACCTTGTTTGTATCCGGTTCGGACAGAGCAACGCATTGCACAAGCGATTTGAACAGTTTCAGGAAACATTTTGTACCTCTTGTTGTTTGGCTAGTGTTGAAAAGGGGAGGTTGGTATTGAAGATACACACAACCTTCAGGAGAAAAATTACTCACCAGTAAGGAGGCAAAAGTGGGATTTAAACTAAAGAAGGAATCCTATAGCGGCGGCATCAAAGCAATTTCCATAGGCAAAGGTGATGCAGCTATCACAGTGGGGGGCGAGACGTGTTATCCCTTCTATACATTTGAAGGCGACATGCCGAACAAACCCATCATCGCAATGGAGATCTGGGACATTGTGCCGGAAGAATGGCCAGCACCGGTTATGGAGCATTTCAAGGATGTCGTCTCCGATCCTGCAGCCTGGGCCAAAAAATGCGTGGAAGTATTTAACGCCGATGCCATCGTTATTCAGCTGAAGAGCATTGATCCCAATGATAAAGACGCCAGTCCGGAATCCGCTGCGGAAACAGTTAAAAAAGTAATGGACGCAATCAGCGTTCCATTGATCGTTTGGGGTTGTGCCAATCCAGCCAAAGATGAAGCTGTTCTCAAAGTTGTTGCCGAAAAATGTCAGGGCGATAACCTGATTCTGGGTCCCGTTGAAGAGAAAAACTACAAAGGCATTGGTGCCGCAGCCATGGGTTATGGGCACGCACTCATCGCTTCCTCGCCAATCGATGTCAACCTGGCAAAACAGGTCAACATCCTTCTGGAAAATCTCGGTATGCCGATGGAAAGAGTTCTTGTCGATCCGACTACCGGTGGTCTTGGCTACGGTCTGGAATATACCTACTCGGTTATGGAGAGATTAACCATGGCCGCCATGGTCCAGGGTGATGAAAAACTCCAGTTTCCAATGATCAATAATCTCGGCAATGAAGTCTGGAAATGTAAAGAAGCCAAACAGACTGCCGACGAAGCGCCTCTTTTAGGCGACCCTGAAAAACGCGGCATTATGATGGAAGCCATCGGTGCCGTTACCTATCTCCTCAGTGGTTCCAATATTCTGATCATGCGTCATCCTGAAGCGATCAGGTTGGCCAAGGAATTCATAACTGCATTGACCGATGGCGGATCCCTGAAAGACTCTGCTGATATTTCGAAGATTTTGGCAGAGGCGAACATTGACTTTGCCTCGCTTGCTCCGGCACCGGATCTGACTATCCCGGAAGAAGCTAAGAAAGCAGCTCCAGCCAAGGCGGCGGCACCTGCTGCTAAAGCAGCCCCGGCTCCTGCAGCCAAACCTGCGGCAGCACCTGCTGCTAAAGCGCCTGCAGAAGAAAAACCAAAAGCAGAAGCTAAGGCAGCTCCGGTAGTAGATCCTGCAGAGCAGGCGAAAGCTGAAGCAGCAGCACAAGCTGAAGCAGCAGCAAAAGCTGAAGCGGATGCTAAAGCCAAAGCAGATGCCGAAGTCAAAGCCAAGGCAGATGCGGCAGCCAAGGCCGAAGCCGACGCTAAAGCCAAAGAAAAAGCCGAGGCTGATGCCTTGATAGCGGAAGCGCAGCAGAGAGAAGACGACGAAAAGGCCCTGAAACGGCTGAGAGCTCAGGCTAAAAAAGCACATGATGAGGCTGCAGGCAGCCAACCCGTTGCTGAAGTGACTATGACTGCCGCGGCGGAACAGAAAACAGCTCAGGAAAAAATCCTCGATATGCTGGATAGATTCCACAAAAGAAAATAGGAAAGAATATCAATTAGTAATATGAAGTGACGTAAGGCTCTTGAGATAATTGATAGTCTCAATAATTCTATGAGGAGGAACCTCGATATGGCAGAATTAAAAGAAAAAATAGTAAAATTGGCTGATCCAATTGCATCTTCTATCGACCAGTCAACCCAGGAAATGATTCGCAGAGCCCAACAGCTCGGCGTTGAAACTGTCTTTGACCGTGCTGTAACAATGAAGCCCTGTGCTATCGGTATGCAGGGTATTTGCTGTAAAAATTGCTCGATGGGACCCTGCCGTCTGCCGTTGCCAAAAGATGGTATTAAAGGTGAAGACACCCGTAAAGGTCTCTGTGGTGCCACCGCTAATACTATTTGCGCAAGAAACTTTATCCGTATGATCGCCGGTGGAGCAGCTGCTCACTCCGATCATGGTCGTAATGTGGCGATTACTTTCCTGGCTGCGGCAAAAGGTGAAGTTGCAGATTATAAAGTTAAAGATCCAGTTAAACTCTTTCAGATTGCTCCGTATTACGGTGTTGCTACAACAGTCGAAGTTGATGGCGTGGTCAAGGATCGTGATATCAGAGAAGTTGCCATCGCCGTTGGCGAAATAGCTGTCGCGGAATGGGGCAAACCAAATGGTAGTCTCCATATGATCAAAAGAGCACCACAACCTCTCCAGGACAAGTGGGCGGAACAGGGCGTCATTCCCCGTAACGTCGATCGCGAGATAGTTGAAATCATGCATCGCACCCATATGGGCGTTGATCAGGATTACAAAAACTTGATTAAGCAGGGTACTCGTGCCTGTCTTGCAGATGGCTGGGGTGGATCCATGATCGGAACCGACCTGCAGGATGTTATGTTTGGTACTCCTACACCTCTGCAGGCCGAGTGCGATCTTGGTGTCATGAAAGAAGATCACGTTAACCTCATCGTTCATGGTCATGAGCCTCTCTTGTCCGAGATGATTGTTGCAGCAGCACAGTCCCAGGAATTGATAGACTATGCCAAGACCAAGGGAGCCAAAGGAATACAATTGGCTGGTATCTGCTGTACCGCCAACGAAGTACTGCAGCGTCATGGCGTTCCACCGGCAGGAACTTTCCTGCAGCAGGAATTGGCTATTATTACTGGTGCTTGTGATGCAATGGTCGTTGACGTCCAGTGTATCATGCAAAATCTTGCCAATGTTGCCAAATGTTTCCATACTAAGTTGATAACCACTCATCCAATTGCCAGAATGGAGCAGCCGAATGTGCTGCATATCGAATTTGATGAGCATCACGCTATGGAAGATGCTATCCGCATCGTCAAGATAGCTATCGATAACTTTGAGAAACGTGGTGCGGAGGTAATGATCCCGCGTCATAAGTCAAGTCAGGTCGCCGGCTTTGGCGTTGAATCAATCAAATATCATCTGGGCGGTAGTTTCCGTGGGGATTATTTCACCTTAAATGACAATATCATCAATGGTCGTATTCGTGGTATTGCCGGTGTCGTAGGTTGTAATAACGCCCGTACCAAGCACAATGAAGAACACATCACAATCATGAAAGAACTGATTAAAAATGATGTGATAGTCTTGACCACCGGCTGTAGTGCAATTGCCGCTGGTATGCATGGTCTTTGTACTCCGGAGTCGGCTGCGGTTCATTGTGGGCCTGGTCTGCGTGAGGTCTGTGAGACCGTTGGTATTCCACCTGTTCTCCATCTTGGCTCCTGTGTTGATAACAGCCGCATTTTGCTCGCGGCAACCGAAGTAGTCAAAGCCGGTGGCCTCGGCAATGATATCTGTGACCTGCCGGCAGCCGGTAGCGCACCTGAGTGGATGAGTGAGAAGGCCATCTCTATTGGTCATTATTTTGTCACCTCGGGTGTTTACACTGTGTTTGGCTACCATCTGCCGCTAGAAGGCGCGCCAGTCTTCAAGGATTATCTCTATAAAGATATGGAGAAAATGTATGGTGGTATGTGGGATTGTGAGCCCGATCCGGTCAAGCATGCCTGGAAGATGATTAATCATATTGACAAGAAACGTAAGGAACTTGGCATCGATAAGGCTCGTGATAGAGTTCTTATGGATATGGCTGACAGACAAGCCCTTGGAATGGAATAATTTAATTTAATTGAGATAATTACGTTATTACAAATCCTAAAGAAAGGAGTTTAGCATGTCGAGATTAGTAGCATTTGCAGCTATACAGGGCGGGTACAAGGTTGTGTCCCAGGTGGAAGGTGACCTTGAAAGAGCTCTTCAGACGTATGACGCCAGTACGAAAATCGGATTTCCCAATACCGCATACTATCTTCCGGTTATCTATTCTCTCACCGGAATGAAGTGTGAAACTCTTGAAGACTTGAAAAAGCCCATGGCATTTGCCCGTGGACTTTTGCCCCCTCATATCAAGGGCAGTAACCACCTTCCGTATCTTGGACCACTCCTCGATGCTGGTATGGCGGGAATTTTTGCCTATGAGGTAAAGGAGGCTCTGCGTATCCTTCGTGAGCCGGATTTCTACTTAGATGCTGAAGATCCGGATGTCGATGCCGGAAAACTCTGGGTTGGTCCCGCCAGTGACATTATTCTTAGAAAGCGTGGTGTTGAATTCGTTGACGGCTCGGCTCCCGGTTTTGCGGCAATCGTTGGTGCCGCTCCTAATGCCAAGATCGCCCAAATGATCGTCGAAGATTATCAGAAGAAAAACCTCTATGTTTTCTGTGCAGCCAATCACAATGGCAAAACCGTTATCGAACAATGTCTTGAGGCCGGAATGCAGGTAGGTTGGAATACCCGTATAGTACCTTTTGGTCCGGATATCTCCTCGGCGGTATTTGCTCTTGGTTTTGCCAACAGAGCGGCAATGGCCTTTGGTGGCGTACAGCCGGGCGACTATCGCAAGATGCTGATGTATAACAAAAACCGTATCTTTGCCTTCGTTAACGCGCTGGGTGATGTAGGTACTGAGTGGGCGGTTGCCGCTGCCGGTTGTGTTAACTGGGGTTTCCCGACTCTTGCCGACACCGATATTCCCGAGATCCTGCCAACAGGTATCTGTACCTATGAGCACGTTGTTGCCAATGTACCTCACGATGAGATCTGTCAGAAGTCCGTTGAGGTGCGCGGCTTGAAGATCAATGTCACTCAGATCGATATTCCTCTGTCTTTTGGGCCGGCTTTTGAGGGAGAGCGAGTACGTGGCGGCGATCTTTTTGGTCAGATGGGCGGCGGCAAGACGCAATGTACCGAGCTGGTCAACATGGCCGAAATGGGTGAGATCGAAGACGGCAAAGTCATTGTCGTTGGACCTGATATTGCCGACATGAAAGAAGGCGATGTTCTCCCCCTCGGTATCTTTGTCCAAATCGCCGGTCGTGAGTTCCAGACCGATTTCGAGCCGATCATGGAACGTCAGATTCACCATCTGATCAACTATATTCAGGGCATCATGCATATCGGTCAGCGTGATATCTCCTGGGTACGCGTCAGTAAAGCCGCAGTTGAGAAAGGCTTTAGCTTAAAGCATATTGGTGTTGTTCTGCATGCCAAATTTCATCAGGACTTCCAGAAAATTGTCGACAAGGTGCAGGTAACGCTTTACACCAAAAAAGAAGATGTTGACAAGCTGACGACTAGAGCCAGGGCCGAATACAAAGTACGTGATGAACGTGTTGACAAAATGACCGATGAGGACGTGGAAACATTTTACTCATGCAGTCTCTGTCAATCGTTTGCTCCGAGCCACGTCTGTACGGTAAGTCCTGAGAGAACCGGACTTTGCGGCGCTTATAACTGGATGGACTGTAAAGCCTCCTTTGAGATCAATCCGACAGGACCCAACCAGCCTGTCATGAAAGGTAAAGTGCTTGATCCGGTTCTCGGTCGTTTCCAAGGCGTTGATGAATTCATCAAAGGTGCCTCCAAAGGCGCTATCGATACCTATAACTTCTATTCTATGGTTCATGCCCCGATGACCACCTGTGGTTGTTGTGAGTGTATTGCGGCGATGCTGCCTGGTTGTAACGGCATCATGACCGTAGGACGCGATTATACCGGTGAGACGCCTTCAGGCATGAAGTTTACCACCCTTGCCGGTGTCATGGGCGGTGGTGCTTCTTCTCCTGGCTTTGTTGGTCATTCTAAATTCAACATCACCCAGAAGAAATTCATCCTTGGTGATGGTGGATTACTCCGAATGGTATGGATGCCAAAAGTTGTTAAAGATGAGATCCGTGAAAGATTGAACATCAGAGGTGCGGAAATGGGCGTGGAAAATTTCGCTGACATGATAGCCGACGAAACTGTTGGCATCACCGAAGACGAGATTTTGCCATGGCTGGAAGAAAAAGGTCATCCGGCCCTCAAAATGGATCCAATCATTGGCTAACCCCGCTAAACGATAATTAGGCCGGGGTAAGTACCTTAAAACAGATTGTTTTCTTGCAAAAACAAGAAAACAATCTTTAGGTACTCATTGGTTATAAGCAGGATACCCGGATGCACCTTGTGTGCATCCGGGTCTTACCAGCTGTGATATATACATAAGGAGACAACACAAATGGCCTTAACAGGAATACAAATTTTCAAGCTCCTGCCAAAAACAAACTGCAAGGAGTGTGGGGTTCCGACGTGCCTTGCTTTTGCTATGAATCTCGCGTCGGGCAAAGCAGAACTTGATGCTTGCCCGTACGTATCCGATGAAGCCAGGGCGCAACTAGCCGAAGCTTCTGCTCCGCCAATCCGTCCGGTAGCTGTTGGTAAAGGTGTCCGTGCGGCAAAGACCGGTGGGGAAACAGTTCTTTACCGACATGAGAAAACATTTTTCAATCCAACCATGTTTGCCGGAATTATTACCTCGGATACCGCGGAAGCTGAGGTCGAGGCAAAACTGAAATCGTGGAATGCGCTGCAGTATGAGCGTGTTGGTCTTAATCTGAGACCGGAACTTGTCGCACTGAAAGATGTTAACGGAGACGGAGTTGCTTTTGCTTCTCTGGCAAAGCTTATCGCCGAGACTTCTGAGTTTAACCTCATTCTTATGAGTGAAAGCGCCGAGGTAATCAGCGGAGCTGTTGCAACCGCCGGATTCAAGCGGCCATTGATCTATGCTGCAACCGAGGCCAATGCTGATGCCTTTGGTAAAATTGCCCTCGACAATGAGCTCCCTCTTGCTGTTAAGGCCGATTCAATAGACGGAATTATTGCCCTTACCGACAAGTTGGTTGGTATGGGACTCAAAGATCTGGTCATTGATCCGGGTTCACGAGATGTTAAGCAGGCTCTGGAAGATCAGGTTGCCATTCGTCGGGCCGCCCTAAAAGACGGCAACCGTTCGCTTGGTTTCCCAACTATCTGTTTTCCATGTGAAATGGCATCCAATGTTACCATGGAAGGCCTTGTTGCCAGTATGTTTGTCGCCAAATATGGCGGCATCGTGGTTATGTCCGATTTGACCACCGAGGTTATATTCCCGCTGTTGCTCGAACGTTTGAATATTTATACCGATCCACAGCGGCCGATGACGGTTACAGAAGGTATTTTTGAAATTGGTACGCCTGATGAGAATTCACCGGTCCTTGTAACTACCAACTTTGCCCTGACATATTTTATTGTCTCCGGCGAGATCGAGGCGAGCAAAGTTCCATCCTGGCTGATTATCAAGGATTCCGAGGGACTTTCCGTATTGACCGCGTGGGCTGCCGGGAAATTCGGTGGGGATGACGTGGGTATGTTTGTCAAGAAGTGTGGTATTATGGATAAAGTGAAGCATAAAGAACTGATTATCCCGGGTTATGCGGCTGCTATTGCCGGTGATGTTGAAGAAGAACTGCCCGGCTGGAATATAATTGTCGGTCCAAGAGAGGCAGCGCATATTGCCGGCTTTTTGAAAAATAGATAAGTACGCGTTATAGAGACATTGCCGGTTGTTTCTTCAAAAAAACACCGGCAAAATTTTTATAAAGTATCGCTGTATTACGGTATTTTCGAAGTTTTACCACCTATCTTTGTTAAAGGAGAAAAAATATGATTCTTTTTGGTGAGAGCCTTAATGTCATTTCCAAGGTTATTGGAAAGGCATACAGGGAGCGTGACCCAAAACCAATTCAAGCAGAGTGTCTAGAGCAGAAGAAACTGGGTATGGACTATATCGACATCAACCTTGGGCCGGCAAAAAAAGATGGCCACGAGCTGATGCCATGGGTTTGCCAGGTCGTCCAGGAAGTGGTGCCCGAGATACCTCTTCTCCTTGACACATCGAACATTGCCGCTATCGAAGAAGGGCTTAAGGTTCTCAAACCTGCAACAAAGCCGCACATTGTTAACTCAATTATGGCCCGTCCCGAACGTTATACGGTGATGTTGCCGATGGCTGCCAAATATGATGCCGATATCGTTGCCTTGATGTGGGGACCGGATGGGTTGCCGCGTGATGAAAACGAGCGAGCCGCTCTCTGTGTAGAACTTGTTTATGCGGCAAACGAGGCAGGTATTCCCAATGAGAAAATTTGGGTTGACGGTATCGTCACTCCGGTGAACATTCAGCAGGCCCAGAGTGTCGCCCTGCTGAATTTCCAAATGATGCTGGAAGATATCGCACCCGGTGCCATGTCTACCTGCGGTCTTTCCAATATCTCCAATGGACCTCCTGTCCATCTGCGACCGATCCTGAATAATACCTACATGATCATGTTGGAACGCTATGGTATGAAATCGGTTATCGCCGATCCACTCGACGCAGAACTTATTGCCGTCGCTAAAGGACAGCGTCCTGATATTGTAGAGATTGTTTATCAGGCAATGGACGGTACCGCTCCTGCACTTTCTACTTTGTCAAAAGAGATGGCTGACTATGTAAAAACCGTCAAGGTCATCACCGGTGAAAATCTTTTTTCTGATTCGTATCTGGATATCTGATAACATGGTGTTCGATAAAAAAAGCTCCATCCTTTGCGGGATGGAGCTTTTTTTTTGTGCAATCAGTGGTTATTACTCTGAACGTATATGAATGATGTAATAATTGACACTTCAAATAAGAGAGACCAAATGAAAGAAGATAACGCTGAAGCTGGCAGCTGGGTATATGTTTTTGTTTGTGATCCCGGCAAGGACGAGAGTCTTCTCGGATTGTACAACACTGAGAAAGAGGTCAACTTTATCCCGGCTTTTCGTACTAAAGAAGAAGCAAATGATTGCTTCCTGACTTTGCCGCGTCAAAAGGGCAAAAAATATGAATTGCAGGCGATTCATATCGAAGAACTGCAAGAAACGGCGATCAAAAATGATTTTGCTGTCGCTTTGGTCGATAGCGAGGGGCAGGTTATTAAAGAGTAGTGTGCATATTCCAGCAGAGAAAGCTGGCTTTTGATAATTTGAACACCCGATGGACAGCGTAACAATTGAGTGAAAGGAGATAGGCCAACGTGAGTCTGAAAATAGCAATAGGTGGTAAAGGCGGGGTTGGAAAAACGACCATAACCGCTCTTTTGGCGAGATGTTTAGCCGCCGATGAAAAGAATAAAGTCATTGCCATAGATGCCGATCCGGTGGCAAATCTGGCTGCCGGGCTTGGTATACCTGAAGATGAACCGATTACACCCATTTCTGAACTGACTGAGCTCATTGCTGAACGAACAGGAGCTACGCCTGGAACAATGGGAGGATTTTTTACCTTGAACCCCAAAGTTGATGATATTCCGGATCGTTTTTCTCAAGTACGTGATGGGGTAAAACTGCTGGTGATGGGTACCGTGCAGAGTGGTGGGTCAGGCTGCATTTGTCCTGAAAGTACTATCCTTAAAGCACTGATGAATCATCTTGTCCTGGTACGAGAAGATATTGTTCTGATGGATATGGAAGCGGGGGTTGAACATCTCGGAAGGGCTACTTCGGCCTCTGTCGATGCGCTTCTTGTTATCGTTAATCCAGGTGCCAGAAGTAGAGCTGCTGCAACTAAAATCCGCAAACTTGGGCAGGATATCGGTATAAAAAACATTCTCATCCTCGGTAATCGGGTAAAGGGGCCGGAAGATGAACGGTTGATACGCGAATCCTTGTCTGGTTTTGAGGTTATTGGCTTTCTTCCCGAGCAGGAAGAGATAGTCGCGGCGGATAGAGCCGGGCGAAGGGCCTATGAAAATATAATTGATGCTCCCGAGGAACTCTACGATGTGGTGAGGAAGCTCACGAAGATGCAAAAATAGTTCCCGAGTAAGTATCATTTCGACTAATTGTATTGAGTTGTCGCCGCTTCATTCTGCGCATGCAGGCTGGGCGGCTTTTTTTTGTTTTTTATATTACTACGTTGCTTCTGCCATTACACAATGGTTCTTTTTTCCTGCTTCGCAATAACCTGACTGCTTGCAAAACAGCCTTGACAATGTCACACAGTGGTGCAATAGTCTTGGTTTTAAGAACGTTTCTCATAAAGAGATTGTGTACCCTGTATTGAAGAATAATCATCCTGTCAAAGATATGGTTGTCATGATACAGGGCAGGTCCTGGTTTTGAGTATTTTCTCGAAGACCGGTAGACCTAAGTATTCCCGCAACCTATTGCAACGACTGGAGGCATTATGGCAAAACCACTAGAACTTATCAACGTAAACGACATTACGATTTGTGAGTCAACCGCACAAATGATAACCAAGGCAAGAAATGATGGTGTTGAGCTTTTTTTTGATCGAGCCCAAGCCATGAAAGCTTGTCCCATTGGAGAAAAATCTGCCTGCTGTAAGCACTGTTCCATGGGGCCTTGTCGGATGAACGTCAACAGCCCCTATGATCGAGTGGGTGTCTGCGGGGCAACGGTTGATACTATTGTCGCAAGGAATTTTGGACGGATGGTTGCCGGAGGAACTGCAGCCCATACCGATCACGGAATGGCCATGCTTGAGCTTTTCCGCGATGTTATTAATGGTAAAGCCAAGGATTATTCTATTAAAGACCCCATTAAGCTGCTGGAAATAGCCGCTTCTCTGGACATCGTAACAGAAGGCAGAGAGTTAAAAGATGTGGCAATGGATCTGTATCACGAACTGGAGAAAACCTACACCCAGGTGGAGGGGGAAATCCCGATGGTGAAAAGGGTGCCACCGAAAACTCTTGAACACTGGCGAGCGGCCGGGGTTGTTCCCCGTGGCGCGATGCGCGAAATTATGGAAATGATGCATCGTACCGCCATGGGTGTCGATCAGGATTACGAAAACATCACCAAACAGATTACCCGGACAGCTCTGGCTGATGGTTGGGGCGGTTCCATGGTTTCCACGGATATCTCCGACATCTTATTCGGTACCCCATCGCCTGTCGAAGTTGAAGTAGATATGGGAGTGCTCAAAGAAGATCAGGTCAATATAATCGTTCATGGTCACGAGCCGAATCTTCTTGAGTCTATGGTCGTATCCGTTGCCGATCCCACCTTGCTCGAGGCGGCAAAGAATGCTGGAGCGAAAGGAATAAATCTCGTCGGGATGTGCTGTTCCGGTCTGGAGGCGTTGTCGCGGCATGGCCTGCCTCATGCAGGTAACTTTTCCAGTACTGAGGCGGTGTTGGTAACTGGTGCCATTGATGCCATGACGGTTGATATTCAATGTATCAAACAAGGTCTGCAGAAGGTAGCGGATTTTTATGATACGCCTTTTATCACGACCAATTACCGCGCAAAAATTGAAGGAGCTCTGCATATTCAGCTCGAAGAACACGACCCGCGGGAATGTACCGATGATATTGTCATCAAGGCCATCACCAGGTTTAAAAACCGCAAAAAACCAATTCAGATTCCGCGCAATAAAACAACCGGCGTGCACGGTTTTTCCTTCGAATACATCAATTATATGCTGGGCGGATCATTTCGCGGCAGCTACACCCCACTTAATGAAAATATCATCAACGGCAGGATTCGTGGCGTCGCTGGAGTAGTTGGTTGTACCAATCCCCGGTCTAAGCAGGATCACTCCCATGTCGAGTTGGTCAAAGAGTTGATTAGAAATGATGTTTTAGTGCTGCAGACCGGATGTTCGCAAATGGCCTTGGCCAAAGCAGGACTCACCGGACCTGGAGCAGCAGCACTTGCTGGACCTGGTCTTGCCGAGGTCTGCGAGACTGTCGGCATGCCGCCGGTTCTTGGCTTGGGGTCCTGTGTAGACAACAGCAGGATTCTTATTGCCGCCGCTGAAATGGTGAAGGTTGGTGGCCTGGGCGATTGTATTGCCGATCTGCCGGCCGCCGGTTGCGCCCCTGAATGGATGAGTGAAAAAGCCATTGCCATAGGTCATTATTTTGTTGGTTCAGGCATATATGTTGTTTTTGGTCATACTTTTCCGATGACGAAAGGGACCAAATTTGAGAAGCATCTGTTTGAAGATCTGGAAACCCTTGGTTTCGGCAAATGGGCACATGCCAATGATCCAAAAGAAATGGCTAGGTTGATGATTGCCCATATTGACAAGAAACGTGTCCAGCTTGGTATAGATAAAGCGAGGGAAAGAGTGTTGACTGATATGGCTGATAGACGATCTCTTGACGCAACGGCATAACCCGCCTTATTATATGGGAGATGGCAGAAGGAAATATTTCTGGCTTCTCCCATTTTTTTTGGTACATGCACAATCTTGCTGCACAAGAGAACCACGGAGTTTGAGTTATGGCGATATATAATGGAAGATACCACTGGGACGGGACAAAGCGAAACAATCAGGAGCCGATCGCCTGGTCTCCTGGGGCCTATGATGTGAAAATTTTCAGGTGTGCGCCCTCTTCTTTGAAGGTAGAGCATCTCAAACCCATTGTTTGTGTGTATGCCTCGACAGGGGAGGGCCAGTCAATTTCGGCGAACCCGGAAAAATTTGCCAAACAGATCTGCAACGATTTTTCGCTTGATATGGAACGGGTGCTTTGGGTAGAGGATAATCACAAGGGAGAGGACAGATATGAAGTTGTCATGTTTGCCCGCTCAGGAAAAATCGGCAACACCGTTTTTTATCGAAGCCAAAAGCGCATGGCTTTGAAGAGCGAAGTAGAAATGATTGAGCATGGATTGTCAGAGGTTGAGGCAACTGTCGAATAATTTCTTATGTCTTGTGTTTTCGCTATGCCGATGACAAGGAAGAGATGATTTCTGAAATTGACCGGATAAAAGAGCGACTGAAGAACCTCGAAGAGGAAATAGTCGAGACCTTACGGCGAGTACCGGCACATTCGGCAAAACCGCCGGTGATGGTCGATCTCTTGCAATTGGAAGATGAGCGTGATCTGCTCTTGAAAAAACTGGGAAAAATGAAATGAGTGGAGAGCGTCCACTTTAGTATTCGACGAAACCTATAGGCGATATCTTAAAGACTGTCAGTAAATGTTGGAGAATCACTTAACTAGCAAAAAGGAGATATGTATGACCGATCAACATTGTCCGGGATTTGAAAGCAATAAAACTTTGCAAGAAGTAAAAGTCAAATGTCCTGAATGCGGCAAAGAGTGGGAAGTGTTTTCGGATGAAATTACTAAAATTGCAAAATGTTCGGCATGCGGTGCTGCCGTTGATCCAAAAACCTGTACAGTAAAGTAGTTTTTGCTTTTCACATGCTGTTGTGTCAACTCTGTTGAAATAAAATTATTTCAACAGAGTTTTTTTTTGCAGAAATTATCTCTCGTTACGAATTATCCGGTTCTCGGTGACAACGAAGTCCAGGAGTTCGTCATGCTTCTGCAGCGGCGCTTTCTCTATGATCTGCAGATCAAAGGCCAGGCCGATTCGTGTCGCCGTCGGCACTTTATCCAGAAAACGGTCGTAGTAGCCGCCGCCATAGCCGAATCGACCTCCACGCATATCAAAAACAGAACCGGGTAAAAGAATTGTTTCTATCTCTTCAGGGGCTATCTCATTGCTTATACAGAGTTCCTCTCTCGGCTCGGGAATGTCGCAGTATCCCGGTTCAAGATCTGTCAATCGATTGGTGATATGAATGGCGTCCAGCCGTTTCTCCCTAACTCTGGTGATAGGGACGATAACTGTTTTGCCCATATCGATCAGGGCATCAATGAGAGAAAGGGTCGCAACTTCGCTTCTGAAACTGACATAGACAAAAATTGATTGACGGTTGCGAATTTGTTCCAGGGCCAAAAGTCTCTGTTGGATAGCTGTCGATCGCACCTCGATTTCTTGAGCCGTTAATAGGTTGCGTTCCGTGAGGATTTTTTTTCTCAGTTGTGCGCTGTCTAGCATTGTCTGGTCTCCGATGATTTTATGTTTAGCCACCTTGAAATCCGGCGTGTAATCCGTTTACCTGGGGGAAAAGGCATTCTCGGACAAGCTCCTAGTTATAAGCGTTGAATGATATAAAGGTAGGTCGGCAGTCTGCTCATGACTTTTAATCGATTGAATTCGAATAAACGGCTGCGAGATGGCTGGTTAAAAGCCAAAGGGGAAAAATAGATTGAGCCCTTTGGCTTAACATGGGACAGCTTTTCCCTTATCAACTCGAGAATATTTTTATAATGGTTTTCCGGCAGCTGGTTGTCCATGATAAAATTTGACGTTATTTCAATGGAAGAATAACGGTCGTTGATGTCCTGGCTACGTTTGAAAGCGTCTCGGACCTCCCTTGTGGTAATCGGCTTGCCGATCCTGTCAAGAGTTTCCTGGTCGGCGGATTCAAGGCCGATGTTGATAAAGGTCATACCCGGAAAGGTATTCAACTGCTGAAAAAAAGTTTCCGGTGTATTGAGAAATGATGTAACGGAACCAAAGAGGAACGTGCTGTTGTCTGCAAGATATGATTTGGCAAAACCGAATTCTCTGTAGGCCGTTTCAATACTAAACAGAATAAGTTCGCTATTGGTCTGCAGGGCATCATGCTCTCCAAGAAACAGGCTGTTATAATTAACGAGATCTCGACCGTAGTGTCGTTTGAGCTGATCAATTTGCTGAATAATTTCCTGACGCGTTTTTTCGCTAAACACGGTACCGTTTTTTACCCTGCAGAATGCACACTTATACAGGCAGCCTCGAGAAATTGTCAGGGGAATGAAATTATAATCGACATGTCTGGCATCAGGTGGCAGTACGGATATTCGTCCGCCAACGGTTTCGTGCAGTCGGCGTGCTTTTTGCGCTAATATGTGCGAATCGTTACCCATGACGTCGAACACAAAATTGCTGAAGTCATCCGGCAAACCAAGAGTGTGCTCCAGCTGTTCCTGGAGTATCTGGTGCCATGACACGGCGATGTGCTGGATTTCTTTTTGAGCAAAGGGGTGACCCCCGAGAATACTGTTACTTGGATACTGAAAGTTTGGTAGGTAATATTCTCCCGTCGCTTCAAAAACTCCGGTATAACCACCGGTGGAATAATAGATCCAGTCGTTTCCCTGGGTTCGTTTAAGCCATTCGTGGGGGTGGGCCCACTCCCTCCCTTTGCCTTTTGCGCGAAATATGTCACCATTGAGATTAAATTGAAAAATAAAACCCTGTGTCTCTATTTCGTGGTAAATGCCGCAATGTACCGGAAAACTCATCTTGCTGTAGGTTGTACTCCCTTCTTTGTCGAGAGTTATCTTAAGCTTATCCGATGTAAAGATTCTACTCATCCCGCCTTCCAATGCTTGCTGATGTATGCTTTTTCGTTTAATGTATCAGAGTTTTATGACAAACTAACGCTGTAAAAAAATGTTTAGTTTGTGATACATACCGGATTGCCTATCTCTTATCAAATTACGGTTTTTTGACGGAAAAACAATGAAATATTTTTGTGGCCGGATTAAGTCTAAACTTATTGGAAACATTTTCTCTTTTGCGTTATAGTACATCATTTTGTGATGGAGCAAGTAAGACTTTTGCCTTTGCTGCCGTAAAATTTGGAAGTGTAGGGATATCAATAGGAAAACCAATATACTTAGCTATCCGAAGATGCATTTTTTTACGATTTTGTCAATAGTACCAGATAAGAAGTGATCATTTGAAGAAGGGAAACGAAGTTTCTCCACACTCCTGGCGCGATACTGCTTGCCTGGAGTGGATAATCATCATTTATGGGGTATGTGTATGGATAAGCAGATGACGGAAACGTTGGAGGCGATATATGATAAATGTATCGCCAATGAGGACAATATTATTACAATATTGCAAGAAATACAAAGTAAAATAGGCTATATACAAGAAGAAGCTGTTAACTGGTTTGCCGAACGTACAAATATTCCACCTTCCAAGTATTACGGAGTCGTTACCTTTTATTCCCAGTTTCATCAAAATCCGCGCGGTAAAAATATTGTCACTGTCTGCTGTGGAACGGTTTGCCACGTTAAAGGAGCACCTCGCATCATCGCTAAAGTTCGTGAAGATCTAAAGCTGAAAATTGATCAGGATACTACGAGGGATATGCAGTTTACCCTTGAGCGGGTCAACTGTGTGGGTGCCTGTAGTATTGCCCCTGTTGTTCTGGTGAATGAAAAGGTGCTTGGGAAGGTAACGCCAAGTAAAATTGTCAAGAGTCTCAAAGAATACAAGGGATAAGCTATGAGCGGCGAAATAGTTGTCAATGTGTGCATGGGTACTGGTGGCATAGCTGCCGGTGGTGATCTGGTAATGGAGGAGTTTACCAAGCAATTCGAAGCTGCCGGCATCGCCAATGCCACAGTCAAAGAGAAATGCAAACTCCATAAAGTCGGCTGTCGTGGTTTCTGTGCCCGGGATGTCCTGGTCGATATAGCTGTCGATGGTAACGTTTCCACTTATCAGTATATTCAATCGGATATGGTCAATAGGTTGATTGAAGAGCATGTCGTCGGCGGCAAACCGGTCAAGGAATGGCTGGTGGGCGAAGATTATCATACCTTCCATGACAATCAGACGAAGATAGTACTCGGTGACCTTGGAAAAATTAACCCTGAATCAATAGACGATTATCTTGAGGTAGATGGTTACAAAGCAGCCGAAAAAGCGCTGACAACCATGAGCCCTGCTGAAGTTATTGCAACCGTAAAGGAATCAGGACTACGCGGACGAGGCGGCGGTGGTTTCCCGACCGGATTAAAGTGGAGTTTTTGTGCCGCCAATGACTCGGATCAATATTATATCATCTGCAACGCCGATGAAGGCGACCCCGGTGCCTTTATGGACCGTTCTGTTGTTGAAGGAAATCCCCATGCCGTCATCGAAGGGATGATCATCGGGGCGTACGCAATCGGTGCCAGTGTCGGTTATGTTTATATTCGTGCGGAATATCCCCTTGCCGTGGACAGGCTGCATATGGCCTTGAAGGCAGCCAAGGAAAGAGGCTATTTAGGTGAAAAACTTTTCGGCACTGATTTTGATTTTAAAATCAAAGTCAAACTCGGTGCCGGGGCATTCGTCTGCGGCGAAGAAACTGCTCTTATCGCCTCGATTGAGGGCGAACGGGGTATGCCGCGGGCCAAGCCGCCGTTTCCCGCCAACAAGGGTCTCTGGGGGAAGCCGACCATCATCAATAACGTTGAGACCTTTGCTAATTTACCGCATATACTTAACAAAGGTGCAGCCTGGTATGCGTCCATCGGTTCCGAGAAGAGTAAAGGTACCAAGGTTATTGCTCTGACAGGTAAAATTAGGAATACCGGTCTTATTGAGATCCCCATGGGCATGCCGCTGAAAGATATCATTTTTAACATCGGCGGCGGCATAGAGGGGGATAGACTTTTTAAGGCGGTGCAGACCGGAGGACCTTCCGGGGGCTGCATTCCACAGCAACATATTGATCTGCCGGTTGATTACGAAGGGTTGGCATCCGTCGGCTCAATGATGGGCTCCGGTGGTATGGTTGTTCTGGATGAAACCGACTGTATGGTCAATATCTCCAAGTTCTTTCTGGAATTCACTCAGTCTGAATCGTGCGGCAAATGTGTTCCCTGCAGGATAGGCACTAAGCGCCTGCTCGAGATCCTCACCCGGATCACCGAAGGTGAAGGCAAAGAAGGAGATATTGAGCTGCTGCAGGAGCTGGCAGAAGATGTCAGAGACTCAAGCCTTTGCGGTCTCGGGATGTCCGCGCCGAATCCGGTTATTAGTACCATTAAATACTTTCGTCATGAATACGAAGCCCACATCAAGAACAAAAAATGTCCCGCCAAGGTCTGTAACAAGCTGTTGACGTTTTTTATCCGTGAAGATATGTGTGTTGGTTGCGGCATGTGTGTACGAGCCTGTCCGGTAAGTGCCATTGCCGGAGAGAAAAAGCTGCCCCACAAGATTGATAACAATCTGTGCATTCAGTGCGGATCTTGTTTTGATGCTTGCAAATTCAGCGCTGTATTAAAGGAGTAGTGATCATGATTACGTTGACTATTGATGGTAAACAGATAGAAGTTGCAGAAGGCACAACTGTTCTGGAGGCATCTCAGCAGTTGGGTATTGAAGTTCCGACTCTCTGCCATGACGACCGGTTGAAGCCTTTTGGCGCCTGCAGGCTCTGTATTGTCGAAATAAAAGGTATGGCCAAGCCGGTTTCCTCCTGCACAACGCCGGCAACCGCGGGTATGGAGGTAAAAACCAAGAGTGAAAAACTATACCGTCTCCGGAAAACCACGGTCGAACTGCTGCTTTCCGATCATCCCAATGACTGTATGGTTTGTATTGCTTCCGGGGATTGTGCCTTGCAGGAACTTGCTTATCAATATGGCATCCGCGAAAATCGCTTTGCCGGTGCCATGCGAGAACATAGCCGCACTGACCATAATCCCTTTGTTACCAGGGATCAGAACAAATGTGTCATGTGCGGTTTGTGTGTGCGTGTCTGTGAAGAGGTGCAGGGGGTAGGCGCCATAGGGTATTCCGAGCGGGGATTTGAAGCAAAAGTCATTCCACCTTTTGGCCACGATCTGGATTGCGAGTTCTGTGGCCAGTGTATTTCAGTCTGCCCGACCGGTGCCTTGTCCGGTGCGATCTGGTCAGGTAAGCCCCGCATGGAAGGTGTTAAACAAACCGAAACGACATGTTCTTACTGTGGCTGCGGCTGTAATTTGACTCTGCGCACCCATGGGGATCAAGTTATTCGAGTTGACTCGGATCCCAAGAACCATAATCGCGGCTGGCTCTGTGTGAAAGGGAGATTTGGCTTTGAGTTTATCAACAGCGGCGATCGATTGACCCAGCCCCTCATCAGAAAAGAGAAAGGCGGTCAATTCGAGAAAGCCACCTGGGACGAAGCGCTCGATTACGTCGCCAAAAAGTTGACGGACATCAAGGACAAAAATGGTCCCGACGCTGTGGCCGGCCTTTGTTCGGCCAGGTGTACCAATGAAGAAAATTATCTTTTTCAAAAGATGTTTCGGGCAGGATTGGGCACCAATAATATTGATCACTGCGCCCGTTACTGACACAGCGCAACAGTGGCCGGTCTGGCCACAAAATTCGGTTCCGGGGCAATGACCAACTCTGTCGCCGAGATAGCCGATAATAATGCAATTTTCGTCATAGGATCGAATACCACGGAAAATCACCCGATCATTGCCCTGCGCATGAAAGAAGCGGTGTCCAAAGGAGCTCAGCTGATTGTTGCCGATCCACGAAAGATTCCGCTGGTAAAATTTGCCACTCTCTGGCTGCGTCATCGTCCGGGCACGGATTCCACGCTGCTCAATTCGATCATGCATGTTATTCTTCATGAAGGCCTGGAGGATAAAGATTTTATCGCCGCAAGAACAGAAGGCTATGATGCTTTTGTCAAATCCCTTGAACCTTTTACTGCAGAATACGGTGAAGAGATTACCAGTGTGCCGGCGGAAGATATCAGAAAGGCGGCGCGTATTTATGCCAAAGCAGGCAATGCCGGGATATATTATGCCATGGGTATCACCCAGCATGTCATGGGCACCAATAATGTCTGTGCGGTAGGTAATCTGGCCATGCTGACCGGCAATGTTGGTAAGCGGGCTGCTGGGGTGAATCCGCTCCGAGGTCAGAATAATGTGCAGGGCGCTTGTGATATGGGCGGTTTGCCGAACGTTTATCCTGGCTATCAGAAGGTTGATGTGCCTGCCGTCAAGGAAAAATTTGAGAAGGCCTGGGGCACGACCTTATCCGGCAAAATAGGTTTGGCGGCTACGGAAATGACCAGTGCCATGCTGGATGGAACGCTCAAGGGAATGTATATTTTCGGCGAGAATCCAGCTCTTTCAGATCCCAATACGACCCATTCGGTCAAGGCCTTTAATGCCCTTGATTTCCTCGTGGTGCAGGATATCTTCATGACCGAGACCGCAAAACTTGCTGATGTTGTCCTGCCTGGGGCCTCCTTTGCCGAGAAAAATGGTACTTTTACCTGTTCCGAGAGGCGGGTACAGCGGATTCGAAAAGCTATCAACTCTCCGGGGCTGGCACAATCGGATCTCGATATTATTGACCAGGTTTTTAAGCGGGTGGCGGTAACCGGGGATTTGACCAAAAAGCCCAAAGCTGCCGAGATATTTGACGAAGCGGCTGCGCTCTGGCCAGCTATGGCCGGCATAAATTATGAGCGACTGGAACAGCAAAGCCTGCAGTGGCCCTGCCCGACTACGGATCATCCGGGAACCGAGTATCTCTTCCAGGATACTTTTCCAAGGGAAGGCGGCAAGGCACTTTTTACCGTCGTACCTTTTGTTTCGTCAAAAGAGCTGCCGGATAAAGACTATCCTTACGTCTTAACAACCGGTCGGGAGCTGTTCCACTATCATACCGGAACAATGACCAGGCGATCCTCAGGCCTCAATGCGATTGCCCCGGAAGCTTTTATCGAAATAAACCCGGCCGATGCAGAAGTTCTCGAGGTAGCCCATGGGCAATTTTTAACAGTAACTTCCCGACGGGGGTCCATTAAATTAAAGGCACGGGTCAGCAAAATTGTCCCGCCCACTGTTGTCTTTATCCCCTTTCATTATAGTGAGGCCGCGGCAAATCTGCTCACCAGCGATGCCATGGATCCGATCTGTAAAATCATGGAAGCAAAGGTTTGTGCTGTACGAATTGAGAAGTAGCAAGGGGCATTCTCGGACAGCCTCCTCGTCGATAACAAGGCAAAAGTCTTGATCACGGGAAGTTGAGCAGTGTGTTGCTCGACTTCCCGTTTTTGTCGTCAAGATGCAGGAGAAATTTATCGCGGCCTTGCTCCCCTATGCCGGGGCTAAAGTTATATTACCGATGTTAAGTGTATACATAAGATGAGCGCATCAATAACCATTCAATTTGCAGAAACAGTGATAACCGACTGCGAGAGTGTTATTCTTGTTCCCGAGATAGCCGTGCAGGAAGCTGGGTATATAAAAACATTTACGGTAAAAGACAGTGGTCATGCTAAGCACGAATACCATACTATGGCGCAAATGGCTTATTTCCAGTTTCAGGACGATGAACTTGCGATTACCGAGATCAATTCACCCTTGATGATAATCTTGGGGGAAGAGAGGCACGAAATAGCCGGCGGTCTGGTTCTGTATCGTGATACGGCTGGTTCGTTTCATGTACTGGTGCATGCTTTGCAAAATAGAAAAAAACTGCTCGAAGCGGCCTACCGGTACTGTACTCGTTGGGTGCGTCTGGATATTTGAGTAAGGGCTCCCAGCACCCCATCTGCACACAAGCAGACCGCCGTGCATAGGCCAACTATAGCTCGTCAGTCTGTTATGCACATCTGGAGCACTGGTGACCCCTTTACATATCCCAGGTTATACAAGCATGTTGCTATTCCGGGAGAACGGTTACATACTCAATACGGTTGAAGTGAGGAGAAGAGAGTGAAAGAAGATACGACAAAATCTCGACAACACATTATGGTTTTCCAGCAGAATGGAAGCGGCGAAAAGAAAATAAACGGCCTGAGGGAATACGGTAAAGATCTTTTTGATCTGGAAGTTATCAATATCGATGAACTGTTACCACCGGTGCTTGATGACAGCAGTGCCTACCTTCCCGATGATATTTCCTGTGATCTGGTGCTTGATTTTCTTCGCCACAGTGACCTGTCGGCCGATTTGGCTGAACAGTGCATGAATAAAGACATTCCGGTGGTTGCCTCCGGCAAGAAGATAGTCGGCAAAAAAGCTATCATGCCGCCGACCTGCTGCGGTCTTCCGCGACAGGAGAGTCTCGGCAGCTATGGCGAGTATTTTGGTGCTCCGGAATTTGAGGTTGAGATAGAAGAGGGAAAAATATCGGCTGTCAACGTGATTCGCGGAGCGCCTTGCGGGGCTTCCTGGGAAGCGGCACAACGGCTGATCGGTCATCCGGCAGATGATGCGGCCCGTAAAATCGGCCTTGAAACACAGTTTTACTGTTATGCGGATCCCGCCGGTTGGGATCCCATTTATGGGAAAAGCCCCGTGCACTTTGCCGGCAAGATCCACGAAAAACAGCTCCAAAAGGCCATAACGAAGGTGCTTGCGGTTCTTTAATGCTGATCTGGTTTCTTGATTTTTCAGAAAAGAAAATACCCTACGGCCATCACTGTGCAGCGATGACCGCAGGGTGTTACCAGTTCTTTTTTAATATTTCAAAATATCCTGGTGGCTTGACGCAGGCAGGGCATTTGTCTGGTGGACTGTAACCGTCATGCAGATACCCGCAACTGAGACATTTCCACGTCACCAATTGTTCTCGCTTGAAGATTCTGTCGGAAGCTATATTATCCGCCAGATCGCGAAACATTAATTCGTGGTTTTTCTCAGAGACATTAATAGCATAGAAAGTGTCTGCTGCGCGTTGAAAACCTTCTTCTTCGGCTTCTTCAGCAAAAACCTGGTACATTTGGTCATGCACGTAGAGTTCAAGTTCTGCCGAACTGAGCAGATTGGCATGAGTGTCTTTTATGACACCGGCCGGAAATTTGCCCGTTATTTCAAGTTCTCCACCATTGAAAAATTTAAAAAATCGCAGGGCATGTTCGTATTCCTGCTGGGCGGTTTCGTCAAAAAGGTTAGCAATCTGGATGTAACCGTCCTCACGCGCCTGAGTCGCGAAAAAATTATAGCGCGTTCGCGCCTGGGCCTCGGCGGAATACGAAAGAAGGAGATTTTTCGCTGTCTTGCTCTCACGAAAACCAGCCATCGGCAGAGCCTCCTCTATTCTTCTATAGTAATTGCGTTAGCACCACACTCAGCAGCAGCCTGGCGGACTATGGCTTCGAGGTGTTTGGGGATTTCGTCGTACTTGACGATAGAAACAAGTTGATCTTCATCATATTCGAAAACTTCCGGACATAATTTGTTGCAATTTCTGTCGCCCATGCACATTTTTGATACAATTGCTTTCATTGCTTCCTCCTTTGATGTTGTGTAGGAACGCACCCCGTTTTTCGGAAGCGTTCCAGGAAATCCACATTTTTTTCTCTGTGGATACGTAACCCCCGTAAGGGCTAATTTTATATAATAGTACTAATATAAACATATAACAGCGAATTTTTCTGTTTAAAAAACAAGATACACGGAGGTTGAAACATGGCAGTTGGTAAAAACGCTATGGAAATTTTTAGCGTACTCGATAAAAGCAATTGCAAAGAATGTGGCGAAAAGACATGCCTGGCTTTTGCTGGTGCCGTATATCTAGGCAAACGGCGCATAGAGGAGTGCCCGCATTTGGGAAGGGAGGATATTGCCAGGTTTTCACAAGAGACCGGTCAACCGAGTCGGCCGGGAGATGAGCAGGATGAGTACGTAGCAGAGATGATACAGCGCGTCATGCGCCTTGATTTCCAGGAGGTGGCCGAAAGAATCGGTGCACGGCTAAATGGTGACGTTTTGAGTGTGCCGATCCTTGGAAAAAATTTTGGCATCCACCGGAACGGAACCTTCGTCACCGATATCCATATCAATCCCTGGGTGGTATCACCATTGCTCGATTATGTTCTCAAGTGCAAAGGAGTAGCGGTTGCAGGCGACTGGATTTCGTTTCGCGAGATAGGTGGCGGCAAGGAAAAGTATGCTTTGTTTAAGAAAAGAGGAGAAGACGTCCTGAAGCAACTTGGCGATAAATACCCTGATTTTTTTAATGACATTGTCCACATGTTCAGCGGCAAATCAGTGGCAGAACGTTTTGAATCGGATGTTTCCGTTGTCCTGTATCCTTTTCCCCTGGTGCCGATCATGATCTGTTATTGGAAACCTGAAGAGGGTTTGGAGTCAAGCCTGAATGTTTTTTTTGATAAAACAGTCGACGATAATCTCGGCATTGATGCAGCATTCTTTCTTGGAACCGGGATGGCGCAGATGCTTGAAAAGCTCGCCGAACATCATGGTTTTTGATAGTTGCCGCGTCACCCTGAAGGTAAACACAGAGAGGCGCAGCGCGGGAAAATATTTTTTCAGCCTTCCGCCAATGGAAGCAGAACCGTAAAAGTTGTGCCCCTGCCGACCTCGCTTGCAACAGTAATCTTGCCGTGGTGAGATTCGATTATACTCTTGACGATGGCGAGCCCGAGCCCGGTTCCCTGGATTTGTCTGGTGTTCGCGTCTTTTACCCGATAAAAACGAGTGAAAACCTTCTTGAGGTCCTCACCGGTCATGCCAAAGCCTGTATCCGCCACTTGTAATTTAAGGTATTCGTTTTCTTTTGCTGCCGAAATGGTGATGGTACTACCGGCAGGGGAATATTTAATACCATTGGTAATCAGGTTGGCCAGGACTTCTTCCATATTCTGCCGATTGGCAAGGATAGCGGGCAGGTCGTTCGGGCAATTGAGGTGAATGGTTATTTCTTTTTCCGCTGCATAAGGGCTATGGAAAGCTTTTTGCTCCGCCAGCAGCTGGCTCATGTTGACCTGTTCTTTTTCGTGTGAAATAAGGCCGGATTCGATTCTGGAAAGATCAAGCAGCTCGGTAACTAGATTGTTCAGATTAAGGATTTTCTCCGAGGCTCTGTGCAGAATCTCTTGCTGCTTTTCGGTGACCGGACCGGCAAGGCCGTCACTGATGTTTTTTAACTGCATGAGGAGTGAATTCATCGGACTCCTAACCTCGTGGGAAACCATAGAGACGAAATCCGATTTCATCTGGTCCATTTTTTTCAGTGCGGTAATATCGTGCAATACGGTAATGGTTCCGATATTTTCGTTGGTCCGTCCGCGAAAAGGAGCGCACCGGGCGCCGAAATATTTTTCCGTACCGTTGTCATGCAGCTGGATTTCTTTGGTTATTTCGACAAAGGTGTCGGGAGACATGTTGAGTGCCTGGTCAATAGATTCCAGCAACGTTTCGTCGCGAATAATCTCGTTAACATGGTGGCCGACGACTTCTTCCCCCTGATGTCCGATCATATGCAGGAAAGCGGGATTGACCTGGACGATAAGTTTTCGCGCATCGGTGGTCATGACGCCGTCGGTAAGTCGGTTGACCATGACCCCCAGCCGGGATTTCGAATCGGCTATATCTTGCAGTGCACTGGTATACCGCAGCGATTTTTCGACGACCGCTCTCAGCTGGTCTGGCGTGAACGGTTTGGGGATAAAGTCAAAAGCACCTTTTTTCATGGCCTCGATGGAGTGTTCCAGGGTGGCATAACCGGTAATAACAATGACGACCGTATCCGGGTGATGGCTGCGCACCTCGGAGAGGACATCGAAACCGGAAATGGTCGGCATCATCAGATCAACAAGAACGATATCATAATGTTTCTCTTTGATCATTTGCAGTCCCTGCTCACCATCCGGGGCCGCTGCCACATCAAATCCTTTGTCGGAAAGAACGACGGTGCAGGCATCTCGAATTCGTGGTTCATCATCAATGACGAGAATTCTCGGGGTGTGGAGACAGGGTGCGGATGAAGGGGTGATCATTTGGGTTCCTCTGGGTTTTCTTTGACACGAGGCATCCAGGAATTCGATACTCCGGGAAGAGTTTGCCCTCGCTTGCCACTTTGTAATAAAGAATAAAGATCCATGCAATGACAACTTATTATAATATACCTGATACGTCACTTCGTGCATCGAAATTGCCGGATAATCCTGCAATATTTAACTCTGGTCAAAGTAAGGTGTTGCAGAAATGACGGGATTTATCAAATTAAAGACGAAAAAACCATATGTTGACTGATATTGAAAAGTTGCTTTGCGGAATCGAAGAAATTTTTATGGAAAATATCATTTATATATGTAAAAGGGCGTTGAGAAGAAAAAAAAAAGCTATCATAACAATATTAATTTATTATAATGCCATAGGTCGAATCCTTTACCGATACATTGTTTAACCCGAATATATGGTGTGCACCCGCTGTAAACTGCCCGAAGCAACAATATGACGAGTGGTTTATCTGTCGGGCCAATCTCATGGAGGATCTTTTCGTGACCAGGATTACCCCCAAGCAGGAGAATACAGACAGCATAGGATCAGTTTTAGTGGTTGGCTCAGGCATAGGAGGTATGCAGGCTGCCCTCGACCTTGCCAACAGCGGCCTGATGGTGCACATGATCAATGATGAACCATCCATCGGCGGGACGATGTCCAGGCTGGACAAAACATTTCCGACCGGTGACTGTGCCATGTGCATGATCTCCCCCCGCATGGTTGAATCCAGTCGACATCATAATATCAAAATGCATACCCTGGCTAAGGTTGTCAGTGTCTCAGGGCATGAAGGCAATTTTACCGCCACCATCGAACAAAAAGCGCGGTATGTCGACCCCGAACGGTGTACCGGCTGCGGCGACTGTGAGCCCGAATGTCCCACAAAGGTTATAAATATTTTTAACCTCGGCCTTGATAAGCGAAAAGCCATTTATTCACTCTTTCCACAAGCGGTCCCCAATACCCGGGCGATAGATCCGGTCCATTGCCTCTACTTGACTAAAAATGTCTGTCGGAAATGTGAGAAAGTCTGCGAAGCAAAAGCGATCAATTTTGATGATAAAGACACACAGGTCGAACTTCAGGTCGGCTCCATCATTCTGACCCCCGGCCTGAAGACCTATCAGCCGGAAATTCGTCAGGAGCTGGGCTACGGTAAACTGAAAAATGTTGTGACTGCACTTCAGTTCGAGCGGTTGCTGTCCGCTTCCGGACCATGCAGCGGTACGATTGCACGGCCTTCCGACGGCGGTCATCCTAAACGGTTAGCCTGGGTGCAGTGCGTCGGTTCCCGAAACGCGCATAACGGTAACCCATGGTGCTCATCGGTCTGCTGCATGTACGCAGCCAAACAGTCAATTATTGCCAAGGAACATGACGACGAAGTGCAGTCTACCGTGTTTTACATGGAGCTGCGGGCCTTCGGCAAAGACTTTGACAAGTACATCGAAAAAGCAAAAAACGATGCAGGGGTTATCTATAAGCGGGCAATGATCGCTGAGATTGTCGAAGATCCCGAGACGAAAAACCTGCTCATTCATTCGGTTGGCGAGGATGGCAAATTAGTCAAAGAAGAATTTGACATGGTCATTCTCTCCATCGGGTTCGAGCCGCATAACGATGCAGCCGAGTTTGCAAAAATCTTCGGTATTGCCGCCGATGAATACGGTTTTGCCCAAACTTCAAAACTGCGACCGGTTGATACTTCACGAAAAGGAATTTACGTAGCCGGTACCTATCAGGGTCCAAAAGATATCCCGGAAACAGTTATTCAGGGCAGTGGCGCTGCGGCGGAAGCCATGGCGCTGCTTGGCGATCGACGGGGCACGGAAGTGGAGGAGGTTGTCCTGCCCGAGGAGACCGATATCGAGGGTCAAGAATCGAGAATAGGCGTCATGGTCTGCCATTGTGGGACGAATATTGCTGGTACCGTCGATGTCACAAAGGTGGCGGAAATGGCGGCAAAAGAACCTGGAGTTGCCCATTCCGAGACGATCATCTACGCCTGCGCCCCTGACGGACAGCAGAGAATCAGAGATCTGATTAAAGAAAAAAATCTCAACAGGGTTGTGGTTGCCTCCTGTACTCCACGTACTCATGCGGCTCTCTTTCAGGATACCATTCGAGAAGTCGGTTTGAACAAGTTTCTTTTTGAGCTGGCGGATATTCGTGAGCAGTGTTCCTGGTGTCATATGCATGACAATGAAAACGCCACCCATAAGGCGATCCAGATTGTCAATATGAACATCGCAAAAACTAAGCTTTTGGTGCCGGTGACTTCCGCCTCCGTTGGCGTGACGCACAATGCTCTTGTCGTGGGTGGCGGTATTGCCGGGATGCGGGCTTCTCTCTCGCTGGTTGAACAGGGGTATGGCGTTCATCTGGTTGAAAAAGCGGATAAGCTTGGCGGTTTGCTGCGAAACGTCCGGACCAACCTGGAGGGAGATGACGTGCAGGCCTTCCTGGCGGATGTGATGCAGCGAGTGGAAAATCATCCGAATATTACCGTGCATTTGGGGACAACAGTAGAAACAGTTGATGGTTATGTCGGTAATTTTCAAACGACATTGACCAACCGGGATATCGTCAGTCACGGTGCACTGCTTATTGCCTCGGGAGGAGAGGAGTACAGGCCGATTGAATACGGCTATGAGCAATCGGAAAAAATCATCACCCAGCGCGAACTGGAAACATTGCTTGCCGATAAAGGTCCTGACAATGACAAGTGTTATGTCATGATCCAGTGTGTCGGCTCGCGTGAGGAACCGAATAATTACTGCTCGCGTATCTGTTGCCAGGATGCGTTGAAAAACAGTATTGCCATCAAAGAACGAGCGCCCGACGCTCAGGTGGTTGTCATTTATCGCGATATGCGCGCCTATGGTTTGAAAGAAGATTATTACCGACGGGCACGGGATCTTGGGGTGCTGTTTTTCCTCTACACCCCGGATGAAAAACCGCAGGTAGATGCTACCGGTGACAAGGTTAAAGTCACGCTGCCTGGAAAAGTACTTGGCATGGAAATGGCAATTGACGCCGACTATCTGGTGTTGTCAACGGGCTTGAGGCCGCAGCCGGATGGCGATGAGTTTGCCAAGAAATTCAAACTGACATGTAACATCGACGGCTTTCTCCTTGAGGCTCATGTCAAATTGCGGCCTGTTGATTTTCCAAGTGATGGTTTCTTTCTGGCCGGCCTTGCCCATGCCCCGAAAAATCTCGAAGAAACCATCAGCCAGTCCCTGGCCGCAGCCGGCCGCGTCGGCGCGCTGCTGTCAAATGATAAGTTGACTGTTTCCGGAGTTATTTCTAAACACAATCGGGATATCTGCATGTCCTGCCTGGCCTGTGTGAAGAAGTGTCCCTTTGGTGCACCGTTTATTGATACAGACGGACGGGTCAGCCATAATGAGGTGAAGTGTACGGGGTGCGGCATTTGTGCCGGAGTTTGCCCGGCCAAAGCATATCAGGTCAATTACTTTCGTGATGACCAACTCCTGGCCATGGTCGATTCTGTGACGGAAATGACGTAGCAAAAAATACGTAGTATAGCCAAGAATACCGACTAGTCTGCAGGTTATCGGGGTAAAATACTGAAGTCGGAGTTTGGTGCATGCAATTATTCAACAGGTCAAGTCAACAAGAAGGAAAAAATAATGGTGATTGACACAGAAAAAATTGAAGAACCGAAAAGTCCGGAAAAACCCCAGGAGGTTCCCGCAGACTGGCAGGCGAATATCATTGCCTTTGCCTGTCACTATTGTGCTTTTGCCGCCGCTGATCTTGCGGGTGTTATGCGCTTGCGCTACCCTCCCAATGTGAAAGTGGTGCGTTTACCCTGTACCGGGAAGCTTGATCATGTCTATCTGCTACGTGCCTTTGAAAGAGGGGTGGACGGCGTATTTGCCGCTGGCTGACTCGAGGGACAATGTCATTTCCTGGAAGGAAATTTGAATGCGGTAAAAAGAGTCAGACGAATCAAAAAGATGTTGCATATGCTTGGGATACATCCTGAACGGCTGGAATTCTATAATCTTTCGGCTGCCCAGGGACCTCGTTGGGCGGAGATTTGTACTCAATTCACCGAAAAAATTATGGCGATGGGACCCTCACCCATATGGTTTGCACTTCAGAAAAAAAAAGAATCCGCGCAAGCTGAAAAACAGGTTGCCTGACAGTACTTTTGGCGGAACTACCGTTTACTGATGAAGGAGTGGAGAAGCTATGATAGTAGGAGAGCAGAAACCGTTTGATGAGATATGGGAGATGGTCAAGGGGCACAAAAAATTGACCGTCTTTGGCTGTAATACCTGTGTTGCCGTTTGCCATCAGGGAGGCAATAAAGAGGCGGAAATACTTGCCTCCCTCCTGCGGATGCGGGCGACACAGGAAGGACTTGATATTGAGATAAAAAACGGCGGTATTGAGCGACAGTGCGAACACCCTTTCTTTGAGTCCGCTAAAGAATTGCTTGATCAGTCCGAGGCGGTTCTCAGTCTAGCCTGCGGCATCGGCGTTCAATTTGTAGCGGAAAAATACATGAGCACTCCCGTTTATCCGGCTTTAAATACGACATTTTTAGGAGATGTCCAGCAGGATGGATTCTTTACTGAAAAATGCCAGGCCTGTGGAGATTGCGTCCTTGGCGTAACCGGGGGGGTTTGTCCGGTCAGCCGTTGTTGCAAACGTCTTTTCAACGGCCCGTGCGGTGGTTCGTCGAATGGGAAATGTGAAATTTCCAAAGATTTAGATTGCGCCTGGCAGTTGGTTGTCGATCGCCTGGAAGCCCTTGGCAGGTTGGATGATTATGAGAAGTTGGCTCCTATTAAAGATTGGTCAAAAGATCGTGCCGGTGGCCCTCGGTCGTTTAAACTGGAGGACTTTTAATCGTGGAAATTAAAACGAACAGCAAGCTTGAAAAGGTATTAAAGGCTGGTCATATAGCTGTCTCCAGTGAATGCGGACCGCCGCGCTCCAGTGATGCATCGGGCATTATCAAGAAGGGGCATCTTATTAAAAATCATGTCGACTGCATTAATATTACCGATAACCAGACCTCCGTTACCAGGCTCTGCAGTCTGGCTTCCTGTATACATCTGAAAAATGAAGGACTTGAACCGGTCTTACAGATGGTGGTCAGAGACAGAAATCGGATTGCTCTGCAAAGTGACATTTTAGGAGCTGCATCATTTGGTATCAACAGTATGCTTTGTCTGTCCGGTGACCATCAAAGCTTCGGTGATCATCCCAAGGCACAAAATGTTTTCGATCTCGATTCCATGCAGCTGCTGCAGACAGTTCGATATATGCGTGATGAAGCAAAGTTTCTCGGCGGTGATACCATCAAAGAACCGCCGAATATTTTTGTTGGCGCTGCAGCCAATCCGTTTGCCGATCCATTCAAAATTCGCGTACCGAGGCTTGCTAAAAAAATAGCTGCAGGAGCGGAATTTATTCAAACCCAGTGTGTCTATAACCTCGAAAAATTTGAGCTGTGGATGAAGGGAGTTGTCGAGCGGGGACTGCACGAACAAGTTTTTATAATGGCGGGTATTACCCCTATGCGATCAGTAGGTATGGCCAAGTATATGGCCCGGGCTGTTCCCGGTATGGATGTTCCCCAAGAGTTGATTAAACGTTTATCTGGAGTGCCGAAAGATAAGCAGGCCGAGGAGGGAATAACTATTGCGGTCGAGGCTATTGAGCGGTTAAAAGAATGTACCGGGGTGCGTGGCTTTCATATCATGGCTATCGAATGGGAAGAAAAAGTTCCGGAAATAGTTGAAAGATCCGGTTTGTACCCACGACCAAAGGTCGATTAATAAAGCAAAATTCATGGACGACAGGGGTTTTAAATGTGTCAGACGAGTGTGTTGATGGAAAAAAATGGGCAGGAAGAATTACTGCTCGAAAATGTCACAATGCTTGAAGTTGTTGAGAATGGTGTGAAAATAACGGCGCTATTCGAAGGAACAAAAGAGTTTTCCGGGGTTGCAATTCACCGCATCGATTTTGCCGGCGGCAAGGTTTTTTTACATCAGACGTAATTTTTCCTGTCAAGTTGCTGGACTAACCTAGGTTGCTTGTCAGAAAAGAAAAAATCGGGTAGGCGATATCAATTGGAGAGATAATGGATAATGTTGAGAAGTTGCGCGTTATGCTGCAACACTGGATAGAACATAATCAAGGGCATGTGGAAGAGTTTGAAAAATGGCGAAAGACCATGGCGGACGAAGGGCAAACGGTCCTTGCCGACCATATTACCGAGGCGGTAAAGACGATGGCGTTGGTCAACGCTCAACTTGGCAAGGCACTGCACGATGCAGGTGGCCCTAAGACTGATGCGGAAGAAGACCACCATCATCATCATCACGGTCATCACCATCACCACCACTAACGCCCGGTAAACGGAAACCAAGCCCGGATTCTTTTCAATACCTCCTTGAGGGTACTCTTTTCAGTGCCCCCTTGAGGGAAGCTTCTTCTATAAAACAAGCATAAAGCATAGAGGAAAATAAGAAGAGCTGATAGCTCCGGTTGTATAAAAAAGAGCGGTGAAAACGATATATCGTTTTCACCGCTCTTTCGTTTGGAGCAGATAAGTGAGTAGTTGAAGTTACATTCCCAGACTCTTTTTGGCAGAAGTGAGGGTGTTCTTCATCAGCATGGCAATGGTCATCGGGCCAACACCACCAGGGACAGGGGTAATTTTACCTGCGATTTCTTTAGCTTTTTCGAAGTCGACATCACCTTTTAAAATAGCTTTGCCGGTTTTTTCATTCATCCCTACGCGGTTGACGCCGACATCGATGACAGTGGCTCCCGGCTTGATCCATTCAGGTTTTACCAGATCCGGTACCCCGGCGGCAACGATAAGGATGTCTGCCCGTTTGCAATGACTGGCCAGATCCTTGGTGCGGGTGTGTACGATGGTCACTGTGGAGTTTGCTCCGACACCTTTTTGGGCCATCATCATGGCTATTGGTTTTCCGACAATATTTGAGCGTCCGACGACAACAACTTCCGCTCCAGATGTCTCGGTACCGGAACGGACGATCATCTCCTGAATACCCGCCGGGGTGCAAGGCAGAAAACGTACGGCGTCTCCACCAATCATCAGGCGGCCGACATTAACCGGATGGAAAGCATCGACATCCTTGTCTGGATCAATGGCGTTGAGAACTTTTTTGTCGTCGATGTGCTTGGGCAAAGGTAATTGAACGAGGATACCGTGAATGGTCGGATCGTTGTTGTATTTGTCAATTAAGGCGAGGAGTTCCGCCTCGGAAATATCAACCGATTGATCATCCTGGATTTCGTGGAAACCGACACTGAGAGCGGTTTTCACTTTAAGGGTAACGTAGCTGATCGATGCAGGACTACTGCCGACAAGGATGGTGACAAGACCCGGCACTTTGCCGTATTTTTCCTTCATTTCAGCAACTTCCTGCGTAATCTCTGCAAGAATTTCTTTGCGTATTTCAGTACCACTAATAATTTCAGCAGTCATTATATTACTCCTTGTAAAATGTCGAGTTTATGCTCTTGGGTGCGCTAAAGTACTGGATCAGGCTAAAGTGACATGAAAAGTGACATGCAACGCTCTATTCTGATCCAGCAGTTTTCAATAAAATTTAGAAAACACCTTCAACTTTACCGGTTTCAACATCGACATCAACCCGCTTGAAGGCCGGGTTTGAACTGGTTCCAGGCATGAGGCTGATCGTTCCGGCAACAGGTACGATAAAACCTGCTCCGCCGTAGGTCAAAACTTCACGAATGGTCAGGCGCCAATTGGTCGGGACACCTTTCAGGGTAGGATTGTCGGACAGCGACAGGTGAGTTTTTACCATACACATACCCATTTTGGAGAGTTCCGGGTCTTTCTGAATTCTGGCAATCGCTTTGTTGGCATCTGCGGAATAGTCAACCCCGTCTGCCCCGTATACTTCCTTGGCGATAAGCTCGATTCTCTCTTTGATCGGCATATCCAGTTCATAGAGGAATTTGAAATCATTTTTGTCTTCGCAGGCCTCTACGACAGTATTGGCGAATTCAATAGCACCGTCACCGCCTTGCTCCCAATGTCTGGACAGGGCGACACGGGCACCTTCGGCTTCGCACAGTTCGCGAACCTTAGCGATTTCCGCATCGGTATCGGTGTAGAAAGCGTTGATACAGACGACCGGGGCGATGCCTGCTTTTCTGACATTTTTAATATGGTGAATAAGGTTGGCACAGCCATCAGCAACCCAGCCCACGTTTTCTGTGTTATATTCTTCAGGCATTGCTTTGCCCGGCACAGGCACCGGTGCGCCACCATGACATTTGAGTGCTCTGATAGTCGCAACGACAACGGCACAGTCCGGTTTGAGGCCGGAATAACGGCACTTGAGGTTCCAGAACTTTTCGAAACCGATATCGGCACCGAAGCCTGACTCGGTGACATGGTAGTCAGCCAGTTTCAGGCCGATGCGGTCGGCAATGATGGAACTCTGGCCGATAGCGATATTGGCAAAGGGACCGGCGTGAACGATAACCGGCTGGCCTTCAAGGGTCTGCATGAGGGAGGGGTTGAGGGCATCAACCATCCATGCGGTCATGGCGCCGGCAACCTGAAGATCTTCAGTGGTGACAGGTTTACCTTTTTTGTTGTAAGCTACTACGATCTTGCCCATTCTTTCCCGCATATCTTTCAGATCGGTGGCGATGGCAAGAATAGCCATAACCTCGGAAGATACGGCAATACCGAACTTGGATTTCATCATGAAACCATCGGATTTACCATTGACGCCGTCAATACCGATGATGATATTTCGCAGTGACTGGCAGCAGAAATCCATGATCCAACCCATTTCAACGTTCGTCGGATCAATATCAAGGCGCTTCATGCCGGAAAGTCTTTCCAACTGCTCATCGTCGTAGTTTCTCTCATGTTGCAGGCGTGAGGTCAGAGCAACCATGGCGAGGTTGTGGGCGTTCATGATGGCGTTGATATCACCGGTGAAGCCTAGAGAAAAAGGAGTGAGCGGAATACATTGAGCGAGTCCGCCGCCGGCTGCCGATCCTTTAATGTTCATGGTTGGGCCGCCGGATGGCTGACGAATAGCCGCACAGACACTTTTACCTATCTTACCGAGACCTTGAACGAGCCCCATGGAAGAGGTTGACTTGCCTTCACCCAGCGGAGTAGGGGTGATTGCCGTCACATCAATATACTTGCCATCTGGTTTGTCTTTTAAGCGATCCAGGACTTTGCGGAAATCGATTTTCGCAATGTAGTGACCCTGAGGGAGAAGTTCTTCCTTAGTCAGCCCAAGCTTTTCGCCGATCTCATAGATCGTCAACATCGTTTTTTCTGCGTCCTGCGCAATCTCCCAATCTGCATGTTTGGTAGGATCTAAGACCATTGTTCACTCCTTTGTTAGATTGAGGCTCGAGATGAGCCAAGTTTAAAAAAACGGCGTCTATAACATGTGGTGAAGTCTTGAAACAACAAGTACTGCGAAGAAACTAAAAGGCCGGAATCGGTCATAAGGGCGGTGAGAAAAAATAAGACAAACTAGCTGAATCATAAGATCATTCCCCAGTAGAAAAATTATATCTCTGGTGAGCCATGGATGAGAATTCTATAATTCTCTTAATAATTGCAAATAGGTACCACAAAATTTACTGATTATCAATCGGTTTTCACTGAAAGTGATCTGAAAAATGCAGTATTAATACAAGCCTCTAGCGGCCTGTAAGAGCGAATGTTTTCGCTAGGCTCCTGACGTGAGAACTTGGAGCTTTTTAAACACCAATTGCGCTGTTTGGTGTTGTGCGAACTGTAATTAATTTTCCAAGTTAATTCGTTGAAAAACCTGTTGTTCGATGCTTTTTTTATTTGAAGCTAGATCTAGCTGTAAGCGGCAAGATATTGTAGTTGTCCTTTGTTTGCTTGTCGGCATGTAGGTGCATATACTACAATAACACAGTTATTGAAAGTAAAAGATGTTTGTTTTTTGTTGTGCGGTTTGTGGGAAGTGGGCGTCAGCATGCATGGTGGCCCAACCGCAAGATTTATTCATTATATTGCCCATGGGTTTTGCCGTTGGTTGTACATGTAAATTCCGAGAACACTGATAGCGATGTTCGCGAATCATAATGCAGTGATGTCCAGAGGATTATGCACGCTGGTCAGGCTTTTGAGAGCAGCGTTAGAGATAAGAACAGGATAACAGGTTGTTAATTAGTTGTTTTTGGTGGAGCTTTTTCGGTCACGTCGGCGGCGGAGAATTGCTTGATTTCTCCGTCCAAAGTTATGACTGTCCAGTTGCCGTTTTCATCAGATGCCTTGATCAAACATTCCAACTTTTTATTGTTTTTTAAGGCCAGTGCGCATTCTTCGTTGATATTTCGATTGATAATTGACTGGAATGGACTTTCCGCAGCTATTTTTTTGAATTTGTCCACCGCGATTTCAAACGTGAGTATTCTCTCATACTCTGCGGGATCAAGTTCACGCAACTCCTCTCGCAGCACATCTATCTCTTTTTTTCTGGCAGCAATGCGACCGACCGCTTTTTCTATTTCCGCCTTCTCGGCGGAGGGGATAGAAAAGAGAATCTGTTTTTGTATATCAAGATCAGCTTCAATGTAGTTAATTTTTTTTAGAAGAGCCTGGGTTTTGGGATGTGTCATTTTCAGTGTCCGAGGGTAAAGGGAAACCTCCAGGAGTCCGTCGGCAATGGGAGATATCCTACAGGCTCCTGAGAGGGTGATTGTTTTACGATGAATTGGCATTATACAACCAGTGAGTGAATAATTACCTGGTTGCAGATTATTTAAGGTGGCTGCAGATAATTTTCAGTACTCGCCGAACCGGTTCGGCAGCGCCCCAGAGCAGCTGGTCCCCGACGGTAAACGCTGTCAAATATTTCGGACCAATATTCATTTTATGGATTCGGCCAATTGGAATGGTAAGTGTCCCGGAGACTTTAACCGGGGTCAACTCCTGTGCGGTGATCTGCCTTTCGTTAGGAATCACCCGCACCCACTCATTATGTTCGGCGATTATCTTCTCGATTTTTTCGATGCTGATATCTTTTTTCAGTTTGATGGTCAGCGCCTGTGAATGGCAACGCATTGCGCCGATTCGCACACAGAGTCCATCGATCGGAATTATCCGGTCGGCACTGTTGCCGAGGATTTTATTGGTCTCGGCGACTCCTTTCCATTCTTCCTTGGATTGCCCGCCAGCAACCGGTACATCGATCCACGGGATAAGACTGGCTGCAAGAGGAACACCCCAATTGTCCATTGAGAGAGAGCCGTCATTTAGTTTGGCAGTGATTTTCTTGTCGATATCCAAAATAGCCGAAGATGGATCGACCAGAAGATCTTTAACTTCAGTGTTGAGCTGGCCCATCTGCGAGATGAGTTCACGCATGTTCTTTGCCCCGGCGCCACTTGCAGCCTGGTAGGTCATTGAACTGACCCATTCGACCAGGTTATTTTCGAAGAGGCCGCCAAGTGCCATCATCATAAGGGACACAGTGCAGTTACCGCCGACGTAGTTTTTGATACCTTTCTCAAGACCTGCATCAATGACCAACCGGTTTACCGGATCTAGGACTATGATGGCATCGTCCTGCATTCTGAGAGTAGACGCGGCATCAATCCAAAAGCCTTTCCAGTTGGCGCGAAGTGACTCATAAACCTTGGTCGTATATCCTCCGCCCTGGCAAGAGAGGATGATATCCATTTCGGCCAATCGATTTAGATTCATGGCATCCTCTAGAATCGTCGAGCCGCCGCCGACATCTGGTCCGGCCTGACCTACTTGAGATGTGGTGAAGAATACCGGCTCAAAACCTTGGAAATCGTTCTCCGACAACATTCGGTCCATGAGAACAGACCCAACCATCCCGCGCCAACCGATAAATCCTACCTTAAGCATTGCAGACTCCGTGAATATAATTATTTGTATTTTTTGCTAATTTTGATAAAGATATCTCAAATCAGAAAAATAAATCTGAAGATGGTAAATATACATAAAATAACTGAGAAATGCGCGGGAAAAAAGAGCGAGAAAATGCTAACCCCTATAAACGGGAAAATAAGGTGGGACTCTTTTTAAGAAAATTACGTTGATCTGGTGGAAGAGGAAAACAAATAAGAGCCCAAAATAAAAGATCCGACAAGAATATACATATCAGCGAGATTGAAGATACCCGTCCGAAAATTGCCGATTCCAAAACTGAAAAAGTCGATAACTCCGCCATTATGGAGCAGTCTGTCCAAAAGATTGCTTATGCCGCCGCCGGTAACAAAAACAAGCGGTATATCGTAACGAGATGTTCTTTTTTTAGGATAAAAAAGGTAAAAAAGACATGCTAGAAGTAGAAAAGAAACGCAGATATTAAGAAAAAAAAATTGGAAATGTTCGGGGAAGTCGCTCACTATTCCTAAAAATCCGCCATGGTTTTCAATAAGAGAAAATTTAAAAAAAATGTTCAAAAAATATATTTCACCAGAACTTTGTAAATATTTTATGGCAAGAAACTTCGTCCATTGATCGCCGACAATTATGATAAAAATCAGTGGTAGAGAGCGAAAAACACCTCTTTGTTTCAGGTGCTTTTTCAATTGAGAGGAAGGCGTTTTTTTCATAAGGGAGAGAAGGGGAGTGCAGTTGAAATCGTCGACTTTTATCTTTGATTTAATATTGTTAAAAGATATATCTATATGCTGACATATTATCGGCGGTTGTGCGTTGGATGTCAATATCCTTTTGTTTTATCATTATGGCTCGTGGGTTAAAAAAGTTGAAGCTGAATAGAGAGTTCGCTAGAGTGATGCGTTAGCCATCATTTAAATGAGTTTTATGTGAATGATTGCTTTTAAGTAACTTTCAGATTTTCAGCCAGGAGAATTGCATGGTGAAGATAGGTATCATAGGTGGATCGGGACTTGACGATCCTGATATTTTGCAGGAACCACAGATTGTTGAGGTCGATACGAAGTATGGCGAGCCCTCATCTGCATTGATGATCGGCAGGATTGCCGGCGTGGAGACGGTAATTTTGGCACGGCATGGACGCAGACATCAATATAGCCCGACCCAGGTGAATAACCGTGCGAATATTATGGCTCTGAAACAACTCGGAGTAAGCCATATCATCGCGACGACCGCCTGCGGCAGCCTCAAAGCTGAAATCGAACGAGGACATCTGGTTATTCTTGATCAATTTCTTGATTTTACCCGTTTTAGAAAGAATACCTTCTTTGACAATTTCGACAATGGTATTCGCCATGCATCGATGGCATATCCTTTTGATGAGGCACTGCGTCGGATTTTGTTTGAGGTCGGACAGGGACTCGGCTTGATACTGCATCCTAAGGGATGTGTCGTTACTATTGAAGGTCCGCGCTTTTCAACCGTTGCCGAATCAAAGATGTTTCGCCTCTGGGGGGCAGATGTTATCAACATGTCGACTGCTCCTGAGGCAATGCTTGCTCAAGAGTTAGAGATCCCCTATGCTGCTGTGGCAATGGCTACAGATTACGATTGCTGGAAGGTTGATGAGAAACCTGTCAGCTGGGATGAGATTCTCGAAGTTTTTCATAAAAATGCAGATAATGTTAAACAGCTGCTTGTAAAAGTAATAGAACAAGTTAACCAAGAGAGAGAATAGAGGACACACATGGATTTGAAGAAATGCGTACGCAGCATTGTTGACTGGCCTATAGAAGGGGTAATTTTTCGAGATTTGACGACGTTGATGAAAGATCCGCTGGCACTTAGGGAGTCATGCGATATTTTATACGAACGCTACCGTGACCAGCAGATCGATAAGGTTGTCGGCATTGATGCCAGGGGATTTGTCTTCGGTGCTGTTTTGGCCTATAAATTGGGTCTTGGCTTCGTACCGGTACGAAAAAAAGGAAAACTACCGCATGACACGATAGAAGAGATATATAGTCTGGAATATGGTGCCGGAGTAATGGAAATTCACAGTGATGCGATAAGTCACGGTGAAAAGGTCGTTATTATCGATGATCTGATTGCCACCGGCGGCACTATCGGTGCGACCGTAAAACTGGTTGAAAAACTTGGTGGAGACATTGTTGAATGCGCTTTTATCATCGAATTGCCGGACCTGAAAGGCAGGGAGCTGATTGCAAATTGCGCTATTTTTTCGATTATGGAATTTGAAGGAGAGTAGCAGGCAAACCGGCCGGCGAGTATGCTGAGTATGTTTGAAGCCCCAAACGACAAAAGCCCCGAACACTTTCGTGTTCGGGGCTTTGTTGTATAAAAAAC
>CAYPPR010000021.1:0-35948 GCA_964412665.1 uncultured Desulfopila sp.
AGTCTACGCTTACCTCCGAGCATTATTTTTTCTAAACAACGAAGAGTTTGGGCAGATGGCATTCTCGGAAAGCCTCCTAGGTGACATAGTAAGTCACTAACAAAAACATTTCAATGGTAGACGAAATACAGCCTATCAGTAGCGGCAGCTACTATTATATACCCACAGGAACAATTAGTGAAAAGCATTGCCGCAACAAGACACTAACTTGTTTTGCTCATCAATACTTTGACTCCAAGCAGAACCATAGCGCCGCCAAGCAGTCTGTCGATCCAGTGACCTGCCCGCTGAAACCTCCTGTTCACCGAGGGGATGGAAAGGACCAACACGACAAATGAAAACCAGCATAACTGAATCAGCATGATCCAGATGCCGAAGATGGCAATCTGATACAGCGGCATATCAGGAGAGAGAACCAGAGTAAAAAGTGACAGGAAGTAGATAGGTGCTTTGGGGTTCAGGGCATTGCAGAGAAATCCCGAACCGATTGTTGCAAGAGGAGAGCCCGCCGGACGTTTGCCCCCCGGCAGGTTTTTTCCCGGCGATGCTTTTGCCCTCAGTCCTTTTGTTCCGAGATAAATCAGATAACTTCCACCAAGCATTTTCACCCACCACAGCAAATCCGAGGAATGAGCAACGATCGCTGCCAGACCAAAGGCCGAATAGGCAATATGCACGGAAAGGCCAAGGGCAATCCCTAAACTGCAGAGCAGCCCGGTACGTTTGCCGTGGGCGAGGGTCTGCTGCGAAACAAAAACAAAATCAGGACCAGGAGATGCCGCCGCCAGCGTATGGACGACTGTCAGTACCAACAAGCCATGTACAATATCCACGATCGCTCTCCCCTGATTCTCCGGTCAGATCACAGCTGACAAACTCGTAAAGACTTCGATTTCCGATGGATACGTCAAAAGCTTCATATTGGAGGCGTGCGATTTTTCTATCATTTCGGCGTACATACGGCACGTCGCAATGATAGAAAAATTGTAACAACGAACCAGATAAGCGCAGATTTCGGATGAAGAGTTTTTACGACGCCATCACAGCTGGCGCTTATCTATTACCCTTGTCCCCTTACCGTTAAAACGCTCAAGGGATCGCTCTTCTACCAGCTTAATCTGTACGCCGATACCGAGTTCGGCGGCGAGACGCTTTTTGATGGTCTCGACCAGGGCCCGCTGTTTTTTCATTTCATCAAAGAAAATTGATTCGACAACCTCGACCATGACGGTCATTTTATCTTCATTGTTTTCCCGTTCAACAATCAGGCGATAGTGCGGCTCGGTTCCTTCAATTTCAAAGAGTACCGATTCAATCTGGGTTGGAAAAACATTGACACCTTTTATGATGAGCATGTCATCCGAGCGCCCCATCATCCGACTCATGCGCACGGAAGTCCGGCCACAGGGACAGGGTTCAGGGAGTAAACGAGTCAGATCCCGGGTACGGTAACGGATAACCGGAAAGGCTTCTTTAGTCAGGGTAGTGATGACCAGCTCGCCAACCTCGCCGGGGGCAACCGGCTGGAGGGTGTCGGGATGCAGAACCTCAATGAGAAAATGGTCCTCGTTGACATGCAGCCCATTACATTCCTGGCATTCTCCGGCTACCCCCGGCCCCATAACTTCGGACAGGCCATAATTATCCGTGGCTTTTATGCCTAGTCGCTCGTTAATTTCCACCCGCATGGCCTCGGACCAGGGCTCGGCGCCAAACAGGCCGTAGCGCAAGGATAATCCATTGGGATTAATACCCATATCCATCATCACATCGGCCATTTTCAGGGCATAGGATGGCGTGCAGACAAGCGCCGTGGTTTTAAAATCCTGCATGATCTGGATCTGTCTTTTGGTGTTGCCGGCGGAAATGGGGATAACCGATGCCCCTAACCGCTCCGCCCCGTAATGCAGGCCAAAACCGCCGGTAAACAGGCCGTAACCAAAGGCTATCTGGATAACATCATCGGGGGTCACACCGGCAGCACAGAGAATCCTGGCGACAAGATCCGACCAGGTAATAATATCGTTTTTGCTGTAGCCGACAACCGTGGCCATGCCGGTGGTGCCGGAAGAAGAATGGACGCGGACGACATCGCGCAGCGGTACGGCAAAAAGGCCGTAGGGGTAGTTGTCGCGCAGGTCCTGCTTCAGGGTAAACGGATAGTCCCGCAGCTCGTCAAGCGAGGTAATCTTCTCCGGATCGAGCTGTAACTCGTTGAATTTGTTCCTGTAGAACGGCACATTGGTTGCCACCCTTTTCAGGGTGTTTTTCAACCGCAGAAGCTGCAGTTTTGCAAGATCCGGTCGCGGCAGACACTCTTCTTCTTTTTGCCAGTACATTCGTCGTTTGTGGTTAAGATTGATGAATTCGTAAAAGTCGGCTGACAAGATGGCAGCTCTGTTTAGAGCTCGCAGATCTGTTCTCTGGTTAAAATAGTAAAGCCGTCTTTTTTCAGAGCGGTGATTGCTTCCTCCATCTTTTCAAAACGGAAGATCAGCACCGCATTCTCACCGGTTTTATTGACAAATGCGTACATGTATTCAACGTTAATGTTCGCATTATGAATACATTTCAATACATTTGCCAGCCCACCGGTTTTATCCTCTACCTCCACGGCAATAACCGTCGTCTTACCAACCGTAAAACCGTTTTCCTTAAGAACCGTTTTCGCCTCTTCCACCTTGTCGACGATCAGTCGCAGGATGCCGAAATCAGCGGTATCGGCTACGGAAAGGGCCCGAATATTAATGTTGTTTTCCGCGAGGACAGCGGTAATCTCCGCCAGTCGCCCCGATTTATTCTCCAGAAATACGGCAATTTGTTCTACCAGCATGTCAACCTCCCTCAGATTTTACGCTTATCGATAACCCGCTGCGCCTTACCTTCACTGCGTTGAATAGTCTTCGGTTCCACCAGTTTTACCTTACAGGTAACCCCGAGCAGGTCTTTAATTTCTGTCTGAATATGTTTGGTCAGATTTTCGAGCACGCGGATTTCATCGGAGAATACCCCTTCGATGACCTCGACCTGGACCTGCATGGTATCGAGGTTGCCTTCGCGGTCAACGACGATCTGATAATGCGGCTCGACCCCATCAACACCCATCAGAACATGCTCGACCTGGGAGGGAAAAACATTGACCCCGCGGATGATCAGCATATCATCGGTCCGACCGGTCACTTTCTCCATGCGCACAAGGGTCCGACCGCATTCACAGGGCTCGTAATACAGCCTGGAAATATCTTTTGTCCGATAACGGATGATCGGGAAGGCCTCTTTGGTCAGCGTGGTAAAGACCAGCTCACCCTTTTCACCCGGCGGCAGCACCTCACCGGTTTCCGGATCAATAATCTCCGGCAGGAAATGATCTTCGAAAATATGCATGCCCCGGGTGGTGTGCAGACATTCCTGGGCAACCCCCGGCCCCATCACCTCGGACAGGCCGTAAATATCGGTTGCCTTCAGGTTTAACTTGCGCTCAACCTCCTCGCGCATATTTTCGCTCCACGGTTCGGCCCCGAAAATACCTACCCGCAGGGAAAGCGATTTCGGATCAATATCCATCGAATCCATCGCCTCGGCGAGATTGAGGGCATAGGACGGAGTCGACAACAAAACGGTGGAGCCGAAATCCTTCATGATGTTGATCTGGCGTTTGGAGTTGCCGCCGGAAACCGGAATGACCGTTGCACCCAGGCGTTCGATACCGTAATGCGCCCCAAGGCCACCGGTAAACAGCCCATAGCCGTAGGCGTTATGCACCATGTCACCTTTCGTCGCGCCGGCACAACAGAGCGCCCTGGCCATAACATTGGACCAGGTTTTAATATCGTTTGCCGTGTAGCCGACAACGGTTGGTTTACCGGTGGTGCCCGAAGAGGCGTGCACGCGCACCACCTCTTCCAGCGGCACGGTAAACAGCCCGAACGGATAGTTGTCGCGCAGATCGTTTTTCACCGTAAAAGGCAGCCTGGCCAGATCGGCAAGTGTCTTGATGTCATCAGGTTGCACGCCGGCCGCGTCCATCTTGCGCCGATATGGTTCAACCGTCCGATAGACCCGGGCGACCAGATGCTGCAGCCGGCGCAGTTGGATGGATTCCAGACCCACTCGGGGCAATGTTTCCATCTCTTCTTCCCAATATATTACCGACATCTCGTCTCCCTCTGTTTATTCGCCGATTTTGCTGACTGTACTCACTTTGCGTCCCGCCGCAAATGCCTGCAGATTCACGTCCCGGAATTTCTCCGGCACCCGGGCGCGGATAACCTCTTCATATATAGCCGCATCGATGGGCAAAAAGGCTGACAGCGCCCCGACCATGACCACATTGGCCGTTTTTATTTCGCCGACCTCCCGGGCAATATCAAAGGCGTCGACCGGCACCACGACGATATCCCGCTCGATCAAATGGCGCAGGACATCCTGGGGATATTCCGCCTGGCCGGTGGCAACCGACGGCGGCAGAATCTTCTGGGTATTGACGATCACCTTGCTGCCCTTGTGCAAAAAAGGCAGATAGCGAACCGCCTCCATCATCTCAAAAGCCATCTGAATATCGGCACAGCCCGGTTCAATCAACGGCGAATAGACTTTTTTACCATAACGCAGCTGGGCGGTAACCGAGCCACCGCGCTGGGCCATGCCGTGCACTTCGCTTTTTTTGGCGTCATAACCTGCCGACAGCAGGGCGTAAACCGTTATTTCACTGGCCAGCAGAATCCCCTGGCCTCCCACCCCTGAAAAGAGGATATTTCCCGTATCTTTCATTACTTTCCCTCTCCTCTGGTGATGGCGTTGAATTTACAGAGCGATGCGCACTGACCGCAGTCATTACAGAGAATCTCATCGATCTTGGAAATTCCTTTCTGGTTCTTCCGGTAACCGCGCTGCTCCGCCTCCCCTTCAGCAAAAGAAGTCCAGCTGATGGCCGGACAGCCGAGACGAATGCAGGACATGCAGCCGACACAGTTTTCCTGATTAGTAAAATAGGATACCGGTTTGCGTTCCTTCATCTCCGGCAGCAGAACACAGGGCGCCTCGGAGATAACGACGGACGGTTCGCGCAGTTCAACCGCTTCTTTTAATATTTTCCGGGTTTCGACGACGTCATGGGGATTGACCTTATAGACATGCTTTACCCCGACTGCGCGACATAAGGCTTCGAGATCCAGACTGTTTGCTGCCTCCCCTTTGATGCTATAGCCACTGGCCGGATTCTGCTGCTGGCCGGTCATGGCGGTGATCCTGTTATCGAGGATAATCAGCGTTGAGGCGGAATCGTTGTACACCGTATTGATAAGACCGGTGATGCCGGAATGGATAAAGGTCGAATCGCCGATGACGGAAACCACCTGGTTATAACCATCTTCTCCCAAAGCCTTGGCCATGCCGTGGGCAATAGGTACCGAAGCCCCCATGCAGACACAAGAATCCATGGCCGACAACGGCGGAAGAAAACCAAGGGTATAACAGCCGATATCCCCAGAGACAAAAACCTTCATCCGCGACAGATTGTAAAAAATCCCGCGATGCGGACAGCCGGCACACATATTCGGCGGCCGATGAGGCAGTTCGACCGGCGCAAACAACTCCGGACCGGAACCCGGATCGATAGCCTGGCGAACGATGGCGGTGTTCAGCTCGCCCTGACTGGGGATACAGTCCTTGCCGTGGCAGGCAATACCCATCGCCTTGATGTGAGTCTCCAGAAAGGGGTCAAGTTCTTCAACGATATAAAGTTCTTCGACCGTGGCGGCAAACTGACGAATTTTTTTCTCCGGCAACGGCCAACACATGCCCAGTTTCAAAACAGCAGCCTCGGGAAAGGCTTCCTTGACATAGAGATAGGAAACCCCGGAGGTGATAAAACCTCTTGTGGTGTCACCATCTTCCACTCGATTAAAATCTGCTGTTTCAGCCATTTCCCTACATTTCTGCATCCGTTCTTCGACTACCACCCGGCGTTTACGGGCAATAGCCGGGAGCATGACCAGTTTGCCGGGGATCTTGTTAATCCCGCAGGCAGCGTGCGACTGACGTTTTTCTCCCCTTAGCACAACGCCTTTGACATGGGAAACGCGGGTGGTAATGCGCAGCATGACCGGAGAATCGAGGTCTTCGCTAAGTTCAAAGGCCAATTTGACAAACTCCTTGGCCTCACTTGGATCAGAAGGTTCAAGCATCGGCAGCTTGGCGGCAAAGGCATAATTGCGGTTATCCTGCTCATTTTGCGAGGAGTGCATTTCCGGATCATCGGCGGTTACCACCACCAGGCCACCGCAGACGCCGGTATACGAGGCGGTAAAAAGAGGATCCGCAGCCACGTTGACACCGACATGTTTCATGGTAGCCAGAGCTCTGGCTCCGGCAAAAGAAGCGCCGATGGCCACTTCCAGGCCAACCTTTTCATTCGGCGCCCATTCGGTATACACTCCATCGTATCGGCAGAGATTTTCCATGATCTCCGTCGAGGGTGTTCCGGGATAACCGGAGGCTACTTTCACGCCCGCCTCATAGACCCCAAGGGCAATAGCTTCATTGCCGGACATCCAGAGTGCATTGTCATTTATTTTTGTCACAGTTTCTCCTGATAAATTGAAATCATATCCTGTGGATTTCCAACAGATCCCACTCAAGCCAAGTATTATTAGTCTTGAAATAACAGAGCAAACTACTCTGAATCCCGGTGAACAGGCAAGTTTTTTTTCGTCCGCCAATAAACTTCACGCAACTCGGCCCAGCGCCGGTTTACCGTCATACCGCACGATCTCTCTTAAAAAAGAGCAGCTGCCACGAGGTTATCCGAGATTAGCTATTTCGCAGTCTTCGCTTACCTGCCTCGGATCAAGGCATTTTCGGACGACCTCCTCCCTTTCGTCTTTACTTTGACAACTGATACAACTACCGTATAATATACAAATATTTAATGGAGATATGTTTTTATTTTTTAAAAAAATATACTGTTGCGAGCTGCTTTTCAGGCTATTTTCATAAGGGAGACACCATGTATATCGGCAGAATAATGCATACAGACCTTATCACCGTATCACCATCAACCACTCTCGTTGCGGCAAAGGAGCTGCTGGAAGAAAAGCAGATCGACCATCTTCTGGTCGTCAATGACAAGAAAAAGCTCGTAGGCATTGTCTCTGACCGAGACCTTAAGCAATACTGGGCCTCCCCAGCCACCTCGTTGTCTACCCACGAGCTCAGCTACCTGCTGCAGAAGGTTCTCGTATCAATGATCATGATTAAAACTGTTGTGACGGTACCCGTAAATACGACAATAGAACGAGCCGCACTGGTCATGCAGCAAAATAGAATCAGCGCCCTGCCGGTGATGGAGAATGGCGAACTAGCCGGTATCATTACCAGCACCGATGTCATGGGTGTTTTGCTCGATGCCATAGGTATCAGTGACGACAGCGTTCGGCTGAGCATCTTTGTCAAGGACAGTATCGGCAAGCTCGCTGAAGTCGCCGAGACGCTGCGCGATGCAGAAATTAATATCCAGAGCCTATTCAGTTGGCCGGAGACGAAATATAAGGGAATAACCCAGATGGTCCTGCGGGTAGCCGGCGAGGATGGCGACAAAGCCATTGCCGCCTTAACGGCAAAAGGATTCAAGGTAAAGAATCAATACGAAAAAGATATCAGCCCTTTTTTACCGGCCTGACAGCTCAGGAGGCTGTCCGAGAATGCCCTTTCCCCCATATCTTCGCTAAACTCGAAAAAATTATCCTCGGAATATTATGTATATGCCTCCGGTAATTTTTCCAAGTTTGCCTCGATCTGAAGGGAGATTGCTCTTCTCGGACTCAATTTCCCCGCGAGCCGAAAACCAGTTTGCCACCAAGGTGGCCGGCCAGACCGACAACCGCAAGCATAATGGCGGCAATGCCCAGATAGATCAATCTCGACGGCGACCCTTCAGCAACAACTGCCGGATCGATCAGGCGCCAGAAGACCAGGACATTGACCAACGCCAGCACAATCAGGCTGCAAATGATCTTAATTATAAAAATCGCTGTCTTGATACCCTTATACCGCTTCTGCCATTCAATAAAACCGGTCAGCAGCACTATCGGCAGCATGAGAAGCACAAAAATCAGATTATAATAGGCGGCAGTCTCCAGTGTGACAATATTGAAATAGACGGAAATACCGAGAAAGGCCACTACAGCCGGCAATATGCCGTTGGGAAAATGCACGGTAATCGGGTGGAGATGGAATTTTAATGACAGGGCGGCTATCTTAGCCCAAAAAGAGACGGACTTTTTTTGCTCGTTCTCGGCACGTTGCGTCACGGCAGGATCGACTTCATCCGTTGCCGGCTCGCCAAGGGCTTTACCTTCCGCATCAATCTCAACAAACATCTTTTTCGGTGCATCACAAACCGGACATTTTTCCGGTGGTTCGGCCCCAGTATGCACATAGCCACAGACGGTGCACCGCCATCTTTTAATTGCCGTAGCCTCTGGTTCAACAACTTTGGGTTGTTCCTCGAGCACTTCCTTGAACATTTTCGCCGGAGCCTCACAGACAGGACACTGCTCCGGAGGCACTTCTTCAGTGTGGACATACCCACAAACACTACATTCCCATTTACTCATATACTGCACCTCAAGGGTTCAATGGATATTTTTTTCAGTCCCCATGCTGTGCGGGAACTCCTCTCAGTCCCCATGCTGTGCGGGGACTCTTCTCAGTCCCCATGCTGTGCGGGGATAAGTACCTTGGGACAGATTATTTACTTACAAAACACAACAGGTAAGTACAAATTCAGAAATAATCTCTAAGGTTCTAACACCCTCTCTTTTAAGAGAAATTGACCGGAAGATCAAGAAAAGAAAACATGTCCTGACCAATTAGGTCACCAGGAAGACAGTACGAGGCACGGAACCTGCAGTGCTTTAGTTGGAATGACCACAACATTCGTGGAACCTGAGATCACATGCCGGCGTCGACACTGATTTCAACACGCCTGTTCATGGTGCGCCCTGCCGCCGTACCATTCGTGGCTATCGGATTTCTATCGCCCAGGCCCTGGGCTTTGATTTGCTCAGGAGGTATATTTTGTCCCAAAAGAAAACTCTTGACTATGTTTGCCCTGAATTCAGAGAGTTTTATGTTGTATCCTGGATCACCGATTGCGTCCGTATACCCGAAGACGTTGATTGTTGCTCCAGGATTCAGTCTCACAAGCCCGGAAAATTCCTTCATTTTTTCAATATCTTCTCGACGAAATTCGTTTGAATCGCTTTTAAATCGAATGACAAGAGGTTCTTTGGGTAATGGTGGACGAGGCTCCACTCGATTTTCCCGGGCAGAATCCATTATCGTCTTGTTCAAATCGACTCCCAACTCTGCAGCAGGCTCCGACTCCTCGGATAACGATTGTACATTGACCGATGGCGCAAATGATTCTTCTGCCATGGCAGCAGTTACTTTTGTTGTTTCGGGAAGAAGAGCTGCGGTATTTTCTGCACCAGTCCTTGATATTTCCTGTGATGCGTTGGGCTCTTCCCGGTACCGCGGCGGCACGGATGGTGCTTGCTCGTTTGTCTGTTGAGGACCGGTTGTCGGTGCAGCCGGCATAATCTTCCGAGCAGGGAGCAAAATCTCTTCCTTTTTATTTTCAATGGGAACCGTTTTGCCGCTGACCTCCGGTTGCTTTTCATCTCCGGTCAACTGAGGAATACGCAGAAGAAGCTGTTCTTGCATGGAACGTAAAGAGGTAAAGACCTGTGTAGAGCTTGTGCCGGTGAAATACAGATAGAAAAAAACAAACGAGAGCACAACCAAAAGAATTAAAACAAAACCAGTCATCAGGCGGAAAAAGGACGTCTTCTTTACCACTGTCTGGCCGACGACTTCAGCTGCCTCCTGCCGTGGCTGCTCACTTGGCTGCTCACGTGGCTGCTCACTTGGCTGCTCACTTGGCTGCTCCAAAGAGTCAGGAGGCTGCACCGGAACAGGAGATATCGACCTATGAGGTTGCTGCACCGGCAACGGCCTCTCCGGCCTTTCTCCCCTTCTGTGCCGAGGTATCTGCAGCTCTTTTGCCGAATCCCTGACGATTAAGTTGGTTATTATTCTTTTATCTTCTGCGTAACCGCTCATCAGGCAATGATCGCAGATTATGTTGATCTTTCGAGGAAATCCTTCTGAAAAATCATAAATTGCTTTCACCGCCGAAGGGTGAAATATTCTTTCCGTCGTCCCGGCAATTTTCAAGCGATGCTGTATATATTCGCCGGTTTCTTCAACCGTCAATGGCTCAATATAATAATTCAAGGTCAGCCGCTGGGCGACGGCTCTATTCTCGGGGCGCCTGATTATTTCGTTGAATTCATATTGACCGACAAAAAATATATTCAAAAGAGGACTGCTGTCCTTGGTGACGATATTTGACAAAAGACGTATTTCTTCCAACAATTCCTGCGTCATAAGTTGCGACTCATCGATAATGAGCAGGACTTTCTTGTTGTTTTCATATGCCTTGTGCAAAAAATTTGCAAAACTCGCTAAAAATTTGCCCTTGCTGGTAAATTCATCATGAATGCCAAAAGCTGCGGCGATATAATTAAAGAAATCCATCTTATCCAGGCTCGGATCAGGCACCGAGGCATAGATAACATCGTTGCTTAAACTGCCGATCAAGGCATTAATCAAGGTGGTTTTTCCGGTCCCCACATCCCCTGTCAAAAGCAAGAAACCTTTGTTGTCGAGGATGCCGTATCGCAGTGTTGCCAAAGCCTCTTTATGTTTTTCCCCAAGCCAGATAAATGCGGCATCCGAGGATATTTGAAAGGGCTTAATTTTTAATTTATAATGTGCTGTATACATGGGTTTTTATCGATTTGAGTTGCAAAGTTTTGTGTTGGGAGGCCCATTATGATGAAAAAGCACACCTTTTCGGGCCGCTCTGTGGCATCTAGCATCAGCTCGCAACCGGGAGGTAATGAAAACGGCGCAGCCACATGGGGAATATGGTATATCAGCAACGACATGCCGATGATTACCTGAGGTTCATCATATCCGGTTCATATATCTCCGACAATGATTTTCCTGACTATGCTCAACAATAAATAACATCAAAAGGTGCCTGCTTTCCGACGAAATTTATGGTATCAGAAAAGAATTGATGGCGTCGTAAAACCTCAATCTTCTGATGGCGACGTAACAAACTGCAGATGTTAGAAAAGCAAATATCTCCCAACATAACGCAAGACATCACACGTGAAAAATCCCCTCTATCAACAACTCCTGCAGCAGATCAAGGCAATGGACCATGCGGCAGTGGCCTTTTCCGGCGGCGTCGACAGCAGCCTGCTTACCTATATAGCCCACCAGGCACTCGGCAACGACATGGTGGCGATTACAATAGACACACCGTACATTCCCGACTGGGAGATTGAGGCAACACGATTGTTTGCCACAAAACACAGCATTGCCCATGAAATATTGCAGATGCCGATACCCGTCAATATCCGGCACAACCCGCCGGACAGATGCTATCTGTGTAAAAGAGAGCTTTTTTCGGCACTCCGGCGCCGAGCAAAAAAGATCGGCATCGATACCATCATCGAGGGTTCCAATATCGATGATCTGAGCGATTATCGGCCCGGAATGCGGGCCCTGCGGGAACTGAATATTGCCAGCCCAATGCTCGAACTTGGTATGACCAAAGACATCATCCGTTCGCTCTCCCGTGAGCTTGGTCTCGCGACATGGAAGAAACCTGCCTCGGCATGTCTTTTATCACGCATCCCCTACCATACCGCGATCACTCCGGCAGAACTTGAACGGATTGCCGGCGCCGAGACGGTACTTCGAGAACTGAATATTTCGGGTTCAAGAGTGCGAAGTCATGGCGACATCGCCCGCATTGAAGCCCCCATCGAAAGCTTTGCCGACCTGCTGCGGACTGACGACCTGCGCCGACAACTGATTGAAAAAATAAAAGGTTGTGGCTATACCTATGTCACTCTTGATCTGGAAGGCTACCAGACAGGAAGCCTGAACAAAACCCTGTCCATTATAAACAACTATGAATAAATCAACCATTTGGCACATTTTAGAAGCAATTGAAAAAGGACAAATGAGAGCGCAGGATGCTTTGGTCACCTTGCAGGATCTGCCCTTTACCGACATTGGTCATACGAAAATCGACAACCACCGCTCACTGCGAAACGGCATTCCCGAGGTTATTTACGGCGAACACAAAACACCCCAGCAGGTAATTGATATTTTTCAAGCCATGCTGCAAAAGCACAGTAACATTCTAGCCACACGAGTCAGTGCCGAGATGGCCGCCAGGGTCACCAAGATCTGCCCGTCGGTAATCTACAATGCCATGGCCCGCACCCTCTTTTATGAACATACCCCTTTGCCCGAGACCCCATCGACCATCGTCATCGTCACCGCCGGCACGGCCGATCTTCCGGTGGCGGAAGAAGCCAAAGTGACAGCCCAGGCCCTTGGCAACAAGGTGGACCTTATCTCTGATGTCGGCGTCGCCGGAATTCACCGCTTGTTTGCCTATCTTGATGTCATTCGCCGGGCGCGAGTCGTCATAGTCATAGCCGGTATGGAAGGCGCACTGGCTTCGGTCGTTGCCGGGCTAGTAGAAATTCCAGTGATTGCCGTCCCCACCAGTGTCGGCTATGGCGCCAGTTTTGGCGGTCTGTCGGCACTGTTGGCTATGCTGACGTCGTGCGCCAACGGTGTCACAGTGGTCAATATCGACAATGGTTTTGGCGCCGCCTTTGCCGCCAGTCAAATAAATCATCTTACCCTGAAATAAGTCCGTCCACAAACGATAGGCTTCTCTTGCCCGACGGACAATTTTAGAAAGGACGACGACACCGGCATTCTATAATTCCTGGAAGTTATCAGATTGGCTGGAGGTTTTTGTCCTCTTATAAAGGACTCTGTCCGGGCATGCAGGACACTATAACACGCGGCAGAAACAAAGAGCCCCGCAGGCACCCGGAAAACAAATTTTCCAAATCTCTCATTCATCTGTGCAGCGTCGTGCAGTTCTGCGACAGGCCGTATTTTTTCAATACGTCATATAATCTGGACCGCGAGATTCCGGCTGTTTTGCAACATTGTCGGACATCTCCACCGGTTACCCTCAGCAGAGTTCGCAAATACTGCTTTTCCTCGGCCTGAATGGCCCGCTCCCGGTCTGCCTTCATTGTCGGCATACAAAAAAGATCATCGGACAGAAACGGTTCATCCAAGGCAACCGCCAATTCCTTGCGCTTTTCGAGATTTTTCCTGGTAACAGATAACCGTATACCGAGTGGAAAATGTACAGGCTCCAGCACAGTACTCTCATGGGCATCCGCCAACGAACATTCAACGGCCTGAAACAGCTCGCGAATATTTCCGGGCCATGTATAGGTGTTCAGCACCATCAACCCGGCAGGCAAGCAACCCTTCCTCAAGTGTGGCGGCGGAATGTATTGCCACATCCAAGCGTGCCGCCTCACGCAGCAAAATGTCCGAGATACGTTTGTTTTCGTCAATGACAAGAGCTTTCATAAGAGCTTTCATAGGAACTTTCAAAATAGAATTCTACGGACCGGGGGAAATTCATTTTAAAAGACAGAAAAGCAACAAATATGCTCAAAATATCAGCTTAAAATATTAACCATTACCTCCTGGATATCAACATGTACGGGAACATCCGAGAAAGTCGGGCCAAGAGTACCTACTGCCGTACCTCTCGTCGTACCTGTCGACCAAGGTAGGCTTTTACCCTGGTCCGGCAGTGTCGTTACGGTATCTTCAGTAAATGGGGATAAAAAAGAGACGTTATACGTATTGCTTACCAATCTTGCTCAAACTGTTTAGCTTCAATATTTTTTTTAGCTGGGCTATTTCAAAACCAAGAGAAGCACACTTGTTTCCTTCCAGGCAATCATCAGCCTCAGGAGCATCGAGATAATGGATTAATTCGTGGGCATCTTTTACCAGATCAACGACCCAGGCATTTTTTTCACTGTCGAAATAGAAATCTATATCTATGCCGCACTCCTCTATCTCCGGATAAATTTCGGTGAATTTTCTGCATAATTCTTCTTTGTCGTTCATGACCTCCTCCTTTTACTCTGGGTAATAGTAGTATAAAGTCATTTTCCGACCGCGATCATGCTGTTAAGACATACCCCTGGCTATTCCGTTCCAGCCGGGAGTATCAATAAGGGTATCGATGAGTGTCGAATAGTCTTTTCAGCCACAGAACCTAGCATTAAACGGGACACGCCTGTTCGTCCATGGGTTGCCATAACGATCAGATCAATATTGTTTTTTAGGGCAAACTCATTTATCACCTCGGCTGGAAATCCTACTTCGACATTGACAACCACCTCGATCTCCTGCGGGACATTTTTCTTGACTACTTGCGAGAGATCTGCTTCAGCGGTTTTCAAGAGTTCCTGCTGGTACATCGGCACATTAAATGCTTTGATATCCATCGGCACATACGCTGTTCCGAGAACAAGGGGAGGGACTTGATTGACCACCCGCAAGGCATATAAACGAGCTTTGAACTCCCGGGCAATCTCTACCGCCGCTTTTAATGCCATAAAAGAAGGTTTTTCGCCATCGCTCGGCCAAAGTATTGATGAAATCGGCAACATTGGTCTGTCCTCTTTTGTTGTGAAACTTGATGCCTGGGAGGCTGTCCGAGAATGCACCATTGGTTCAATAAACGCCTGCGGCAATTGACTTACCTGCGTTGTCCTCGTCCTGAACGATCCTCCGCGGCTGGAATTTTTCTTTTTCTTTTCTTATGAGTTGCTGAAGCATCGATTTTTTCCTGCTGTTCTCGCGACTTCTTTTCCTCCTCTCGTTTTTTTTCATGCAGGATCTGATCAAGATATTCAAATGTATTCTTCAGTACTTTGTCTGCTGTCAGATTGTTCATTTTCCCATCCCTTTTATTGTTCATTTTTATGGGTGCATGCGCACCAAAAGATTCCATCACTTGTCTTCATAAAAAAAGATATGGCCGACCAGCAGTGCTTCTATGGTAAATATTTTACTGCAATTCCTTTGCCTGTTTTTCAACAGAGTCCACATTTCTTTTCTCACCGACCCGATATTTCCCGACAAAAACTCATTCAGCTCGTTTTCATCCCTTCGATATGGAGAAATTGTTTAATTTCGTCTAAAGAAAGGGTCTCCCTTATCAGTAACTCCTGGGCCAACTGATCCAGCTTTTCTCGGTTTTCCTGTAAAAGGGTCTGCGCTTTCAAACGACATTCTTCTAGAATGGACCGCACCTCCTCATCAATTATCGTCGCTGTTGCTTCACTGTAATCCCGATCTTCAGTCAGCTCACGGCCAAGAAACGGGTGTGTCTCACCTTTTTTAAAAACGACAAGACCCACCTTCTTGCTCATGCCCCACTGGCAGACCATATGCCGTGCGGTCTGCGTAGCTTGTTTCAGATCATCACCGGCGCCCGAAGTAATGTCGTCAAAAACTTCTTCCTCGGCCGCGCGACCGCCCAGCATAACGGCAATCCGGTGTAACAGATACTTTTTACCAAGATTATACTGGTCTTCCTCGGGCACCTGTTCCGTCGCCCCCAGTGATCTTCCCCGGGGTATAATAGTCACCTTGCGAAGCGGATCCGTGCCGGGCAGCAGCAAGGCAGTCAGCGCGTGGCCTGCTTCGTGATAGGCAATCTTTTTTTTCTCCGCCTCGGAAAGCCTCTCCTCTCTTTTCACCCCCATGATTATTTTATCGCGGCTTTCAGAGAAATCGTCCATATCAATCTGCTCTTTTTCTTTTCTCACTGCAAGAAGCGCCGCTTCGTTGACCAGATTTTTCAAATCCGCTCCGGAGAATCCCATCGTTTCGGCCGCCAAAAAATCAAAATCAATGTCTTGTGCCATCGCTTTCTTTTTCGCATGAACCTGAAGGATTTTTTTGCGGGCATTTCTCTGGGGCAAATCAAGACTTATTTGACGATCGAAGCGTCCCGGCCTTACCAGCGCCGGATCGAGCACATCAGGACGATTGGTTGCGGCTATGACAATCACCGATTCATGTGGACTGAAACCGTCAATTTCCGATAGGATCTGGTTCAAGGTCTGTTCCCGCTCGTCATGGCCGCCGCCGACTCCTGTACCGCGTGCCCTGCCGATGGAATCAAGCTCATCAATGAATATCAAGGAAGGTGCCGCCTTTTTCGCCGTGTCGAAGAGATCTCTTACCCGCGAAGCGCCTACGCCGACAAACATTTCGATAAATTCGGAACCGCTGATGGAGAAGAAAGGTACTCCCGCCTCTCCGGCCATGGCCTTGGCCATAAGTGTCTTGCCGGTACCCGGAGGTCCGGCCAGCAGGATGCCTCTCGGCAGTTCAGCGCCGATACGCATAAATTTCTCTGGATTTTTCAGGTACTCGACAATCTCGATCAACTCATTTTTGGCGTTTTCCAGCCCGGCCACATCATTGAAGGTGATATGTACCTCTTCGAGAACAAATTTTTTCGCTTTTGACTTGGCAAAGCCGAACGGTCCGGCGCCGCCCATCTGCTCGCCGATTCGTTTATGCATGTAAACAAAATAACCGATGATAAGTACCCACGGCAGCAAGGTGATGAGAAGCGTGGCGAACCAGTTCATTTTATCTGGACTAGCGCTGATAACGACCCCTTGCGCCTCAAGCAGTTCGACAAGCTCCGGGTCGTCAAATGAAGGGAGAACAGTTTCGAAATATGTTGCCCCCTGTCCGTCCGCGGCATCAGAGCTTTTCTCCGACCCGTTTGTATCTCTGCGGTACTGTCCCTTTACTTCCTGGCCTTTCAGATCAATTTCAGAAACTTGACCCTTTTCTACCCGGGTTTTGAAAACGGAATAGGGGATCTCTTCAATGGTATTGTCGATTTTCAAGAACATATAGCCAAAGGAAATGATGCTCCAAAGTATAAAAAACATCAGTAATCGGTTCCACACTGGTGATTGCCCGGCCGGCTCGGGAGGAGTTGATGTATTTTGATCAGCCATATTTTTTCTTCTCTTATTTGTTATCAACGTTTATGTTACCGTTTCTCCGGTGAGAAAGGGTACTCGAAGCGCTCTTTCTTGTTTTACAGGTATTATGTTCACCCGACGCCTGAGCTCTTCTGTTTTCCTGTGTACTGTGTTTCGGCGGAATAAAAACGAATGCCCGGTATAAAAGCACCTAGAACGGCGGGAATAAGACTGAGCACAACAATAACCACCCAACCCTGAACTCCGGGCGAGGTTGTCTGCAGGACCGTTGCCAGAGGTGCCCAGTACACGGCGGCAAATAACAATACCAGACACAAGGTCCACGCCCCCCACATCCATTTGTTGGCAATGACATCGTTGTGCCGCACCGAAGTCCCCCGATCGCGAAGATTGAAGACAAACCATAATTTAGCAAGAGCGAGCGTCATAAAGGAAACAGTGACCGCACGTTGTTCTTCAAATCCCAGATAATACAGGGCAATCGACAGCGCGCCGAGCACATGGGCACCGATAACGACACTCCAGCCGGCGATGGCCCGCCAGTGATGCGTCGTCAATACAGCTTCTTGCGCCTGCCGCGGCGGCCGCTTCATAACGTCGGCGGATCCAGGACCAAGCCCAAGGGCCAGCGCCGGGAACACGTCGGTCAGCACGTTGAGGAAGAGGATCTGCAGCGGCCGCAGCGGAATCGGGATCTGGCCAAGAGACGCCAGCGTCACCACCAGGACTTCGGCAATATTGGTGCAGAGCATAAAAATAACCGACTTGCGGATATTGGCAAAGATGATCCGACCTTCCCGCACTGCCGCGACAATCGTTGCAAAATTGTCGTCGCGCAGCACCATATCGGCGACCTGCTTTGCCGCATCCGTGCCTCGCAATCCCATGGCAATGCCGATATCAGCCTGTTTCAGGGCTGGCGTGTCATTGACGCCGTCACCGGTCATGGCGATGATCCGGCCCTTCTCCTGGTACAATTTGACCAGATGAAATTTCTGTTCCGGGGTTACCCGGGCAAAGACGCCGGCGTTGCGTATCTGGCTGCGCTGCTGCTCGGACAACTTCTCCGGTTCCCCTAGATCCTGACCGAGAAAGGTGTTACCGTCGGTGTTCAGTCCAACCTGTCTGCCGATGGCACTCCCGGTATCGGCCCTATCTCCGGTCACCATAATAACGCGGATACCTGCCGCCTGACATTCCTCTATTGCCTGTCGAACGTCGGCGCGCGGCGGATCCTCCATGGCCACTACGCCGACAAAGCACAGCTTTTCATAGGCCTCCGCCGCAACATCAGCAACCTCCTTATCGGCAAACATCAGCAGCCGTAAGCCCCTGGCTGCCAGATCGTCTGCTTTTTTAAGCCACTCTTTTCGCTGCTCCTCCGACAAAGGCGCGGTGCCGGTATCGGTCAAAATATGGTCGCAGGCTTGCAGCACCTGATCGGGAGCCCCTTTCACGGCCACGTAGTACGCTGCCTGATCAGCGCCCTCGCTCTTTTTCCGGTGAAAGGTTGCCATCATCATGGCATTTGAGTCAAAGGGTACTTCGCGCTCTTCCACCATCTCTTCCATCAGTTTCTGATGCGATATACCTTTACGCGCCGCCGCTTGGAGGAGAGCAACCTCTGTTGGATCCCCGGTATAGCCATCACCTTCATCCGGCTTGGCATTGGAACAGAGAACACCAATTTTCAACAGGCGCAGGAGTGATGACTCCTTGTCCATCTCTTTTTTATCGGTCTGCGCTTCCTCCTCTTCTTCCAGGCTTGCCGTTTCAAGGGGGGTAACCAGTTCCCGAACAACCATTTTATTTTCGGTAAGCGTACCGGTTTTATCGGTAAAAATAACCGAGGTAGCACCAAGAGTCTCCACAGCGGTGAGGCGATTGACCAGGGCATTTTCCTTGGCCATGAGCCACATGCCCCGGGCCAGAGCGATGGTCGCGACAATAGGAAGTCCCTCGGGAATCGCGGCAACCCCGAGAGCGATGGCCGTCTCGATCATAATGACCGTATCGCGACCGACTGCCATACCGGCAGCGCCGACAACGACCGCAATCATCACTGTGATCCACGCCAGTCGCCTGCCTAGTTGATCAAGTCTTTTCTGCAGGGGGGGTGCTTTTTTTTCCGCTCCGGCAGTCAGCTGGGCAATGCGGCCGAGTTCCGTTGCTCTCCCTGTTGCGGTGACGACTCCCTCGACTTCCCCTTCTTCGATGCTCGTCCCTTTATACAGCATGCTCGTCCGTTCATGCAGTTGCGCCACGGCAGGGACACTGTCCGACGACTTGTTGACCGGCACGGATTCGCCGGTCAATGCTGCTTCATTGACTCGGGCTCCTTCAGGGCCCAGCACACGCAGATCGGCGGGAACCAAATCGTCGGTGCGCAGCAAGACGATATCACCGGGTACGAGTTCCGCAGCCGGTATTTCCTGCTCTTTTCCCTGCCGCCGCACAGAGGTCATCTGCTGTCCCAGCTGCCGGAGGGCCTCCATCGACCGGACCGCTTTGTATTCAGTAGAAAAACCGATGGCGGTATTAATCACCGTTACAGCAACGAGGGCGATTGCTTCCGGCCAGCGGGCGGTAAGGAAGGCAACCAGTGCCGCTGCCACCATGATGAGAATGACAATACTTTTGAATTGATTGAGCAAAATGAGAAACGGACTGGGTGTCGATTCCTCCTCAAGCTCATTTGGCCCATAGTGCTCCCGTCTTGTGCGTATCTCTTCTTTGGCAAGTCCCTGGTTGGGAGTGACGTCAAGTTGCTCAAGTACCTCTTCAACGGAGCTGGCATAAAAAGATTCGTCGCCGGGTTTTTTTTGCTCCTTTTCTTGATTATCCAATCAGGTATCTCCTCTTATTTTCTCTTTTTACCGATCGGGTTTATAGCAAATCGGCGGCCACCGGACTCTCATGGCCCATAGCTACTTATTTAATTCAAATATCATGCCGGGCTCTTTTAGAGCGACAGTAATAAAAAAAGAGCTGGAGATGACCATGCAGACAAACTCGGTAAAGATCTTGCAGGTCAATCAACAAAGGGGGCATCCGTTACATTTTGCTGCCTCTACGGCAAGCAAACCTTCATGGGCCGGCAGTAATATTCTCCGTGATTTTTTCACCTTGGCGGCAATCGGCTGTCGGCAACAGGATGTTCGTCCGGTAAAACAGGACAACGAGTCAAAATAAATAAAATAGAGGAGACGATATGAAAATATTTATGACCGGCGGATCGGGCTTTGTCGGCCGCCATCTCGCCATGGCCCTCTTGGAAGACGGCCACCAGATAACCGCCGTTGGTCGGAGCGACAAACCGACCGCTGCAAGAGAACACCGATCATTTACCTTCCTGCAAGCCGATACCACCACATCGGGGAACTGGCAGAACAGCGTCGCTGGACACGATATTGTCATCAACCTGGCCGGTAAATCGATTTTCACCTACTGGACGAAAAAAGTAAAAGAGCAGATATACAACAGCCGGGTTCTGACCACGCGTAATCTCACCGCTAGTCTCACGGGAGCCGGTGACACCATATTTTTCAGTACTTCAGCTCCCGGCTATTATGGGGACCGCGGCGAGGATTTGCTTACCGAAAACGAGCCTCCAGGTGATGATTTCCTGGCCGGTGTCTGCCGGGACTGGGAAGGCGAGGCCTTGCAAGCGCAGTCAGATCGCATTCGCGTCGTCGTCACCCGTTTTGGTATCGTCCTCGACCGCGAAGGAGGAGCCCTGTCCTCGATGATCCCCGCCTTCAAGCTGTTTCTTGGCGGACGCCTCGGCAGCGGCCGACAATGGTTTCCCTGGATACACCTGCAGGACCTGATCGCCGCCTATCGATTTGCCATCAAGGACTCAGGCATCAGCGGACCGGTCAACTGGTGCGCCCCCCATCCGGTACGCAACATCGAGCTGACCAAAACCCTGGCAGACAAGCTTAACCGCCCGGTAATGCTGCCGACACCGGCTTTTGTATTGACCACGGTACTTGGTGGTTTCGGCAAAGCCCTGCTCTACAGCCAGCGGGCGCAACCGGCTGTTTTGCAGAAAAATGGTTTTCAGTTTGCTTACGGCGACATCGACAGCGCACTTGAGCAAATTGTAAAAGGATAATGGCCGTCACCGATCACCAAGAAAAAATCGCGAGAACGGAAGGAGGGCATCATGCACGCATCGAAACAACGCATCGCGCTGGTCTCCGGCGCTAATCGAGGTATCGGCCTTGCAATCACCGAGCAATTGGCCGGCAAAGGATACAAGGTAATCCTCGGTGCGCGTAACGAGCGCAAAGGGCTAGAGACGCAGAAAGAACTGGTTAAAAAAGGCCTCGACGTGTACTTCACCCTCCTCGATGTCGCCGATGTGACCTCGATCATGGCGGCGGTAGGCAGAATTGATGATACCTTCGGCAGGCTGGACGTACTGGTCAACAACGCCGGCATCATGATCGATTCGGCGTCGACCATTCTTCAATTACCGCTCGGATTGCTGCAGAATACCCTGGCAACCAACGCCTTTGGTCCGCTTCTGCTGAGCCAGGGCTGCGTGCCGATTATGAACCGGCATAAGTACGGCCGTATTGTCAATCTCTCCAGTACGCTGGGCGCGCTCACCGACATCGTCAATCCTGAATCGAATTACTCCGCGCTGCAGTCGCCCGCCTATCGTCTGTCGAAAATCATGCTCAACGGCATTACCGCCCTACTGGCCAAGGAGTTACGTGGAGATAATATTCTCGTCAACGCCGTCTGTCCCGGATGGGTCAGGACCGATCTCGGTGGTCCGCGGGCGCCCGTCTCTACCGAACAGGCGGCCAAGACGCCGGTCTGGCTGGCAACCCTGCCCGATGACGGTCCCACCGGCGGCTTTTTTCGAGAGCACCAGCCGATTCCCTGGTAGGGCGAAAAAGCATGCGATTTTGAGGGTCCCAGTAATAATTTTAACCAGCAGTTCCCTGCAGCAAGGCCACCGGCCAGGACTGCAGCAGTCGGCCAACTTTGATTGATGGCGAAGGATTGTCCGCTTCGACAAGGGGCTCCGGTTCATCGGAGAAGATATTATGCAGCTCTATGCCGGTAAAGTCTTCCGGCAGCTGCACCGCGGTATCATGCCAGACGGAGTCGGCCAGAGGTAACTTTTTTTTGCCCTCCATGAGGGTCACATAAAGTCGCGGCGCGACAGCAACCACCACCTGGTCATTTTTTTTCCTGGCAAAAGCGCAGATATGGCGGCTTTTGCTGCCTGTCACCTCAAGGGGCAGATAGTTACCATCGGTAAAAAGTTTATGGTGGGAATTCCTCAGTCGCAGGGTCTGTGCGATGACATACATTTTGGCCCGTCCATCCGGCAAATCGGCCAGCAACTCCTGTTGCAGCGCTTCCAGCCGAGGATTTTCGGCATGCATTCTTTCAAGCAGAGAGAACAACATTGACTGTCTCCTGGAAAAATCCACCGGCCGGCGATTATCGGGATCGACCAGGCAGAAATGCCAGGTTTCATTTCCCTGGTAAATATCTGGAATACCAGGAGCAACCAGTTTTAAAAAGACCTGGGAGAGGCTGTTGAGCATGCCAAACCAGGCAATGTCCTCATGAAATGCTATGAAATCATTCTGAAACGGATTATTTGACGCGCCAAGGCTCCCCTCGACAAAACGTACCAGAGCTTTTTCATACAAGATATTCGGGTTCGTCCAACTGGTACGCAGTTTAGCTTCCCTGCTGATTTTCAGGAGCATGTTTTTTATACGCTCCATGAACTCGTCCCGAGTCTCTTCGTTCAGCGGTGTGAGCGGCCATGCGCCGAGCAGATTTTGATAAAATGCATATTCATCATTTTCGGAAGGGGCCGCACTCTCTTCAAGCTTTGTTTTATGCGACCGATTCTGCATGCTCCATCGCTTGACGCGTTTTTGCCATTCCGTGGCCATTTCGCTTAGTACGTTGATTCGGGCCCGGGCATCCTCGCTTCGTTTCGAGTCATGGGTGGAACTGTTTAACATACTGTGCGGCCAATGCCGCAGGCGGGTTTGATTGGTCTGGTGAAAGGCGGCAAGGGAAACGCCGAAGTTCTTTGGATTTCCGCCGACCTCATTGAGGGAAAGGAGACGATTGTATCGGTAAAAGAACGTATCCTCGAGTCCTTTCGCCATCACCGGACCGGTATACTGCTGAAATTTCATAACAAAATCAAGATAACTTTTTTTCGTGACAGCATTAGATTCTGTTTGCAGCAGTAATACCGATCTAATGAAACCATAGACATTGGCGTCATCAAGGTGTTCCCGTATCTGCGCCTTTGCCAGTGCCCATTCAATAAACTGTACATCCTGTTCTGCAATTTTATCCTCTGCAATATAGGTCCGGTAGACAGGAAAAAAACAGATAACCTCAATCAAACCATCACGCAGGCTATTGAAGGTTAAATCTCTCGTCCTGCGGTCCGTTTGAGCCAGCCGGTACAACAGACTGGCCAGCACGTTGAGTTCGCCGGCCATTGAAGAACGAATAATCAATTTTTTACTGTCGTAGAGCAGCTGGTCGTACTCTATTTTCGTGCCGATGAAGCGGTAATAGATGGTGGTCATCTTCTTTTCGGCGGCACCATTGACAAAGAGGCCATTGAGCTGGTTGGAAAAATCATATCCGGTGGTGCCGCTGATCGGCCAGTTATTCGGCAGAGACTCAAAGCCGGCCAGCACTTTTTCGGCGACGACATACAAGGGGCCACTCTCCTTCTCGTCTGAATCGTCTCGACACCGACGAACATCTTCCTCGGATTCGCCGGCGGCAAAAGCCTGCAACCGGCAAAAATATTCATACGGGTCATACAGTCCGTCGGGATGATCGATGCGCAGACCATCAAGCCTGCCGGTGGCAACAAGATCCAATATCAGCCGGTGCGTTTCGTGGAAAACGTCAATTTCCTCCATGCGCAGAGCCGCCAGTTCATTGATATCAAAGAACCGGCGATAATTGATTTCGTCGGCAGCGACCCGCCAGAAGGCAAGGCGGTACGGTTGTTCTTCCAGCAAAGCATGAAGAAGATCAAAACTTTCCGGCTTGCCGGACACCCCGTTAAAGAGGATGACATTTTCCTCAATAAACTGTTTAATTTCTGAGTTCTTTCGACACAGTCGCGCAAGTGTTCTTTTGCTCACTTCTTTACTGCGGTGACGAACCTGCATCATCTCCAAGGAGGTCTTGCGGTGTCCCGGCAGGTTGGCCAGGGCGTGAACAAGATTCTGGAATTCCTGGTAACTGTGGTGATTTTCACCCAGTCGCTTCTCAAGACGCTGCAGATCATGGCCGAGCAAGAGTGGACAGGACCGCGGACTGACGGGAAATCGATGGTCGTAATATTGCACGGAAAAGCTCCCTGAAGCATCATCAAAACAGAGTGTCAGCTCTCCCGCTTCGAGGACCTTGCCGTAATAATCGCCGAGAACCGGCAACAGAAGCCGTCCGGCAAGCTCCGGTTGCTGTGCCAGCCAGTTTATATCAAAAAATCGGGCATATTTCGACGCCTCCCCGTTTTCCAGCACATCCATCCACCATTGGTTATCAGAACCGATACCCATGTGATTGGGCACGATATCCAGAATCAGCGCCATGCCCTGCTGTTCGAGAACGGCAAGAAAACTTTCAAAATCCTCCCTGCTGCCGATTTCCGGATTTATGATCGAATGATCGATGATATCATAGCCGTGGGTGCTGCCGGGCCGAGCCATCAAGAAGGGGGAAACATAGCAGTGACTGATGCCTAGTTGACCAAGATAAGGAATAATTGCCGCAGCCTGCTGGAAAGTAAAATCCTTATGCAACTGCAGACGATAAAAAGATCGCGGCAGCGTTTGGCGCAGTCTCTTTTTTCGATCAGAGATCACCGCCGATGGCCGGACATTGCCGACACCCCGTTCGCGGCACAGGGTCTTAAAAAGTGAGGCAATCTCCTGCCCGCCAAGAATCTCATCGATATTAAGAGGATAAGCAGTTTCCCAGAACTTCTGACAGGTCAGGGCCGGAGGTTCGGCCTGATTCTCTAGACCGAGTAGATCGCTTATGGCCACCAGGAGGATTTTCGCCGGCGTCCTGGCCAAAAATACCTGCAGAGCGGCGAGCAGCGGCCGATCCAGTTCGGCCGAAATGTTTTGTTCAACAGTGTAGCCTTGGGGAAGCAGTTCTTCGTGATCGAGGCTAATGAGAAAATGGACCCGGTCAGCAGCCCTGGCGACCATCGCTTCTTCCTTTGCCGCATCATCGATGAAAAGATGTTCTTCGGCAAGAAGAGCAATGTCATTGCTCTTCCAGAATCCTTTCGCGGTAGTAAGAAATGGTGCTGAAGAACGCAGCACGACGTTTTCCGGATAGTCTGCCGCGCCGAGCCACTCGCCCTGTTCGTTTTTCGCTGTTAACAAGGATCTGCTGCAAAATATGTTTTTTTGTAGCAACTGCTGCTGCTTTTCTCCAGGCAGTGCATGCAGATTATCAGCAATGACCAGGCAGCGATTCCGCCGGCTTTCCAGAGTAATAATGCCGAGCATATCGGAGAAAGGAAAAGAAACAAAAGACCGAAACTTTTCGTCCATTGCATTAAGTGTAAAAAAAGTCCGGTAATAGTTTGCCATGGAGTTGATTGTCAGCGCTCCGCAATATCGCATGCTCTGCCGCAGGCCTTCAATAAATAGTTGATAGCGATGACTCTGCAGATCATGCGGTAAAAGAAGAGGCAGACCGACAGCGGCATCCTGACCGGGATAATCATGCGGCTGTCCGGCCACCAGCACCCCATCCAACAATGCCTCTTTAGAGCGCCAGGCCTCAAAGCCGTTTTTGTCGACAGCAAAAGGAAATTCGCCCAGCAGGCCGACTTTCAGGCCCAGCTCCATAGAACGCCGACCGATTGCGGCCAGCTGTATTTCCGCCTGCCACTGCAGATACTGGTAGTATTCAATTTCATACTCGTGTTGCCGGGCAAACTCGGCCACCTCCGGGGACTGACAATCTCTGAATGCAGCGGGCCAGCTGGTCCAGCCGGCGACATACCGGTCATCGGCAGCAAATTTTTCGTGTAGTGCAAAAAAGAGTGCAAAATAATGCAAAGCTTCTCCGCCGTTCTGCTGAAAACGGCGGAATTCACTTCCCCGAGACGTTTTCGGATGCAGATGACCGGCATAGAAATGCTCCCATAGCTTGCGTAACAGCTGGTCTTTAATGCTGCGTACTTCTGTATAATCGATTCCTTCCCGGTCTCTTATCATGGCCAACCGGGCATGGAATTCTGTTTGCGGCATGATCTCGCCGAGGGCGTCGCATTCGGCAAAATCGGCGATTGCCTGAACATCGATAAAAAGAACATTGAGCCGCGATCGACAGCTGGGACGATAAGGATTCGGCACCTGTCCCTGGCCTACATGGTGCGGCAGACAACAAGTCAGAGGGGCGACATGTAAGGTACCGGCTCCCGCCTCGGCACTTGTATTGAGGATCCTCATCAAATCGGAAAAATCACCGATGCCCCAGTTCTCCATCGACTTAACAGCGTGTAGATGGATACTGAGGCCCCAGACCCGTTTATTATCGCCGGAGAGCCCTGGGGACACATAACAATGGCGTGGGGCGACGATCAGAAGCTGCGCCGCCGGAGCGTCACCGCCTTCCTCTTCCCTCTGCGCCGCAACCTCAACGACAAACTCATGGTAGCCAGAGGGCAGGCTCAGTTGCAGAGCAAGACCATGGAGAACATAAGTCCGGCCGTTCACCTCGGTTTGCGACAGAAGAACGAGATCCTTTTGCTGAAATTTTCCTTGATAATGTTCGCCATTCTCAGCGGTGAGAATCCATCGGTATTGCCGGTCATCGCCCTGCAACAGCCGCACGGGCACAGTCAGCGGCATCTCCGTTTCCTCTATTACCCGCACCGGATCAATCATCTGCTGCCACTGCTGCTCCTGCAACCGCGGCAGCAGAGTTACTGCATCAGCTGCCTCGCTGATCGGCAGATTCGCCTGTTGTAACAGGGCGACAAGATATCTTTCAATCTCCGTCTGGTCGCTCTCGCCTGCCGGCGTTTCCACGGTTATGCCATAGATGGCGGCGATTTCCCGCAGCGCCATTATAGTCTGTGCATTTTCTTCAGCCATTTTTGCCACCTGTTCTTTCTATCATCCAGACAATACTCTTCGGCGCAATGACACCTTGTGACCAGGCCTGGTCGCCCTCCGCGCTGTATTGATAGACAAGCTGCGGCCGCTCATCGACCATGCTGTCTCCTTCCTGCGCCAAAGAGGTATCTTTTAGACGGAAATCAACAGTGACCGCCTTGTCATGGAGATTGAAAATCACCGAGAGGCGTTCATCATTTGCCGACCACCACCATGCTTGCAACGATTTTTCGGCAAGTACTTGAAATCCTGCCCGGTTTTCCTGCATGTCTTTCACACGAGGGACAATTGTCTGTTGACGCAGAAGCAACAGTTTTCTGTACAACAGCAAAAAAGAATTGGGGCGATCTTGCTTAACAGCCTGCCAGTCAAGCCTCGACATAAGAAAGGTTTCGACAGAATTTGGATCGGGGATGCGCGCGCGGCTTTCCGGGGAACTGAACTGGGCGAACCTGGCAAACTCCTTTCTCCTGCCGGCGGTAACACTATCGGCGAGTTCGCCGGAAAAGTCGCAGAAATAATAAAAGGGTGTTTGCGCGCCGAACTCCTCGCCCATGAACAACAGCGGCGGCGAGGGAGCGAGCAGCAAGAGGGCGATGAAGATTTCCAGATCCCGCTGATCAGAGAGCACGGGAAGTCTTTCTCCCAGGGCGCGGTTGCCGGTTTGGTCATGATTTTGTAAAAAAGTGACAAATGCCGCCGGCGGCAGATGGGCGCTCGGCTCCCCGCGTTTTTCCCCCTGGCGATAGGCAGACTCTTCACCTTGGTAGGCAAAACCTTCGGTAAGGCACCGGCCCAGGTGATGTATCGGCTGGTCACTATAGTCCAGGTAGTAACCTTCTGTTTCTCCGGTCAACAGAAGGTGACAGGCATGGTGAAAATCATCGTTCCACTGGGCGGTGAAAAATTCAGGTTGCCCCTCGGCTTGCCGGGCAAGATAGCGCGCGCAATTATCATCGTTTTCCAGAATCAGATGAATCTGCCGCCTGCGGCCCGGGCCTTCGCGCACCCTCTGGGCTATTTCCTCGAGAATATCGGGACGGGACTGATCAAAAATAGAGTGCACGGCATCAAAACGCAGGCCGTCCATATGGAATTCTTCCAGCCAGTACAGGGCATTGGCAATATAGAAATCCCGGACGATTCTGCTGTTTGGTCCGGAAAAATTAATCGCCGCGCCCCATGGGGTGTGGAACTGCTCGGTAAAAAAGGCATCCCGGGCATAGACGTACAGATAATTTCCTTCCGGACCAAAATGGTTGTAGACGACATCAAGAAAAACCATCAGCCCCCGCTGATGCGCACCATCGACCAGTTCCTTCAGCTCGTCCGGTCCGCCATACCGGCTGCACGGCGCAAAGAGCAGCGCGCCGTCATAACCCCAGTTACGGTCACCGGGAAACTGGGCGACCGGCATCAATTCAATGGCGGTTATGCCAAGCTGAACAAGGTAATCGAGTCGTTTCGTGACGCCCTGAAAGGTTCCCTCGGGGGAAAAGGTGCCAACATGCAGCTCGTAGAAAATCGTTTCCTCCCAGGGTCTGCCCTGCCACTGTCCGTCATACCAGGTGTATCCGTCGGGATTGCAAATAACACTTGGCCCATGGATATCCCGAGCCTGACAGCGGCTGACAGGATCAGGCACGAGCAGATCATTATCAATGATGAATTGATACCAATCGCCTGGCCTGGCCGCCTGGTGCTGCACGGTAAACCAGCCATCCTGCCGGGCGGCCATCGGCAAAACCCGCTTTTCTGTCCCGCCAACGGTTAAACACAAGTCGACCTGCCGGGCTTGCGGTGCCCACAGACGAAAAAGAACACCACCGGCAGGGTCGAGGCAGGTGCCGAAATCCATTGAATATTGCCGAAGCGTCCTATTTTGTGGAGACATCCCAACTCCTTTATTCCCCCTGTTCAGGCCCTTGCCAAATAGTTCCTTGAGGAGCTCGACGGCTCGAGATTAAGCAGTTTTCGTGGCGCCTTTGTATTGCGCATACAGATCGTGAATGCGTTTTCGGAGCTGCCTTATTCGATCCGAATCATCTTCGGAAAGCCAGCGCGGTTCACTGATCGAATAGATCATCTTGGCCAGCTCGTCGAGATAGGATTCGGTCGCCCGGCACCATTCATCGGTACACACTTTCTGCATCTCCCTGGCCTCGGTGATGTCTTTACCGATGACATCCAGGGAAGCCGTCAGGTTGGTAATAAAATCGCGATGGGTTCTCAGAAACGATTCTTCCATTTTCTTTTGTTGTTCCATTTCAATTCTCCTCTGTGTCTTTGTATAAACCGATGCATTTAGGCAGAGACAAAGGATCAGCGCCTGTCTTTACAAGACGACAAACCGTACTTCCCTTTGCCTGTTAATTAACATCAGCAAGTAACATGCCGAAAAGGTGTTGAATTAAAATAAAGAGACATTGCCGTTGATCTGCCAGCGGATGCGGTCTCCGTGAAAAATCACTGCAGGCAACAAACACCACCGAATTCCATGCCGAGTTGCACGAACGAATTCTTGTCCGATACGGGAAGACATCGTCCACTCCAGCAAGACAAACACATGGTATCTAAAAATCTTCCAGTTCCCGGATCAGGCCCTGGGCTTCAGGACCGATGCCTTCATCTCGTGTCCTTAGCGCCATGGCCAGTGCCTTGGGAATATTCAGCGCATGTTCCGTGGCCAATTTTTCGCGATAGATTTCTTTAAAGTCACAGGGAATACGCAGCGTCCAGTTATCCTTATGCACAGTGCCCGGCTTGTTATAGCTTTCCATGCCGCCAAGAAGATCGGTAAAATACACCATGATGTTTTTCGCCGGACCGACAAATAAATCGGCGAACTTGGCCTGGACCAGTGCCCCGGTATCAACGGCCAGGCGTTCTTTCCAGCTCGTTTGTTCCGCTGCGGGGATCCGCAGACGCATGGCCAGATATTCGGCCTGCCGGCGTGTAACACCCTCTTCCAGCCATCTATTAGCCACCTGCCAAATGGTCGGGGTGTCATGATTACCGAGCATCAACCAGTCCTCGGACCTGGCGTTCTCGCTGCGGTAGACGTCCTGTGCATTGCTCAGATCAGCCTTCTGGGTCACCCGGAAACGGCCCAGCCCGTACACATCCATGACCCGTTTAACCGGATAGGGCTGGGTACTGAGGATTTCACAGGCTATCGCCCCCACGTTCGCCCATTTTTTCCCGGTCGTCTTGATTATTACCTCAAAGAGCTGGGCATACCGCCCGACCTGCGCCGCATCAAGACTGGTCACCCAGTTGTCGTCATAGCGCTGCTTTTGCCTATTGATCTGCTCCGGCCGGACTATGGCGAATTGGGCCAGTTCGGGATGATCGGGCAGCATCGGCGAGGAAAAAAGACGCGCACCGTTTTGTACAGCAGTGAGGGAATCGTCCTGATCAGACTTATAGACCCATGGACAGATCAGGCCGTGCGGATGATCCAGGCGCACACCGTCGAATTCATCGACCAGTTTTTCGATCCGTGCCTGAAGAAATTGCACGGCCGGGCCGGGGTGCCTCGAGCCGTTCCTGCTTTCGACAAAATAGTGCCTGGGGTCAAGCACGGCGTAGTTCCATGGCTGCCCCTCCGGATTAGTCCGACTGGGCGGTGCCCCCATGACATAACTGGGCAACAGGAAGGACTGCGCATACCAGGCATCGCGACCTGACATGCCAATCTGAAAGTCGCCGAAAAGTTTCAAACCGAGACGCCGGCAACGTCCTCTTAATTCCTTGTGCTGTTTATCCAGCAGGAACTGGACAAAACAATAGTCTTCCATCGATTGCCGATGCTGCCGTCCCAGCGCCTCACGCCGCTGGTGCACCGCATCGCCCAGACCTGCCGGCGGAGCGAAAAGATGCCTGTCTAGCCGGGCCTCTTTCGTGCCGTCCCATTGTCTCCAGCTCTTGCCGCCGTAGTGGCCCCGTAGAAGCTGATAGAGCGCGTCTCTTTCGAGCCATGGCCCATTCTGTCGGCGGTATTCATCATAAGAATGATGGAGAGCTCTGCAGCCGGCGGAGGTACTTCCCCTGATCATTTGTCGATACCTGCTGCATATTTCGACGGAAATATCGCCTATGGCCAGCCTGGCAAAGATATCATCTACCCGATCAGGAGCTGAATGAAACTGGTCGATGATGCCGGTGAGCCTGTCTCTGTCCAGCAGCGGACAATCCGATCGGGTCAAAAACAACGGCGCCAGCGACAGCGGACTTCTGGAAAAAAAACTGCCGTCGTAGGGTGAAGCGTTTAACTCGCTCGTTATACCCTGCGGCCCCAGCTGCATGCCGGTAAAACCAAGAGATGCGGCGAACTCGAAAAAGTCGGCAGCACCCGCGCAATAGGGGGAGCCCCGCCCCAAATCTTCCTCCGGCAGGCTGGGAAAAGCCGCATCGTGTATGCCGAGCAGAAAGTTGCGGATGCCGAGAAGTTTAAGCGCCCGGACTATCTTTTCCCGCACCGTCAGTCTCCCCGTTTTAGGCGAAAAACCATCATGGCCAGAGGCGGCAGGGTCACATTGAGGGAATGGCTCTCGCCATGGACCGACTGGGGCGTTGCCTCCTTGCCGCCGAAATTGCCCTGACCGCTGCCACCGTACATCGGCGCGTCACTGTTGAGCACTTCCTGCCAATAGCCCATTTCCGGGACACCCAGACGATAATTGTGCCGAGGTATTGGGGTGAAGTTACCGATACAGACCACCACATCGCTGGAAGTTTTACCCCGGCGGATATAGCTCAGGATAGACTGTTGACTGTCGCTGCAGTCGATCCAGGAAAATCCGGCCGGATCATTATCGAGTTCATACAGCGCCGGCTCACCGCGCAGAAAAGTGTTCAGATCGCGGACCCAACGCTGCAAGCCCTGGTGAAAGGGAAACTCCAGCAGAGGCCAATCGACGGTCCCTTCATGGTTCCATTCGGTCCACTGACCGATTTCTCCCCCCATAAAGAGCAGTTTTTTGCCGGGATGGGTAAACATATAGCCATACAACAGGCGCAAGTTGGCAAACTTGCGCCAGTAATCGCCGGGCATTTTTCCGATCATCGAGCCCTTGCCATGCACCATTTCATCATGGGAAAAGGGCAGCATGAAATTTTCGTGATAGGCGTAGAGCAGACTGAAGGTCAGCCGATGGTGATGATAGGAACGATGCACCGGGTCATGGCTCATATAGGCCAGGGTATCGTGCATCCAGCCCATATTCCATTTGAAACCAAAGCCCAGCCCGCCCAGATAGGTCGGCCGTGACACCATGGGGTACGCGGTCGATTCCTCGGCAAAGGTTATGACATCGGGATGTTCCTGGTAGACCAGCTCATTGAATCGTTTGAGGAAATCTATGGCCTCAAGATTTTCCCTGCCGCCGTAGCGATTTGGTATCCATTCCCCTTCCTCGCGGGAATAATCGAGATAGAGCATCGAGGCGACGGCATCGACACGCAGACCGTCGATATGATAGACTTCCAGCCAGAAAAGGGCGTTGGACAGCAGGAATTCGGCAACTTCGGTCCGGCCGTAATTAAAGATCAGCGTCCCCCAGTCCCGATGCGCCCCCTGGCGTGGATCGGCATGTTCATAGAGATGCGAGCCGTCAAAATAGGCGAGGCCGTGGGCATCACGCGGGAAATGGGCCGGCACCCAGTCAAGGATGACACCGACACCCGCCTGGTGCAGGGTATCGACCAGGTACATAAAATCCTGCGGCGTGCCAAAGCGGCTGGTCGGCGCAAAATAGCCGATAGTCTGATAGCCCCAGGAGGCATCGAGGGGGTGTTCATTGACCGGCAACAGTTCCACATGGGTAAACCCCATATGGCTGGCATACTCGGCCAACTTTGGGGCCAGTTCCCGGTAGGTCAGCCAACTGCCGTCCTCTCGCCGCATCCATGAGCCGAGATGCAGCTCGTAAATGGAGATCGGGGCTGCATGATGATGGTTTCGCCGGGCAGCCATCCAATCACTGTCCTGCCAGCTATAGCCGGCAAGATCCCAGACGACCGAGGCCGAGGCCGGGCGTATTTCACAGTGAAAGGCATAGGGATCGGTTTTTTCAACGCGGTAATTATCAAATTTTGAGGTGATGGCGAACTTGTACAGTGCGCCCTGGCCAACGCCAGCGACAAAGCCCTGCCAATAGCCGGAATCCTTGATTCTGGCCAGGGGATTGGCCGTGCTCTGCCAGCCATTGAAGTCCCCGATGACGGCCACTTCTTCGGCGTTGGGAGCCCAGAGGCTAAAGAAAGTACCCTGCATCAGATCATTTTTTATACTGTGCGCGCCGAGTTTTTCCCATGACCTATAATGCGTGCCCTCGGCGAGCAGGTGCAGGTCATATTCGCTTATGAGACCATTGGCGTTTGTCATTTTTTCCATTTTTCACTTTTTCCTTATACTGGTCCTTTTACTCTCGATGATATCGACGATACCGGTCAGCGGGATGTGCAGCCAGTCCGGCCGATTATTCAACTCGTACTTCAGTTCGTAAAACACCTTTTCCAGGAGAAAGACATTGAGGATGAAGCCGGCGCCGGCAGTCGGCAAAAACGGCGCACCGGCGGCAGTCTGCCAATATGCCCCGACGAAGACACTGCTCACCCACTGGTACCAGGCCCGGCCCCAGGGGAGAAGTCTCTGCCTTTTTTCATTGAGATCAGCGTGATCATCGTGGTCACCTGCACCGACTGTTGCCGCCAGGGCGGTTTCCGCTGCGTACTGGAAGGAGCGTATCATGCCGGCAAGGTCTTTCAAAGGCGAGCCTTTCAGGCGTCTGGCCGCCATCGGCCGCAGAGGTTCACCTTCAAAATCAACGAGAATGAAATCATTGTCCTTTGTCCGCAAAATCTGGCCCAGATGATAATCCCCATGGTGCCTGATCAACTGGCCCAGCGCCGTCCCCATTTCCGACATCTTGGCGACCTTGTCCAGCAGTGCCGGGGCCGCCTCGAGGACCAAGTGTCCCTTGTCGCGTAACTCCGGCGGCAGCTCATCCATTCTCCCATTGAGACTAAAAAGCGCGTCCTGAATCTGCCGGGTTACCGACTCGGCCAACTGCACTGTATAGGCGGTGGTCGATTTTTCCGGTTTGAAGGCCGGATTTTTTTTCTCTTCCGCCAGCGCCAGATGAAATTCCGCGGTCCTCCGGCCAACAATGCCGATGGCCTGGAGATATTCATCGGTCATAGCGGTGAAAGCGGTGGGCGGAGCTTCCCGAGAGGCGTCCATAACCGACAACTCCATTGCCGGTGCGGACTCTCCCGCGGCAAGACGTTTTTCCGCCTGCTGGTAATAATCCCCTAGCGCCGCCAGGGTATACGCCCAGCCGTCGCCCTGGTTCGGGATAAATTCCTGCAGCATGCCCATCGTTGCCTCCTGTCCCGCTGCATCGATGTACTGCAATGTCCCGGCAACCCGGGCAACTGAACTGAAAGTATTTTTTCCAGTCAGATAGAGGCTCATCTCGACGTCGGGATTAATGCCCTTTTCCAATTTTCGATAGAGCTTCAGCACGAAGGTATCGCCGATGATGATCGAGGTATTGCTCTGTTCGGCAGGCAACTTTCGCACCGAGGTATAGCCATCGCCTGTGCCGATCAATGCATCATAGATTTTAGTCGGCAATGCTTTGATAGTGCCACCCTTGGCGGTTTTATACTGACGGCCGTCACCGATGGCGGACAAGAAAATATCGTAGGAGGCTCTGTCCATGAGCGCGTCGTAAAGAATCCCGTCACCCTTGCGGTTATTGACGAAGGCGAGAACACTGTCGGGGATTTCTTCGGCCAGGGTGAGCGCCGGTTGACCCTGAACAATTTTCATAGGTACGGCATACTCTTCCTGCTCATCTGATTCATACTGCAGGCGGAGAAAAGTACTGTAGAATGACGCGCCCATCTTGCACCAGTCGACCAGACTGCAGGTGGCAATGCCTTTCGCCTTGCCGCCAAACCAGCGCTGCCGGGCTAGATATGCCGGCAGGATATCGGTACCAAGGGTAAACAGATAGTGCGGTTCCAGCAGACTGTCCCACATTTTTTCCAGGGTAATTCGTGGAATTTTCTGCAATTCAATTGTCCCGGCACGAACAATTTTTATCGGTTCCGCCGGCGATTCGATTCTGAACCAGTAAAAACTGTGCGGCCCCAGAGTAATGAAATACGGCAGCTCACCGATGGCCGGAAAATCAGTTCGTCCGATCATCTCAACGGGGATATGCCCATTGAATTCGGACAGATCCAGCTCTGCCGGCTGGACAAACCGGGAAAGATTGGCGACCACCATGATTACCTCGCCTTTATATCGACGGATAAAGGCAAGGATTGCCCGGTTGTCCGGCCTGATAAATTCCAGACTGCCTCGTCCAAAGGCCTTATGCTGGCGGCGCAGGGCGATCATCCTGCGCATGAAGTGCAGCATGGAGGATGGGTCCCGCTCCTGGGCCTCGACATTGACCGATTGATAGCCATACACCGGATCCATGATCAGCGGCAGATAGAGACGGGCCGAATCCGCCTTGGAAAAACCGCCGTTTCTGTCCATGCTCCACTGCATCGGCGTACGGACACCGTCCCGATCACCGAGAAAAATATTGTCGCCCATGCCCAGCTCATCGCCGTAATAGATAACCGGAGATCCGGGCATGGAAAAGAGCAGCGAATTCAAAAGTTCCATGCGGCGGCGGCTGTTGTCGATCAGCGGCGCCAGCCGCCGCCTTATGCCTATATTCAGTCGCATCCT
>CAYPPR010000021.1:35958-62779 GCA_964412665.1 uncultured Desulfopila sp.
TATGCCCAGGTTGATCCGCATGGCCGGGTCCCTCGCATACACCCGGTACATATAATCCCGCTCGGCATCGGTGACCATTTCCAGCGTCAGCTCGTCATGGTTACGCAGAAAAAGTGCCCATTGACAGTTTTGCGGTATTGACGGGGTGCGATCGAGGATATCGGTTATGGGATGCCGGTCCTCCTGACGCAGCGACATGAAAATCCTCGGCATCAGGGGAAAATGAAAAGCCATGTGACAGACATCGCCATCGCCGAAATAGGGCAGGACATCCTCCGGCCATTGATTGGCCTCGGCCAGGAACATGCGCTCGGAGTAATGTTGATCGAGATGTTTGCGGAACTCTTGCAGAACCGTCAGGGTTTCCGGCAGGTTCTCATTATTGGTCCCCTCCCGGACACAGAGATAGGGCACGGCATCGAGGCGGAGGCCGTCGACCCCCATATCGAGCCAGAAGCGCATTATCTTCATGACAGCCTGCACTACTCGCGGATTGTTATGATTCAGGTCCGGCTGGTGCGAAAAAAAACGATGCCAGTAGTAGGCCCTGGCCTGCGGATCCCAGGCCCAGTTGGATAACTCGGTGTCGGTGAAGATTATCCGTGTTTCAGGAAATTTGCTGCTGGTGTCGCTCCAGACATAATATTTGTGCCGTGCCGAGCCTTTTTTTGCCTTTCGGGCCAGTTGAAACCAGGGATGCTGATCCGAAGTATGATTGATGACCAGCTCGGTGATAACCTTTATCCGGCGGCGGTGCGCCTCGCGGATAAAGGTTCGGAAATCTCTGAGACTGCCGTAGCCGGGATGTATGCCTCGATAATCGGAAATATCGTAGCCGTCATCTTTAAATGGTGAAGGATAAAAAGGCAGCAGCCAGATGGCATTGACGCCAAGGGCCTCTATATAATCAAGTTTTTCAATAAGGCCGCGAAAATCCCCGGTACCGTCGTCATTGCCGTCTTTAAAGGCTTTGACGTGCAATTCATAGATAATGGCGTCTTTATACCAGAGAGGGTCTGTTTTACCTTTGAGCATATATCAACCTTCCTCCTTTACATGAAATAATCAAAATCGCGTTCCGTCCGCAGTTTCCGGCGCAGCAGAAAAATCTGCGCCGGACTTTCCGCCGGATCAAGACGCACGTAATTTTTTCTGCCCTGCCAGAGAAAGCGATTGTCAAAGAGCAGTTCATGCACCTGATACACCTCCTTTTCCTCGATATGAAATTCCTCGAGGGGAACCTCCAGCCAGCCGGCCTGCACATGGTGGGGATCGAGGTTCACCGCCACCAGAATGATATTGTCGAGATCCTCCGTACTCTTGCCGTAGAACAACAGCTGTTCATTGTCGACGGGATAAAAGACCAGCCTTCTATTGGATGCCAGCGCGATATTGTTTTTCCGGATACTGTTTATCCGGGTAATGAATGCGCGGATATTGCCGGGACTTTTCCAGTTGCGCGGTCTTATTTCAAATTTTTCCGAGTTGAGATACTCTTCGGTTCCCGGCAGCGCCTCATTCTCCGTCAGTTCGTAACCGCTGTATATGCCGTAGCAGGAAGAAAGCGTTGCCGCCAGCACCAGACGGCTGATAAAGGCGCCGCGTCCACCGAATTGCAGATATTCCGGCAGGATGTCCGGGGTATTGGCGAAAAAATTGGGCCGGTAGTATTCGCTCACTTCGGTTTCCACCAGTTCGCGCAGATAGCTGGTCAATTCATGCTTGCTGTTGCGCCAGGTGAAGTAGGTGTACGATTGGCTGAAGCCGACTTTGGCCAGGCCGTACATCACCCGGGACCGGGTAAAGGCCTCGGACAGAAAGATTATATCCGGATACTCACTGCGTACCTCGGTTATAAGCCATTCCCAGAAAGGCAGCGGCTTGGTATGCGGATTGTCGACCCTGAAGAGACGCACCCCACGTTCAATCCAAAACAGGACGATGCTTTTCAGCTCATGCCAGAGAGACTGCCAGTCCTTGCAGTCAAAGAAAAACGGATAGATATCCTCATATTTCTTCGGTGGATTTTCAGCAAATTTGATCGTCCCGTCGGGACGGTGGCGAAACCATTCCGGATGTTCCCGGACATAGGGATGATCCGGGGAACATTGAAAGGCGATGTCGAGGGCGGTCTCAAGGCCCTGGGCCCTGGCGACGGTGACCAGATGCTCAAAATCTTCCAGGGTGCCGAGATCCGGATGAACCGCCTTATGGCCACCCTCTTCGGCCCCGATGGCCCACGGGCTGCCGGGGTCGTCGGGGGCTCTGTCCAGACTGTTGTTGCGGCCCTTGCGATTGGTCCGGCCAATGGGGTGGATAGGCGGCAGATAGAGGACATCAAAACCCATGCCGACGATTTCCGGCACGAGCTGTTCAACATCCTTGAATGTTCCACTCTTTTTCGGATCAGTAGTGACGGAACGCGGAAATATTTCATACCAGGCACTACAGACGGCCCTCCGAGGTTCGACGGTCACCGACAGGGCCGGGGCAAAGACCGCTTCCCGGCACCGCTCTGGATAGCGGTGCATCATGGCGGTGATATCCGGAGCGGTTGCTTTGGCCACCATGTGTTCCTGCGGTTCCACGGCCCGCAGCAAGGCCGCCATGGTCGAGAGCCAGTCGTCATCGGGAGAGAGCGCCCTGGAGGCAGTGGTTTCAATCATCGCCGCCCCTTCAAGCAGTTCACTCGCAACATCCTGACCGGCCTGGAACTTTTTCAGCAGGTCCCGCTGCCAGGTAGCGAAATGATCGATCCAGGCCCTGACGGTATACTGATAGCTACCGAGCGCATCAACGGTAAATTGGGCAGTCCATAAGTCATCTCCCCTGTTGCACATGGGCAGTTCAAGCCATTTACTTTGTGCATGCCGGTACTGCAGAACGGTTTTCAGGAGATCGTGGCCGTCGGCAAAAACACAGGCCGAAACCTCGACCTTCTCGCCCACCGCCCTTTTGATGGGAAAACGGCCGCAATCAATACGCGGTGTAATCGCTTCTATCCATACCCGTCCGGCCTTTTCTTCGGCAAGCGGATGGTGTGCCTGTACCTGTTGCATATTATTCGATCTCCTACATTATGTGTTCTAACAATGAGCGTTCTAATAATCAAAGCGGCAAGCGTACCGAAGAAGATCGTGATCTGACGACAAAGGATCATGTCCTGTGCGGCAGGACAACACAACCCGCGGAATAATGGAGTAATTCTGGACCCTCCAGGAAAGATACCGTATCCCGCAACGAGGCTGTTCATGATATTTCCGGGTAGCCTGTCTTTTCTATAAGACAACAAAGCAAGTGATATGCCATTTTTGTTGAAATCCAACCGCGATGATGCACCAGAGGTATCATCGTGGGGCAATGGGCAAGCTTGTGCGGGGATTTTATTGCGGAGATTTTGCAAGAATGATATTGCCATACCAGGCCACAGCGCTCTCGCCGGTATTATCGGTATCGGTCATAAGCGCAATGGCGGCGGCTTTATCCGGTTTTTCCCCAAAAAGACGCTGGTAATCCTCCCAGATATCGCGCTCCTCGGACAACCACCTGCCGGCCAATGCCGGGCCGGACTCGACCGCAACCATCATCGCCTGGGCAGTAAAGGCATTGGCGATGGATGCACCCCGAGGAAGTTGATTGGCCCATATATAATTGATGGCCCTGGTCTGCCAGAAAAAACGGCCGGGGAAAACAACGTAGAGGCGGGCGGCATAATCATCTCCCGCTTTGACTTTTTCATCTCCGCCCTTGATCGTTTTGTCGATCTTCCATGACCAGCGCAGATACCGGTATTCCGCCGGATGAAAATCTATTTCCTTTATCAGGCAGGACGCTGTAGCCTCGCTGACAGCCTGCAAAACAACCCTTCCGTCCTCGTCGACGAGACGATAACGGGTTTCCCCATCAAAAATCTTGACTTCCCAGCCTGCCAGACCATCACGCGCAAAATCGCCGACAGCCAATTCGACGGCTTGTTCGACAGCCGATTCTTTTGCCCAGCCAAGGCTGGGCATTGAGCAAATAATCCCCACCAGAAACAGGGAAATGTTCTGCCACTGCCAAGAAACACTTTTATCTCGCATGCCCACCCTCAAATTTCTCTGATTTGAATTTCCCACAAATGAATCTTGTCCGGAAAGACCGGATTTGTCCATTGATACGGGACGAAAAAAAAATGGGCCGCCAGGCACCATCCTTGCCCATCCCTCTGCGACGACTTATAATTTTTACATCCGTATAGTGCCGCCACCGGCAATATCACGGCTGTACCACATATTGATTAACTGGTAAAAAGGCGGATTTCAAGATGGCTCAGTAAAATTTTTCCTGTCCCTGTCCAATGCCATCAACTTCAACAACAGGAGAATCCCATGCAAATCACCAATATTCTTGTTCCCGTCGACGGCTCCAGCTGCTCCGCTCACGCAGTGGAATGCGCCATTGACCTGGCCAAGATTTCCGGAGCTGGAATCTGTCTAGTCAATTGTTATGAATTGCTTGATGCCAGCCTGGAAGTAAGCGGCATTTTTGCCAAGGATATCGCCAGAAGTGTTGAGGAGCAGTCGTATAAAGTTCTGGAAAAGGCAGCACAACAGCTGCGGGAGGCAGGAGTCGATTTCACCACGAAAAGTATTCTCGGTTCGCCGGGAAAAGTGCTGACCGACCTGGCCAAATCGAAAGATTTTGACCTGATAATCATGGGTTCCCACGGCCATTCGGATATAACCGGATTATTTCTCGGCAGTGTCACCCACAAGGTACTGAATACTATTTATTGCCCGGTTATGGTCGTGCCGTAAAGAGAGCTCATGGCCAGCCGTATTCCCCACGCAGGGGGACAAAGCGACATCCTGTCAGATTATCCTCAACGATTCCCTCCGGGGTGCGGGTCAGTCGCAGCAGCTGCTGCAGTTCCTGATCGCCGACCGGTATTACCAGCCGGCCGCCCTCGGCCAGCTGATCAAGCAGCGGCTGGGGCACATGCGGCGCGCCGGCAGTGACGATAATCCCGTTGTATGGTTGATGTTCCGGCCAGCCGCGGGTTCCGTCGGTTACCTTGATAATTATATTAGCATAGCCCAGCTCCTGCAGTACGGTTGTCGCCTTTTTCGCCAGATCGGGAATTGTTTCAATTGTATAGACCGCGCTGCACAGTTCGGCCAGAACAGCCGCCTGATACCCACTGCCGGTGCCTATTTCAAGCACCTTGTCATCCTTGGACAACTGCAGGGCTTCAGTCATCAAGGCCACCATATACGGTTGCGAGATGGTTTGTCGGCGATCGATAGGTAAGGGTTGATCGTCGTAGGCCAGCATCCACAGTTGTTCCGGCACGAAGCGATGCCGCGCTACTTTTCGCATGGCGGCAAGAACCGCCGGATCTTTTATCCCCCGCCGAACAAGCTGGACCTCAACCATTTCTTGTCTGAGTCGCTGAAAATCACTTAACTGTGAGAGCACCATTTTAAACCCCCCATGATATTTCCCGGTAACCAGACGGGTTGTCTTTCATTTTTACGTTTTTACGTTTGCATGTCTCTATTTTCAATTTCCGTGCCTGTTTCTTTCACGGAGCCTATTTTACCTCACAGATATACAAAAGCGCGTGTTCCATCCTGTGTTTCAGCAGCTGTCGACAACCGCGATTATACGGCATCGAAGACAACCGCGTACAATTGGAATCTGTCCTGAAAAACAGGATTGGTCCATCCAGACAGGAGAATGCCCGGCTGAGCGCATTGGCTGGGCGAATTATTTAGTGGAAAGGTGATATTTTTTGAGCAGATCGTAGAACCTTGAGCGGGACAGACCGGAGATAGCGCAACATTTCCGGACATTTCCCTCCGTCAAGCTCAACAGTTGGTAGAGATATTTTTCTTCCTGGGCGGCAATCGCCTGGTCCCGGGCTCCTTTTAGCGTGGGCATGTCCTCGAGTGCAAGTTTTGTCGGGATATCGGGCTGATGTCCTGACTCGGCAGTTTCCATTTCTTTTATTTTGTTTTTGGTGACCTGGATCCTGATACCTAAAGGTAAATGCTTCGAATAGAGAATAGCACTGTCCCGGGCATTGGCTATAGAACATTCAATAGCCTGAAATAACTCGCGAACATTTCCCGGCCAGGAGTATTGGGTGAGAAACATGACATAGTCGGGGGAGAGCTTTTTCTTTTTTAACATATGCTGCTTGCAGTACTCATCGCGACAATAATAGACGAGTTCGGTAATATCCCCGGTCCGCAGGCGCAGGGGGGGCAGCTCAAGATGAAAGGTCTTCAGGCGAAAGAGCAGATCCTGCCGAAAGGTCCCCTGCTCAACCATACTATATAGATTTTTATTGGTTGCCGCGATAAGGCGGAAATTACTGCTTGTTTCGACGGTACCGCCGACGGGAAGATACTTTCGTTCCTGGATGACGCGCAGAAATTTCTTCTGAATTTCAGGCGGCATCTCACCCACCTCATCGAGAAAGAGCGTGCCGCCATCGGACTGCTTGATAATTCCGGACTGGGCTTTATCTGCTCCGGTGAAAGAACCTCGAACATGACCGAAAAGAATACTTTCCACCAGGGTCGACGGCAGTGCGGCACAATCGACGATGGTCAGGTTTTTCGAGGATCGAGAACTCAGATTATGGATAATGGAGGCAAAGAGTTCCTTGCCGGTGCCTGTTTCTCCGCTGATGAGGACGTTTGCATCGGTCTGGGCGATCTTTGCCGCAAAGTTGATACATTTCTGGGTCAGTTTGCTTTGGCCGATTATGCCGTGGTGTTTTACTTGATCACCAATGTCGCCTGGCAAATGTCGGGCAGTATCTTGCTTACCGCGCCGATAGTGCAGAGCCCGGCGGATAAGTTGCGGCAGGGATTTTTCCGGTGAAACATCGATGACATAATCCCAGGCACCGCTTTTCAAGGCGATTTCAGCCTGTTCCGAATCCCCCTTGGTGGACAAAATAACAATCTCCGGCGAGTTGCTCTCTCGTTGGAAGTCCTGCAGAGCATAGCAGGCCTCGCCGTCCTTCAGGGAATCACGCATGAGGATAACCTGAAAACACTTGTCCTGACTTTTTTGCCGACCCTCCTTGAGGCTGCAGGCGTAGCTCAGGCGAAAAGCGTCTTTGTCCGTGCATTTCAGGAGTATATCGAATACCTTATGGTCATTATCAATTATCAGGACAGTGGGATCAAGATCCGACATATGTACCCTTCCAGATAGTAGTGATGGCTAACATTCTCGTGCTGTTGACGAACGAAAAGATTTCACTCCATGCAGTTAACACTAATCAGAGAAATAATTCATTAAAATTGGCATGCAACCCCTTTATTCAGCTCGTTAAGGCATCTTTTTTATCATGAAACATTCGGATTATAATAACATCGCTATTTTATTATAGAATGGCATAGTCGGCATCATCGAGTGCCGGGTATGTTTTTTGCAAAGTAGATTTACAAAGTCTCGTCAATACCGCAATGATCAATTTGATGGAAGGGAAGAAAGATGAATAAAAATTTGCTGCTCTTAGTAGAGGACAATCCACTTGATGTAATACGTATAAAGGAGTATCTCGCCGAAAGACCTCCCTTTCAGTACGACTTGATGGAAGCAGATTCTTTGCAGGCAGCGCTGTCTCTGCTTGCGCATTATGATTTTGATGTTGTCCTTCTTGATCTTGGTCTGCCGGATTCCTCGGGACTGGATACCGCCCGGAGAATCATCACGGAATATGCCGAAACAGCCATTCTCGTTCTTGCCGATAATGAAAATGATGCCATAGCGCAGCAGACCGTCCGCTATGGCGCCGAGGATTATCTGGAGAAAGAAAATCTGTCGCCCGCCCTGCTCTGTAAATCGATACACTATGCAATCGGCCGCAAGAGAGTTCTTAGGGAAAAATACGATATTCTCAGCGATCTGGTCCTCGCCCTGGAGAAGATAGCGCACCTCGAGAGCCTTTTACCCATTTGTCTTGGCTGTAAGAAGATACTCCATGAGGACAAACACTGGCTGAACCTGGAAGAATATGTGCAGCAGGTTGCCGGCAGGAAGGTTTTCAGGCCCATATGTCCTGATTGCCGGGAAGATATCGAGAATAATTAACAACATGAGCGAATCGATGAATGAACCACCTGAGTTTACAGACGAAGTTGACGCACAGCAACTCCATCGCCTTCTTTTCCATAGTGAAAAACTCGCCGCAGTCGGCCGGGTCTCGGCCGCTATCGTCCAGAAATTCAATGACCCGCTCCAGGCAATAACCAATGTGCTCGGCGGCATTCACCGCCGGGGTTTTGTTGATCCAGACGACATGACACTGGTCAATCTCGCGTATCAGGAAACCATCAAACTCAACAAAATGGTCAGGGAGCTGCGAGAATTTTATCAGCCGATTCGGGGGAAAACAGACCTCTTCGATGTACGCCTGGAACTTGAAAATATCATTGCCGCCAACAGAGCGCAGCTTGCCGATAAAGGCATTGTCATTACTACGGATTTTGCTGAAAATATGCCGATGATCCATGCAGCTGCCGAACAGCTCAGGACCGCGTTTCAAAGCCTGCTCGCCAACGGTGTCGAGGCCTGCGGCCTCAATGGCAGGATATGGTTATCCACCTCTTGTGACAAGGAGAGCATTATTGTCCAGATAACAGATAACGGCTGCGGCATCGACCCATCGGTTATCTCGCATTTTTTTGAACCATGCAACATGAAGGATGAGAAAAAATGGGCGGGATGCCTGGGACTTGCCAAAAGTTATGATATCATAACCATGCATGGCGGCTCCATCGAGACAGCTGTTGACCGCAAAAAAGGCTCAATTTTTAAAATCACCCTGCCCATACGCAACAGTGACGAAACAGCACTTACGGAAAACTCTGCTAGCGAAGAAACGATCTGATGCAAAAAAACAAGAAAATACTCCTGGTAGACGACGAAGAGGTTATCAGGCTGTCGTTCAAGCGAGAGCTGCAGGATTTTTACGATGTCACGCTGGCTTCCAACTACAAGGAAGCCCTTGCCTTTCTGTCGGAAAAACAATTCGATCTTCTCATAACCGATCTGGTCATGCCCGGCCTAAACGGCCTGGAGCTATTAAAAAACGTCAAGACACACAGCCCGGAGATGTATGTCATTATCATCACCGCCTATGGTGAAATAGGGGCGGTCATCGAAGCTCTGCGGGCGGGAGCCGATGATTTTTTATTAAAACCCTGCGACATTGAAGAGCTGCTTCTGCGCATCGGCAAGACGTTTGAGCGGCAGGATTTCTTCAAGAAAGTCAAGATCTGTGAAAAATTTTTCACGGCCACCGAGGATCTCATTGCCCTGGTCGATGAAAACGGCACCTACCTAACTGCCAACAGGGCCTATCTCGACGCCTACGGTAAAAGCGAAGAGGAACTTCTCGGCTGCTCCATGGCCGATGTTGTCGGTCGTGAGCTCTTCGACATAAAAATCAGCCCATGGCTCGATCGCTGTTTTGCCGGTACCGCCGTGCAGCACCTGGATCTCTTCAAACTGGCCGGCCGCGGCGTTCGCAGCATGGTCGTCTCCTGTTATCCGGTGATCAAGGAGGATGCAACAGCCGTGACATCGGCGGCAATGGTCATGAAGAATGTCACGGATATCCTGCATGACAACATCGACCTGCAGCAGAGAGAGGAACGGCTGCGCATGGCCCACTCGCTCTCCGCCAACGGTTTTATGGATTGTGATCTCACCAGCGGGAATATTTTTTACTGCGATAACTGGAATAAGCTCCTCGGCTATGCTCCGGGCGCCTTGCAGGAAATGGGCAAAAGCCCTCTGGAACTCCTTCATCCAGACGACAGGATATTGGCATTGAATGCCATCCAGGACTGTGTCGACGGTCTCAAGGATGACTATGACCACGAGCTGCGTCTGCAAAAAGCCGACGGCAGCTGGATGTGGTTTCATTCTCGAGGCATGGTGGCGGAACGGGATGGCAACGGCGTCCCGCTCCGCGTGATTGGTCTTCTCAGCGATATCGCCGGCCCCAAAGCACTGCAGCAGAATTTTACGCGCGACAAACAGCTCCTGGAAGAAAATGTTGCGAAGAAAACGGCGGAGCTGGCCAGACATAACGAAGAGTTGACGGAAGCCAACGCCGCATTGACCGTCCTGCTGAAAAAACGGCAGCAGGATAGGGAGGAGGTCGAACAACGACTCAGCGACAATGTGCTCAATCTCATAGAGCCCCTGGTCAAGAGACTGCACCGGACACCACTCAATGCCGACCAGACACATATTCTGGCGGAAATCGAAGATAGCCTGCATGACATCACCTCTTCTTTTGTAACAAAACTGACCAGTCAGTATGCCGGTCTGACGCCGATGGAGATCCAGGTGGCTACCCATGTCAAGCAGGGGAAACCGACCAAAGAGATAGCCGATATCCTCTGCCTGGCCCCGGATACGATCAATGTCCACCGCAAAAAGATCCGCAAAAAACTCGGCCTCAGAAACAAATCCGTCAATCTGCAGACATTTCTCAGCTCCCTGGCGGAGGAGTAGTTTCCTCCATTCCCGGACAGGCTTTTAGGTATTTCTTCTAACCATTCCGCACCCAAACATATCACCTTTGCAAACAGCATCAAGTCTGCAATGATAGCAACAGGCATACAGGCACAAGAAACTTTGGCATTAATCGTTCACCAGCCTGGAAGCTTTGCTGTCTCTCAGGTTTTTGAGAGCGACTATTACGGAGATGACCTACATGCAGACATATAAAGAAAGAGTAAACCCGACGTCTTTGCCGGCAGCGGTTGCTGGTTCCAGCAGACAACAGTTTGATTTTCCGGCACTCATTACTGCATTCTGCGACTGGTACAAAAAGGTTCTTGCAGAGAGAAATCTGCAGCTGAGAACGAAAATCAGCGATACAATGCCCCGATATTTTTTCGGCAATCCTCTGTTCATCAAGCACCTCTTTTTTGCAACGGCGAGAAACAGCCTCCTTTATCTCGGGTCCAAAGAGGTTTTTCTGGAAATCAAACCGGAGCAGCTCGTCGGTCACCGCTACGCCATCCACGTCAACATAACTTCTCCCGGCAAAGGCATGCCGCCGGCCAGAGAAAAAGAGCTATTCCAACCCTCCATGCGACCTAAAAGGCAAGCGACCCTGGATGATTTTTTGTCACGATCGGCAAATCTCTATTATGCCTCTATGGTTGCCACCATTCTCGGCGGTGGTCTTCGCGTCGAGAACAGAATCGGATCAGGCACACGATACCAGGTTAATGTCCGCCTTTTAAGCATCCCGGTTTGATCCCGCCTGTCATTACTTACCCCGTCCTCTCCAGATAAGAATATAAAGATGCCTGTCGGTCCTGTTCAGTGATTGTCTATCCTGGCGAAATACAGTACGATGCTGCTTATTACTTGCTTATTACCTCTTATTATGTGGTTTTCGCCCTCGACAATAGGAAAGTATATGGCCGACGAAAAGAAAACCGCGGCAACAGGAACGCATCGGCACCAGGAAACCAGGCGAAACAAAGCCTTACCCGTAGCCGGGGTGGTCGGCATCGGTTCTTCCGCCGGCGGACTTGAGGCCCTGACACAATTTTTTACCGCCATGCCCCTGGATTCAGGTCTGGCTTTCGTCCTCGTTTCCCATCTTGATCCAAAGCATACCAGCATGCTGCCGGAGCTTATCCAGAACAAGACCAAGATGCCGGTGCACCAGATTACCGACAACATGCACGTTGCCGCCAACCAGATTTACGTCATCCCACCGGACAAGGAACTGGCCATCTTGCATGACAGCCTGCAATTGCTGGACAGAAAAAAAACAGACAGTCTGCACCGGCCGATTGATGCCTTTTTTCGTTCTCTTGCCGAAGATCAAGGCAATAAGGCCATCGGCATCATTCTTTCCGGCACCGGCACCGACGGAACCCTGGGTATCAAGGCCATTAAGGCACATACCGGATTGATACTCGTCCAGGACAAGGACTCGGCAAAATTTGACGGCATGCCGACGAATGCCGCCGCCACCGGGCTGGCCGACCACATACTGCCGCCGGGGAAAATGCCGGAACAATTAATGCACTTTCTCCATCATTACAACAAAGTAGAAAAAGCGATGCAGCACATCGAAGAAGATAAAATAAATCGCATCCTGCAGAAAATCTTCGTTCTTATCCGTTCCGTGACCGGCCATGATTTTTCGCAGTACAAAAAAAACACCATCCGTCGCCGCATCGAAAGAAGAATGTATGTGCACCAGATCGACACCATTGACCAGTATGTCGAGTATCTGCAGGAGTCGGAACCCGAAGTGTTCAATTTGTTCCACGAACTGCTGATCGGTGTGACCAGTTTTTTCCGGGACGGAGAAACCTTTCGACTGCTGAAGGAGAAATACCTGCTCAACCTGCTGCACAACAAGCCGGACGGCTATGATTTTCGCATCTGGGTGCCCGGCTGCAGCAGCGGTGAGGAGGTTTATTCCCTGGCCATCGTTGTCCAGGAATGCTTGGAAAATCTTGGCCGCAACATCAATGTCCAGCTCTTTGGTACCGATCTCGACAAAGAAGCCATACACACGGCACGGGCGGGCATCTACCCCGATTCCATTTCACTTGATGTCAGTCCGGAACGCCTGGAAAAGTTTTTCAACAAGGTGAATGGGCACTACCAGATCAAGAAAAATATTCGTGGCATGGCCGTGTTTGCCGAACAGAACGTCATCAAGGATCCGCCGTTCACCAAACTGGATATGTTGAGCTGCCGCAACCTGCTCATTTACTTCGGGCCAGAACTCCAGGAAAAATTACTGCCGACCTTTCACTACAGTCTCCGACCAGGCGCTATTCTCTTGCTCGGCACCTCGGAAAACATTGGCCGGGCAACGGATCAGTTCAACCTGCTCAACAAAAAATGGAAGATATTCGAGAGGCGCTCAAATCACGACAGCAATACACCGCTGATCAAATTACCACCACACCGATCTGCCGAACGGACATCTACCGAAAATACAGCCATGCCAACCAAGACCTCTGGAGATATTGCAACCATCCGATTGTTAAAAGCGATTCTTTCACAGAGCGGCCTGCCAATTTGTGTCGTTGTCGACGACAAGGCGGATTTGATTTATGCCCATGGACGGACCGGTCGCTTTCTGGAACCCGCCGAGGGCGAGGCCAGCAACAATATTTTACAGATGGCCAGGCCCGGCCTGAAGGCCGGCCTGACCAACGTCATTCATAAGATGTCCGCGGAACGAGCGGAAATATCCATCAAAAACCTCCGGGTACAAAACAATGGCGACTCTCAGGATGTCAACCTGATCGCCAGGCCGTTACCCGATATGCAGAGTGGCCAGCGAGGTTTGATGCTGATCACATTTGACGAAACGGTCCATAAAAAAGAAAAAAAGCCTCCTCGCAAATCAACAGAGTACCCCTCTGACAAAAATGAGGATGCGACAGACCAGGATACCAAAAGACTCAAAGATGAACTGCGCTATACCAAAGAAAATTTACAGACGACAATCGAGGAACTGGATACCTCGAACGAGGAATTAAAATCGGCCAATGAAGAGCTGCAATCGGCCAACGAGGAGCTGCAGAGCACCAATGAAGAGCTGGAGACATCGAAAGAGGAACTGCAGTCATTGAACGAGGAAGCGTCGACGGTCAACGCCGAACTGCAGGGCCGGATAGACGAACTTGTTTCGGCCAACGACGACATCAAGAATCTGCTCGACGCAACCGACATCGCGACACTTTTTCTCGATATCGATCTGAGCATCAGACGATTCACCCCGCTGATTGCCAGGTTATTCCATCTGACTCCCTCAGATATCGGTCGTTCCATCGAGCATTTCGCCACAACCCTGCAAAACGTGGACATAAAAAAACATGCCGGCCAGGTGCTGCGTAATCTGGAGAAGTATGAGTCGGTGGTGGTCGATAACCGTGGACAACATTATCGCATGCGGATCAGGCCTTTTCGAACCGTCGGCAATGTCATCGAAGGCGTCGTCGTCACCTTTGAAGATGTAACGGAATTCCAGAAAATGGTCGATGCCCTGGCCGAAAGCGAAGCCTCGTGGCAGGAGTTGGTGGAACATACGCCGGTGGGCATCTTTGTCCTCACCGGGGAAAATTTCAGCTATGTCAATCCAACCGGCTGTGAAATCCTCGGCGCCTCCTCCCCTAAGCAGCTTCTCGGCACAACGATTATTGACCGGCTGCATGAAGAATCACGTGAGCGATGGCTTGAACAGCTGCAAAGCATAGAAAATGAACGAATAACACTGCCTGGCAGCAAGGAGACGTATCGACGTCTGGATGGCAGCACCATTGACTGTGACGTTTCCGTCGCTCCGATTGTCTATAAGGGCAAGCAAGGCGCCGTTATCTATGCCACAGTCAATGCCGCAGTCAATGCCAAGGAAGCATCGTCTTAATCCATTTACGAGAGGCGGATATGTATAAAAAGGCAGCCAATGACAGATTTGCAGAGTTACGTCGACGAGCCCTCGAGGTGCTTGACCGCTACGAAAAGACCGACCCGGAGATTTTTAACGGCAATATCAAGAAACTCATCGTCGAACTTGACACCAACAGGGTCGAACTCGAACTGCAGAACGAAGACCTGCGTAGTGCCCAGACGGCAATAGAAATCTCCCGGCTGAACTACAATGAACTCTACGAACTTGCCCCGGTAGGCTATCTGACGCTTGATGGCGATTGGCGTATCGTCGAGACGAACCGACGAGTCGCACAGATGCTGAATATGTCCAAAGGGCAACTGCTTAACGAAAAGCTCGCCGCATTTATCCATTTTGACGACCAGGATATCTTGCACCTGCACAAACAGCAGTTGCACGATACTGGCCAGCGACAATCCTCTCGTCTGCGCCTGAAAACCAATAACGGTTCACCTCTCCATGTCCAGCTGGAGAGCAGTCTCAGGCTCGATCACGCAGATGAGGCCGGGCAGGTCCTGATGACCATGACCGACATTACCGCACTGGAACAGGCGAAAACAGAAATTACCGCCCTCAATAAAGAACTGCAGCGGCATGTCCGGCAACGCACCATCAAATTACAGGAGACGCAGAGCCAGCTGCTGCATTCGGAAAAGCTCGCCGCCATCGGCACCCTCGCCGCCTCTATTGCCCATGAGCTGAACAATCCTCTGCAGGGCGTGCTCAATGTCATCAAGGGCGTCAGACGGCGGGTTTCTCTCGACCCGGAAGACACCGAACTGATGGATATCGCGGTTGATGAATGCAAGCGCATGCGCAATCTGCTCCAGGCATTACAGGATTTCAACCGGCCGACATCCGGCACACGGGCGCCCATTGATCTGCACAGCATGATGGACAGTGTTCTGCTGCTCTACAAAAAGAAGCTTGCCATAAAAAATATCCGCATCGAGAAGCACTATGGGGAGCATATACCCATTCTCTATGCGATCGCCGACCAGATCAAACAGGTTGCCATGAATATTCTCGCCAACGCCGTTGATGCCTGTGAAGGCGGCGGCATTATCAGCATCAGAACCGAAGTGGATCAGTCATGCATCACACTCATCATCAAAGATGACGGTGTCGGTATCAACCCCCTGCACCAGGACCGTATCTTTGAGCCGTTTTTTTCCACCAAGTCCGAGGTTAAAGGGACCGGACTCGGCCTGTCCGTCAGTTACGGTATCATCAGGCATCACAACGGCACCATCACGGTACACAGCAGCCCGGGCGACGGTTCGGAATTTCGCATACAACTGCCCCTCAGGGGACCGGGCCGCGAGAAGTAAAAGGTTCGCATACCGCCCAGCTTCATTTCTCACCTTCACGCCCACCCCACCTTCATTCCAGGCTTGTCTCCGAATCCATAGCTACCCATATCGGCTAACAGCCAATGGGTAGTCTGCCTCACCATTCTCTTCCTGATTTTATGACCTAGCCAAGGGATGATTTTCATGTCAGAATAGCCCCACTTGAGAATATATAACCACAACCGGATGTAAGGTCACAGCGATGAACGGAAAAGGAGTCGACATGCTTACCCTCTGGAAGATACGAAGGAGCAGTAGATGAACAACAAAACCCTCCTGCTGGTTGATGACGAGATGAGCATCCTGCGCTCGTACGCACGGGATCTTCGGGCTGAACACTACAAGGTCACCACCGCATCCAACGGCGAAGAAGCCATACGCGTGCTCTGGGAAGACAACTTCGACATGATCATCACCGATCTGGTCATGCCCGGTCCCAGCGGCATCGAAGTCGTCCGCCAGGCAAAAAAATGCAATCCGGCCATCTGCACCATGGTTCTCACCGGGTACGGCGACATGACGTCGGCAGTTGAAGCGCTGCGTCTCGGTGCCGACGATTATCTCTTAAAACCCCTTGATACCGAAGACTTACTGCTGCGGATGACCGAACTGCTGCACAGACAGGAAGAACGACAGAAAATTATCATGCCCAGAAAACTTATTACGCTCTGTGCCTATTGCCGTGATGTTAAAGATGACGGCGGAGAAAAAGAAAATATGCAATGGATACAATGGGAAGACTATTTGACACGCAGAACAGGTATCGTCCTTTCACACGGTTGCTGTCCTGCCTGTTTTGAAAGACTCAAGGTCGAATGGAATCTATAAGAAGTTTCCTTGGATGATCTCGACATAGTATACATTCATTGTATGGAGGAAAAATTGCTCTCTATCCAAACCTTAGAAAACACCGATAAACACCAGACCATTTATTCGCCCGAGACACTTGAACCCATCTCCAGCATTGCCATTCCGGCGCCTCGTCGCCACAATCCCCGGCCCCGGTATAGTTCCGGAAAAAGACTGACAGAAACGCGCCGGCCATGCTGGCGTCTGACCGAAAGCAAAGGACCATTTGATCTGCATACCTTCCTTGACGAATTTTGTCACTGGTATGACAGGGTCATCGATCACAGGGGATACTGTCTGACCACGGCAATCAGTCCTGATCTGCCGAGAATTTTCCAGGGCAAGCAATTGATGCTCGGCTTTCTCCTGTGGGACATTGCCCGCTACAGCCAGGTCTCTCTCGGCTCGGGAGGCGTAAGTCTGGAGGTCGATTGGCAGCCTTTTGGCGGCAACTGGTGTTCGATCTCTTTCTCTTTTATGGTGCCGGGCCTTGGTATTCCTCTGGAACAAGAAAAAATGCTTTTTCTACCAGCCGACGGCAACAGGAAAAAATCGAGCCGCAACCATGCCTCGACCAACCTGCATTATGCCGGCAAGATCGCCGAGTTGTTTGGTGGAAAAGTGCATGTACACAACACTATTGGTTTCGGCGTGGAGTATGGTGCCGAAATCTGTTTACTCAAAAAACCTGACTGAAATTTCGGGTTATGTTTTTATTCATTATGTTTCTATTAAGGAGGTGAAAATCTTGCAAAAAAATGAGTTACAGACTCTCACCCGGAAACGGGAAAGGCCGCAAGCGAATAACGCCGGAAGGACCGTACCTTGACGAATTTCTCTTCTGCACATGGATTTCCAAGGTACACAACAACCCACATTACCCACATTTTACACAGGAGTACGGAAATGGCTGAAGGAACAGTGAAATGGTTTAACGAAGCAAAAGGCTATGGTTTTATCGAGCAGGAAGGCGGCAAGGATATTTTTGTCCACTATACATCCATCCAGTCGGAGGGATTTCGTTCCTTAAATGAAGGAGAGCGGGTCCTCTTTGATATCGAAGAGGGACAAAAGGGCCAGATGGCGACAAAAGTCGTCCGGCTGTAAAGCTTTATCGCATCAATGGTTACATAACGCGAAAGCGGCCATGGCCGGCCTGGCCATGGCCGCTTTCGCGTTATATGTTTTGGCGAGTAGCTGTGATCCTCGTCGCAATTCAATTCAATAGCGCAGATTTAATAGCGCAGATTCAATACCGCAACTGCGCACAGACAATCGTGTCCGTCGGCATGGTGTCTCTGGTTTTGACAAAGACCGTTCCTTTTTTCTGCAAGGTCCAGAAAACCGCCTCATCGAGCAGATCGATAAACGGGCCGTCATATTCACCCGATTTCGGGACAATCACCTGTCTTTTCTCGGGGTCAAATTGGCCCCATATCTTCTCGTTTTCCGCGACAAAGAGGTTTTCCACCCGTCCATCAAAGGCCGCCGTCATGACCGACTGCAGCTCATCAACCACCTTGTCGCCACCGAGATTGTCCTGATACAGATCGACCGCCTGCCGTTCTTCTTTCGTAAAAAACTCCAGAGCAATATCCCAGGCTTTCTCGTGCAGCATTGCCGGCGACAACTCGCTCACATTGCCGGTAATACCACGAGACAAAAGAGTACTACTTTTGGTGATGTTTCGGTAGTCCGCATGGAGTTCCTCGGTACCTGCAAGGACAATCGGCACCTTTTCATCTTCCAGCAGGGGGAAAAGAGCGCGATCGATTGTCTGCAGATAGCGGACCAGGTCTTCGTTCTGATCATCAAAGCCCATGCCGTGGCCATGAAACATCGCCTCTCGCTGGCCTCTGGACGTACCGGTTTTGGTATGAAATTGCAGATGCCGCTCCGGGTCATCGTACTGCAGGGCCTCAGCCATGCTTTTTGGTGTTCCCTCGGGCAGGGCGATTTCCTCCAGCTGATAGCGGTCTCCCCGAAAAAGCTGCAGCTGTTTCCGGCTCAAGGCCAACACCAGATACGGCCCACCGGCCAGCAAGGGCAGAAGAGGCCGGATATGCAGGCGCCGCCCCACTATAGCCTGCTCGGCAAAGGATACCGGCAGCGGATAGCGTACTGTCTTCTGGCCGGTGCGAAAGACCGCCAGGCCGTCCACACCGAGATGTTTCCAGTACTCCTTATCGTTCATCAACAAAAACTCCGCTTCGAGCAGGCTGCGGGCCTCCGGTGCCCGCATGCCTTCGTCTATCAGTCTGTCGGTCACCTCGGTGATCATTTTTTTATAACGCAGAGGATCCTGTTGATCGCCAATTCGACTGACCGGCATATAGATCGATATTGCCGGCCATCCCTCGTGCTGCAGAAGAGATTCTATATCTCGTTTATCTATCGTTGCCATAGTGTTATCATCCGTTGCCATAGTGTTATCATCCTGTTGTCAATTTTTGATGGCGTCGTAAAAACTCTTTATCTGCTTCTTTGTTTCAATTTTTCATACGGCATATTCCGATCCACAGGTGGTTTTTGTCGACACCAGCGGTCACTCGGTTTCTTCGTCTCAATGCTTCAGGTCCATTTCAATTGCCCTGCCTGGTTGCAGTTCATGGAGTTCTCCCCCCAGCCCCAGGGTGATTGGGGCGGAAGTTCCATCCCGACTGACAACACGTATATTTTTCTTTTTTATGATAACCCGAAGCCAATGATCGCGATAGAGGATGTTAAAGGCGAGGCTTTTCAGTTCTTCCGGCAGGGCCGGGTTCAACCAGAGAGCATCCTGCCTTGTTTCCAGACCGCTATAACAGCGCTGAATCAAATCCACCGTCCCGGCCATGGCGCCGAGATGGATGCCTTCATGGGTGGTACCGCCTTGAATATCCAGCACATCGCTTTTCAGGGCATCACAGAACAGGTGCCACGATTGCTGCCGTCTGGACCTGGCCAGAACCCAGGCGTGCACCACCCGGCTGAGCGTTGAACCGTGGGCCGTTCGCTTGAGATAGTAATCGATATTTTTCGGAATGGTATCAAACACAAACGGATAGCCGAGGCGCATGAACAGCTGGTCCAGTTCTTCGGCCGAAAGCAGATAGAAGAGCATGAGCACGTCGGCCTGTTTCGACAGCTTATAACGATTGGGGCTATCGCCCTCGGCCTCGAGGATGCGGTCGAGACGGTGAATATTATCGTATTTTTGCTTATATCCTTCCCAGTCGAACTCTTCAAGGTGGTCGTATCCTTCAAACTGGCTGATGATCCCGTCCCCATGAAAAACCACCCGCATCTTGCAACTCATATCCTGCCAGCGCTGCAGTTCCCTGTCCTCCAGACGAAGGTTTTCCCACGTCGCCTGGCGCCGTTCCAACGGCAGCATTTCCAGGGCATCGATTGCTCGGCAGAAAAGCCAGGCAGCCATAATATTGGTGTAGGCGTTATTGGCCAGACCGGGTTCCTTGGCGTCGGGATAGCCGGTGTGAAACTCATCCGGCCCCATGACACCTTTAATCTCGTAACGATCAAGGGACCTGTTGTAGCTGGCCAGACCGGCAAAGAGCCGGGCTGTTTCTATAATCATCTCGGCTCCGTAATACGACATGAAATGATGGTCGCCGGTTACCTGGTAATAGAGCCAGACATTGTAGGCCACGGCGATATTGATATGCCGCTGATTTTGTGTCGTATCCGGCACCCAATGGCCGGACTGCGGATTGAGATGCAGCGTCTGGGCTTCCTCTCTGCCGTTACTGCCGCTCTGCCAGGGAAACATGGCACCGTCACAGCCTGCTGCCGCGGCCGCCAGCCTGGCCTGGGGCAGGCGCCGATAGCGATATTTGAGAAGTGCCCGAGTCAGATCCGGGATACGCAGATTCAAGAAAGGAAAGACAAACAGTTCGTCCCACATGATCAGACCGCGGTAGGCTTCTCCGTGCAGTCCCCGGGGAGGAATCCCCGCATCGAGGTCGATGGAATGTACCGATACAGTCTGCAGCAGATGAAAAATATGCAGATTGAGAATCTGGGAAATACGCGGACTGAAAGCCTGCAGATCAAAGCCGCACCGCTGCCAGAGGTGGCGCCAGGCCCGCTGATGTCCCTGCAACAAGAGGTTGAAGCCGGGGGCCTTTGCCACCTGCAGGCGCGCCTCATCAAGGCTTTCCGAGATGCCCCGGTCCCTGGAGTTATAAATGGCGACAATCTTTTCCAGGCATATTTTTTCACCAGCTTTGACCGGGACGGTGACCTCCTGAGCTATAGAGCGTAGTTCCTGCACCGGGCGTCGCTGCAGGTCGGTAAGCTGTTTTCCCTCTTGGAAAAATCGCGTACGGGCCGCTTCGGCAATACGGATGTGCGACTGCCTGGTCTCGGCCTGCAGCCAGATAATCTCACCATCGTCACTGACACCGAGGCCGCCGACAAGCAGATGGTCATTGTTCAGCTCGCGATAGCGGGCGACCAGGGTGTTGGCCACCCGGCCATCCAGGGCCGTACGGATATACACGTTGCCTGACCAGTTTTTCACGGTGAGAACGATTTCCAGTCCGGCCAGATGGGCCTTGTCCATATTGACGAAACGACGCTCGGTCAGGTGAATTTCCCTCTTTTTTTCATCGACGAGACGGATATTCCTGTGCAGGACACCAGCGGCCATATCAAGTTCCTGGTGGTACGAGGCAGGCTCCAGACAGTCGCTGCCGTACCAGGGTCCATCTTCAAGACGAAAGGTAAGAGGCAGCCAGTTGGGGATGTTGACTAGGCTTTCATTCTCAATAGTCTGCCCGGCAACGCTGCTTTCTAGCCGGTTATAGCAGCCGGCGATATAGGTACCCGGATAATGTTGCCTGTCGGCAGTCGATTCGGGAGCGGCACCGCGGCTGGCAAAAAAACCGTTTCCCAGGGTACAGAGTGTTTCACGCAGTTTTTCCCGTTCCACATCAAAGCTATCATAGGTCAACGACCAGACACCTTTGATTATCTGTTTTTCGGCCAGTTCCGCCAGCTTCTCCAGAAAAATTGTTACTTCAGAGGGATCACGCAGGATATAGCGGGCATTGGTCCGGCGGGGCTCTTCGCTGACAAGAATACCGATCCCTCTTTCGCCGATGCTGCGAAAGGCATCTTCGTCCGTGGTATCATCGCCGATATAGAGCGGTGTTATCCGCGAGCAGTCAACATGAAACTGGTCGAGCATCGCCTGCAGGGCCTTGCCCTTGTGCCAGTCCACAGCCGGGCGCAGTTCAAAAATTTTCTTGCCGGAACTTTTTTCCAGTTCGGCAAACCGCTCGACCAGGCTGTCGACCAGGCTTTCAATCTCGGCAATCACCTGCTCTCTCACCTGCTCTTTTACCTGTCGATAGTGTACGGCTATGGCATAGGGCTTTCGTTCGATACGCACTCCCGGCAGATCTCGGCTGGTGCCGATGAGCTCTTCTTCCGCCTGCTGCAAGACCGACAGGTATTCCTGCCGCCGCTTGTCGTCATCGAAATAGCCAATGCCGGAGCTTATCTCAAAGCCGTGGCTGCCGGCATAGGCCAGCTCCTCGAGGTCAACCATCTGCTGGACATCGGCAAGGCTCCGACCGCTGATGACGGCGACGAACATATGTTTCGCAAGCCGCTGCAGCACCTCTCTGGTTTTTTCTTCGAGCCTGGCCTCGGCGGGGTCATCGACAATGGATGTCAGCGTTCCGTCGTAATCAAGAAAAATTGCCGGCAGCTCCTGTTGCAGCCGTTGGAAAATCTTCTGGGTCTTCTCCAGGGCCGACAGCAGTTTTTTCTTCTTTTTTTCCGGCTCGGCTCCGCTCTCCAGGCTCAGTTCAGCGAGATCGCGCACCACCGGATCAGCGCCGAAATTTTTCAATTGTGTGCCGTGATGGTGTCGGTCAAGACCGATAACCCTGGCAAAGCCGCCGGCCTTAGCCCCCTGCACCCCATTCGGACCATCGGCGATGACCAGCGCCCTGGTCGCCTTGACATCGAGCCGATCAGCGGCTTCAAGAAAGATATCAGGAGCAGGCTTTGCCGCAAGACCCATTGCAGCGACGCAATCTGCATCAATAACCACCTGAAAGAGATCACTCACCCCGGCACTTTCCAGCATTGCCCGACCATTGCGGCGGGCGGAAATCACCGCGAAACGCAATCCGGCCGCCCGGCCTTTTTTGATAAAGGCAATTGCCGAAGCATATGTCTTTCCTCTTTCTTCCGTGACAACACCGTGGATATCGACGATGCAGGCAGCAATATTTTCGATATAGAGTTTCATGGGATAGACATTGCAAAAAAGATGCCGTTAATCCTCAAGGGAAATACGGCGGTGCAAGCCCCTTGTCACGACAAAATTGCCGGCAGATTGTCCTGCGCGACAGGAATCAATACCTTCCCGACAGGAATTTTTGTCGGCTAAAGTGACTGCCGCCGGCTCTACGGAGTAACATCCCGACATGGCACAAATGCGTCAGTGACCATAAGCGGTGTTTCGTGCATTGCTGTTCAGAAAATGACCATCTCCAACCGCCACACGTGCTTTACCACGTACAACTGGCATACATCTTGTAATCCGTTAGGTATTGCACACAGAACGACTGCACAATACAACTGCATTTGATTCTCAACGACGACTTGGAGGAGATATGCTGGCATTCATTGGAAAATCGGCTGAGCACCACATGACGGATCTGCTGGCAACGGCGGATATACAGGTTAATGGTGCAAGACCTTGGGATATCCACATAAAAAACAGTGGGTTGTTTGATCGTGTTGCCGCTTCCGGCTCCCTCGGTCTTGGGGAAGCATATATGGATGGCTGGTGGGAGTGTGAAGCCCTGGACCAGTTTATGTTCAAACTCCTGCAGCATGACATCGACAAGAAGTTTCGCAGCTGTCCTCCCGTTGTTACCAATGCGATCAAGGCGATGATTTTTAATCGTCAAAGCCGGCAAAAAGCTTTTGAAGTCGGTGAAAAACACTATGATGCCGGTAATGATCTGTTTGAGAAAATGCTCGATCCGCATATGGCCTACAGTTGCGCTTACTGGAATGGCGCAGAAGATCTGCACCAGGCCCAGGAGGCCAAACTTGAGCTCATTTGTCGTAAACTGATGCTCGCACCGGGTATGAAATTGCTTGACATCGGCTGCGGCTGGGGCAGCCTGGTACGTTACGCGGCACGCCATTACGGCGTTTCGGCGGTCGGTCTGACCATCTCCAAGGAACAGGCCGTCCTGGCCCAACAACGCTGTACAGGTCTGCCGGTGGAAATCCGCCTGCAGGATTACCGCGAGACCCAAGGCGCTTTTGACGCTGTTGTTTCGGTGGGCATGTTCGAACATGTCGGATACAAGAACCATCGCACTTTCATGGAAGTGGCTCGCAACTGCCTGAAAAAAGATGGTCTTTTCCTCCTGCATACCATCGCTTCGAACAATACGGTTCGTCATTGTGACCCCTGGTTTGATAAATATATTTTTCCAAACGGTATGCTCCCATCAATCAAACAGCTTGGCGCCTCCATGGAACAGCGGTTTATCATGGAAGACTGGCACAATATCGGCGTCGATTACGACCGTACCCTGCTCGCCTGGCATGAAAACTTCGAGCGCAGCTGGCCCTGCCTGAAAGATCGCTATAGTGAACGATTCTATCGTATGTGGCGTTACTATCTCCTTTGCGTGGCTGGATGCTTCCGAGCCAGATTCCTCCAGGTGTGGCAGGTGGTGATGTCACCGCACGGTAAAATAGGCGGCTATACATGTCTGCGCTATCCGGCATGCACCCGTAATTGACAAGACGGACCACTGTTTTTCATCGCTTTTCCATCAATCGGTCCGACGCAGGACAAAAGTGTCCGGCAGAACAGGACAGCAGCGAATATTTTTCTTTTTTACTCAACAACCTGGATCGGCAAACGAACGGAGGCAAAGATGCGGATTGTCTTCATCGGTGCAGGATGATATTTGAGTCAGCTTTTGTCGGCTGCAAAACTCTTCTGTGATTTCTTTTGTTATGGTTTGTAAATATAAAATCCTGTTAAGCAGGACAATTCCTTTTTGTCAGGACGAACCTGAACCATTCTATCAGCATGGTAAATATTTGAGATATAACAAAAGCACAGGACTTTCTATCATTTATTTCCTGCTGGTACATTTTTTGCGTAAGCCAAGGCATGGAAGAGATGCACAGAAAAATATCTCCGGCAATCTTTTGGTAACCTTTCGACAACTCATAGAAAAGAGAAGGAGGATGATATGCTGCTCCCCATCAAATCGATTCTCTGGCCATCCGATGCAAGCGAAGCTGCCAATCAAGCTTTGGAAGTCGCCACTGAACTGGCGAAACAATTCGGCGCGAAACTGTATGGACTGCAGGTCGTTTCCGAGGTTCCTACCTATACCGATGCCATTCCGTCAATGAGCAATCTCGATATTGAGAAATATGAACAGGGTCTCATGCAATCAGCGCGGAAGTCACTGGAAGAGACGCTAGCCAACAAAGTGCCGGACAATATGGAGGTTGAGGCCTCTATTCTCATCGGCAGAGCCGCGGATGTCATCATTGACTTTGCCAAGGAAAAAAAGATCGATCTGATTGTCATGTCGACTCACGGACGCACCGGCCTGTCTCATTTAATGATCGGATCAGTGGCTGAGAACGTCATTCGGTATTCTCCGACACCAGTTCTTATTGTTCCCGGCAAGAGGGACTAAACGCGGCAGCCAACAAAAAAGCTTGTGTAAAACGTGTTCAGTTTATCCTGATTCCTGGGAAACAGGATAAACTGAACACAGCTGCACAGTATATTTCCTGCTGCGTTGCAGTACAAACTACCGCATCACCGCAACACATCCGCCATGCACATGTCCCCCCGCCAATACCCGCCGCATAATAGTCCAAACCCATTATTGCATATCATGAGCACATGTGGATAATGCCGTAAATGTCCTTTTTAACACTTTCAAAAGTGAAAAACGGCGATAATTTTTTGCAAAAATGTGCATGAGCGAGTAACTCTATGCTGTTCAATATGATACAGTAGGACTATTCTACCGCCAAAAAGAGTATTTTATTTTGCCTGTTTTTGAGAAAGGATATATATGGATGACCAGAAGACCTTGGATAGTGCAGAACTGGTCTTTCTCCGAAAGAGAGTTCTTGAACTGGAGATGCGGCGGGAAGAAGAGCAGTGGTCGGCGGAGAAACGACAAAAAAATGAAGAACTGCTCAGAGCCCGGCTGCGATTAAGCGAGGCGGCAACAACCCACGACCTCAAAGATCTGCTGCAGAAGCTCATCGACGAAGCGGAACTTCTCACCGGCAGCTGTATCGGATTGTTTCATTTTTTCAATGACGATCAGCAGACCATATCTCTGCAAGCCTGGTCCACTGCCACCGCAGCCATCTGTACCGGAAATAACAAAAGAACACATTACCCCCTGGCCGAAGCCGGCGTATGGGCCGATTGTATCCGACAGGGCCAGGCGATTATCCATAACGACTACGCGGCAATTCCCCACCGCAAAGGCATGCCGGCCAACCATATACCGCTGGTCAGAGAGCTGACCGTACCGGTATTTCGCGACAAAAAAATTGTCGCTGTCATGGCTGTCGGCAACAAGGCGAGCGATTACCATCAAGACGATATCGGTCTGGTGACGACGCTGGCCAATTTAGCCTGGGATATCGTCCTTCGTAAACGGGCGGAAGAGGCTCTGCGCGATTCCCTGGCGGAAAAAGAAGTACTGCTACGGGAGGTGCACCACCGAGTAAAAAACAACATGGCGGCGATCATCGGTCTCTTTGAAATGCAACGCCAGGCCATGGATGATCCCGGCGCCAAAACTATTCTGGCCGAACTAAGCAGCAGGGTACGGGCCATGAGCCTGGTGCATGAAAAACTCTACCGGGCCAACTCTCTTTCCCGTATCGATTTTAACGATTACTGCAAATCATTGATTTCCCATCTGCGCACCTCCTTCGGCTCACCGCTTATCCGCTGTGAAATAGCCGCGCGCGAAGTCACCATGCCGTTGGATCTCGCCGTGCCCTGCGGTATAATCATCAATGAACTGGTGACCAATGCCCTGAAATATGCCTTTCCCGACAATATCGCCGATGATCTGCGAGATTGTCGAGACGATTCCAGCCGACCAATATGCCGCAT
>CAYPPR010000021.1:62789-66515 GCA_964412665.1 uncultured Desulfopila sp.
AGATATTCACCCTGACGGTTGGCGACAACGGCATCGGTCTTCCTTCCGGTTACGACTGGAGCACCGCCAAAACCATGGGCCTGACCCTCGTGCGCATGCTCGGCCAACATCAACTCGGCGGCCGATTCGAGATTGACCACACCAAAGGAATTACTTATACCCTTATTTTTTCAGTTCGTAACCGGAGCGAGAACCATGCCTAATACGACTATCCTGCTTGTTGAAGACGATGGCATCCTGGCCATGCACACTGAAGATATGCTGTCGCGGATGGGCTACACGGTCGCCGGCACGCTGGCATCCGGAGAAGAGGCCCTGGCCTTTACCGCCGATCATCAGGTGGATCTGATCCTTATGGATATAGAACTCGCCGGGCCGATAAACGGTATCACCGCCGCCGAAAAGTTACACACGACGTCGAACGTGCCGATCATTTTTCTCACCGGCTTCTCCCAGGATCCCCTGCTTGAGCAGGCAAAAATTGCCGCGCCCTATGGCTACCTGATCAAACCGGTGCCCGAACGGGAACTGGCCGCCATCATCGAGATGGCCCTGCATCGTTACAGCCTCGACCGCCAGTTAGAAAAAAGCCGTCTGGCCCTGGCCAGGAGCGAGACGAAATACCGCCATCTTTTTGAAAACTCGCCCCTGGGTATTTTTCGCACGACCCTTGACGGCAAAGCCCTGGCGGTGAATAACGAGATGGCCAGGATTGTCGGCTACGCCAGTGCCGAAGAAGCAATAAACAATTTCAGCAGCCTTGCCGACCAGCTCTATGTCGACCCCGAACGGCGGCGACAGTTTATCGATCTGCTCCAGACCAACGGGATAGTGCAGCACTTTGAATACGAGGCCCGGAGACAACATGGCGACACCCTGTGGATTTCCATGAATGCCAGGTTGGTTGCTCCCGACGAAGCCCGCGAACAGACTGACGAACCGGTCATCGATGGCTTTGCTCTTGATATCACCGAGCGGAAGCAGGCGGAAGAAGAGAAGAAAAACCTGCAGTGCCAGTTGCTCCATGCCCAGAAACTGGAAGCCATCGGCACACTGGCCGGCGGTATAGCCCATGATTTCAACAATATCCTTGGAGCCATCCTCGGCTATGCGGAAATGGCCCGAGAAGACAGCCCGGCGCATACGATGGTCGCACGCGACCTCGATCAGGTCATCAAGGCGGGCAATCGGGCCAAGGATCTGGTCAAGCAGATTCTCGCCTTCAGCCGTCAGGCGGAAGCCGAACAGATTCATCTGCAACCTGCGGTCATTGTCAAGGAAACCCTGAAGATGCTGCGCTCTTCGCTGCCGTCAACTATTGCCATCGAAGCCGATCTGGCACCGGACACCGGAGTGATCTTTGCCGATCCGACGCAGATCCATCAGATCCTCATGAATCTCTGCACCAACGCCTACCACGCCATGGAAGCAACTGGAGGAACCCTGTCGGTTGCCGTGGGTACGCAACTTCTCGCCGAGGAAGATCTGATCGGCGCGCCCCATGTCCAGCCGGGAGAATTTGTCCATTTAACCATCAGCGACACCGGTTACGGGATTGTCGCGGAGATACGGGACAGAATATTTGACCCCTATTTTACCACCAAGGAAACCGGTAAAGGAAGCGGTCTCGGCCTGTCTATTGTTCACGGCATAGTAAAAAGTTACGGCGGCCTTATCAGCTGCGACAGTCACCCCGGCAAGGGGACCGTTTTCCATATCATGCTGCCGGCTCTCGCCGAACATCCCGTGCCGGAAGCCAAACCCTTCGGCCTGATTCCCGTCGGCACCGAAGGTATTCTCTTTGTTGATGATGAAAAGATGTTGTGCGAGATGGCCCAGACCATGCTGCAGAGACTCGGCTATACCGTAACGGTGCGAACCAGCAGCCTGGAAGCGCTGAACACCTTCAGAAACCAGCCCGAAGCCTTCGATCTGGTCATCACTGATCAGACCATGCCGGGCATGACCGGCTTCGATCTGGCCCGGCGCATGCTGCAGATTCGACCGCAGCTGCCGATAATTCTCTGTACCGGCTACAGCAACCTCATTTCCGAGGAAAAAGCCAAACTTTTAGGCATCAAAGGATTCGCCCTGAAACCTCTAACTAAAAAAAGCATTGCCGTCCTGATTCGAAAGGTCCTTGACGGGCGGACGGAACTGACGGGTGCGGCGGCTTGATCCTCATGATGATTTGCCGGTTGCGCCAAAAGCCTTGAGCACATTCTCTGGTTGCACCGTGTATTCTGTCAACGCTTGCCGGCTCATTGTCAAACGGCTCATTTCCCTTACTGCGTGAAGCACTTTTGACTGGTGAAGTTCAACGTGGCCGTGCAGGAGAGATCACCGGCATCTGCGCATAAAGATGATCTGCCCGTGTCATCAAAAACCTTGGATTAGTAGCACCAACAATTGCTGATATGATAATTTACGGTTCTTTTCCGGCGAGCCGATATAGATCTGCGAAATGAGTTTGGTCTTGCCATCGACCCAGGCAATCTCCCGGACGTAGAGGTACCATCTTACTTGTCAAGAAAAACATTTCACAAACCCATTACTTATGAGCGATCCGAACGACCAGGGTGTTTTTATTGGAGGGTCTTACGACGCTGTACGTCGCAACTTGCTATTTTTAATATTTTTTGCTGACAAAAAAGAGGGTGTCCATGAAACTGCTGCTCAACACCAGTTTCATGCGTTAAGCAAAGCCACTTGGAATTATTCACAGCAGCGGTTCTCAATCCTGGTGCTTCCCCCAAGGGGGAGGAAGCTTGCTAAAATTGCTGTATTTACTGATATACTTCACTTTTTTGATGACTCTCAAAACAACGGAGCTTATGCCCGGAAGATTCAGACTCTGTGGATGGAGCGGCGGTACAGATGACACTCGCGTAAGAGTTGTCAGGGCAATTAATGATGGAAATTTTGCCGACCTTCTTTTTGGGAAAAAGCACTTTGAGGCCATCGCGGAAATTGCTGATTTGGTGGTAACCAACTTTCAGATATTTTACTTCACTAAAATCCAAGACAATGTGAACATCCTTCGGCCTGTAGATTGTCAATAAATCTTTTAGGCTGTCAAGCAATGCCTTGTACTTTATAGTGTCATGGTATCTTATTGTTATTGTATTACTATTTTCGTCAAACAGTATTTTGAAATTGCTCATAATACTTCCTTTTAGTTCGGATTTTACGTTATTACTTTTTAAAATTTTATTAACAATATAAAGATTGAATGTCAAGGTGTGGTTGGCGGTGTTGTAGATGTATGCACCGACGTAACTGTGTGGACAGCGGACAATCCTGCAGGACAGCTCCTGCATTCATTGTTTTGACGAATCTTGTTAGAACCTTTTCCGATAGAGAAAAGAAAGATCACCGCATTATCAATATTGCCGTGATTCGTAGACGCCATGCAGAATCAGGCCGCTGTTGCCCAAGCCAAGCAGAGTCATGAGATGGAAATGCTGTCCGAAGACAATGAAATGGTCCTGCAGCAAGAGATGGCTGGGCGGTGCCGGGAGACCTGGAAACTGAAAGAACTCCTCAGAGCCAATTCGTCACCCCCTACTGCCAGAACCGACAAATCCTGATAGAGTTGACTCAGTCGTCACTCACTTACCATTATATGGCTTTATCTGGTATACTGATTGGGACTGGGAAGTTGTTACTTAACCCAACTTTTTGCGAATCGCTACCAAACTCCCCAGTATCCCGCATTTTTCAATT
>CAYPPR010000022.1:0-62061 GCA_964412665.1 uncultured Desulfopila sp.
CGGAGGTCAATCTGATGTCAGTATGTTTCCTGCTCCATCAAAATGGGAATTGCTGTCGAGGCGAGAAAGCAATATTTCAAGATTGCCAGAACAAACCTCAACCAATTTGGCATGTGCCTCTGTTTGACCTAACTACTGTTCTTTGGTTCTCGGTAGGTTAAATGCCTATCACATTTTTAATTGCTGCCCGTACGGGATAATTCCAAAATATTTTCAGGTCATTTCGGCAAAAAAGTTAGGCAACGTGGTTGATAGTAACTGAACATTGTTGCAAGGCAAAGGAATACCGCGTAATCATTTCACCAGCAGTTTTTGACTGGGCTGAATCGAGGCGTCAGGCGAAAGGTTGTTTAATTTTCTGAGCTCATCGACCGTAAGGCCGTATTTGAGAGATATTCTATACAGATTTTCCCCTTTCTGGACGACGTGGTAAACCGCCTCGATGGGTTTGGCCGCCGCGGCTTGTTGAGCCGGCTTGGCTGGCTTGACTACTTTGGTAGCTTTAATTGTCTTCCTACCTGCATCGATGTTCTCTATTTGTGGTTTCTCTATTTTTTCAATTTTTGCCGGCAGGTCAGCTGGTTCGGGTGTTTCAGCTGTTTCAGCTGCTTCGGCTGCTTCGGCTGCTTCGGCTGCTTCGGCTGCTTCGGCTGCTTCGGGTGCTTCCGCTGTTTTAGTTTCTTCAATTCCTTCAGGTTCTTCATTTTTTTTCGTGTTTTCAAGTACTAGAGAAGATTCCTCGATAGCTATGCGCAGTAAAGCAAAATTTTTATCTTGTCTACTCTGCAGTTCTGAACGTAATTGTTCAACCGCCGCGACAGTGACAAAATTTTCTTTTATATCCGACAATTCATCGTGGATACCCTGCAGTTGCTCTTCGGTCTTGCCATTCCATACCGACGTTTCGTTGAGAATTGTCAATTGTGACTCAAGCACCTCTAAACGATTTTCCACTGCTGCTATTTGTTCGGAGTCAACCCTCTTGCCCTTGCTCGCCCCAATGGTATAGAAAATGAGAGAAAAAATAACAACACCAAGGAGAGCGTAAATAATATTTCGATTAAAATTTTGCATGGAGGGAGATATTATCTCGGGTTCTTGATAATCTTTTTGCCATTCGGGCGCCAGATTGCCGGTAAAAAACTTCAGGTCTTCGTCGGAAATTTCGGTAAATTGTATTCCTGCGGCAAAGGAATATTCTTCGGTATCTTTTTCCAGCGCAAATGTTCTGACAACTTCACCTTTTGCGGAAATAACATAATTATATTTGGGAATTTCAATGGCAATGCGGATGTTATCCTGGAGATCGATTTGCTCTTCCAGGTAAAGAAGTGCTCCTCCACGACTTAAATTTTTAATCCTTCCCTGCAATACCTGTTCTTTCCAGATAACAGTAGCCGGCCAGTAGACTTCGGCCCGAGAACTCATTCGTCTATAAGAAACAAATCCTGTCAAAATCAATACCAATAAAGTTATGCCAATAAAGTTATGCGGGATTACATTGCATGTTCAAGCCCATCAACAATGCAGGCCACCCGCATTCAGGTTATCCGCGTATCGTGATTAACGCCACATTGTTCTCTCTTCCGTATCGGCTCTTGGAGGTTGTCCGAGAATGCCACGCGGTAAAAAGGATTATTTATGATACCTCAATTAATCAACAGGATAATAGATTTTTTTGCAATGATATAACAGCAAAGAGCACGACATAGCACCGCAAAACACCGGATCCTGGAGGTATTAATCTCGTTTACCGGGCTTAATCATTTACAGGGCCGCTGCAAATAGGTATATTCCCATGTTTTTCAATGGCAGAAATCATCCTCTGAATTGCCGCTTTGTTTCCATCTCCTGCTTATGAAGATACTTTTTATCAATCCTCCGAATTGCGGACGTTCCATACCCGAAGAACGGTATGGCATCACCTCGATTAAACAAATTTTTCGCGGCGAACCGCTGGCCCTGGAAGTACTGGCTGGCAATCTCGGCGATCACGAGACGCGGATTCTCGACCTCAAAGTCGATCCGAAGGGGCTGCAAGCGGCACTAAAGGCCTTCAAGCCGGACCTGGTCGCCCTGACGGCCATGACCTGCGAGGCTCAAACCGTCGTTAAACTGGCGGATGAAATCAGACAAAGCCTGCCGACGACAATCGTCGTCGGCGGCGTGCATGCCTCGGCTGATCCCGAGTTTTTCAACCGGGAGATGATCGACTGGATTGTCATCGGCCTCGGCAAACAGAGCCTGCGCGAACTGGTCACGGCGTTGGCAGCGGGTGTTGCAAAGCCGCTTATTCCCGGCGTTGCCGTCACCTGTCCCGGAGCACCGCTGCACTACCGGCAACGCACATTCAGCCGCGACGATTTACCCGAGCAGCAGCTTCCCCGCTACGACCTGGTCGACCAGTATCGCCCGCATTATACCCTGGAAACCCTTGGTCTGCAGCTCGGTCTGGTTGTCTCCGCCGCCGGATGTCCCTATGACTGTTCCTTTTGCTGTATTGCGCCGCTGACCGGTGGCAAATACCTGACTGCCGGCAGCGAAACGGTCATCCGCGCCATCGGCTGCCTGCAGACCCCGGTGATCCGCCTGGTCGATGCCAACACCTTCGGTAATCCCGGCCATGCCATGAAACTGGCTGATGCAATAGAAGCTGCCGGCATCAAAAAACAATTTTTAGCCGATGTACGTTCGGATACGGTGGTCCGACATCCCGAACTGCTGAAACGCTGGCGGGAAATCGGCCTGCGCGCCGTGGTCATCGGCTTTGAGGAAATCGACGATACGGCGCTGGGCGCGATGAACAAGGAAAACACCACCCGATGCAATCTGCAGGCCATCGACATCCTGCACCAGCTCGGATTGACCATCGTCGGTGACTTTATCATCTCGCCGGATTACACTGAGCAACAGTTCGATAAGCTGGGTGCCTTTGTCAAAAAGCAGCAGATCGACCTGCCGATGCACACCGTTCTCACCCCCCTACCCGGCACCCGGCTCCACCGGCAACTGCGGCAGCAGATCAGTATTCACGACCTCGACTATTACACCCTGACCAATGCCGTACTGCCGACCCGGCTTGGGGACGAGCTCTTCTACAATCGCTACGCAGCCCTTCTGGCCGAAGGACACCGAGCAGCAAAGGTATAAAGAACACATGCCCGTTTATATCACCGACATCGCCGCCTTCCTGCCCAATGCTCCGGTCACCGACGAACAGATGGAAACACTCCTCGGCATGGTCAATCAACTCCCTTCACGCACGCGAAAGATCATTTTGCGCAATAACCGCATCAAAAGCCGCTACTACGCCATCGATCCATCGACCGGGGCAACAACCCATACCAACGCCCAATTGACGGCCGAGGCGATCCGCCGCCTGCGGCCTCGACCGGATTTTACTCCAAATGAGATTGAATGCCTCTGCTGCGGCACCTCTTCCCCGGACCAGCTCATGCCCGGCCACGGATCAATGGTCCATGGCGAAATAAAAGGACAAGCCTGCGAAGTAATGACCGCAGCCGGAATTTGTACCGCCGGTATGAGCGCGATGAAATATGCCTATATGAGCATCGCCTCCGGCCAAAGCAGCAACGCCGTGGCCACCGGCTCCGAGCTGGCCTCCTCGTTTCTCCGCGCCAGCCTCTGCGGGCCGGTCAACCAGCAGCACGCCGACCGGATCAAGGAGCAGCCGGCCATCGCCTTCGAAGCCGATTTTTTACGCTGGATGCTCTCCGATGGCGCCGGTGCCGCCTTTCTCACTAACCGGCCGGCCGACACGGGACTGTCATTGCGCATCGACTGGCTTGATCTTCTTTCCTTTGCCAATGCCATGGAAACCTGCATGTACGCCGGAGCCGTCAAACTCGAAGACGGCTCCCTGCGCGGCTGGCGCGAGCAGGGGTCTCTTGCCGGAGGTATCGACAAGGACAGCCTGCTGATCAAGCAGGACGTCAAGTTACTCAACCGGGAGATCATCACCACCGCCGTCGAGCGCACCCTGCCGCCACTGATTGCCAAACACAGGCTGCAGGCGGACGAATTCGACTGGTTCCTGCCCCACTACTCCTCCGACTATTTTCGTGCCGAGCTGCAGGCACGAATGGAGAAAATCGGTTTCGGCATCCCCTTTGAGCGATGGTTCACCAATCTGGCCACCAAAGGAAATACCGGATCGGCCTCAATCTACATTATCCTTGAAGAACTGTTTCACTCGGGACGGCTGCAAAAAGGCCAGAAGCTGCTCTGCTTCATTCCGGAGAGCGGTCGTTTTTCGATGTGTTATATGCAACTGACCGTCGTCTAAGCCGGTTTATTTGTGGCCGCCGGCCGTTTTTTCGGATAGCCGATAAGGAAGGTGTTCTTCAGGGGGGTTTTAGGTGAGGTGCTTTGCCCTATCTCCCAGACAAAGGTCTCCGCATTGTCTACGCAGTTGACGAGCGCTTGCAATTCCTCCCGGGAATAACTGCGCAGATGGGAAACAGCAGTGTCCCAGATGTAGATCAGCGGCACGATGGGTAAAACCAGGCAAAAAAGGAACTTTGACATGGTCAGCGGCCTGGCGCACAGGAGCTTGGCAAATAAAACAACCATGGATATCGGGGTAATGAGCAGATTAACCAGGCGCCGCTCGGTGAATTCAAAAACACAGAGAGGCATCTGTTTATCTACTGCGTCTTGCAAGATGGAGATGGCTTCAGCTGTGTCAAAATGATGGAAACTGGAAAATATCGTTCGAACCCCTTCCAGCTTTACATCAATATCCAGAGCATTGACCGAATCGGCTGTATAGGCAAAGAGGTGATGATGCGCCGACAGGGTCTTCAAGGCCTTTTCATTGGGGTATAAATCGGTCAGGGTAACCCGTTCGACGACCTCTTCCAGATCTCCAATTGCCCCAAGCAGGTAATGCCAGGGCCCTGTGCCGCCGGAACAGAGATCGACCACTTTTTTGGTCGGTGATTTCTGCATGACCCAGAGAAATTCCGGGATAATCGGATCATATACTTTCATCTCGACAATCAGATAGCGCAGGGCGTCGGTCATCTGGTTGCGCAATATGCCGGGCAGCCATCTCTGATCTTCAAATTCGAAGAGTCTTGGCCATTTCATAGTAAATCAGGCATCTTCTTGCTGCTTCAGACGAATATAATCGGCCAGGGTGGTAAAGGACTGCAAGATCTCGCGACTGGAATTCTCTCCACCGATGCGCACGTCATAGCTCCTCTGTATAGCCACCACCACCTCGAGGGCATCGAGCGAATCCAGGCCCAGCGACGATTCCGGACCAATGATCGGCATACCAAGGGGGACATCCTCCGGCAAAATGTCCTCGACGTTACAGAGTTCGATGACCATGGCCACCAGCTCGCGTTCCAAATTATCGTTCATCTCTTCTACTCCATGCACAACCTGTCTCATCCAGGCCGATCAATTTAAAGACCTCGCCGCCAACGTCGAAACATCAGCAGGGCACAGGCCATACATACCAGGAAAAAGGTGACCAGAGTGACGACACGGGGCAGTACACTGGTCAGATTGCCGTTCCGGACAAATATATCGAGAAACGCCTCAAGGCCCCAGCCCAGAGGCGAAATCACACTGAGATCCTGCATCACCCGGGGCATCACATAGACCGGGACCATCACCCCGCCCATTGCCGCGGCGAGCACCACCGACACCGCACCGAAGGTTGACGCCTGATCGTAACTACGCGCCAGGACACCGACGAGAATGCCATAGCCGCAGGCCGCCAATGCCGCACTGACGGCAACGACCAGCAGGGCAAACGGCGCCGAACCGAGTTCGAGTACCGGCGTACCGAGAAGCGGCAGGATCCACTTACCGACCAGCAGCATCAAGGCACACTGCACGAGACAGACCCCGAGATAAGCAAAGACCTTGCCGAACAGCAAGGTAGCGTTGGCAACCGGCATGGTCATCAGCCGGGTCAGCGTCCCCTCTTGACGCTCGCGGATCAGCGTTCCCGCCAGTGGAATGACAATAAAGAACATGCCGAACAGGGTCCAGGCCGGGACGTTCTGCTGCACTGAGGTCGGTAGTGTCGTATACTTATCCGGATAGGCCGACTCTTCGTTCAGTTCAATCAAGGTCTGTCCGGTCCAGTCGGAACTAAGATGCGGCAGGTTCAGCTGCAGCCCGGCCGGCGCATAGGCGGCCAGCTGCTCTTGCATACCGCGCTGCAGTTCCACTGGCAGCAACCGCCCGAAGGCCTCGCTCTTGCGCGCAATTTCCAGGCCGAGAAGGCCTCGCCGCAGGGCGCTGGTAACCGCCGTCCGATAGACACCTCGTACGGTCGGATCAAAGTAGACGGTCAGCTGACCGGCCGGCTGTGTCGGCGTCTCTTGGCGAAATGATGCCTCGATGGCTGCCTCTGCGGCGGCATTGATTGACGCGCTGAATCCTGCAGGAACAATAATGGCAAACTGGTACTCCCCGTTAAAAACCCTTTGCCGGGCGGTGTCGACATTGAGCTTTTCTCCGGTAACTTCCCTTACCAGTTCGAGTGCCCCGGTTGCCTCCAGATTCATCGCCAGCTCCGCGGCCAACGCGCCCTCATCGAGACTGACAAAGAGCGCTCGGGTCGCCGTCTCGCCGGTGGCGCGAAACAGGTTATCCTGAATGAGCGACAGCACCAGCACCAGCAGCATCGGCATGACAAAAAGAACCAGCAGACCGGCGCGATCGCGGCTGAGCAGCAGCAGTTCTTTTTTAACATGCACCAGTAACAACATATCGATCCTTAATCGCGAACCTGTTTTCCGGTCAGGGAGAGAAATAATTCTTCAAGATTGTCACAATTGGCGGCATCGCCGACCAGCTGAGCCGGTGTGCCGTCGGCAATCACCCGGCCCGCATCGACAATGGCGACTTCGTCACAGAGCTGCCGCGCTTCTTCCATATGGTGCGTCGTGTAAAAAAGTGTCATTCCGGCGCGCTTCAATTCGACAAGACGCTCGAGAATGAGATTGCGTGATTGCGCGTCGATGCCGACGGTTGGTTCGTCGAGAAAAAGAATCTGCGGTTCATGTAGGATACCGACCGCCAGATTAGTCCGGCGTTTCATACCGCCGGAATAGGTGGCGACCCTTCGATCAGCGCAGTCGGTAAGGCCGACCAGCTCAAGACACTCGCTCACCCGTTCCTTGACCCGCCGCGCCGGAATACGCAGAACTTGCGCGAAATAACGCAGGTTTTCCCGTGCCGTCAAGCTTGAATACAGGGCGATATCCTGCGGCACGAAACCGATCAGGCAGCGAATGGCCTTGGCGTGCTTCCCTACGTCATACCCAAGAACGGTCGCTGTGCCGGCGGTCGGTTGCAGCAGGGTGGAGAGAATGGAAATTGCCGTCGTTTTCCCCGCGCCGTTCGGGCCAAGCAGACCAAAACTGCTGCCCCGGGCAACATTGAGGTTCAACCCGTCAAGCGCCGGACGATCACCATGGGCATACACCTTTACCAGGTTCAGGGTGGTGATTGCATTTTTTTCGGCAGTTACGCTCATCGATTCTCGCCAGTTATGATCAGCGGACAAGTGCCGACCGCAGATCCTTGAAAAGCGTTGCCTCATATGCCGCGCAGGAAAAAAGCAGGGCTGAAAGATGGTCAAAGGAATCCTGTCCCACAGCCCGGCCCTTGCAGACCCGCGAGGCGAGCAGGGCGAATTCACGCCACAAATCACCCACCTCGGTGCAGCGCTTTGACAGATCACTTAATTTATCGTTTTCCAGCACCCCGGCCGCTTCCTGCAAAAAGGCCGCGTAAATAAAGCGAAAGCCCGCGCCGCCGGTACCGATTTCCTCCTGCATGCGGATGACGTGACCGAGATGTAGCAGACTCTGTTTTTCGCCAAGCCTGTCCGGCCACTTGGCCAGTTGCCGCGCCAGCAGACGAATGCCGCGCACGCCGAGCAGCGGCAGAGGCACGGACAACATCGCCCGGCAAACATCGCGGATGCCGGATTCAATCGCCTGCGGCAGGTCGAAGTGGGTCGGCATCTTTTCGATATAGTAGATTTTTCCCTTTGGCGCCAGCGCCCCCTTGGCAAAGCGCGCCTTGCGCAGATCAGCCGCAGGACAACGCACCGTCTCTTCGAAAATAGGATCGCTGATCAGGTAATCGCTCCCCTCTTTACCGATGACCACCAGATTATGACCGTTAAAGTGGAACCGGTAGGCCGGTGGGAAAAAGGGCAGCCAGAACACCCCGGTCTGTGCTCCGACCGGACGTCCTGCCTCGAGGAGTCGATCCAGCTCGGATTCCGCAAGCTCGGGGCTGCCAAACTTCGTTTTTATCACCTTGATGCCGAGTCGTCTGGTTGCCTTGGTAAAAATACTGCCCGGGCCGATGCGATAGGCAGTCAGCGGAAGAAAATTAATCTTGATAAAAGGCACATAGGCAAAAAACAGACCGCCGCCGATGCCGAAGGCCATAGCTTCGGAGCAGGGAAAACCATGATAATTGAGCAGGTTGGCGGTCACGCCGCTCTCGCAATGGGCGAACTGACGATGGGGAAAGTCTATTTTCACGAATTATCCGCCTCAACCTGATCCAGCTCGGCCAGTGGTGAAAGCAGTTTTTCCGGAACACGGCGCAGTTCATCAACACTGATCCCAAACAGCTCGGCATAAGGCGCTACATCAGCGGCACGAAGTCCGGCGAATACCGTCGGTTTCAGGTGCCGTTTTACCCGCCAGCGGGCAACACCGGAGTACTGACTGAGCAGCGCGGGATCCATCTGGTTTTTCACCATATGATAGGCCAGCGCACTCTTTTTCCCAGCCTTGATCTCGGCCAGGACCACAGTCAACTCGTCGGCGATCGCCTCCCAGGCCTGACGCAGGGCAATATCCTTTGCCTCCCAGCCGACACTCGACTCTAGGATATAACGGCCGTCCGCATCAACGGCGTAATTGACTTCACGGTTGCCGGAAAGCAGGCCGCTATGCTGGGGGACGTCATTTTTTTTCACATTATGGCTTTCGGAATAACGCTTGATGATTCAAATAAGCAAAAATTATCTTATAGGAAAAAATCCTATCGCAGTGCGACAAATTACCCCACTGCAAGCCGATGGGCAAGTACTTTCCAACCCGGCATTGCCGCGCTCAGCCTCGCCCGTCAACTTCATCCGACACCAACTCTTCCTGGTGCAGACGTCTTGCCACTGAACCGGGCAGGCTGGTTCGCCGGGAAAGCAGGCCGTAGGTAACCGGCACGACGAACAGGGTAAAAAGAGTTGCCGACAAGACCCCGGCCAGAACGACAACACCAATGACCATACGGGTTTCTGCCCCTGCTCCGGAAGAAAGAATCAAGGGGATCGTTCCTGCCGCGGTGGTAATACCGGTCATAACGATAGGCCGCAGCCGGATTTCCGAGGCTTTGAGGACCGCATGATAAAAGGACAGCCGCTGCTCGCGCAGCTGGTTGGCAAACTCGACGATGAGGATACCGTTTTTCGCCGCCAGGCCAATGAGCATGACCAGACCGATCTGACTATAGAGATTCAAGGTGCTGCCGGTAAGATAGAGCCCGAGCAGCCCGCCGACTATGGCCAGAGGAACCGTGAGCATAATCACAAAGGGATCAATGTAGCTCTCAAACTGCGCTGCCAGGACAAGAAAGGCGACGAGAATACCCAGGAGAAAAACAAAGGTGATGGACTGGCCCGATTTTTTAAAATCCCGCGACTGCCCTTTATAGTCGATGATAACGTTTCCTGGCAGATGTTTTTTAACCAGCTCCTCCATATAGGACAGGGCGTCGCCGAGTACCAGTCCACCGGCCAGATTTGCCTGCAGGGTTATCGCTCTGACCCGGTTATATCTATTGAGTGCACTCGAATCGGCAAATTCCTCCAGGGTAACGAGGTTGCTCAGTGGGATAAGATCGCCGCTGCGCGAGGAACGGACATAAATATTCTGCAGGTCGGTCGGGGTGCGCTGAGCATCACGCTCACCTTCGAGTACCACATCGTACTCGACGCCTTCATTGATATAGGTCGTTACCCGGCGGGAGCCGAGCATTGTTTCCAGGGTACGGCCGATTACCCCGATGGTCACACCCATTTCCGCCGCACGATCATAATCGATGTTCACCTGCACCTGGGGTTTGGTTTCCTTATAATCCCAGTCTATCTCGATCAGGCCGGGATTATCCGCTTCGATCCGTTCCAGGAGGATGTCCCGCCACTGCGCTAGCTCCTGATAGGTACTGCCGCCGATGACGAACTGCAGCGGTTTTTGAATAGCCGCCCCAAACCCCTGACGCATCACCGGAAAGGCGCGCACCCCGGGCAGCCCGGCGAGCCGGCCGCGCACCTCCTGCATTATTGACCAGGCCGGGCGTCGCAGGCTCCAGTCGCTCAGAACAAAAATGGCAATGCCGGAGTTGAAATTGGCAATATTTGCAAAACCCCGCGGCGCACGCACGAGCAGGCGGGTGGCCTCATTACTCTCGATAAACGGCATCAGACGGCGCTCGATTTCATCCATATATTCTTCCATGTAGGCAAAGGTCGCACCCTCCGGCCCGTTGACCAGGACAAAAAAGGCCCCGCGGTCTTCCTTGGGCGCGTATTCGGACGGTATCTGCTCCAACAGCCAGACTGTCGCACCAAGCAGCAGGGCAAAAACGCCGAAGACCGCCACCGGGTAGCGTATGGCGTTTTTCAGCACCCGCCGGTACCGCTTGCGTATCCCCCGGTAAAAACGATCGATACGCCGGTTGCTTCGCTGCTCGCCGGATCGCTGATTAAGGATTTTCGACGCCTGCATCGGACAAAGACTCAAGGCGACAACGCTGGAAAAGAAAACCGCCGCGGCCATGGTCAGAGCAAACTCGGAAAACAGGCGACCGATATCCCCCTGCAGAAAGGCGATGGGCACAAACACCGCGATCAGCACCAGCGAGGTGGCGATGACCGCAAAACCGACCTGGCGCGTCCCTCGGTAGGCCGCCACCAGGGCGGATTCCCCTCTTTCATCCATGCGCCGGTGGATATTTTCCAGCACGACAATGGCATCATCGACGATCAATCCGATTGCCAGAACCAGGGCCAGCAGGGTGAGCAGATTGACCGAAAAACCAAGCGCATTCAAAGCGATAAACGTGGCGATAAGAGAAATCGGCACGGTCACGGCAGGTACCAGCGTGGCCCGAACGCTGCCGAGAAAAAGAAAGATGACCAGAACGACCAGGCCGATGGCGATCAACAGGGTTTTGTACACCTCGTTGATCGCCCCTTCGACAAAAACCGAGGTGTCGTAACTCTGTTTTATTTCCATGCCCTCAGGCAGGCTCGAATTAAGGCGAAGCATCTCCGCCTTGGCGGCGCGGGCCACCTCGATGGTATTGGCCGTCGATTGTTTGATGATGCCCAGGCCAACCATGGGCACCCCGTTGCCCCTGAAGAAGGTGCGGTCCTCTTCCGTTCCCCGCTCGACCCGGGCGACATCTCCCAGACGAATGATGTGCCCGTCGTCACCTCGCTTCAAGGACAGTCGCTGAAATTCCTCCGCCGTTTGAAAGGCCCGCTTGACACGCACCGTGAAAGCACGGTTGGCCGATTCGATGCTGCCCGCCGGCAGTTCGAGGTTTTCGGTGCGCAGGGCGTCCTCAATATCGTTTACCGTCAGCCCTCTTGCCGCAAGGGCCTGGCGGTCGATCCATACGCGCATGGCAAAGCTCTGGCCCCCGCCGATCCTCACCCTGGCAACTCCGCTCAGCACAGAGAAATAATCGACCAGGTATCGGTCGGCATAATCGGTCAGTTCCGGCACGGTCATGCGGTCACTGGTCAGATTCAGCCACATAATGACATCGTCGTTGGAATCAACTTTCTGGATTTCGGGCGGATCTGCTTCATCCGGCAGATCATCGAGGATGCCGGAGACCCGGTCGCGGATATCGTTGGCCGCCCCGTCGACGTCCCGTCCGGTGGTAAACTCAACGGTCACCAGCGAGCGGCCGTCTTCACTGGTCGATTCGATAAACTGAATGTCTTCGACGCCGGCGATCCGTTCTTCGATGAGCTGGGTAATCTGCGTTTCGACCACGTTTGCCGAAGCGCCGGGATAAATGGTCTCAATGGTGACCACCGGCGGATCAATATCGGGATACTCACGCAACGGCAGCCTGTTGAAGGCCACAAGACCAAAAACAACCAGAAAAAGAGAAATTACCGAGGCAAAGACAGGCCTTTTGACGGATATATCGGATAAAATCATTTGCCCGGGCCTCCGCTATCCTGCCGCAGTAACTGTTCCAATGTTTCATCGGCCGTGGCCACGGCGATAATCCGCACCTGCTGCCCCGGTCGTGCGTGAAGGGTGCCGTGAATAACGACAAATTCACCTGCCGCGAGACCGTCTACTATCTCCACTTCACCAGGTCGGCGGGCACCAATGATCACCCCGCGACGTTCGGCAATCGGGGAGTCGATGGATCGATCGACGACCAATACATGGTTTTCCTGCCCGGTCGGAATCAGGGCTTCTTCGGGGATAACAACCACATCGCGTGGATTTTTCAGGAGTTGTACTTGCATCAGCAGACCGGGCTTTAACAACCGGTCCGGGTTTGGCAGAATAGCTCTGGCGACGATGGAGCGGGTTATCTGATCGATTCGGCTGTTAATGGCGATAACCTCTCCGGAAAATGTGCGACCGACAAAAGACGGCGCCCTGGCCTCTATAGGTAAACCTCTTTTCAGTGTCGCCAGATACATCGCCGGCACGGTAAAATCGAGCTTCATGACGCTGTCGTCATCAAGAGTTGTGATGATGTCTCCAGGTTCAATAAGGGCACCGACACTGATATTTCGCAGGCCGACAACCCCGGCAAAAGGTGCAACAATCAAGCGGTCCTGCAACCGGGACTCGATTGCCCGGTAGCGCGCCCTGGCGGTGTCGTAATCACGCCGCTGCTCGTCAAGCTGCGATCTGGCCGCCGCGCCCCTTTCCACCAGAGGCTTCACTCTGTCATATTGTTTTTGTGCCTCGTCCAGCGTCGATCGTGCCTCTTCAAGCAGTGCATGCTCCTCGGTGCTGGTCATCTCGATCAAGATATCCCCCGCTTTTACCCGTTGACCGTCATCGAAATGAATGACGGTTACCGTATCCGTGACTGTTGCCGAGAGATCGACGGTTTCATTGGCTCGCAGGGTACCGAGAGCGGCAACACGGTCGACGAAGCGATCGATCTGCGCCTCCTTGACGATGACGGCAACTGCCGGCCTCGATTGCTGTCCCTCTGCCGAAGCCACAAATAAGAGCACAAGAAGACAAATGAAAAAAGACAGAAAATGGTGCTGGAAATACGACTGGACATGTATCATTTTCAATCCTCCGAAGCTATCTTCAGTATCACCGCGCAAGAACCAGTCACCCTACCCCTGAACGCGGTGAACTGAATATGAGAACCAGACAACGCTCCACTGCCGCGGCACAATACGCCCTGAAAAATACGGTCTGGCTTTTCAGCTATAACTGCAGCCTGGTCAACTCTAATTGAGCATTAAGATAGAAACGATTATTAGAAAAATCCAGAAAAGCTTATGAGGTAAGCAGGAGATAAGTTTTATGCCGGAAATGAAATGGACGAGCAAAACACAGTGGGATGTTTCAAAGAAGTAACAACACCGCCGCGGTAAAATCGCGTGGCGCCTCCTGGGGCAGATTATGGCCAACCCCGTCAAGCACCCGATGTTTACCCAAATCCGCGCAGATAGCGGATGACCACTCGACACCCCGCTGCAAGCAGGAAAGGACTTACCTCGTCGTAGGCATGCACGTCATAGGGAAAGCCGTGCAAAAGCAGCACCGGCATACTGCCTGCAGGCTTATTGTCACTATAGGCGACATGCAGATTCCCCGCTTCAATGGACTGCGACGAGGTGAGTTGCGACATACCGATCTGCCGATCAGAGTCCGGCGGCAAGCGCCGTCGACCTGCGCGGATCGGCACCGCCATACATCATGCCATCTTTGACCATAATCGACTGGATAGCGCCCATTGCCGATTTCTGTTGCACTTCGTGTCCTTTTCCCTGAAGTATTTTAATGGTATCGACACTGATACCTTCTTCTATGCGCAGTTCATCGGGGAGCCACTGATGATGAAAGCGGGGGGCCGCCACGGCACTCTGGATATTCAGACCGTGGTCAATGACATTCATGATCACCTGAAGGGTGGTGGTGATAATTCTCGAACCGCCCGGACTGCCGGTAACCAGGAAATTTTTGCCGTGCTGTTTGACGATAGTCGGCGACATGGAGCTGAGCATCCGCTTGTTGGGTTCAACTTTATTCGCCTCTCCGCCGATCAGGCCGTAGGCGTTGGGCACCCCCGGTTTTGCCGAAAAATCATCCATTTCATTGTTCAGCAGAAAACCGGCGCCGTCGACGACAATGCCGGAACCATAGCTGAAATTGATAGTATAGGTGTTGGAGACGGCGTTGCCGAAGTTATCGACTATGGAAAAATGCGTTGTCTCGCTGCTTTCATAGGGTTGCGGCTTACCGGGTGCAATGGTGCTGCTCGGGGTCGCCTTGTCCATGTCGATACCTTCACGGATCTTCTTCGCGTAATCTTTGGAAGTAAGGCCTTGCAAGGGCACTTTAACGAAATCTTCATCACCCAGATAAAAGGACCGATCGGCATACGCCCGCTTCATTGCCTCGGCCATCAGGTGAATAGTCTGGGCGGAATTGTGGCCATATTCCGCAATAGGGTAGCCTTCGAGAATATTGAGGATCTGCACTATATGCACACCACCCGAACTTGGCGGTGACATGGAGTAGATATCATAGCCGCGATATTGGCCATGCACGGGTGTACGCATGGTCGGGGCGTAGTTTTTCATATCCTCCATGGTGATCAACCCGCCGTGTTTGGCCATTTCCGCTACGAGCAATTCTGCAGTTTTCCCCACATAGAATTCCTGTGCCCCCTGTTCGGCAATACGCTTTAATGTTGCGGCGAGATCCTTCTGCACAAAGAGTTCCCCCGGCTCATAGAAGCTGCCGTCCGGCTTATAGAAGATTTTATTGGAGGAATCCCATTTTTTGAGCATCTCCTGCTTGTCTTTCAAACCGTCACTGAAACGTGGCGTGACGACAAATCCTTCCTCGGCAAGTTTGATTGCCGGGGCCATAGCCTCCTTCAAGCTGATGGTGCCATACGTCTCGAGGGCTAAAGCCAGCCCGGCGACCGTTCCCGGAACACCGGCCGCCAGATGGGAATATCTTGACAACTGACTATCCGCATTACCCTCTTTATCGAGAAACATGTCGACGGTTGCCCCCGCCGGCGCCTTCTCGCGATAATCAACGGCCACCACCTCATTGTTTTTCTCCGAGGAGATGAGCATAAAACCGCCACCACCGATATTGCCCGATCGAGGCTGGGTAACGGCGAGGGAAAAAGCCGCGGTAACCGCCGCATCGATAGCGTTACCGCCTTTTTTCAGAACATCCTGGGCGGAGTGGGTGGCGAGGAAATGACTGGTGACAACCATTCCTTCCTTCCCCTGTACCGGTGACATCCTTTCGCCTTCAAGGATCGCCGCGGCATGGCCCATAGTACCAACCAGCAACATCACTCCCGCCATGATGACGACAGCATTCCTTCGACTCAACCGATTGAGTAGTGCGCGCATACAACCTCCCCGATTCTTAAATGAGACAGCATGATGTGCTGTAGTGAGAATTACTTACAACTATCTATCCCCGCCACGGCCACGGCCACCGCCGCCAAAACCGCCGCCTTTTCCACCGCCACCGCCGGCACCACCCCGACCACCGCTGAAGTTACCTTTATTACCCTGTCCACCACGACCTTCTCCACCGCCAAAGCCTCCTTGGCCGCCTCGGCCTCCGCCGGCGCCGCTCCGAGCGTCACGGTTTTTTGTCTGGGGCTTGGCTTCATTGACGGTAATCGATCGTCCCTTCAATTCCTTGCCGTTTAAGCCGCTGATGGCTGCCTCCCCGGCTTCTTTTGTTGACATTTCAACAAAGCCAAAACCTTTCGACCTGCCGCTGAATTTATCCATGATTATGCTGACGGAGTCAACCTGGCCAAACTCGCCAAAAGCCTGCCGCAAATCGTCTTCTTGAACATCATACGACATGTTTCCAACGTAAATTTTCATCTAAAACTCCTTTAAAATAGGTACTCCGGTTGACCATCATTTAACATCAAGCAAACGTTTACCAGCTCGGTGCTTATACTGTCTTTTGTTTTACGATACGGCTCTTTCGTTATCTTTTTTCAGGATATCTTTTTCAGCTGGGCGCGCAATTCATCGAGTTCATCCAGTAGATCAAGCGCCAGGGCAGCTCCCGCCAGATTGACTCGCAGATCTCTTTGCAATCTGAGCGTTACCTGGATTCTTTTAATGGCCAACGCACTAAAACGCCATGTTTCAGGCGACGTTCCTTCCGGAATCAGCACCCCTTCATTGACCATCTCGTTGACCAGCTCAACACCTACCCGGCAAATTGTGCAGACTTCGTGCACATCCAAGGTCATGGTGTCGTCCAGGACGATGTAGTGAAATTCCTGGTTCATATCTCAACCTCCAAAACCAGACCGGGGATTATAGGGCATGATTTTTGCCATTTTTTCATACAATTTGCGCTGTTCATCTGTTTCTGCCGCAGGTGTATAAACTGCAAGAGTGACATATTGATGACCAGCCTGGGTTTTCGATGACAGGCCGCGGTTTTTCAGACGGAGTTTTCGACCGGTCTGCGAGTTGGCCGGAAGTTTCAGATCAACCTTGCCACCCAGCGTCGGCACGGCAATGGTCGCGCCCAGCGCGGCTTCCCAAGGAGTCACCGGCAGGACCAGGAAGACGTCACGTTTACTAACGGTGAAAAGCGGATGCGGTTCAAAGACAATCTCCAGGAACAAATTGCCGTGCGCTCCCCGGCCATGGCCGACATTGCCCTGTCCTTCAAGCCTGATCTGCTGGCCTTCGATTACTCCTTTAGGGATAGTCACCTGCAGTGACTGGGGCTGGATAGCCAGATGCCCTCTGCCGTCATCCGTCGTTCTGTTCAAAGTGATGGTTCTTTTGGCGCCGTGGTAACTGTCTTCAAGGGTAATGGAAACTTTCGCATGCAGATCATCGCCTCGTCCATGATGCTCACGGCCGAAAGAAGAAAGATCTTCCGCCCCAAAAGGGCTCCGCCCTCCGCCGAAGAGTGACTCGAAGAAATCGCTGAAACCCTCAGTCGATGTCCCTTCTGGGCCTGCACTTGTTCTTTGATAACGACTTTTCCAATTCGGCGGCGGTCTAAACTCCTGATCGGCCCGCCAGTCACTGCCGAAGGTATCGTAGGCCTTACGTTTTTCAACATCCTTCAATACCTCGTAGGCCTCACTTATCTCCTTGAATTTTTTCTCGGCATCGACATCTTTATTCACATCGGGATGGTATTTGCGAGCCAATTTTCGATAAGCTCTCTTCACCTCCTCCTGCGATGCGTCTTTGGAAATATTCAGAGTCTTGTAATAGTCCTTGTAATCCATATCTTTTCCCGGCCCAACCGGTTACGATTCCTTGAGTTGCACTGTTTTTTCGACCTTAAGTCGAAGGTCTCCGCACACTTGTCCTTCAATTCAAATAATTGTCAGAAATAGTATAAACATTCCTCGCCATCGGTACACTGAAAATTTGACAAAAAACGAGAAGACAGCTTCCTTAGTCAAGCAGCGGCTCCAACATATAAACAATATCGCTCTCCCGTGACGGATAAGGGCTCATGATGTTGGCTTTATGCAATTCGGCCACGGTCGTGCCGTCGAGCATTGCCTGCTTGAAGGTATTGATCAGGCCGGTGGCGTTGTCGGCAAGGACATGAGCACCAAGAATTTTACTGTCACCATCGACAAGAATTTTATAAGCGGCATGCTTCATACCGACGCGACGGTAGGTGGGCCAACTGAGCTCTTTGGCAAAACTCTTCCAGTATTTCGTCCCTTCCTTGATCAGCTCATCCTCTGTTTTACCGACCAAACCGAGCATGGGGTAGGTAAACAGCATTGCCGGGGCCGCGCGGTAGTCAATTGTGGGTGATGATTCCTCATTGTCACGGCCGATAATCGCTGCTGCCGCGGTATGTGCCTCCTGGTCGGCGACACGAGCCAGCTGCAGAGTTGCCGCGGAATCGCCAACTGCGAAGACCCGAGGATTCGAGGTGGTCATATGACCATCGACCTCTATGCCGCGACGATTGAAGGTTATCCCGGCAGCCTGGAGGTTAAGGCCATCGATATCAGCCACCCGGCCGGCACCATGCACGACCAGATCCGTTTCAATCGTTTGTCCGGAGGCAAGATGTACGACAAAACCCGAAGCTGCACGGGCAATGGACTGGATAGAGATGCCGGTGTGCACCTGTATCCCCTCGGCCCGGGTTGCCTTGACAAGTTCCTCAACCATATCGGCATCAAAGGGCCCGAGCGGTCTGTCCATCACTTCGAGAATATGGACTTCTCCGGGGTCAACGCCCAAACGTGCGGCAAAGTGGGCGAATTCAAATGAAATAAAACCGCCGCCGATGAAAGTGATCCGTTTTGGTAATTGGCCAAGATCGAGGAAATCATTGCTTGTCGCCAGAAGCTCACGGCCCTCTATCGGCAACGGCATAGGCGTTGCGCCCGTGGCAATAATAGTGAAGCGTGGCTTATAGGCAATCCCATTAATCATGACGGTATCGGGGTCGGCAAAGACCGCTTCGCCCTCAAGATACTCCACGCCGTTACCTTTCAAACTGGCCACCGTATTTGGCGGTATCTCAGAAGTGAAACTGTTTTTTGCCTGAAGGATCGCCGACCAACTAACCGTGGGAGGAGCTGTGATGCCAAGTCCCTGCAAATGTCGGCTCCGAGCAACAATTTCAGTCACTTCATAAAACCACTTTTTGGCCTGGCAACCATACAAGGCGCATACTCCGCCAGGTTTTTCACTTTTTTCCACCACAGCGACACGGTATCCTTCAGCCACCAGATCAAAGGCAGCGGTCTGTCCCGCCGTACCGGCACCGATTATCAGCACATCCAGTTCCTTCATAATTTTCCTCCTTTTATATAAAACCATGCAAAATCATAGAATTTCCAGGGCTGAGTAAGCTGGTTTACCCCACCCTGCGCCTTGGTCAACCTTCCAATTACAATAAGCTGTTTTATAGTTGATGGTAATGGAATTGAAAAATAACCGGAAAAAATTGGAGGTGGATAATGAAAACAGTCGTGCAGGATATGTACCGAGGATGGAATATTACCGTGAAGGCTGAGGAGCAATTGTGTTCAAATTTTAGTTTTGAGATTACCGACCCAGCCGGTCGCAGCCAAATTGTCACGATGGGCGGCGACAATGAAAAACGCGCCCTGGAAAGAGCCCGGGAAATGATCGATATGGAATGCGATATCGCAGAAGAAAAATAGCCACAATCAGATGAATGGCCAGACACAACTTAAGGCAGACTTATTGCTCGGCCAGCCGAGGATGTGAGAATACATAGGAAAGACACAACAACGCAGAATATGCAATTAGACTTACGAAGCTGCAAGAAGACTATGCCGGTTTATGTAACCCCGGGGATAACAAAACACTCAACTCTAGCTGTGAACGTTTACTTCTTTTTTTTTCGGCTTCGATACATACAAGAGACAGTAGTCTTTGATTAGTTTAACTCGGCTATTCGGTGGTATTTTGAAATATATCGGGCTCAGCATAAGTATTTTAATTGCTTCTCTTGCAGTCATCATCACCTCCATGTCCAAATAGTCATTTGAGGTACAACTCGAAAATATTTGGTTGAAAAATACTGCTTTTACGCCTGGTAATCGAATTTTTCTTTTTCACTTTTCTATAACTATTCAATTAGCATGCCATTTCTTCTCTCGGGATAATAAAGTGCTGTGCACACCGTATAGACAAAGGGTGCGCAGCAGCCGACCCGGCTCAAATACGTGTAGTCGAGAAATATCCGAGTATCCCACCGAATTGATTGACATATTTTGACATAAAAATTTCCAGCCTGATCGCCGACATGTCGCCCGCCTGGCGGGCGTAATGCCTCCACCCCCCTTGCCAGCATTTTAAAAAAGCGGACATCTGTTTATATTCCGGGAATCTGAGCGTTTTTCCGCTTTTCAGGAAAAAACTGTTATCGAGTCACTCGGATACATCCTTACTGTATTCAACACAATTTCGCACCCAGGGGAACATCCATATCCGGCACGCAGAGAGTGACCTCACCAGCCGCATTATGAAATCCGGTGATCAGACACTCCGACATGAGCGGCCCAATCTGTTTCTTTGGAAAATTGACCACACCAACAACAAGCTTGCCAATCAGGTCTTCGGGGTTATACAACTCGGTGATCTGCGCACTCGATTTCTTTATGCCGATTTCTTCACCAAAATCTACCTGCAGAATATACGCTGGTTTTCGTGCTTCTTTAAATATTTCTGCCGCAACAATCCTGCCGACACGCATCTCGATTCTGGCAAAATTTTGCCAGGAAATAGTTTCCATTTCTTGCATTAATTTCTCCGTAATTTGTTATGCATTTCTTCCCATTCCGGCAATAAACTGCCGAAGTGGCGACAAGCTGCAAAAATTATTTCAGGGCCTCGGCTATCAATTCGAGAATATGCACCGCCCGCACCTTCAAGCTCGCATGGTTGATGCTGTCCTGCAGCTGCATGATACAGCCGGGACAGGCGGTGGCGATCAGCTTCGCTCCGCTCTCCACCAGGCCCGGTATCTTCCTGGCGCCAATTGCCTTGCTCTCCTCGTAGTGATAGACGGAAAAAGTACCGCCCAGCCCACAGCAGGTGGACGCACTTTCCATTTCGATAAAATCGACATTGGGCAAAGCGCGCAGCAGCTGCCGCGGCTCTTTGGTTATGCCCTGGGTTTTTAGATGACAGGGATCATGATAGGTGACTTTGATTCTTTCCGACCATTTGTCCATTGCCGATAACTCAGTAAAGAGTCCCTGCTCCTTGAGAAAGACACTGAAGTCGATGACCTTGCCGGTAAAGTCATGGTAATCCGTCTTCATGGCCTGGTAGTATTCACCTATCCCGCCATTACAGGAGGCGCAGGCGGTTATAATGTGCTGCACCTCTCTTTTTTTAAAGGCGCCGACATTGGTCTCGGCCAGCTGTTCGACCAGTTTGCCGTTGCCCGAGGAAAGGGCAGGAATGCCGCAGCATTGCTGGGCTCTCGGCACGTACACCGAAAAGCCCATCCGCTGCAGAATGGCAACCATCATCTCCCCTATCTCTGGGTAGGCATAGGTGATGGAGCAGCCGGCGAAAAAACCGACCACCGGTTTATCGGGCCGACCTTCGATGAACTCCGGCACCCGGTCAAAGAGGTTGCGAAAGGCAATGTGCGGTATGGTCCGGTCCTTCATGATCGGACTGGGAAAACGCAGCCGCAAGCCGCTTGTTTCCGGCACCTTTTTCAGCAGCAGAGGCGAAAGCATCGCGCCACTCTTACTCAAGGTCTTCATCAACACCGGAGAACCGAGCAAGGTTGATACCCCTTTACCGATCAGGGACAGCCCCTGATTGTCGGTAATTTCTCGCCGGATCGCCCCGACAATCTCATTGGTCGGCACCTTGTTCGGGCATTTATGCACGCAGGAGCCGCACATCAGACACATGCTGATATCCTGCTGCAATCGTTCTTCCAGGCCGGTCTCCCCATCAAGAAGCGCGGCAGCCAGGGCAATCTTTCCCCTGGCGACCGCCCCTTCTTTTTTCGTGACCTGATAGGTCGGGCAATGGGCCTGGCAGACACCGCACTTGACACATTCGCGGATCACCTGTTCAAAATCTTTTAAGCTCTTATTCTTGTTCATAACTCAGTTCTTATTTGGTGTCCGCCACTACCGGTGTTTGGGCATAGCTCTCTAAAAAAATCTTGCCGGGATTGAGGATATTGTTCGGATCCAAGGCCGCCTTGATCCGCTGCATATAGCTCATGGTGGCGATATCCAGCTCCATATTCATATATTTTGCCTTGGAGGTGCCGATGCCGTGTTCGCCGGAAATAGCCCCGCGCAGTTTGACCGCGGCAGCAAATATCTCATCCATCACCTTGTCAACTTTAGCCGCCATGCCATGCTCTTTCAGATCAACCATCACATTTACATGAATATTGCCATCACCGGCATGGCCGAAATTGACAATCGGGACATCATAGTCCGAGGCGATCTTTTCCAGAGCACGGATCATATCCGGCACCTTGGACCGGGGGACGACAATATCCTCGTTAAACTTATCGGGATTGACCTTGCGCAGACTGGGGCTGACAATGCGCCGGACCTGCCAGATCTCCTCCGATTCCTCTTCGGTCTCGGCTATTTTGGTGTGCAGGATGCCAAAGGGCTTGATAACGGCCAGGATCTGCTGCACCTGCTTATCGAGCAGTTGGGCATCGCCGTCCACTTCAATAATCAGCACGGCCTGACAGTTTTCCGGCAGGGCAATGGTGCTGACGTCGCGGATACAATTGATGGTCGCCGCATCCATGAATTCCAGTGTTGTCGGGATAATCTTCGCGCCGATGATTGCCGAAACCGATTTTGCCGCGCCGTCGATGGTCTCAAACTGGACCAGCATGGTCTTTTTCGCCGCCGGTTTGGGCAGCAGTTTCAGGATAATCTTCGTGGCAATACCCAGGGTGCCTTCCGAGCCGACAAAGAGTTTTGTCAGGTCATAACCGACCACATTTTTCAGCGTCCTGCCGCCGGTCTTGATAATATCACCGGTGGGGGTGACGACTTCAAGCCCGAGCACATAGTCCTTGGTCACGCCGTATTTCACACAGCGCGGACCACCGGCACACTCGGCCACATTGCCGCCCAGGGTACTGAACTCCTTCGAGGCCGGATCAGGCGGATAAAAAAGGCCCAGCTTCTCCACCTGCCGCTGCAGTTCGGCAGTCACTACGCCGGGTTCCACCTCCGCCGTGAGATTTTCGGTATCGATATCAATAATCCGGTCCATCTTCGTCAGCACCAGTACAATACCACCGCGCACCGGCAAGCTTCCGCCGGTAAAGCCGCTGCCCGCGCCACGCGGCAAGATCGGTATCTTCAAGCGGTTGGCAAGTTTCACCACCAGGCTGACCTCTTCCGTCGACACGGCATAGACGACAACATCGGGAAGATGCTTTTCCTGCGTGGCGTCATAGGAGTGGGTGATCCTGTCGGACATCGCCGTCAGCACATTATCTTTTCCGGCAATAGCTATCAGTTCTGTAACAAGCTGGTCATGCATATATATTTTCTCCTTTGGTAAAAAAACCGGCACCGTGCAACAGCTTTGAGATTATAAGAAGTCTGTTGCAAATTGAAAGCCGGAATGCATTGATGATCAATTAATGCCGAAAAGGCTGGCCGAGAAAGTGAAAACATTGCAAATCGCCCTCATATACGTTTTTATTTCAGCAGGATTTTGCCAAGACAGGTTGCCCGGTGGACGTTATTTTTCTTATGTGCCGAGAGTCTGTCTTATTTTTATAAGGATGCACACCATGTCCGATGAAAAAGTTTACTCAGAGTACGAACAAACCAGAACCTCCTATCGCCCGGCTGTTCGTGGTCAAAAACAGATGGTCGTCTCCGGCCACCATCTGGCAACACAAGCAGCCATACGTATCCTCGACAAAGGCGGCAATGGTGTCGATGCCGGGGTGGCTGCCGGGCTCTGTCTGGCGGTACTTCAGTCGGACATGGTCAACTTTGCCGGAGTTGCCCCGATGATGCTTTATCTTGCTGCGTCTGGAACGACAACAACCATCGACGGCCTTGGCGTCTGGCCGGCGAAGGCCGATGTGGCTTTTTTCCTGAAAAATCATGGCGGCCGGATCCCCGACGGCCTGCATCGCTGCATCGTCCCGGGGGCGCCGGCTGCCTGGCTGACCGCACTGCGCAGATACGGCAGCATGAGTTTTGCCGAGGTCTGCGCCGACGCCCACGATCTGGCGGAAAATGGTTTTCCCATGCACCAGTTCATGCGCAATTCCCTGCATGAACTAAAGGACAAGTATGCCGTCTGGCCAACCAATAAAGCAATCTATCTCCCCAACGGCAGACCACCGGAAGTCGATGAAATCTTCTACCAGAAAGACCTGGCGAAAACCATGCGGCGCATGATCCGGGCTGAAGAAAAAGCTCTTGAGGACGGCGATCGCCGCGCAGCTCTTCTTGCCGCCCGGGATGAATTCTACAAGGGATCGATTGCCAAGGCCATTGTCGCCTTCAATGATGCCAACAATGGTTTGATGCAGGCCGAGGATCTGGCCACCTACTCCTGTAGCGAAGAGGCCGCCCTTGCTGTCACCTTCCGTGAATATACCATCAAGGGCGCCGGCCCGTGGTGCCAGGGCCCGGTTTTGCTGCAGGCCCTGAATATACTTGAGCATTTTGATCTTTACCAAATGGGCCATAACAGCACTGAATATATTCATACCATCACCGAAGCCCTGAAACTTGCCTTTGCCGATCGAGAAAAATTCTACGGTGACCCAAAATTCGTTACCGTGCCGATCAGCGGTTTGCTATCCAAGGAATATGCGGCAAAGTGTGCGACGCGCATTAAAGAGACAGCCTGGCCGGGGATGCCGGATTTTGGTAATCCATGGCCGTTCAACGACACGCCTCTGCCGCAAGACTACGATATGCTGTATCATACCCTTCGGCCGAACAGGGAGCACAACGACAATCTCGACACCAGCTATGTCTGCGTCGTCGACAAGGACGGCAACTGCATTTCCGCCGTGCCCAGTGATATGTCTTTTAGCGGACCGGTGATCCCGGGAACCGGCATAGTCGTGTCCACCCGCGGCTCGCAGTCCTTTGTCGACGAAAAACACGCCAGTTCGGTGGTGGGCGGCAAGCGGCCCCGACTGACACCCGCCCCCTTTATGATCTTTAAAAACGACAGACCATACATGCTTATCGGCACCCCCGGCGGCGATACCCAATGCCAGACCATTCTGCAGACCTTTTTAAATATCGCTCTCTTCGGCATGGAGGTGCAGACAGCTACGGAGCAGCCGCGTTTTGCTACCTTCTCCTATCCTAATTCCTTTGCCCCCCACGACTACCACCCTGGTTTGCTGCGAGCGGAACAACGCATCGGTCGCCAGGCGCTGCTGGAACTGGAAAAACGCGGGCATCAGGTGAAGATGTGGCCGGACTGGGCCTGGAAGGCCGGTGGGGTCTGTGTCATCGTCATCGACACAGACAAAAAAACACTGGTGGCCGGAGCCGATCCAAGAAGAGAATCCTATGCTCAAGGCTGGTAAGAGTCAGGCAGGCGGTTCATGCGCAAGCGATCCGCACAGGCCATACCCAATTTTTTGTGCCGTCATCCTGGCCATCCTCCTGCTGCTGCCGGTCCATTTCGCCCAGGCCGGGGAAAACCCCCGGGCGCCTAAGACGCCGGCGGCAGGCAATGGCCTTGATGCGGCAAGGAGCGTCATCACCCATTTCTCCCTGCCAATCTACCAGAATTACCGGGTTGACAGCTGCCTCTCCCTTAACCGGCAATGCGGCGAACCTGCGGCCAACGCCTGGTGCCGGGCCAAGGGGTTCGCCAAGGCGATCGACTGGGCAGTGGACCACGACATCGGCGCAACGACACCGACCTACCTCATGGGCGATCAGGGGCTCTGCGACCACACCCTGTGCGACGGCTTCAAGTATATCACCTGCGCCCCAGAATGACCGCGGGTAAGCGAAGACTCCTCAATGCCTGTTCTCGGACAATCATCATATCTAAGGATTCGCTAGAAATCGATATGAAAAATTCGTAGAATAGGGTAAATCGCCAGGAGCGTTTTTTACGACAAGATTGCCGGTTTCGGCACCAGAGGGTCGCCTTGAGGGCACTGCAATGGAAGAGAAATGAACACACAGAAACAGAATGATAATGGGATCGGTTTTTTGAAAATTGCAGGAGTCTATGTCCTACTGGTTGTTGGTATACTGTTATTGCCCGGCAATCTCCCTGCTGTGATGATTAGAGAAAATGGACCAATTGAAACACTTTCCGCCGCCGGTTATTTCTTCTTTTGTCTGTTCTTTATCTATTTGCATTATATCCGTGCAGTAAAAACAAGCATTGCTCCATTTTTTTTTATTTTTCTTCTGGGATTACGAGAACTAGATTTCCATCAGCGTTTTACTACGATGGGAATTTTCAAGACGAAGTTTTTTGTCAGCTATGAAGTTCCAATTATCGAGAAAATTACAGTAACCCTTATTATTTTGCTGGGATTGACATATGGCATAATCTACCTGCGCAGAACACTGCCGACGTTCAAACAAAACCTGCTGAGCCGGCGGCCCTATGCTTTATCAATTGCCTCTGCCATCGGATGTGTTTTCCTCAGCAAATTCCTTGATGGTAACGCCGAAATATTTGCACCTCTTTTGCCGATGGTGGAGAATTTTGCACTCTTCTCCGTAACCTTAGAAGAGTGTCTTGAGCTGTTTATTCCAATATTTTTTATTCGGGCGCTGCACCAATACAGACAGGAAGGGGTGCGGCGGCAAGATGAGAGTTTTTGAATTCAATTATTTAATAATCAAATTATCCGGAATGTCGATACCCTGTTCTCGATAGAAGCGCGCTGCGCCGGAAAATATATTGACAACATACTCTATCTTTTTACGATGCCATCAAATATTTTTCGATCATTTGATCCGTTTCTTCAATATTTTTCTTTATCGTCTCCATCCACGCCTCAATCTCATCCGGCTTTACGTCAGGGGGAATCTTGAAAGTTTTGCCAACACCGAACAGAACGCGGCTGAAAGGGAGAGGGATCTCCATTTTATCCCACCTCCCGCGCATGACGATTTTAGGCTGCGCGGCGACCGAAAGCGGCACCACAAGAAGCTTCAGCTGCGAGGCGAGACGGACCAGGCTTGGTCGCACGCGGTGCAAGGGTCCCAGCGGGCCATCGACCGCGATGGCCAGACAGCTATGCTTTTGCAGTAAACCATCGAGCAGTTCCTGCAGTTCCTGACCGTGCTTATGATCGAGAGTAATACTATGATAGCCGAAGTGCCCCGCGAGGGCGGCAATGACCTGCCCCCGGAAGGATCTATTGGTAAGAATCCAGGCATCAAATCCCTCCACCAAAGGGAAGAGAGAGATATGCTTTGTGTGCCAGAAAACGACGAGAAGACGCTCCTGTCTTGCCAGAGCCTGGTCGACAATTTCCATACCCATACGTTCCTGGCGCCAGGAAGCTCGGGCCAAACGCAGCACGGCCGCAAAGATCGCTGCCACCCCACGGGCTATGATCGATGCAATGTTTATGGCCATGGGCAAAGTGTCTCCGCTGGGTTACGGGTTAGTGGTCCTTTTGTGTCCCTGCCGGTTTTTCCTGCGCCTTTATCAGGGGCAGCCAATGAATGGTATCTTCTATGGCGTGGCCATAATTTTTCAGGATCTCAAACTCCCTGCTGATTCGTTTTCTTGCCTTCTGCCACAAGCTCTCGGTAATGTGCGGCAGTGCCGATTCCGCACGAATACGCTTATCATATAGCTCAAGCATTTTCCGCACACAGTTTTCAACGGAAAGCTGCAGGGCGGTATGCAAGGCATTCCGATGCAATTGCGCCAGTTTATCAGGCGAAAGCCTTGCCACCCAGGCCAGGGCTTCGACAAAACCGTCAATCGTCTCGAGCGGCAGCAGCCGGCCGTTATGTGTATCGACGACAATATCCCGGACCCCCGGCGCATCGATGGCCACCACCGGCGTCCCGGCGGCCATTGCCTCGGCGAGCACCAGCCCCTGGGTTTCCGATTGTGAGGCGAAGGCAAAAACATCCATGCAGTGATAAGCACTAGTCAGGCTGCGCCGATCGAGGATGCCCTGCACATGTAGCCTCTGCTGCAGACCCTGGCGGTGAAATTCGGCAACCATTTCCTCCTTGGCGCTGCCTTCACCGATGAGGAGGAAATGGGCGGCAGGGTTTTCCAGCAAAATGCGGCAGACCACCTGGGCGAGAAAGGTCAGATTTTTTTCCGCGGCCAGACGACCGACATGCCCGACGACAAAGGCATCCTCCGGGATACCCAGGCGATGGCGCAAGGTTCCATCTTCCGGTTCGGCAAAATAGAGCGGATCAACCCCGGTGGGGATGACCTCAATCGGTACCTGCACCCCCTGTTCGAGCAGCATATCGGCAATCGACCTGCTCGGCGCAACCACCGCATTACAGAGATTGCAGTAACCATTGACCAGGTCAATGACGAAGTGCTTCAGCGGCGCGGAATCACCAGGCAGGTAATGCGTGTACTGTTCATAGCGCGTATGATGGGTGAAAACGACGGGCACGTCACAGGAGACGGCAATGCGCAAGGCCGTCTCGCCGAGGAGAAAAGGATGATGACTGTGCACAATATCCGGCTGGAACTCATGCAGAACCTGAGATATTTTTATCGGCAGCACCGGCATGGGCAGCGAAAAATCGCTGCCGTTGAAGCGCTGTATCGCCGGGATGCGCAGCACATCGGTTTCGTCTGCAGCGACATTGTCAAATTCCGGCGCCACCACCAGAACATGGTGGCCAAGACGGCGCAGCTCATCGACCAGGCCCTGGACACTGCGCGCAACACCACCGACATGAGGGGTAAAGGTATTCGTAAACATGGCAATATTCATCTTCGCTCACTCCTTTTCATCGTGACAGTAGAGGTTTCCGGCTTCGCAGTTACCACTGGGAAATGCGGCAGGCAAATACATACTTCCGGTGCCGTACCACGCCATTCCCCTTGCCAGGCAACGGTAATCTGATCATCTTCCGGAGTCACCCGCACTGTCATCGAACCAAAGGGTGTGGGCGTTGGACCAAAAGACAACGGCTTTGTCTGGGCCAGCCATTCCGGGAAGAGACCGGCGCCGAGCACCAGACGCTGTCCTTCTTCGCGGACAAAACAGTTACGCTGCATGACCACCCACTCCGCCGAGGCCCAGACATGATGCCCGTCACCCATGCAGCCGCCAAGGGTGCGCGGATGGATGGCCTCCGGCCACTGACCGGTCGGCGAGGCCAGTTCGGCGACGGTACGAAACAGCTCAAGAGCCCGGATGTCTCCTGCCCGCAACAGGACTTGCGCCATATGCAGCGTCAGGTAAGCGTTAATGCCGGAATGAATGACATCTTGAAAAAAACCGCCTCGGAAGGTACATTTTTCCAGTAGAAAATCAACAGTTGCCAGCAGCCACTGGTCATCGGCGGCAAAAAGCTGCAGCGGATACCCAGCCACCAGGGAGCCGATAGCCCCCGGATCCATTCTCCGAAAAGGAGAGGCGGGCATCCCCTGCTGATTCAACCTCTGGGCGGCCTCCGCCAGGCTTTTCCGCACACAATTAAAGAACCGGTCGGCCTCCTTGCGGTAGCGCTCGGCATGCACTGCTTCTCCGAGACGATCAAACCATTCGCCGGCCGCCCGTAATCCGGCCACGCCCCAGAAGTCATCCCAATAATAGTAATCGTTCGGACCGAGATGTTCCGCCGAAAATCCCGCCGGCAGCAAGCCGGAATAGGGCGCATCGGTATCCGCCGGCAACCGTTTATTGACAATCCATTCCGCGCCGCGCTCAATAGCCTTGCGCCACTGCGCCCGGGGAGCTTCCCCCGATAATTTGCAATATTGCAGGAACATCCACAGGACCTCGCCGTTGGAATCCCACTCCCCCTCCTGGGAGTGAAAAAACCCGCTTCCCGCCTGACGGTCCGGAAAACTGTCAAGCAGGCGTCCGACCCGGGAGAGCAGGCCTGCCGCCAACATGGCATGTAGGGCAAAGACCGCATCCCGGAACCAGAATCGTTTATAGGTAAAGGGACCGGGATAGATTTCCGCCGGAGAATGCAGCACCAGTGAACGTAAGGCGGCATCATAGAGATATTGGAACAACGGTTCCGGGACCTCCAGCCTCGCCGCCTCGGTAAGTACTCCGGACCAGCCAGCAGTCGATTCAGAAGAGAGGTGTTTGTCGGAAGTCAGGGGAATTGCCGTCTGGACGTCAGTACCCCCTTCAGAGACCCGAAACAGGGCCGCGGCAGTGGCCATCCCGACCCGACAATGGACGTCGCGCAGGTCGGGAGAAGTAAAAAGGTGGGTTTTCACATCACCTTGACGGTAATAGGAAAAACTGGTCTGATCGGGATTCCGAGAAAAACTGACCTGGCGTTGTTTGTCCACCAGCCAGCCATTATTTTCCGGCAGCAAACTAATATCACTGACAAAACTCACACCTTCCGGATTATAGGGCCGCAAGGCGACAACTAACCAGGCGGGCTCCGCACTGCTCACCGACAGCTTAATAACACAGGCCGGTGTCCCATCTTCCTGCAGCAGGGCGGTCACCCGGGAAATCAGCTGCAGGCTCTTGTGGTGGGCGACCGTCACCACGGCAACGCCACCAGCCATATCCATATACTGGGTAACAAAATGGACTCGCGACGGATAGACATTTTCACCCTGGTCCGTGACAATCCAGGCATCGATGGACCAGCTGTCCCAGAACGGCGTTACCAGGCCCCGGGGATCGACGATCGGCAGTTCATCGAAGCCCGGAATGCCCACGGCAGTCCAATTCCGGCTGGTAAGGTTCACATGGGTTATGGAAAACGCCCGGGGAATGAAGGCATCATCGTGGGGATTATACTGACGTTCGACCCAGTACGGCCATACCCAGTCAAGATTGTGCTGGATGGCACCGGTGTTGAGTAGTCCACGGGCATGGAAAACCAGACCGGCCCGCAGCAGCTCCACCGGCTCGCGAATCTCCATCGGCTGTCCGAAGCCCTCAAGGCGGGACAGCAGCGAAACCGGATCAATAAATCCACGGGATCGAGCAAGCGAGCTGATTATCTGTTTCCAGGGAAACCATCTGTGCAGTAGCATAGCAAATCCTCCCACAGCAAAAAGAATCGTCATTTTTCTTGTGTTTCTGGTGTCAATTCCTCCGAAATGGTAGTATTAAAAGCATCCCACTTGGGGATAGTTTTATGCATCCGGCCGTTAGAGGAAAACCGGGCATAAATTCTCAGAACAAATATCTATTTTTTTCTCATTGATAAGATACAGACACGCATCAACGCTCGGGGCGTGGTAACGGGTACCCCTGCCTGAGCGGATTTCGTCAAGGGCCATGGTTATTCCCAGTGAAGCGCGATAAGGACGATGGGATGACATGGCTTCCACCACGTCGGCTACGGTAAGAATTTTTGCTTCCAGGAGGATGTCTTTGTCGGTCAATCCCCTCGGGTAACCCGAGCCGTCCAGATGTTCATGGTGCTGATAGACGATTTCCGCTACCGGCCATGGAAAGTGAATAGTTTTTAATATTTCATACCCCACCTCGGAGTGGCATTTCATGATTGCCATTTCCTCCTTTGTCAGTTTTGTCGGTTTGGCGAGGTATTCGGATGGCAGGGTAATCTTTCCTATATCATGCAGCATGGCGGCAATATGGAGTCCCTCAAGCTGCGGGCCGGGGAGTCCCATTTGCTTACCAATCGCGCATGCCAGGAGATCCACCCGCATCTGGTGCCCGGCCGTATAGGGGTCACGTTTTTCGGCGGTGGAAGCCAGCGATGCCACTGTTTCTTCCAAAGAGGCATGCAGATCATCCCTGTTTTTCCTGATCGTCTCCATGGCAATCCTTCTCTCCGTGACATCCCTGGCAATACCGCGGTAGCCAAGAAAAGTGCCCTCATCGTCGAAAATCGGCACGGCGTTATTCTCCAGCACGACAACCTGGCCTCTCTTGCCGAGACAGGTATTCTCCAGGCCGTTAATAGGTTTCTGGGCGTGCAGCAGTTCTTTATAGGCCGTATAAAACGTTTTTTCCTGCTGGGGAGAGACGATATCCATCAGCGTTTTATCGAGGATCTCTTCCGGCTGATAGCCAAGCAGATCGGACACCCTGGGGCTTGAATAGATATATTTGCCGTCCCTGTCGCATTCCCATATCCAGTCACTGGTCGTCTCGATCAGGTTGCGGTATCGCTCCTTGCTCTCCCCCAAGGACTTCAGCAGACGCTCCCGTTCCAAAAAGATGGACAATCTCTCCCGGTCGGCCTGCATGGTCTGGCGAATAGAGTAAAGAGCCAGCAGGGTGACGAATAAAAGAATACCCAGAGAAATGGCCGTAAGTTTTTTGCCGATTTTGCCGATCTCGGCCTGGACATCATCGATATACATGCCGGTGCCGATGATCCACCCCCACGGCTCAAAACCTTTGATGTAGGACATTTTCTGGGCGATTTTTACCGGATCGTCCTTCCACTGCCACATGTAGTCAACATATCCTGCTCCCTGCAGGCGCACCACTTCGACAAAGTCGTTAAAAAGATGTTTCCCATTCGGATCCTCAAAGCTCGACACATCCTTACCCTCGAGATCACTCCGGTAGGGATGCATGATCATCCGCGGCACCATATCGTTAATCCAGAAGTAATCTTTTTTTTCCGGTCCATAGCGCAAATTGCGAATGCGTTGAATGGCCCGCTGCTGCGCCTCGCTCGTGGTTAATTCACCGGATTCTTCTCGTTCATGATATGATGCAAGCAGGCTCCAGGTCGTTTCCGCCAATTCCCGGATCATTTCCCGTTTTCTGTTCAGGAAGCTCTCCTCCAGCTGCGGCAGGAGAACGAAAAAAATAGCGGTGACAAAAAGAAGAATCGTGCACAAAGCCGGCAAGACTATGCGGCGGGTCGTTTTGTTGGACAACACGGTGATTTTTTTTTCAAGCATGGTGGCACCTCGGCGGAGGATACACAAAAAAACAAGCCAGCTTGTTGATGTGGTACGAAGCAGATGAAGAGTACTAACCTATCAAATATTGATTATAACCTGATTTCTCCTTCGTCAACAGGGTTTATCGGCAGACAACTGCCCCTGTTACCAGGATCTTACCGTTCCGGTATCAAGGTGGACAAAATCCGACTTGGCGTAATACCCCACACCACCTACTTTAAGCGATATGGCGACATCTCGCAACTCAGCCGTAGGCAGATCATTGAGGCGGATATCAATCGCCTTGCCTTGGAGATGCAAACTTTTTTTTGCGACCCCTGTGCTGTTGGATCGTAAAGTTGTATTGGTTTTCGGCGACCTGTAACCGGAAATCACTTCATAAACGCCTTTGCTGCCTGTCTTGCGCTGGATTGCAGCAAGTATTTCCATAAGACGAAAATCGATGGGGTGCACATCACCCGTACGAAAATCACGGAGAAAGGAAAACAGCTTTTTTCTGGCGGCAGGCGGACACTTTGCGCCGTTATAAGGCAATTGAAAATGCTCTTTGGTGTGGGTGTGGAAAAAAGATATCTTTTTGCCGGGAATGGTCTTTGACAGCACCCCAAGCGGTGCAAGTACACTGAGGCCGGCCACTGCCTGCACGGCTGAGAGGATAAAATTTCGACGGTTCATGAGGTACAAGCGGCTCTGTTTGGTCATGTAATGATGCCTTTGAGTCGTTTTTTAAAATTGGAAAAGACATCATAACAATGCGGAATGCAACGCAGCATCACGCAAATAAATGTCCCTGTTAAAATGCACTATGCCGCTTTTGTCGACCCACGCAGTCTGATAGGTTATATGCACTGCGAGTGGCGACGATAATAGTACAACCTTGCGTAACTCTTGCTGGTAAATTTTCTCGACTTTTTCCCTGGACCATTCGCCAGACGGGGTTTCAAGGACAAAAACAGCCAGAGCCAATGGATCACTGATCCGGATACAACCGTGACTGAAATCCCTCTGGGTACGACTGAACAGATTTTGCGCGGGAGTACCATGCATGTACACCGAATAACGGTTTGGGAAAGAAAATTTTACTTTCCCAAGTGCGTTCCACGGACCGGGATCCTGCCTCAGTTTATAACCCGCCATCTGGCCTTTAGAAACATTGTGCCAGTCAATGACGGTAGAGTCAAGTTCTACAGCGTCGGATTGCCAACTCGAGAACAGACGTATATGGCGATCAACGAGGTGGTTTGGGTTTTTACGAAGCCGGGGCAATTCCTCATTCTGGGCAATACTCGTCGGTATGTTCCAAAAAGGATTGAAGTCGAGATATCTAATTTTACTGCTGAAGATCGGCGTCTGATGCTGCTGTTTACCCACAATGACCGGCATATCGAGGATGATATCCTCATCTTGGAATGCTTTCACGTTAAAGGCAGCGATATTCGTCAGAAGGTATTGTTCGCCAAGGTCATGGTCCTGCCAGCGCCATCGAGCCATGTTGAGACGAATCGAGTCCGTCTTATCAGCCGCGGAAATATTCATGGCGGCAAGGGTATTTGCCCCAATTATGCCGTCAACCAGGAGCCCGTGTCGCCTTTGAAATGCCTGAACGGCCTGTTCGAGGAGAGGGTCGTAATAGGTCGAGTCGGTATCGAATACCGTCCCCGCCAAATAATCCGTGACCTGAAGACGTTTCCTGACCAGGGTGATCCGTGCATCGATGTCTCCTGGACGAAGACTTGGCCCTTGGGGAATGGGCGGCCAGCCCCCCAATTCGGTTATGTTACGATATTGTTCAAGAGCGGCCTTCAGGGCCGTATAATGATGATGCCGTGGCGGCAGGACAGCGAGAAATTGATCAAGATCACTGGTTGAGAGAATATGCTCAATCGTCCGCAGTGGCTTGAAGTCCATGTTTCCTGCCTCGGCAAACAATACAGGATCCGACGCCAGTGGTTTCAGCTGCCCATAACTGATGTCGTGCACATATTTCACCAGATTGTATGTCAAAAGAGTTTCGAGCCGGGCCAGTGCTTCGGCATCTTCCGAATCCCACAGTTCCAGTATCCTGTCGACCTTGTATTCGTTTGGATCGAGGCCATGCCGGTAGGAATCTTTCAGGTAGCGGAGGATTATTTCGCCATTTTCCGTTGGACCCCCCCAGCTTACCCAAAGCGGATAAACACCTATTCTGTTGTAAATTGTGGCCAGGCACAGATCTTCAGATTCGAGGACCGGCAGCTGCTTTTCCATCTGCAGCCACTCCAGGGGCGTACAAATCAGGTATTTTGCCATTGATTCCGAGATCTCGACACTGGTAGGACGACTAAACCCGGTTGTAGCAAAAATCAAAAGAAAAAACATGCAGCCACTGAAAGCTTTCACGATAAACAGTTTGCCGGCAGATGGATACAGAGCGAGAGCAGAAGACATAATTTCTCAATAAAGTTAGAACAGGTTGGTCGAAAAAAGAATGACGTTCCAGGCCGTTGTACCATTGCCGCACAGATTTTGCAAATCAACGGCATGAAATAAAAGCAAAATTAAAGAGTTTTGTTAGTATTATCAACATCAAGGAACTCAATCTCTTTAATATGCCCTTTCTCTTTGCTGATTATGTCAGCCTGGATGCGGTGATCAATGGTCCGGTCGGCAAAGAACTCGAAGCCAATCCGGCTGGAAAAGGGGTCACGGTTCTTGCCTGGGAAGAAAACGGTTTCCGGGAGATCACTTTTAAAGGGCTTTTGATAATATTCAACCATTGACAATCGAGGTTGAAGACAAATTTCTAGAAGAACATCAGGCCGAGTCTGTCAGTTTTGACGGTGCTCCGACGGTGCTCCATGAATGTGATTCGACCAAGTCAGCCAAGTAATTTTCCAGTTGGTTCTGTGTCAACTTATCCGGACAGCAATCATAATAAACTCTGATCCTTCGGACAACACGGAAATACGCACTAATCGTACTGTCGCTATTGGCCTGGAGTTTAAGTAATTTCAGATGACGTTCCTAAAGGACTGCTAAATCGTTTTACTTCAGATTATTTCATGGTACACTCCTTTTTATTGTAAGCATTCGGGATTAGGCACGAACTGGAGTATACACTGTTTTTTTATTTTTCTGCCGCCAGCTTTCCATAGGATGGGCAAGACATAGATCTGACGATCAGTTTAATTACTGAGCAAATTTTGTATGAATACTGAGGAGTTCTTTCAATCCAGCATGCCCATCAGGGTTTTGCTGCGCCTAACTATTCGCTCCTTGGGATCGGGACAAGCCGTCGATTTTTTATAGGGCTTGCCTGGCGATAGTTTTACAGCTTTCGAAATCAGCTTTGCGGATACTTAAGATGAGCAGGGAGGGGGGCGTCAGACGTTCCTGCTCCTGGTACTACCCTCTGTTGTTTTGCGAGAATTGACAACATGTTTAAAAATGTCGTTGTTCTAACATCGATTAACCCTCCCACCACTGCCGTGCAATTTTTTGCCGGGCTCAAAAAATGGAATGTGCTGATGGTTGGTGACTTGAGGACTCCAGAAGACTGGTACTGCCCTGGCGTGCGATACGTTTCAGCGGCACAGCAGCAAGCCCTCCCATTTAAAATTGTCGGGGTTTTGCCATGGAATCATTATGCCCGCAAAATGATAGGCTATCTGCTAGCTGCTCGTGATGGTGCTTCCTTGCTTGCAGAAAGTGATGATGATAATCTTCCGGAAGACAACTGGACATTTCCGGATATGGATGGCTGCTACGACCAGGTTTCCAAGGGCAAGGATATTGTTAATATTTATAGTTTATTCAACCATCAAACGATTTGGCCGCGGGGTTTTCCGCTGACCCGCATTACAGCACCCGAATCAGTGATCGATCCTTGCACGCTTACGATTCAAGCCGTCCAAGTAGGCATCTGGCAAGGCCTGGTTGATGATGATCCGGATGTAGATGCCATCTACCGGCTCACGTCCAATAAGTCCTGTGAATTTGAACAAAGGACGCCTGTAGTACTGCCCTGCGGAACTTTTTCGCCTTTCAATTCACAAAATACGGTATTCCGCCGCGAGCTGTTAGCGCTGATGTATTTGCCGGCACTGGTAAACTTTCGTGTAACCGACATTCTGCGCAGTTATGTGGCTCAGCCTATTCTATGGGCTGCCGGTTATCAACTGGGGTTTTTGAGTCCCACTGTACGTCAGGTACGTAACGCCCATGACCTAAAAGCTGATTTTGCCTCTGAACTGCCGCTCTATATGGATATTGAACGTATCTTGGAAATAGTGCAGAAACCTATCCGCTCCGAAGCATCCATCAGCGACAACCTCTTCAATACCTATGTTTATCTTGCTCATGAAGCCATTGTCGAAGAAGCGGAGCTGGATATCCTGTCAGCCTGGCTCGATGATGTGGCTGCCTTGACTGGGAGCTGAGATGAAGAAATATTTTCTTTATCTCAGCCGGCGGGTCTCAGGTAATTCCTTGCCTGACCTTGCTCATTCTTCCTGTGATCTCATTGTACTCAACCGTCAGGAGTCGGGCGTTTCAGAGGATGATTTAAGCTGGAGCGAAGGTCGCAATTTATTGCTGTGGCGAGCTCTTGAGCGCGCCAGAAACTCCGGCAACAATTATCTTTATTACATATTTTTAGATGATGGCTGTACCCTTAGGGAAGACCCGGAATTGGCCCGGCAACTTGATATCCCCTTGACCGGTAATCCTTTCAGAACATTTGAGCGCTTCTTGCTGGAATGGGAACCAGCCGTCGGGTATACGCGCAATGAACACCATTATTACAAAGAAGGACGTGCCGTCAACCTGGGATATGCCTTTGATGGTGCGTTCAATGCTTTCCATCGGGAAACCCTTTCATTTCTGTTGCCTTATTATAGCGGATTTGACAGTGAGTCATGGCTTTATGCCCAGCATATTATTTACCATATGGCGAGTCTGCTCTATCATCCTCACCGGCTTCAGTGCAACCTGGTAACCGCGACCAGTGTCGGAAACCAAAAATTCGGCCAACGAAAAAAATACTGGGAAATCCCCACAACCTTCCTTGCAGGCGCACTCAAAAAGAAATTGCGCCAGAGCCTGAATGCACATGCGCCGGATAGCCCATTCTCGGCACGGGGGCTGCCTCAAAAAAAAGACCGCTCATATCACCAGTCCCATTCAGAAATTGTCGAAGACTGGTATACCGACCACCCTTTGATCAGACATCGCAGGATCGATGGCATTAAGCCTCGTCCTGCACAATTTCTGAAGCCATCGGCTCGAGTTGCCGTATGCCTGTCAGGACGCTGCTCCAGGCTGGATCAGACTTATCAAAATCTTCAGGAAAATCTTTTCAAGCCTTTAGCTCATTATGGCCATGTCGACCTCTTTATGTATGTACCTGATGATACAAATGCTGAATATTCTTCGATTTTGAATCCAACAGTGCTTCAAGTAATTCCGGATCACCATCTCGAGGAAGGCAACCTGCTCAATGGCCGGGACTGTCAACTAAAAGTTGGGATACAACGTTATCTGCAGCAGTTGTATGGTCTAAAAATGTGTGACCAGCTGAGGCAAGCTTATGAAAAAGAAAACGGTATTCACTATGACGTTGTCCTGCGCTGTCGGCCTGATCTCTTTTTTGAACGTGCATTGCCCCACTTGCCTGGGCTCGATTTAAACTACATCTATGTACCTGATTTTCACATGTTCGAAGGCTGCAACGACCGGTTTGCCATTGGTAATTCTGAAAACATGGCTATCTATATGAAAAAATATGATGACTGGCATGGCTATGTCAAAGACTGGATCTCTGCCTGCCCGACTGCACCGCCGGTCACTGCCGAAATGTTCACCGGCGGGCAGCTTCGTCAATATGGTATTAACGTTCGCCTTTTACCGGTACGTTTTAACCGCGTACGTTCCCAAAAGATGGCAACTGATTGGGAAAACCACCAGCGGAAGGTGCTTGAGAAAGGCCGGAAAAAGCCGTGTCATTCTTAAGGTTGCCTGTTAATATTTTTCATCCAGTCCGACCAGATCAATTTTTTCGGCCAATATTTTCATATCATCTGCTGCTTCGATGACATTCCCTTCGATCTGCACAGATGTCTTGTCGCCCACCTGAATGGTCAGGTTCCCGCTGGAGTTGTCCTTATCAAACATTATAGTACCGGTATAACCCTGGATTCTAACTGTTTTCATGCCTGCCTCCAGCGCCATGCCTGACATCATGGCACCAAACGCCGCCAGACTACCCATTTGCCCCACCATGCCTCCGATGGAAATATTCAGTTCCAGACTTTGATCACCCTGCCCGCGATAACTGCCGGTGGCACCGGCATTTCCGATGATGGCAGCTCCTTGTCCTACACCTTGAGAATTTTTGTTTACCAGTGTGTATCCTTCCGGCGGATCGGGAATAAAAGACAACAGTCCTTCAGCCGTCAATTCGTTGATTTTAGTCATCGCATAGTTAATTTCCTCGAGTGCTTTAGAATAGTTTCCCTTCTTCAAGAAGTTCTGAGCCGTACTCAAGCTATTAATGGCTTCTTCCTGTACATTCTCGGCAAAAGCTATTCCTGAAATGCAAATGCATGCACAAAATGTTGCCGCACAAATATTTTTTTTCATAAGCCCCTCCTGAATACTCATAGTTGATAATTTCTATTGTGTTTTCTATGAATTACACCAAAGACACTGTCTTGACAAAAAGAATCCATTCCAACCCTGCACAAGGGATTGAATATAAATGTTATTCCCAAGAATAAAAGGCTCAATAATTATCGGATTCGAAGGATGGGCCAGCACCTGGTCTATCCCCCGGCCGGTCATCACATTCCCGGCGAGAAACAGGGTAATCTTTTTCGAAGACATTGCCGTTTTCCCGGCCGCCGACACGTCTTTTTCCATAATGCACCATCCCCCGATTAAAATTGTTATCAGAAAAAACAGGGGGAGATGCTGCAGAGCCAATGGCCTCAGCCAACCCTGTTTCGTGCTTCGCATACTGCATCTCTCAATTTGAACGGAAATTTCCGAGAATCCGCACTGGTCCAGCAGCAGCGAGGAGTTCAACGTAAACAATTTGCGGATCTCGTTCATATCGTTTTGAAAAATGGAAGGGGACCAGCCGCTCCACTCCTGCATCGCGGGCGATGCCGATGGCGGCCAGCGTTGTCAGATGCTGGGTCTTTTTAGCCTTATCAGCATCAGCGGCCATAAAAGGCGTCTCGCAGAACAGGGTATGCGCCGACTTGGCCAGACCGATGACTTTGCGGCGATTTTCAGGGCTGTCTGCCAGATCGGTAACATAGACGAGTTTTTTGCCGGGCAAAATGATAAGCAGCTCATCTATCAACTCCGCTGCACTCTTTCTGCTGCCGTCCGGCAAGTCAATGAGCTTATCCAGCCCGCCGTTGCAGACACACAGCTTCAGACTGCCAAGCCAGGGACCTGGCGGCCAGCCGGCGGCCTCCAGCCGTTCCTTGCGCACCTTGATCTCCTGATGGAACTCGAGGCTGTAGGACACCGAGGGGATATTATGGTCGCAGACCACGGCCTTGACGGTGTAGTCCTTCTCCATAAAAATTTTGTCCGCCACGATCGGTTGGTCGGCAAGGCGGAGGATCGTTTTTCCTGGTTGCAGCCTGGCACGGCGTAACCTGTCACCGTCAATTTCCGCGACATCAAAAACCGGTCCGTTCTCTTCTATGCGGTCCCAGGTAATAGCGCCAATAAAGTTTTCCAGCCGTTTGATCGTCTCCGCCGGGCCAAAAAACCTGCAGGGTGGAAAGGGTCCGATTCTCGAGCGGAGCAGCCAGAGAAAACCGCCGATATGATCGAGATGCGCATGACTCAAAAAGACACACTGTACCTGATGTGCCACTTTGGCGGCCAGTCGCGCCGGATCACCGAGATCAAAGAGCAGGCTCTTTTTGCGGTGACGTAACCGCACATGCAGCAGCGGATCGCCAAAAACGCCGCCGACCAGGGTGGCCCAGGCCGGACCGAGATGGCTGGAGATTGCCGAGGTGGCTGTCGTTGTTGGGATTTCCGGAGCAATCATTTCCACAGGGGCGCTTGGTGTGACCTGGGCCTTGATGACGGGCACGAGGGTTGCCAGCCTGCCGGCGCCATCCCGGCCACAGTCCCGAACCAGAAGCATCGCCGCTTTCCCCGGAGCGCATGATGTCATCCGCAGGGTCAGCTTTTTTCTCTTTAGGCAGACGATTTCGCCGATGCTGATCGTCTCGCCGGCGCCATTGAGCATTGCTGCCTGCCGTCCCGACCAGGCGGAGGGCACCTCAGCGGGCGGTGGTGTCCCGACAACCGGCAGGATATCGAGGTCGACAACCATTTCACCGCTGCTGCCGAGAAATTCCTCCCATAACCGGCTACGATGCTTTGCTCGTTCTGTTTTTGGCGGACGCCTCGCGGCAGAGGAGGCGGTGACGGTGATGAGCTGGCCGTGCAAGGTACTGATTTCGACGGCCATGGGCAGCCCTTTGTTCTCCGGGTGCACTGCCACAATGGCATCGACATGCAGGGCTTCGGCTAGGGCGGTCAAAAGTTCGGCCCCGCCCACACCACGCACCACCCCCGGAGGATCGATGAGCAGTGGACCGTTGCTTTCGGCCTGTTCGGCAAGGTCTGCCAACCTGCCGGCGGCAAGCACAAGCGGCAGGCGAAAGCGGCCGCCATTCAGCGTGCACAGGGCCTGGACATCGCCGAAGTGCAGGCCTTCCCTGCCCCACCAGCCCCGGCATATTGCGCCGGGAATGCCAAAAGGCGGCGAGCCGGGATCGAGCTCGAGCAGCTGGCCATGGCCGATCACTCGGTAGAACATCTGTAGCAGCTCTACCGCCAGGGTCGACTTACCGACGCCCATTTCCCCCCAGAAGAGAATACGGCGGCAGCCGGCCAGCCTTGCCAGCAGGGTTTTCATTTCCTTGTCTGTCCAGCACGGGGGTGCAACTGTCACCATGTTAGCTCTCCTGCTGTGTGCAGGACCTGTTACGAGAAGTCCTACCTCTTTACGGTCAGGCTGGCATTGGCAATGCAGGCAATAGTCTGCTCTTTTCGCTGTTCGGCCAGATAGGCTGCGACCTGATCATGGGACCAGCGTTCCATACCGATCAGCCTGCAGGTCGCAGCATCGAGACTGCTGACCATGCCGATACGAATCCGCTGCAATTTGGTCATCATGGCCAGCGCCGTGCCGCCATTACCTTGATAATGTTCGGACAGCTCCTTGAACGCGGCATCAAAGGAGTCCAGGGAAAACCAGGGCAGAAAGGTCTTGGAACCTATCCCGTCCCGGCATTCTCCATAGAGCAGCAGCAGGCCGCCGTCACGAACAAACATGGCCGCGTTGTGGATGGCCTTATGGCTCTGGATGAGATTAATATCCTTGGGAAAGGCCCCGCCGGAAGCAACGACGAGATCAAAATGCGGCGAGCTGATCTCACAGTTTTTCCCGTGGCGCCTGCAAGCCTCAAGAAAATTTTCCCGTCCGTGACCAACCAGCAGATCAGCGAGATCACCATGGGAGTCGAGGACGCCGTGAATGGCCAGGTCGGCGGGCAGTTTTTCTTCAATTGCAAACAGATCTTCCGCCAGGGGGTTGCCCTCCAGGATGCCCGGTTGGCAGCCTTGAGCAATGGTTCCAGCAGCACCATCAAGATACAGCCCATGGTTTATATAGATGGCATCGCGCTCGCCACAGCCTGGAAAGACCAACTTTCTGCCGCCGCCATAGCCGGCGAAATAGTGGTGGGATACCGCCCCCATGGTAATGATGGCACTGGCCCGGAGCAAATCATGGCGAAAACGGATGGGGGTGCCCCGAGAGGTACAACCAACTTCCTTGAAACCGTCTTCCTGCTGACAATCATGATGGATAAAAGCCACCTGGTCGTACACCGTACCATAGGCCTGCCGGCATTCCTCATCACTTTGACGGGCATGGGTACCGTAGCCGATAATAATTTTCAGATCGGCAGGATCCATGCCGTGCTGTTCAAGGCCGCCGATAAGAAGAGGCAGATAGTCCGGATAGCCGCAGAGTCGGGTTTTATCAGCCACGACAAGCACCGGCCTAGCCAGGTCCAGCGTTTTTTGCCGCAGGAAATCCGCCAGTCTTTTTTGAAAAAGAACCGGGCTGATTACCCGTTGCGGCTCCTGCAGCTGCAGTTGCCTGGTATGGGCCGGCAGAGAAAGAGCGAGTTGATCAGTGCCGTATGCGATAGAAAAAAGAGTGTCTTGAATCATGGCGATGTTGTTTGTGAAGAGACGGCCTGCTGTTTAAAATTATACACAAAAAGGGCGACAAACACCACTGTCGCGGCGGCATGAATCAGGTTTGGCAACGGCGCGATGAGAAAAAAGGCCAAGACAAGCGACAGAATACGCTGAAATGGGTTGAGACGACTTTCAAGAAAGCCTTGAAAACCTCCGGCAAAGGCATACAGACCGATGAAGGCAAAAAAGAATATAGTGAAATCATCTGCCCAGCTGCCACCGAGAAAAGGGGTGTAGGCAAAGAGAATCGGTACGATATACAACCCCTTGGCAAGTTTCCAGGAATAGAGGCCGGTCTGCATCGGCGGGGTCCTGGCAATGGCTGCTGCAGTGAAGGCTGCCAGACATACCGGCGGAGTGACATTACTGTCTTGGCTGAGCCAGAATATGATCATGTGGGCAGAAAGCAGGGCAAAGGTGGCAGCGTGAGGGGAAACGGCCATATCGCGTATGGTTCCCGCCAGCTCCACGGGAACCGCCTCGAGGATTGCTCTGGCTTGTTCAAGGGACATTGCCTGGTTGAGCAGAGTGGCTTTCTCCGGCAGGGCGAGCATGAAAATAGTTTTGGCCTCCTCGGAAAGAAGCCCCTTGGCAATAATTTCGGTTATCTGAGAATCAACAATCAGGTTGTAGAGGGCCGGAGCGGACAGGGTACCCAGGACGATATAAGCCGCGGTTACCGGCAATCCCATGCCGAGAACCAGCGAAGCAAGCGCAATCAAGCCAATGGCGATAATCAGACTGCCGCCGGCCCACTCGGTTATCATCAGGGAAAAGGTGTTGCCGATGCCGGTGGTGGCGATAACATTGACGATCAGACCGACGCTGCACAGCAGGATGCCGGTCATGACCATATTCCGTGCGCCAAGAGCAAGGGCCTCCATGATCGCCCTGATGCCCATTTTATTTGGCGTGAGCCAGGAGGCGACAATGACGGCCAGAATTGAGATCCCCGCGGCATAGGTCGGGGTAAAGCCGGAAATAAGCATGCCGATCAAAGCGCCGATCGGTAACAAAAAAGGCAGGCCGCCTTCCTTGAGGACATCCAGGAGCTTGACATCCTCATCGTCGATCACGCTAATGTTGCATTTTTTTGCCTCAATGCGCACATAGAAGGCAACGCTGGCAAAATAGAGAATGGCCGGAAGGATCGAGGCAGTGACGATAGTGGTATAAGGAATCTGCGTATAGCTGGCCATAACAAAGGCGCCGGCGCCCATGATTGGCGGCATGAGCTGTCCTCCGGTTGACGATGCCGATTCAACGCCTGCGGCAAATTTTGCATTAAACCCGGCTTTTTTCATTAAGGGAATAGTGATAACCCCGGTGGAGGCGGTGTTGGCAACGGCGGAACCGGATATGGTTCCGGTCAGGCCGGAGGCAAAAACCGCCACCAGGCCCGGTCCACCGACCGTTTTTCCGGCAACCGCCCGAGCCAGATTAATAACGAATTCCCCGGCACCGGAGCGGAGCAAAAAGGCCCCGAAAAGAATGAACATGAAGACAAAGGTCGACGAGATCAGGGCAATATTGCCGAAGAGACCGTCATCACCGTAGACCGAGCGAAAGAGAAGGGTTTCCGTGCTCAGTCCGCTGAATCTGAACACTCCGTCGAGCATCGCTCCCCACCAGCCGACATAGGTAAGGGCTATAACAATAAGAAACGGAATGACCCAGCCGGTGGTTCGCCGGGTAAATTCCAGGGCGGTGAGGATCAGCACCGAACCGGCAAACCATTCGGCAGAAGACAGATGAACCCCCCGTGCATAGATGGCATCTTCCATGGAGATCATATAGACAGCAGCAGTCGCGGCGGATATGCCCAGCAAAAGATCGACAGCCAGCAACCATTTCGACTTTTGCCTGCTGCCGCCCAAGGGGTACGTCAGACAACAGAGCAGGGCAAAACCTGAGTAGTGCAGCGCGTTTTGCCAAAGACTCGGTAAAACGGTGAGGATGTTGAAATAGACATGCAGCAGGGAAACCGCGACCCCCAGGACAAAAATTATCTTTTCCTTAATCGCCCCTGACTTGTACGTCTGAAAAATCTCGCTTGTTTCCACGCTCGCTCTCCTGCAGTCTCATCCTCAGTTACCATTGTCCCTGCTGCCGGTCTTCATGTCAAACCCGTAAAAAGTCGGCTTCCAAAATGGCTATGTAAAAGTTTTACGCTTCGCAGGTGAAGATTTTTTACGACGCCATCTTATTTGGCGATAAGCTTCTCGGGTATATCCATACCAATCTCCCGATAGTAACGAGCAGCGCCCGGATGCAGCGGCATGGGCAGCCCGGCAAGTGCCTTATCGACACTCATCGCCGTGGTGGCCTTATGAATTGCATTCAGGAAGGGGAGGTTTTCATAAATTGTCTTGGTAATGAGATAGACGGTCTCGTCGTCAATATCCGCCCGAACGGCAAGAAAGTTGGGCTGTGCGATGGTCATGACATCTTTTTTCAGACCGGGATAGGCCGAGGCGGGAATGAGATACGGCGTCCAGAGACCAAGACCGCCATCCGCCTGTTTAGCCTGCTCTTCGGTAAAGCTGAGCAGTGTTGCTTTATCTCCCATGGTAGCCAGGGCACGGGTAACGGCACTGGCCGGGACACCGGCCGGAGTTGACATTGCGGCAATCTGGCCGTTCTGCAAGGCATCGGCGCTTGGACCGTAGCCGACATAAACCAGGTCATAATCCTTTTCAATATCCACACCGAGGTTACTGAGAATCACCTCATTGGAGCCGATGGTGCCGGAGTTCTTTTTGCCAAGCGATACCCGCTCGCCTTTCAGATCGACCATATCGGTGATGGTACCGGTCTTCGCCTTGTCGGTGAGAAGAGTGAAGTGTTCAACATTCTGCCAGAGCATGGAGACCGAACGCATTTCCTTTTGCGGTCCTTCCTGGGCGAGAGGTCCTTTACCGTTCCAGGCATAGTAACCATACAACCCCTGCAGGATGGAAAACTGGGCCTCATTGTCACGCATCAGTTTGATGTTTTCTCCAGAACCGGCGGAGCTGATGGCCGACATGCCGATTTTATGGCTCGGCTGTAGTTTGACCTTGGTCAGGGTAGACAGGGCAACACCCACCGGATAATACGTCCCTCCGGTGCTGGCTGTAGCCAGAAGAAAATTTTGATCCTCGGCTGCCTGGACGTTTCCGGCATAGAAAAAGCCGAGCGTCAAAGCTGCAACTGTCAGGTGTTTCAGATACGATGCGAGTTTCATTGTTACCTCCTCTGTTAGTAATAACGATAAAGGGTAGTTGGAAATTGATAGACTGCTCTACCAATCAATAACGAGCAAAAAACAGTCCATTATCAAAGAATAATCCGATATTGTCAACGGATACGATGACCAGCTGCAAAAAGGGCGGCAAGAATGTTTTTCAATAGCTGGGCAACCTGACGATGTCGGCAGTTTTTTGCTCATCACCGCCGCCACATGAGTAGTGTTTCGGCGATCGGCACATAAATGGAGTAATATGATAGAGGTAGAAGTGCTTCATTTGACAATGTTCGTTAAATTACCTACTATGCAGTAACAAGCAGCTTGAGAAAAGTCACTCTCGTGTCCTCTTTGCCCTTCTGCTGCTTGAACTTGTTAAAATCAGCACGTCTCTACTCGATCACTGCATGGATACTCTAACCGGAATAGACATCTGCCGGGTAAGCGACACGACTGTGGAAATTACAAATGGGTTCATTTTTTTTCAGATCCAACAGACTCGAACACGACCTGACAATGCGCGTCGGTCTACTTGACATGCACGCCAAAATATCTCTGCCAGGAATGATAACGACCACCGTTATCAATTTTTCTCCTGAAGGCGCCTGCCTGATCATGCCTAAATTGGCTATTGATGGTAAACATCTCTTCTTCGACACTTTGCACAGCAACGACTATGCTCTTGTCCTCTTTTCCGAAGAACAGGAAGAGGACAGCGAGCTACTTGCCATCACGGCCGAGTCCATCTGGATGGATTCCTGTCTTTATCAGAACAAACCTGCCTTTAAAATCGGCATACGCTTTCTGCACAAACAGGAGCAACTTTTCAAAAATCTCAAAAAAAAATCACAATCGCAGAAATTCTGCGGCAAGTGACAGATCGTTGCCCTGCCCCGCCACAACCGAGGGTGATCAAAATTTGTCGCCAATGGCTACGTTTTGCTGATCGGTTACCATGCCCAAGGATATGTTTTTGTCCCTGTGGATTAATAGCCGATTGACTCCCGAACTGCTCCTTGGCAGGCTCTATTTTCTATCCGACTGCGTGGCTGGGACATCAATGGTGGGCGAGGATTCCGGCAATTGTTCCTCTTTAAATTCATTTTTTTCAAACATCTGGATGGTTACGGCAAATGATCGCAAGGTCGCTTCCACCCGACCATTGACCGACTTTTCCGGATATTCGCCGTCGTCGCCCCGTTCGCCGGCCGGCATGGAGGTCAGCAAGGAAATGGCCTCATCAACGGTGGTAACAGACCAGAGATGGAATTGTTGCGCAACAATGGCTTCAACCACTTCATTTTTCAGCATCAGGTGGGATACATTGGCCGCCGGAATGATGACTCCTTCTGCGCCACTGAGGCCCCGTGCCGCGCAAAGATCGAAGAAGCCTTCCACTTTTTCATTGACCCCGCCAATAGCCTGGATCTCGCCCTGCTGGCTGACGGAACCGGTTATGGCTATGGCCTGGTGGACGGGAACCTCGGCCAAAGATGACAGCAAGGCGCAGAGTTCGGCGCAGGAGGCGCTGTCGCCCTCGACGCCGCCATAGGACTGTTCGAACACCAGACCGGCCTGCAGACTGAGCGGCATTTCTCTGGCATACCGGCTGCTGAGAAAGGAATCGAGGATGAGCACTCCTTTTGAATGTAGAGGGCCGCCAAGTTCGACCTCTCTTTCAATATCCAGCACCTCACCTTTGCCGGGTCTGGTACGCGCGGTAATACGCGTCGGCACGCCAAAGGAGTCGGCATTAAGAACAATCACCGACAGACCGTTTACCTGGCCAATACATTCCCCTGACGTTTCAATATGCCGCACCCCTCGCCGAGTCGCCTCAAACAACGTGTCCCTGATACGTCCGCCTCGTCGTTTTCTCGCCGCCAGGGCAGCGGTGACATCCTCTGCCTCGGTCAATGTTTTGTCCTGTTGCCGGGCAATATAATCGGCTTCCTTCATAACATCAACGAGGTCTTCCATAGCCAGAGAGAGCTTGGTTGCGTCCCCGGCCGCTCTGGCTGAATATTCGATCAACCCGGCCACCGCCTTTCGGTTCATCGGCAGCAGCTTCTCCCTGGCAATCATGGTCGCCAGCAACGAGGTAAAGAGATTGATATTTTCCGGCGAACGGTCCATGTTCTGTTCAAAATCGGCCTGCACCTTAAAAAATGAATGGAACTCCGGGTCATAGTATCTGAGCAGATAATAAAGCAGGGTATCGCCGACAAGAACTATCTTTGTTGCCAAGGGGATTGGTTCCGGCTCTAAGGAAACCGTACTCATCAGGCCCAGCAGTCGTTCAAGGGGCTCAATGCGGATCTGACCGGAACGTAACGACCGTTTTAAGCCCTCATAGGCATACGGCTGCATCAGCAGACGACGGGCATCAAGAATGAGGTAGCCGCCATTTGCCTGGTGCAGTGCTCCCGGTTTAATCAGGGTAAAATGGGTTGTCAACATGCCCATTCTGGCAACATGCTCTATCCGGCCATGCAGCTTTTGATAGGTCGGCATATCTTCAAAGATCACCGGTGCCCCGGTGGCGTGGTTGCCCACCAGGATATTCACTTCATACCGTTCAAAAGACGGCGTGGGAACAGTGAAAACACGGGCTAGGATGTCCCGTTCCCCATCGGTTTTATAGAGAAATTCTTCGGCGTGGATAATGATGTCATCTGCCACATCGTGTAGATATTCTCGGACCTCGGACCTCTTGTCATATTTTGTTTTCAGGGGGTTGATCAGGGAATTTACTGCCTCGCTGATAAAATCATTCTTCAACTTTGCTCGAATCTCTTCTGCCTCCTTTTTCAGAATGGCTATCCGGCTGACCGCATCCTGCAGAGCGTTCTGATGTTTGGCGACCACCTCTTCCAGATTTTTCCTTGTCTCCAGCGGCAGATGCTGGAAGGCCACCTGATCAAGAGGCTTCCTGTTGCCATCCATGGGGGTAAGCATTATACCCTCCTCACTCTTGACCAAAGCAATACTGTCCGCATTGGCCTTCGCTTCCACCTCGTGAATAAGGGCATCAATATTTTGCCGCAACGCTTCATTGACGGTTTTGATTTTTTCCTTAAAATCATCTGCCTCGATAACAGCGGGCAGGGTTGACTTCAAGCCGAGAATCAAACCAGACATTTCTTTTTTGAAGACCGTACTCTGGCCGGAGGGAAAGGAGAAGGCCCGCGGGAGATGCGGACGCTTAAAGTTGTTGACGTAGCACCACTCGGACGGAGCCGGTTCAGCCGCTGCCTTCTCTCGTACAACCGTCCGGATCATCTCATGCCGCCCGCTCCCTTCGGGACCCGTGACAAAGAGATTAAAACCCTGGTGGTGTATGCCGACCCCAAAAGCAACAGCCTCAAAAGCTCGACTCTGACCGGCAAAGCCCACTGGCTGGGTTACCCCGTCAGTCGTTTCAAAAGAGAAGAGTTCCAGATCACATCTCGAGCAAGCCTCCGCCGGTGAAATCTTGCCGATTGCCATATTTTGACTCCTGTCTGCCTGCTACGATGGATGAAGAAAAAACATGTTCGTGCACATCCTCAGTGTATAACCAAGATGTTAGGCTGTCAACACAGAAGAGAAAAATTACACAAGACTTGCTAATGCTTAACGAGAAGAACAGCAAAAAAGAGAGAAGTTACATGCAGCGATGCGCAATAATGACACCGGGCCCATATTAATCAAGAACGAGGTTCAAGGCTCCTTTCCCAATAGATGCAAATTGCAGGAGACACGATGTTTGATTCGTCGCGATAGAAGATCTTGGAAGGCCCCTTTTTAGTTATATTACTCACTTCAACTCGGGCGTTTTTGAAAGAGAAGAGTCAAGCAAAGACCCTTCTCTTTTACCACTTCGCTCCTCAACAGGCAGTCAATTCTTGGCAACAATTGCAGCTCTTGCCGCAGCCAATCTAGCCAAAGGCACACGGAAAGGGGAACAGGAAACGTAATTCAGGCCAAGTTTGTGACACAGGGCGATAGATTTTGCCTCGCCGCCATGTTCCCCACAGATGCCCAGCTTAATATTTGGCTTGGTCGCTCGTCCCTTTTCCACGGCAATTCGCATCAACTCGCCTACCCCATCGGGATCGATGGTTTCAAACGGATTGTCGGGCAGGATACCATGCACCATATATTCAATCAGGAATCCGGACTCGGCATCATCTCTTGAAATACCAAAGGTGGTCTGGGTTAGATCATTGGTTCCAAATGAGAAGAACTCGGCGTACTCGGCTAGCTTATCTGCGGTCAGTGCCGCCCGTGGTATCTCAATCATGGTGCCAAACTTATAGGTTATCTTAACCCCCATTTCTTCCATTACCTTCCCGGCCTCCGTTTCAAGCGACTCACGCTGGATTTTCAGCTCGTTGACATGGCTCGTGAGGGGGATCATGATCTCCGGCCGCACATCACCACCCTCCTTGGTCACCAAACAGGCCGCCTCAAAAATCGCCCTCACCTGCATTTTTGGTAATTCCGGAAAATGAATGCCAAGTCTCACGCCGCGTAGTCCAAGCATAGGATTGTCTTCCCGCAGGACTTCGACCCGGCTCAGTACTTTTTCTTTGCTCCGCACCTGCTTAAGCAGATCATCAATAGCATCAAGGTTTGGAGCATGTTGCAACTGGATCTTCAGGTCTGACAACTCTCTGACCAGGGAGACATGATCAGGAAGAAATTCATGCAGCGGTGGGTCGATGAGCCTGATCACCACCGGCAGACCATCCATCACCCTGAACAGACCCGCAAAATCTTCCCGCTGGTACGGTAGCAGAGATTTAATAGCCTCGCTTCGCTGAACGTCCATTTCAGCAAGGATCATCTTCTGTACGAAGGGGAGTCTTTCACTTTCCATAAACATATGTTCGGTCCTGCAGAGACCAATTCCCTCGGCGCCATATTCCCTGGCACGGGATGCATCCACCGGATAGTCAGAATTGGCCCAGACCCCAAGGGTTCGGAACTCATCGGCCCAGGCAAGAAGCTTAAGCAGCCATTCGTCTTTAATATCCGGATCTATGGTCGCGATCTCACCAAGAAATATTTTCCCGGTTGTGCCATCAACAGAGATACATTCACCTTCTTTTATCACCATGTCGCCAACAGTGATATGTCTCCTGGTCAGGTCGATATCCATATCTTCAACCCCGACCACGGCAGGAGTACCGAACTGACGGGCAACCAGGGCGGCATGGCTGGTCCGGCCTCCCCTGCTGGTTACAATTCCCTGGGCAGCAAGCATTCCGTGTACATCATCCGGCCTCGTCTCCGGGCGAACCATTATGACTTTCTTGCCATCTTCCTTGCCCCATAGTTCAGCAAGATCCGCGTCGAGCGCAACCACTCCGACCGCAGCACCTGGAGAGACGTTGAGCCCTGTGGCCAGCAGTTTGTTATCCTGGATTGCCGCCTTTATTGACTGGGGGTCAAATTGAGGATGAAAGAAAAAGTCCAGCTGTTCCGGGGTAACCCTCATGAGCGCTTCTTCTTTGCTGATAAGCCCTTCTTCGGCCATATCCACAGCTATTCTCACTGCAGCCTGAGAGGTCCTTTTGCCGTCTCTGGTCTGCAGCATCCACAGTTTGCCCTTTTCGATAGTGAACTCTACATCCTGCATTTCACGGTAATGGTTTTCAAGCAACATCGCCACTCGCTCAAATTCCGCGTGTACCTCTGGCATCTCTTTTTTAAGTTCGGACAGGTCCTTGGTCTTCCGAATACCGGCGACCACATCCTCTCCTTGAGCATTGGTCAGGTAATCCCCCTCAATTCTCCGTTCCCCGGTCGTGCCACTTCTGGTAAGAGCAACACCTGTCCCACTATCGTCTCCAAGATTTCCATAGACCATGGTGACAATAGTGACTGCGGTACCTAAGTCGTGGGCGATCCCTGCAGCATTTCGGTAATCGATAGCACGCTTACCATTCCAGCTCATAAACACCGCCTCGGTTGCCATCTGCAACTGGGCATAGGGTTCCGTTGGAAAGTGATGGTGGGTATGAAACCTGAAGACGCTCTTGAACTCCTCGGTAACCGCCATCCAGTGCTCGCCGGTAAGTTCCGTGTCTGTTTTAACCCCTGCTTGTTTACGGGTTCTGGTGATAACCTCTTCAAATTTTTCGTCCGGGATATGCATCACCACGCTGCCAAACATCTGAATCAGTCTGCGATACAGATCATAGGCCACCCTGGAGTCGCCCGTGCTTTCAATCAGTTTTGCAACTGTTTCATCATTCATACCGATATTCAGGACCGTATCCATCATCCCGGGCATGGAAAACTTTGCCCCCGAACGGCAGGAAAGCAAAAGAGGATTTTTCGGATCGCCAAAGGTCTTTCCCGTTGCCGCCTCAATTTCGTTCAGCGAAGCAGTCAACTGTTCCCATAAACCATCCGGCAGCTGCTCCCCAAGAGATAAGTATTCGTTACAAGCCTCGGTGGTAATGATAAAACCATCCGGCACAGGCACCCCGATACGCACCATCTCGGCAAGATTGGCCCCTTTGCCACCCAGCAGTCCCCGAACATTATCCCAGGAACCGCCGACATACTCTTCAATTTGATCCAGCTCGGTAAACCGATACACCCATTTTTTACTCATCTAAGCATCTCCTTAAATCACAATATTCAATATAGCTAATTGCTCGCGACAATAATAATGATTCATCACATTACACAAAACTGCAGCAAAGTGGAATACTCCAGTTCGTTTTTATTGACTCATCGCGTCTGCAAAATGTCCCTACCTGTCGATTTTGCCCGGCCGCACTCAACATATTTCCATAAGCAAACTAAAGAGCATTGTCCTTATGAGGTTCGCAGCTGAACGACAAAATAGAATTGGCAAGATGAACAACGCACAGAACTTCACAGCCGGCATTATCGCAAAAAATAAATGTGCGATAATGCCGGCTATGTGACGGGAGATAGAGGGACTATCAGAAATTCCAGAAGGAATCGATTGTCTTATCGTCAATATCCCAGACGACGTTGTGCGGGGCAATCGGTTCTTCCTTGAAGAATTCCGGCAGCCGATCATCATGGCTGGTAAAACCGGCGGCCATATTGAAGGCCCGCTCAGTTTTGAGAATACTCATACCGAGATTGGTCACATCATCGGCGGTCAGTGCTATGCCGAACCGGGCGTTGATCATGTCGATCAGCGACGGCAGGCAGGTGGCGTCATCAAGGGCGGCAAAGGCGATAAACAGACACATGCCGGTGGAATCGATGGCTGCGGTGGCTATCTGTAAATTACGCGACAGCTCCACCTGGCCTTCATGACTGAGCGGATCAAGCTTTCCGCCGACACCGAGGATATTGGTGGCGATGGTATAGCCCATGGTGTGGTCGGCGCCCTGGGTCGAGGTGGCGTAGGTGATGCCGATACCTTTGATGGCCCGTGGGTCATAGGCCGGAATGGCCTGATTTTTGACCACCGGCACCCGAGTGACGCCAAAGGCCCTGCCGACATTACCTGCTCCGCCGCCGATAATTCGCCCCAGAGGCGTACCCTTGCCGATATCCTCACGGAGGATACGACAGATCCCCTCACCATCACCAAATTCGAGCAGCCCTGCCTCCATGGCGACACCAAAGGCCACCGAGGTTTCGATGGTATCAAGGCCAAGATCGTCCATGACACTATCGGCTTCAGCGATGAGATCGAGGTTTTGTACACAGCAATCGGCGCCCATGGCCCAGATCGACTCATATTCAAACCCGGAGGTTTTATAGTTTTTACCCGGGTCATTATAAATTTGCGAACAGTTGATAACGCATCCCGAATGACAGTTATGTTTCGGTTTGCCTTCCCGGGCGACGATGGTATCGTGCATGGTTTCCCCGGAAATTTCCTCGTGACCGTCGAACTGGCCGCTGGTGAAGTTGCGGGTGGGCAGTGCCCCCGCCTCGTTGATAATATTGACGAGAACGTTGGTGCCGTATTGTCCCAGGGCCTGACTGATGGGATTATCGACCAGCGCCTTGGCAAAGGCCCGATTGGCGGCCTTGAATTCCTCCGGCTTGGCGATATCGACTTTGTTGTCTGTCGGCGCAACGGAGATAAATTTGATCTTTTTCGACCCCATCACCGCGCCGAGACCACCGCGTCCGCTGGAGCGAATCCTTGAACCGGGATCTTTTATGGAGATGTTGGCTGCGGCCATCTTCATCTCGCCCGCCGGGCCAATGGAGATCACGCCGGTTTTATCACCATGACGTGCATTGATCTTTTCGATGACGTCGTAGTTGCCTTTACCGATCAGTTCAGTTTCTTCATTGATGGTGACACCATCGGCAGTAACATGCAGGCTGTACCATTTGTCCTCTGGCGGCATACCTTCAACGATCAGTGCCTTGACACCGAGCTTGGCCAGCATCTGGGCAGAAGAACCACCGGCATTGGCCTCTTTGATGGTGCCGGTAAGCGGACTCTTGGCACCACAGGAAAGACGGCCCGAGTTGGCGGCCGGGGTTCCGGAGAGCAATCCCGGCGCAATGACCAGTTTGTTGTTTTTGCCCAGCGGATGGCAGGTCGGTTCCACCTCGGCGGCAATCACGTTGGAGGTCAGTCCACGGCCGCCAAGCCCCGCCCACTCACCTGGAACATCTTCGATCCTGGTAGTTAAATCAGACATGTTCACTCGAAATATTTTGTCAGCCATCTTTTTCCTCCTCGGTAATAACGAATAAGAGGGGCACGGACGAATCCGTGCCCCCACAACAACTCTTTAGTTCACTCTAGAAACTTCCTGCAAAGACAATCAATTATAATGCAGCCTTGTAAATAGCTTTGACATCGTCATCTTTGACCATGCGGGGATTGGTCAAACCACAGGCATCCTTTTGCGCGTTGCCGGTCATGGTGTCTATATCACCGGCATTGACGTCTTTACCATACCGTTTACCGAGCTCGATCAATCCCGCCGGAATGCCGACATCGGTGGACAGTTTTTTGATCGCCGCCACCGCTCGCTCGGCAGCGTCGCGCTTGGACAGACCTTCGACATTTTCTCCGAGCAGCTGGGCAATTTTAACGAAGCGGTCCATCTTGGCAATCAGGTTGAAATTACACACATGGGGCAGCAGAATGGCATTACATTCACCGTGGGGCAGATCATAGAAGCCGCCGAGCTGATGCGCCATGGCATGCACATGGCCAAGACTGGCATTGTTGAAGGCCATACCGGCGAGATACTGCGCGTAACACATACCTTCACGGGCCACTATATCCTGGCCGTTGGCAACCGCCGGGCGAAGGTGGACGGCGATCAATTCAATAGCTTTTTCCGCGGCCGAGTCGGTCATCGGGGTAGCAATGGTGGAAACATAGGCCTCGACGGCGTGGGTGAGGGCATCCATTCCGGTTGCCGCGGTCAGTGCCGGCGGCATACCCATCATCAAAAGGGGATCGTCAAGGGCGATACCCGGGGTGCACCGCCAATCGACGATGGCCATTTTGACCTTTCTGCTGGTATCGGTGATAATACAGAACCTGGTCATTTCCGAGGCAGTCCCCGCGGTTGTATTGACCGCGACATAAGGAGGCATCGGCTTGGTTGACTTATCAACACCTTCAAAATCTTGAATTCTGCCGCCGTTGGCAATAACCAGGCCGACACCCTTGCCGCAGTCATGCGAGCTGCCGCCGCCGAGGGTAATCAGACTGTTACAATCATTCTTTTTATACGCTGCGACCCCTGCTTCCACGTTCTTGTCGGTGGGGTTAGGAATGGTTTCATCAAAGACGACATATTTCATCTCGGCTTTATCAAGCAAATCAGTAATCTGTTTGGTGATCCCGGCAGCTGTTATACCTTTATCAGTGACGATCAGCGGTTTACTGCCGCCAAGATCCTTGATCTTTGCCGGAATCTCTTTTGCCGCGCCGATGCCTATCAGGGTAACACTGGGAATAAAATAGCCGTATACTTCTTCTCGAATTGCCATAATGATACCTTCCTTTTAACTGAGGTTATTGTGAATGCTGTACTGCTCCCTTTGGATCCATATCTTTTTTAGTGCACAACAAAGATAAAGCAAAAGGCATGCCACTACAATATATCAAGTTAAAACGAATATTTACACATTCTTCGCGCCGCTCAATGATGACACAATGACCCTCAAGTGGGGAAGGTGAGGCTCATTGGGTGATGATTTTTGGGAAAATTCACCGCAAAAACAACAGATACCAGCACTATAGCCTCAAGTGGGTCAGAAGGCAACAGGCGAGGAGGCAAATAGGTCAAAATGACCCGGCACCATGTGTTTCGCTCAATGTCCGGCATATTTTTCCAGTTTTCTGTACAGTGTTTTTCTGCCGATGCCGAGTATTTCCGCAGTCTTCTGTCTATTCCCATCAAAGAAATCAAGCATCTTTAAAATATGATTTTTCTCGACGGATTCCAGCGTCAACGTTCCCTGGTTCTCTTCGGATAACGATACCAGTTCCCGGGGCAGGCACCGTTCGGTGATGATGTTATTTTCCGCCAAGATGATCGAACGTTCCAGAACATTGCGCAGTTCACGGACATTTCCCGGCCAGTTATAGCGGAGAATACAGTCCATGGCCCTGTCGACGATGCGATACGTTGTGTTGTCGGGGCTCAGGCGTATCAAAAAATAATCGACCAGCAATGGCAGATCCTCTTTTCGCTGACTCAGGGAGGGAATTTCGATATTAAAGGCGTTAATCCTATGGAAAAAGGCCTCGTTAAAACGTCCCTGTTCCACTTCCTCGGCAAGGTTGCGGTTAGTGGCAAAAAGAAAGCGAATATTGACCTTTCGCTCTTCCTTTTCGCCGACCCTGCGGTAGGTCTGGGTCTCGAGGATGCGTAACAGCGAGGCCTGGACGCCCAAAGGAAGTTCGCCGATTTCATCGAGGAACAGCGTGCTGTCATGGGCATAGGCCATCAGCCCTTCGCGTGATTCGTCGGCCCCGGTAAACGAACCTTTGGTGTGGCCAAAGAGCTCACTGCGAGCCAGATCTTTCTGCAGAGAGGCACAGTTTTTGATTATCATCGTATGCCCGGAGCAAGCTGAGTGCTGATGAATCAGCCTGGCGACCACGTCTTTGCCGACCCCGGATTCGCCGGTGAGCAGGACCGGTATTTTCGCCGGCGCCACCTTGTTAATTAAGAACTTGATATCCTGCACGATCTTCGAGTTGCCGATGAATTGCACCGGCTGCTGCTCAAGACTGGTGTTATGCCGCAGGATGGTGTTTTCACGGGAAAGCAGCACCCGCTGATGGGCCTTTTCCACGACCAGATCCAGTTGCTCGAGGTTGAAGGGTTTACGGATAAAATCACAGGCACCAAGCTTCATGGCCTGCACGGCACTGTCAATATCGCCATGGCCGGTAATCATCACCACTTCAACATGCGGAACACTCTCTTTAATCTCGATCAAGAGATCAAGATCATGGATATCCGGCAGACGCAGGTCCATGACGATAACGTCAAACCAGTGAGTGCGTAACATCTCCCGCGCCTGTCCGGCATCGGCGGCAGTGAGAACTTGCCGGTGGTTTGTTGTCAGTTCTTTCCGCAGCAGTCTTCTGATGGATTCTTCGTCATCGATGGCCAGAATGGTATATTTTTCTCGTTCCATTATAAAGTTATACCCGGCAGAGATACCTTGAAGGAGGTCCCTTGCCCCTCTTTGCTGGTCACGGTAATCTCACCGCAATGATTATTAACGATTGAATAGCAGGTGGAGAGACCGATACCGATACCCTTACCTACCGATTTCGTAGTAAAAAAAGGTTCAAAAAGCTTATCATGCAGTTCCTCGGGAATACCGCAGCCAGAGTCTTCGACAATCAACTCAACACCCCCATGCGGGGCGGCATTGGTAATAATTCGAATCATATCACCATCGTTGGTGGCATCAAAGGCATTGGTAAACAAATTGATTATTACCTGTTTTAATTGTGATTCATCGCCCATGATAACCGGCAGGTTTGCCTGCAACTCGGTTTGCACAGCAACATTATGCTGCTCTTTAAAATGATGTTTAAGAATAAAAAGGGTATCCCTGACACACTGGTTCATATCGACCGGTCCAAGACTTGACGCCACCGGTCGACTGAAGGTGAGTAAGGTCTGGACAATATCCCGGCAGCGCAGGCATTCCTTGATAATGGTACCGGTGTACTCGGTGAAATCTTCAAGAATTGCCGGTTCCACCTGGCCCTCTATCCGTCCGATCCGCCGCTTCAGCCCCTCGGCAAAACCGCTTATCGCCGCCAGAGGATTGTTGATTTCATGGGCCACCCCCGCAGCCAGAATGCCGACCGTGGCCATCTTTTCCGCCTGATAGAACTGGGCCTGAAATTCTTTATCCAAAGTGACATCCCTCTTAAAAAGAAGCACATTCCTTTCTCCGGCGGGATCCGTTTTCAGTGGCGAGGCGATGATTTCAAAATGCCGGAATTTCTCATTGACCTTGTATATACAGAGATCCTTGACGATTTCCTCAAGATCGAGTGAACGTTCGGCCGGGCAGTCTGTACACTTGCTGCTCTGGCCGCGAAATATCTCAAAACAGTACCGGCCTATGGGATCAATCCCCGGGAACCAATCGGCGAACACATGGTTAACCCGCTGAATTTTTAAATCCTCGGAAAGAACCAGCATCAGATCGGTGATCCCGTCAAGCACCGCCTGGATCTCCTTGCGCTTTTTCTCCAACTCCATATTGGAATTCTTTAGCTGTTCCACTTTCTGCTGCAGTTCTTGATAGAAGCCAAGCTTGCTATGCTCAATGCCGATCAAATCTTCCAGAGTGGTTGTTTTTTTTACCATACTTCCTCACAAATTTTCAGCAGTTCCTGCCAGGAAGCCGACCTTGGATTGGTCAGGTTGCAGGCATCGTTCACCGCCATTTTACAGATCGGCTTGAGTAGATACTTCCCCTCCTCGCCTATTTCCTCGCGCAGTCTTTGCGTCACCTTAAAGGAGGCGAAAAACTCATCGAGCTTTTCAATTCCGGCAAGAGCGGTATCACGAGGCGAGCCAACCTTCCTATTCAGAATGACCCGACCGATATCGGCCAGCTTGCTTTCGGCACCCTCTAAATTGAAACGCATCACCGCAGTGAGCAGTATCGGATGCACCACACCATGGCGCATATCAAAATATCCCCCAAGAGAATGGGCCAGGGCATGTTCCACACCAAGGCTGGCATTGCTGAAAGCCATGGAGGCGGAGACCGCAGCGATGCTCAATTGCTCCAGGCACTCGAGAGAGCGTGATTCCACGGCACAGGGCAGGTACCTGACGATAAGATCAATAGCCTTTAAAGACTGCATCTCGGTAAACGGCGAAGCGATAGTCGAGACATAGGCCTCAATCGCATGGGCAAGGGCATCGACGGCAGACTGGATGATGAGCGTTTCGCTTTTTGTGCGCAGGATAAGCGGGTCAATAATAGAAATATTTGGGACCAGGGTGCGGGTGATTATCGACATCTTCACCGCCCGCTGCACGTCGGTGATGATACAGAACTGCGAGATATCCGAACCGCTGCCGGCGGTGGTGGTAATGAGCATCATCGGCGGCAGGGGACGCTTGACCCGGTTCGCCCCTTCATAATCCCTTATTTTACCGCCATTACTGGCAATGATGGCAATACCTTTGGCGGTATCCATCGGACTGCCGCCACCGATGGCAATGATCACATCGGCACCGTTTTCCAGATAAATTTTAGCACCCTCTTCCACTTCAATATCCCGGGGATTGGAGGTAACTCCTGCATAATAGATCCACTCCACCCCTTCTTTTTTCAGAATCTCCATCAACTGCTGCACCCAACCGGCTTCCTCGATACCGGCATCACTGACCAGAAAGACCTTTTTCGCCCCAAGCCGCAAAGCACACTGACCAGCGTAATTAAGACTGCCTCGGCCAAAAATAATTTCTGGGATGGCAAACTTGGTTATATCCATATTTCTTCTCCACGGGTTGATTCCCTGTCTTGCGCAGTCGACGAAGCCGCGATCTCATCGAAACGATATTCTTCGGCCATAGTCAGTGGCTGAATTCTCTGCAAATTATAAGCAATTTATGTGCCTGATTGCCAATCAAGGAGAAACGGGGATTTCTTCGCGGGCTGGCTGACCCACACGAGTCATAATGTCTCATTATGTCTTCGGCAGTCCTCCCACAAAAGTTTTGTCGGCGGGGTGATCCTGACGGGCCATTTCCATGCGCGACCGCACCCTTGATTATGCAGTCGAGGCTATCTATTAGTAGTAAATGGTTTGTCCCCCCAAAAAAAAACCTGGCTGTCTCCACAAGCCGTTTGCATAACTAACAATACTCCACCTCAAGGAAACCAGATATGAAAAACACTTTACACAGCCCCTTACAGCTCGGTCCCATCCAGCTGCCCAACCGGGCAATCATGGCCCCGCTCACCCGGGGAAGAGCCGGTGCGTCACGAATTCCCAATGACCTGATGAAAACATACTATACTCAGAGAGCCACTGCCGGACTCATAATAGCCGAGGCCACCGCCGTTTCCGAAGACGGTTACGGCTGGGTGGGTGCCCCAGCGATATATAATGATGAGCAACAACAGGGGTGGCGGGAAATAACCACAGCCGTGCACAAAGCCGGCGGACGTATCTTCCTGCAGCTCTGGCACATGGGACGGGTCTCCCATCCCGACTTCCTCAACGGGCAAACACCGGTTGGTCCCTCCCCGATCGCCGCCAAAGGGATGGCCGTTACCCGTGGGGGCAAGAAACCCTATGTTGTGCCTAAGCCGCTGACCGAAAAGGACATGACGGTACTGCTCGGCAAATATGCCGAGGCGACCGAAAGAAGTCTAGAGGCGGGTTTTGACGGCGTCGAAGTACATTCGGCCAATGGCTACCTGCTCGATCAGTTCCTGCGGGACTGCTCCAACCAGCGCGACGACGAGTACGGCGGCAGCATAGAGAACCGCATGCGTTTTCCCCTGCAGGTCGCTGATACCGTCATCAAGGTTGCTACAAAAGAACGGGTAGGTCTGCGAATTTCTCCGGTAAACCCGTTTAACGATATGCGGGACAGTAATGCCAAAGAACTCTTTACCCGCTATGCCGCGGAACTGGCGAAACGGGACATTGTCTATCTCCATGTGCTTGAAGCGCTTCCCGGCCATTTTCTTTACGCCGAAGGTGAAGAACCTGTTCTGCCGCATATCCGTGCGGTGTTTCCCGGCATACTTATCGCCAACGGTGGCTACACGCTAGAGAAAGCGAACGAACTGCTAGGCAGCGGCGGCGCCGACGCCATCGCCTTTGGCACACCTTTTCTCGCCAACCCTGATTTGGTAGAGAGATTTCAAAGAGGAGCACAGCTCAATGTTCCCGACATGGCAACATTTTATACAGCAGGACCCGAAGGGTACACTGACTATCCCTTCATGGGGCAGTAGTCAAAACAACGGAGCTTCTTGTCTCAGGCGGGCGGGAGCTCCTACAGCAAAAACGAAAAATTCATCCGCCCACCTGCCAAAAAACATCTCATCGCCAGAAATCTTTTTACTTCTTCACGAATCTGTAAGGCTTTTGTAAGATTTACCGGGAATAGTTTTGAGAAACACTCAGCCCGGTAAACGGGAAATAAGCCGGGTTTCATTATAATCCTGAAAGTCGGTTAAAGCGTACACTATTTGGTGTCCACTCCCAAGTACTCCA
>CAYPPR010000023.1:0-61386 GCA_964412665.1 uncultured Desulfopila sp.
TGTCCTCACTCCGTGTTGAGCCATACCTTGCAGCCCAGGTCGTCGACCGCCTTGGCCTTGACCCGGATAATATGTTCCCAGCTCTCATTATCGGCGAGAAAAAGGCAGTAGTTTTCCGCCGCCCATCCTTTGGAGCCATAGGTCCAATCGGCTCCCACCTTATTCAGAATCTTCCACAGAGGGATCATCTCATCGGGCTCGGTCACCGGCTCCCGTGAGTTCTGATTGAGGTAGAACTCGGCTCCCAGCTTGTCCATGGGAGCCTGCAGATTTTCAAAACCCGGTTGATCGTTGCGCACCTCCTCGGCGACGTCTTCCACCACGAAGCGCCAGTCCTCCTCGGTGGCCCCCATGGCGCTGCAGGTATCGTTGCGCAGGGCCATGTCACATGAACCCAGGATACCTTTAGGGCGCAGCTCGCGTGGTCTGCTGTTCCTCAGGTTAAAGATCAGCTGGGGAATGTCGATTTTCATCGGGCAAACATAGATACAACGTTGGCACATGGTACACATCCACGGCCAGTCCGAGGCCAACAGTTCCTCGTCCATGCCGAGAGCTGCCATACGTAAAACTTTTCGTGGGTCCAGCCCTTCCAGTCCGGTTGCCGGGCAGCCGGAAGAACAGGCGCCACAGGTCAGACACATGTCAAGGTTCCCGCCTTCAGGCAGAAGACTCTTGACCTTGTCCATGAGCCTGCTTTTCTTTTTCCCGCTTATTTTTAATACGCCAACAGACATAGTTATCTCCTTATGCTAGGCTTATGCAGCCTTCTTCGACATATCCTTTACAAGGTTTGCGCCAAGTGAAATCACCCTTATGCAGGGGGAGTAACCTTTCTTGGTTTTGCCTTCAAAGGATTGGGTCCAAGGGACATAATGTGTTCAGTCATCTCCTGAGCGTATTTGGCAAAGGTCGGTCCTTCGCCAGACGAAAGGTTATACATCCTGACCCGGTCGCCTTCGATGCCGATCTCCTCTAAAAGAGCATGGATGTGGTTGACCCGCTCCCGACATTGGAGATTTCCCTCATTGTAGTGACAATTGCCTTCAAGACAGCCGACACAACAAACACCGTCGGCACCTTCCTGAAAACACTTGAGCATGTACATTACATCCACTTTGCCGGTGCATGGAACGCGGAGTATTTTAATATTCGTGGGGTACGTCAGTCTCATCGAACCTGCCAGGTCCGCAGCAGAGTACCCTCAGTAGTCACAACAAAACGCTACAATAGTTGGTTTGAAATCAGCCATTATATTCCCTCCGCCAGCAGAGTTTCAATCTCGCAGGTAATTTGGTCGTCTTCATAGTTGTTGAGGTTGATGGCCTGTCTCGGGCAGACACAGGCGCATACTCCGCATCCCTGACAGAGTGCCGGATCAATCTGGATCTCTCCTGCCGCCACATTGAACCGCGGCACCTCAAATGGACAGGACCGGACACAGGTCAGACACTTGACACAATGATCTGGGAACACCTCGGCCTTGATGGCCGACAGCTTGATCTGATCCTTAGAGAGGAACGTCACTGCCCGCGATGCAGCAGCGTTTGCCTGTACAATAGCTTCGGAGATCAGTTTTGGGCCATGGGCGGTACCGCACAGGAAAACTGCTTCGGTTCCCATCTCCACCGGTCTCAGCTTGACGTGGGCCTCAAGGAAATATCCTTCCGGGTTGGCGTTGAGTTTCATCTTGCTGACCAGTTCATCGGAAATGTTTGGCATAACACCAGCGGAAAGTACCAGAACATCGGCACATATCTCGACGTCTCGCTGCAGCACATGATCCCTCACCGTCACCAGCACTCCTTCGTCGGAAGCGACAGCCACCGGCGGGTTTTCCTTGTGGTAGCGGACGAAGATGACTCCCTGCTTCCTGGCTTCTGTGTAATACTCTTCCATCTGGCCATACAGGCGCATATCTCGATAAAGGATAAACACCTGGGTCTCCGGCCTGCTTTTCTTGATAGCCAGCGCATTCTTTACCGCCGATTGACAGCAGATCCTTGAACAATTGGGCCGCTCCTCATTGCGGGAACCGACGCATTGGATCATAACGACAGAATCCAGACCAGCAGCACCTTTTGCAGCCAGCCTGTCTCCCAGCTGGGTTTGGGTGACTACCCGGTCGTCTTCCCCGTAGAGGAATTCCTTTGGGGTGTACTCCCCTGCACCGGTGGCGACGATAATGACACCATGCTCGATTTCCTGCGGTTCTGCCAGGCGACCCGCGCGAACCCTGGTCTTGAAGTTCCCCTGAAAACCTTCAAAGTGGGCGATCTCTGAATTGGTGAGAACGGTGATTTTCTCATCGGAGTTCACCGCCGAGGCAAGCTGATCGACATAGGCTCTGACATCCGCGCCCTCGATGGTATGGTGCAGTTTTCGGCCCATACCGCCAAGTTCTCCCTGTTTTTCGATCAAAGTAGATGCAAAACCCTGCCTGGAAAGATCAAGAGCGGCATTCATCCCGGCAATTCCACCGCCCACGACAAGGGCGTGTTTGTTGACTGGAATGACCTTGCCATGGAGTGGTTTTAACTGGACTGCCCGGGCAACTGCCATACGCACCAGATCCTTGGCCTTTTCAGTTGCCAGTTCTGGATTATAAGCATGCACCCAGGAGTCCTGGTTCCTGATATTGGCCATCTCGAAGAGATATCTGTTCAGCCCGCATGCTTCCAGGGTCTCCATGAACATTGGGGCATGGGTTTTTGGACTGCAGGAGGCGACTACCACCCGGTTGAGTTTTTCCTCAAGGATTTTATCCTTGATCTTGCCCTGGGTATCCTGGCTGCAGGTAAAGAGATTGTTGTCGGTAAAGACCACTCCCGGGAGAGTCTCTGCATACTCCTGTAGGCCGGGTACATCAATAACACCGGCAATGTTGGAGCCGCAGTTGCAGACGAAGACCCCGACACGCGGTTCCTGACCGGAGATATCGATCTCTTCAGGAACGATCACTGTTTTGGTGTCCGTCCCCCGCGCCTCGGCGATTATGCAGCCGGCAAGGCCTGCCGCGGCGCTGGCTTCAGTCACCGAGGCGGGGATATCCTTTGGTCCCTGGAAGGTACCGCAGGTGAAGATGCCCGGCCTCGAAGACGCTAAGGGTGTAAAAGGTTCACTTTCGATAAACTTGTTCTTGTTGACGTTTATCTCCAGTTTTTTTGCCAGTTCGATGGTTTCGGCAGGAACCTCCAAACCAACAGAGAGAACGAGCATATCGAATTCTTCTTCCATGATGACGCCGTTTTCATCACTAAAGCGCAGAATAAGATTTCTGTTCTCCGGATTCTCAGTCACCGAATGAATTCTGGACTGCACAAAACGGATTCCATCCCTGTTCTTGGCACGGTCGTAATACTCCTCATAGTCCTTACCAAAGGATCGAATATCCATATAGAAGATGGCTGCATCAAGGTCACCTCCGGCGTGTTCCTTGGCGATCATAGCGTCTTTTATCGCGTACATACAACAGACGGAGGAACAATAGCCATTTCCACACTTATTGTTGTCCCTTGAGCCGATACACTGGAGCCAGGCGATTTTCTTCGGCTCCTCGTGATCGGATGGCCGAACCAGATGCCCCAGGCAGGGGCCGCCGGAACTGAGCAGCCGTTCGAACTCCAGGCTGGTCACAACATTGGGATTTTTCTTGTACAGATAGATGTCTGACAGGGGAGTAGGATCATAAGGTTTGGCACCGGTTGCGAGAATGACCGAACCGACAGTGAGACCCTTGTCAACGGCAACCTGGCTGTGATCGATGGCACCTGCAAGACAGGCATCCTGGCACTGGTAGCACTCAGAACAGATACCGCAGCTCATGCACCTCTGTGCTTCCTTGTGGGCCATTTCCTCGTTAAATCCGTAGGCGACTTCGAGCCAATTGCCCGCGCGCTCTTCAGGAGAGCGATGCTCGGCTTTTATTCGCTCAATGATGCCTTCGCCTTCAATGGCAGGTCGCACATATTCCCAAACTTTTTCGCGGCCTTCCTTCAGGTCCATGTTATTTATAAAACGATGGATGGAGATTGCCGCTTCCTTGCCGCAGGCAACCGCGTCGACCACGGATTTCGGTCCGTAGAAGGCGTCGCCGCCGGCAAAGACCCAATCAATGGGAGTTTGCAGGGTGAGAGGGTCCGCCTCCAGGCCGCCTGGCCTCGAGATGGCAATTCCTTGATCGGTGATGCCTTCGAGGTTGGCGCTCTGGCCAATGGCCATGATGACCGTATCGGCGCTGAAGGTCTGGCAGACAGTATCGTCATATTCCGGATTAAAACGACCGTCTGCATCAAAGACCTGCTTACAGCTCCTGAATTCAATGCCGGAAATTCTTTTATTTGAGTTGTCGAGAAACAGATTCCTTGGACCAAAGCTATTGACGATCTCGATATCGTCTTCCAGGGCCTCGGTGATCTCATATTCCCAGGCGGGCATTTCATCACGGCGTTCAAGACAGATAAGCGTGACCTTCTCGGCGCCTAAACGTTTAGCAACCTGGGCCACATCGACGGCAACGTTTCCACCACCCACGACCACGACTTCCTTGCCAACATCAATTCTGTCACCCTTTGCAGCATCGCGCAGGAAGTCAACACCCTGCAAAACACCTGCGATATCTTCGTTTTCGATACCGAGCTTTCTCCCGCTGTGCAGGCCGATTGCCAGGAAGATGGCGGAATATCCATCTGCTTTCAGGCTTTCCAGGGTGATGTCTTTGCCGAAGGTAACACCGCACTTGAGTTCGGCACCCATCTTCTCGACCACCTTGATTTCGTTTGCCAGGATGTTCCGGGGCAAACGATATTCAGGGATGCCGTAGCGCATCATACCGCCGGGCTCATCCTGCTTTTCAAAAATGGTGACATGATACCCTTGTCTGAGCAATTCATAGGCGGCGGTAACACCCGTGGGACCGGAGCCAATCACCGCGATCTTCTCGCTGCGCTTTGACTCCTTAGGCGCGGGGATGTAAAGTTCACCTTTTTCCAGCTCATAGTCACCGAGGAAACGATGCAACTCACGAACGGCCAGTGACTGGTCTACCTGGGCACGGGTACATTCACTTTCGCATGGATGGTGACAGACCCGACCACAGACGCCAGGGAAAGGATGCTCTTCCTTGAAAAGCTTCAGCGCCTCGTCATACCTGCCATCGTTGATCAGGGCAACAAAACCCTGGATGCTGACATGGGCAGGACAGGTGGCCTTACAGGGGGCGGTTCCTGATTTATTAATACCATAGGCACCGGGGATTGCCTGGGGATAGAGTTTGTAGATCGCTTTACGAAAATCGAGTCTTTCGTTGCACTCGTTGGGGAGAGAGACAGGACAGACCTTTTCGCACTCACCGCAGCTCGTGCACTTTAACGTATCTACATATCTCGGAGTTTGATGAATTCTTGCGGTAAAGTTTCCAGGCTCGCCTTCGACGCCCAAAAGCTCTGTATTTGTAAGTAACTCAATATTCAGATGACGGCCGACCTCGACCAGTTTAGGTGAGATTACTCACATCGCACAATCATTGGTCGGGAAAGTCTTATCGAGCTGTGACATCACGCCGCCAATAGCGGGGGATTTTTCAACCAGGTAAACGTAATAGCCGGACTCTGCCAGGTCAATCGATGCCTGCATGCCTGCGATCCCAGCTCCAACTACCATAACCGATCCACTTTTCTTGTTCGTACCAATTCCCATTGATGACTCCTTAAGTGTTTATGGTTAAATATTTTCGTATACCTCCGCAATGACGTTTACTGCTGTAGCAAACAACAACGAAACATCACTGATTTTCGCAGATAGATATTCTGGTGGGGACTCCCTCCTTTCTGATTTACAAATTCTCTGCAGTTACAATGGGTTAATGACAAATTACCTTTCAGGCAGTCCGAATAATGGCCCAGCCCGACCATTGCATTTTAATTTTATAACCCGATGCTAGCGTAAAATTAACATCATATCAATAATATTTATACACTTTCCTCAATTACCTTGGTCACATGCTTCACTTCGCGGTGGAATTGAGAGCAGCCTATGGTCGGTTGCTAGAGGACTGGCGAGAAACGTTGAGGACTATAAAACCTTGCTCATGGCTGCGGATACGCCATGATTATAATCAGAAAGCACACGCATTCCGCTCAATCTCGCTTTTCCATTCGATGCCGTGAAATGTGGTTTCCAAAACTTTACCCGAGTATCGGTAGAATAGTTTCCTGAGGTTCGACAGCGTGTCCGGCACTAAGGATAAGTCACCGGCAGACCAGACGGTCCACCGGTGGAAGTGTTGAGAGATTTGATCCTGCCGACCTATTCTTTCCAGTCGGGTCGAATATGCAGCTCGGTCAACTGTTTTCTGGCAACCGCGGCGGGCGCTTCGGTCAGGGGGCAGGTCGCCTTCTGGGTTTTCGGGAAGGCGATAACGTTGCGGATGGAATCGCTGCCGGTAATGATCATCAGCAGCCGGTCGAGGCCAAAGGCTAGACCGCCATGCGGCGGCGCGCCGAGTTCAAGGGCGCGCAGGAGAAAACCGAACTTCTCATTTGCCTCCTCCGCACCGATGCCGAGGACGTCAAGGACCTTGGACTGCAGACTCTTCTGATGGATACGGATCGAGCCGCCGCCGATTTCCGTACCGTTCAGCACCAGATCATAGGCCCGGCTGTAGACGGATGCCGGATCAGTGTCCAGTTTGGCGATATCCTCTTCCTTGGGGGCGGTGAACGGATGATGCAGGGCCTGAAAGCGTTTTTCCTTCTCATCGTATTCCATGAGAGGAAAATCGGTGACCCAGACAAAGTTGAAGTCGTCTTTTTTCAACAGGTTCAGGCGTCGGGCAAGTTCCACCCGTAACTCGGAGAGCACCTGCAGGACCACCTTTCGGCTGTCTGCGCCGAAAAAGAGCAGATCCCCTTCCACCGCGTCGGTGGCTGCGGCGATGGTTGCCCGCTCCTCGTCGGTGAAAAACTTGGCGATCGGTGACTGCCATTCGCCATCCGCCTTCATCTTCACCCAGGCCAAGCCCTTGGCGCCGAACTGCGCCACATACTCAGTGAGAAGATCGAGTTCTTTGCGGGTAAAATCGCCACAACCCTTGGCGTTGATCGCCCGCACCGTGCCGCCCTTGTCGGCGATAGAGCGGAACACCTTGAAACCGCAGTTGGCGGCAATGTCGGTCAGATCGATCAACTCCATGCCGAAGCGGACATCCGGCCGATCGGTGCCGAAACGGTTCATCGCCTCATCAAAGGTCAATCTCGGAAAAGGCGGTGCAAGGTCAACGTTGATGGTCTCCTTGAACAGCGTGGCGATCATTCCCTCGTTGATAGCCATGATCTGTTCTTCATCGACAAAGCTGAGCTCCATATCGATCTGGGTAAATTCCGGCTGCCGGTCGGCACGCAGATCTTCATCGCGAAAACATTTGACAACCTGATAATAGCGGTCCATGCCGGCGATCATCAGCAGCTGTTTAAAGAGCTGGGGTGACTGGGGTAGGGCGTAGAATTTGCCGCTGTTGACCCGGCTGGGAACGAGATAGTCACGGGCGCCTTCCGGGGTCGAGCGGGTCAACATCGGTGTCTCGATATCGAGAAAATCGTGCTCGTTGAGATAATTGCGCACCGACTGTACCGCCTTATGGCGCATGATCAGGTTCGCCGCCATCTCCGGCCGACGCAGATCGAGATAACGGTATTGCAGGCGAAGGTTATCCGACACCTCAACCTCCTCATCCAGGGGAAAGGGCGGCGTCTCACTGCTGTTCAACAGACGAAGCTCCTCGACGAGAATCTCTATCTCCCCGGTTGCCAGTTTTGCATTGGCCATATCGCCCGGTCTCGCTTCGACCCGGCCACGGACCGCCAGCACCCATTCACTGCGGATCTGGTGCGCCTTGGCGTGCACTTCCGGGTTGATTTCCGGGTTAAAGACTACCTGGGTGATGCCGTGACGATCACGCAGGTCAATAAAGATGACGCCGCCATGGTCACGCCGGCGTAGAACCCAGCCCATCAGGGTTACCTGCTCACCTACATTTTTTTTGCCGAGAGCATTGCATGAATGCGTCCGGCTCAACTTGCCCATTGATTCCATAATTTATTAATCTGTTGAATTTTTTTCTGTCAAACGCTGTCCCTGTACGAAAAAAATGCACTGATGTTTTACCAGCCTGGACAGCTTAGTGTTTTTACCATTTATTTTATAAGAAGACACTCTGCAATTGCAGAGGCCGACAGCGTAATATCCTGCTGTTCCTCTTTCGTCATCATATCTCGGAGAATTCCTTTGCCCAAAGCCAGCTCATCATCACCAATAATAAGGACAAAGCGCGCCCCAGCCTTATTTGCCTGCTTCATCTGGCTCTTCAGACTGCGCCCCTCATAGTCCATGGCAACGGACAATTTCCCGGCGCGCATCTCATGGACGAGGCCAAAGCCCGCCCGGGAAGCCTGTGCACCGATTCCGGCAACAAAAAGATCGATTTTTTCTTCCTCAACCGGTGATTTCTCCTGCTGCTGCAGCAAGAGAACCAGCCGCTCCATGCCCATGGCAAAGCCAATACCAGGGCTGTTTTTCGGCCCGCCAAGAGTTTCAACAAGTCCATCGTATCTGCCGCCTGCCGCCACAGCTGCCTGGGCACCAAGATCCGAGGTAATAAATTCGAAGGTTGTACGGCAGTAATAGTCCAGGCCACGCACCATAAATTTATTCAGCCGGTAACTGATACCCAGCTGCCGGAGACCGGCCTGGACCTGCTCAAAGTGGTCTTGACATGGGCCGCACAGGTGCTCGAGCAGGGAAGGCGCATCCTGAATCTGCTCCCGACAGGCAGGCACCTTGCAGTCGAGGACCCGTAACGGGTTGGTGGTACTCCTCCTTTTGCAGTCGCTGCAGAGTGCGTCATGTCGCTCTGCGATAAAGGCGAGCAGTCTGGCCCGATAGCTCGGCCGACATTCGGGGCAACCAAGAGAATTAAGTTCCAGGCTCACATCTATGCCTAATTCTTCAAAGAGCATTGTCGCCATGGCCATCAGTTCGGTATCGACCAAAGGGTTATCCGTGCCGAGAACCTCGATATCCATCTGATGAAACTGCCTGAGCCTCCCTTTCTGGGGCCGCTCATGGCGAAACATCGGTCCGATGGTGAACAGACGCTGCACCGGCTTCTGCACATAAAGACCATGTTCTATATAGGCGCGCAGCAGAGAGGCGGTGGCCTCGGGCCGCATGGTTATTTTTTTGTCAACAAAGGTATACATCTCTTTTTCGACAATGTCTGTTGCTTCGCCGATGGACCTTGCAAACAATTCAGTTTCTTCGAGGATAGGCAGACGTATCTCGCGAAAATGAAACCGGCCAAATACCTCTCTTGCCACTCTTTCAAGATACTGCCACAGCTCAACCTCGCCCGGCACAATATCCTTAAAGCCTTTCAGGGCCTTGATCTTCAAAACAGTCTCCAGATATAATTCGTGAAATTCATAATATTGCTCAAAAACGAAACAGGTATAATTTAAGCCAAAAACTGCGGAGTTAACAGCAATTTTGTCGTTTTGTCAAGTTAACCCCCCGGCCGATCTACAGAAAATCATATACTTATCCAGCTGAAGGAGTTGTTTTCCGGGCATCTAGGGCAAATCAACACTTGCCGACTACCCTCCTCATACACCCCATACTACTCTTGACAAAACAAGGCAAGAAGTGCATTATCTCATTTCTTATATATATTTTCTCCCCCCGACAAACGGGGATTTTTTATCATACCCCTTTGTGGGGTGCTTTTTTCAGTACCCTAACTAAAGGGTACAAGTGCTTTCAGACAATAATTGCCCGGGCACTAAAAGGAGTATTCACTGCATGCAGCTACCCTCACTCAATATTGCCAATCTCAAAGCCTCTTTCCCATTAATTCAAGGAGGGATGTCAATTCGGGTATCCACTTCAGCACTGGCCATCCCGGTGGCCAATTGTGGCGGAATCGGCGTTATCGGCGGCTCCGGACTGCCACCGGAAGAACTTCACAATGATATCAAAAAAGCCAAAGCGGCCACGGACGGCATTATAGCCGTCAATATCATGTACGCCATGAAGGATTTTTACAATCTGGTCACTACCTCCATTGACGCCGGAATCGACATGATCATCACCGGTGCCGGCTTCTCTCGGGATATCTTTAAAATCGGACGGGAACGCAACACGCCTATCGTCATGATCGTCAGTTCGCCGACCCTGGCTAAGCTCTCCGAAAAACTGGGCGCCGCCGCGGTTATCGTTGAAGCAAAAGAGGCCGGAGGCCATCTCGGCACCGACAAACCCCTGCGAGAAATTTTTCCACCCATCCGTGATGTCGTCAAAAACATCCCGCTTATCGCCGCGGGTGGTATCACCAACGGTTATGAAATGGCCGAAATGATGGACAAATACGGCGCAGACGGGGTACAGATCGCCTCCCGATTTGTGCTGAGTGAAGAATGTGATATCGCCAACGAGTTCAAACAGGCCTATCTCAATGCTAAAAGAGAAGATATCGTTCTTACCTCTTCCCCGGTCGGCATGCCCGGTCGCGCCATCAACAACCCCTTTGTCCAGGCGATGAATGCCGGCGAAGATGTTAGCGTGAAAAAATGTCCATATCTCTGTCTGAAAAAATGCAACCATCACTACTGCATCAATGAGCGCCTGACGATGGCTCACGACGGCAACATTCGCGAGGGCTTAATTTTTTCCGGTGAAAATACCTACAAAATGGACAAGATTCTCCCTGTTGCCGAGATCTTCAGACAATTTAAGGAACAGGCTGAATCCGTTTATAAAGAAGGCAAAGGATTCGATCCGGCATTGTGACCCCTACCTCCAGCGCAAATATGAGTTCTCTTAGCGAAATTGATGCATCGGTGGACGCGGCTCCGGCCGGTGTCGAGCGAATAATACCGTCGGAAAAACATCCGATCACCGCGCAGATGATCGATCGAGATGCGCTCTACATCCTCAGAAAACTGCGTGATGCCGGATTTGCCGGTTATCTGGTCGGTGGCGGCGTACGTGATCTTTACCTCGGTAAAATCCCCAAAGATTTTGATATCAGTACCGATGCACGGCCCGGCCAACTGCGCAAACTCTTCCCGAACAGTAACACCATCGGCCGAAGATTCCGCCTGGTGCAGATCTTTTTCCGAGGTGGCAAAACCATTGAAATAAGTACGCTTCGTTCTCTCAGCGAGCACGACCTCGACGGCCCTGAAGCGGTCCTTGCACCAAACAACACCTTTGGCACACTCAGCGAGGATGCCCGACGCCGGGACCTCACCATCAACTCGCTTTTTTTCGAAATTGAAACCAACACCATTATTGACTACGTCAACGGCAGCCAGGACCTTGACCAGGGTATAATCCGCATTGTCGGCGAACCGGTCAAGCGCATCAGCCACGATCCGGTGCGAATGCTGCGGGCGATCCGTCATGCGGCACGGATCAACTTCACCATAGAAGATCAGACCTGGAAGGCGCTCTGCAACAACAGCGACAAGCTGGCACTCTGCCCACCCTCGAGGCTGCGTGACGAATTTCTCAAGGATTTATACAGCGGCGCTACGGCGCCGTGGTTTGAGCTTGCCGTCGAATCGGGACTGCTGTTTGCCCTTTTCCCCTTCTATCGAAAAATTTTAACCGCCAATGCCGCTGCCACAAATCCTCCGCGCACACTGCTCAGCGGCATCTGCCGAACCATCGACCGCATCAACAACCTGTCGCTGGAGCTGAAAATCCACCGTCAGCCGGATTTTTTTCTTCTCGGTCTGTTTCTTATTCCATGGGCGGAAGCCCGCTTCCAGCTGATCAGTGAGTTTCGCAAAGGAGCCCCACTGTTCCAAGTGGCAAAACAGATCCGTGCGGAAATTGATGCGACGATCGGCATCCAGCTCAACCTGCGCCGCTCACTCCGGCAGGAGATGGTCAGCCTGCTCATCAACCTTTCCCAGCTTATCCACAACAAACAGCAAAATAGCTGGCCCAAGTGGCTGAAGAAAAAAAGTTATTTCAAAAAATCCCTTCTTTTTTACAATTTTTACATGGCAGCAGGCAGCGACACATCCATCGACCACCTCCTTACAGGAGAACCGATGATGTCACCTGTCGCTGAAGAAAGCAACATATTCAACAAAGAGCCTCTCCCTCCAAGAAGCAGGCCGGCATTTGCCAAAAAAAGCAAAGGCGGCATCTTCGGTTTCAAGAAATAGATCTTCCTCGCCGTTCAATCATCTCCCCAGACTTTTGCAAAAACCAGGGTCCCTAATCCAGGAATCACACCCTGTGCGTGTTGTGCAAAAAGGCAGGGAACTCGAGTAGAACTTGTTGTCAAATTAAATCTTTACAAAGTGGTTTTGATTTCGTAGCATAAGTGTATCAATTTTATTTACTTATTTCGAAAGCTACTATTTGCACAAAAAGTTTGATGTTTATTTTTAATATCTCGATGCACTTTTTGCACAATGGTACCCATGATTACTCCACATTTACTTTCAAACAGCGAAGCGTCACCATCAGTAACCCCGCACAATTTCGTCTTTTTCCGCAAGGGAAATAGCGCCTCCTTCAGAAACCGGACTACATCCTTATTTCTTGCCAAGCACTGCAACCAGGAGAGTGTTTTTTATTTTATTTTCGGCTGTTCTCACGCCGAACCATCGCGCTCCGGCGCACATTTGTTGTCACACAGCAATAGGAGGTTGATATGGCAGACACAGTAAAAACGGCCCTGGATCCGCAGCTTGATCGACGCGGATTTATCAAGGGGTGCACTATGGCGGCAGCCGCATTAGGAATGTCCGAGACCATGATTCCTCAACTTGTCGAAGCGGCGGCAACCGCTGAACGACCGCGCGTCATCTGGCTCCATTTCCAGGAATGCACCGGCTGTACGGAGAGCCTGCTGCGTTCTTCCCACCCGGACCTGGCCCGTTTGATACTCGACATCATTTCTCTTGATTACCACGAAACAGTCATGGCTGCGGCGGGCCATCAGGCCGAAGAGAACCTCCATGCCACAGTGGACAATCACCCGTTCATTCTCGTTGTCGAAGGCGGCATCCCCACCAAGGACGGTGGCATCTACTGCAAGATCGCCGGAAAAACCGCCATGGACATCCTGGCGGAAGTCGCCCCCAAGGCTTTGGCGATCATTGCCATCGGCACCTGCGCGACCTTCGGCGGCGTCCAGGCCGCGGCTCCCAATCCGACCGGTTCCGTCGGGGTGCAGGATCTGGTGAGCGGTGTCCCCATTGTTAACATTCCCGGTTGTCCGCCAAATCCGATTTCTTTTCTCGGTACCATCCTCCACTACCTGACCTTCAAGAGACTGCCTGCTCTTGACAATCTCAACCGTCCACTCTTTGCCTATGGCCGAAGAATACACGACCATTGCGAACGCCGCGCCCATTTTGACGAAGGTCGCTTCGTTGAGCAATACGGCGATGCGTTCCATAAGCTCGGCTATTGCCTCTACAAAGTTGGCTGCAAAGGCCCAGAGACCTTTTCTAACTGCCCCGCGGTCCGTTTCAATGACGTCGATGTCTGGCCGGTTAGTGTCGGCCATGGTTGTATCGGCTGCACCGAACCAAACTTCTGGGATACCATGACGCCATTTTATGAAAGACTGCCGATGGTGAAAATTCCCGCCAGTGGAATTGTCGGCAGCGCCGACAAGATTGGCAAAAATGTTTTAGGTGTCACGGCCGCGGCAATCGGCATCCATGCGGCAGTCGGCATCGGCAAACGGCTGATCAAAGGCAAAAAAAACGACAACGATTAACAGCAGGGAAAAGAACAGAAGTTTACTTGCGATACTGTTTTTACCGGCGCCTGTAAGCAGAACACTCTGCAACGCCTGGTAGTCTCAACTTATATGGAGGTTTACACATGGCTCAGCGAATTACCATCGATCCGATTACCCGGATTGAAGGCCACCTAAGAATAGATGTCGAAGTTGATGGAGGCCTGGTCACCAAGGCGTGGTCCTCCGGCCAGATGTACCGTGGTCTTGAGAACATTCTCAAAGGCCGAGATCCCCGCGATGCATGGCTTTTTGTCCAGCGTATCTGCGGCGTCTGTACTACCGTTCATGCCCTGGCTTCCGTTCGCGCAGTAGAAAACGCCCTTGGCCTGGAAATCCCGCTCAACGCCCAGCTGATTCGCAACATGGTCCAGTCAATTCATTGTCTGCATGACCATATCGTCCATTTCTACGCCCTGTCCGCGCTTGACTGGGTTGATGTTGTTTCTGCCCTGGATGCCGATCCCGCAGCCACCGCGAAACTTGCCGACAGCCTCTCGGACTGGCAAGGCAACAGCCCAAAACGTTTTGCAGCGGTAAAAGAGAAACTCAAAGGCCTGGTTGCCAGCGGCCAGCTCGGACCTTTCGCCAATGCCTATTGGGGCCACTCGGCAATGAAACTGCCACCGGAAGCAAACCTCATGGCGGTTTCCCATTACCTCGAAGCCCTAGACTATCAACGCAAAGCCACCCAGGCTCTCGCCATCATCGGCGGCAAAAATCCCCATGTACAGAATCTCTCGGTCGGTGGTGTCACCACCAATATCAATCCGGAAAATCAGACCGCTGTCACCATGGAACGCCTCTACTATATCAAACAACTGGTAGAAGAAGTCAGAGACTTTATTAAGATGGTCTATATTACCGATGTTGTTGCCGTCGGCGCCCTGTATGCCGACTGGCTGCCATACGGCGCCGGCGTGACCAACTATATTGCAGCACCGGACATGTTCCTTGATGCCGCCGGAACAAAAGCCGATCTGCCCGGCGGTACCGTTTTTGACGGGGATCTCGGCACCGTCAAGCCGATCATCGGCCTCTCGGATCCCTACTTCAAGGAAAATGTTGAAGAGTCTATTGCCAGGGCCTGGTATGACGGCGACTGGTCGAAGCATCCATGGGAATCGTCAACTGATCCGAAATACACCGATTTTGAAGATGAAGGTCGCTATACCTGGCTGAAGGCCCCGCGTTTTCAAGGTAAACCGATGCAGGTCGGTCCTTTGGCCCAGATGGTTGTCGGCTACGCCCAAGGCCATGAACTGACGGTAAAAAGCGTCGATGCCTGCCTCAGCCGCATCAGTGCGGTTGCCGGGGTAACCGTCGGCCCGGAGATTCTGCACAGCACTATTGGACGTCATGCCGCCCGTGCGGTGCGGGCCGGAATGATGGCTGATCTGGCCCTGAAGCACTGGGAATTGCTGGTCAACAATATCGCCACCGGGGATTACGAGATATTCAACCCGCCCGTCTTCCCGAAAGGCGAACAACGCGGCGTTGGTGTCCACGAAGCGCCGCGAGGCCTGTTGTCCCATTGGATCGTCATCCAGGACGGCAAAATCAAAAACTATCAGTGTGTCGTGCCTTCTACCTGGAACGCCGGTCCACGCGATGCGGCAGGCCAGCCCGGCCCCTACGAGGCATCGCTGGTGGGCAATCCTATTGCTGATCCGGAACGACCTCTTGAGGTTCTCCGTACCGTGCATTCTTTTGATCCATGTATTGCCTGCGCCGTACATATGCTCGACCCAGAAGGGAAGGAAGTTATCAAAGTGAAGGCAATGTAAGCTGGCCCTTACCTCACTCAAAACTTTTCTTTTCGGCTCAAACCGTAGGAGGTTACAAGAATGGCAACTTATGAAAGACATCACTGCTGGAGCCTGCTGCTTCGGCTGTTCCACTGGATGTTTGCCCTGTCTATCGTTGTTCTGGTGGTCACGGGTTTTTACATCAACAATCCGTGGACAAACACCATGATTGAAGGAAGCGCAAGCTTCCCGATGGCAATGATGCGCTACATACATTATATTGCAGCGCATGTCTTATCTTCCGCCGTGCTGATCAGGCTTTTTCTCTATATTTTCGGCAATGCCCAGGAGCGAATCTGGGATATCCTGCCGATTACCCGGCGAAACCTGAACAACCTGAAGATGACCTTGCTGCAGTACAGCTATATCAGCAACAAGCACGACGAACGACTCGGCCACAACATCCTCGCCGGGCTGGCGTATTTACTCACCTTTATCGCTGCCCTGCTGATGATTGTCAGTGGCTTTTATATGCTCTACCCGGAATCTGCTTTCTGGGCGAAATGGGGAGTGATGCTGTTTGGCAGCCAGCAGTTTGCTCGTTTTCTCCACCATATCACCATGTGGTGGTTTATGATCTTTGCCCTCGTCCATATCTATCAGTGCATATGGAACGACTGCACAGAGCCTGAGGGATTAATTTCCTCGATGTTTACCGGTGCAAAATTTAAACACAAAGCATAACCAACAAAGGGTCGAAATTCTCGTTCGGGGCACTGTCCAGGGCGTCGGATTTCGACCCTTTATCTACAACCTAGCCACTCGTTTAGCGATCTCCGGTACGGTGACCAACACCGGTGAAGGCGTCGTCATTATCGCTACGGCGCATGGCGACCGGCTGCAGCAGTTCATCAAGGCTATAAAGAAGCAGGCCCCGCCTCTGGCGAGGATTATCTCCGTTGAAAGCCGCTCCCTTCCCGTTTGCACAGAAATAACCGAAGAATCATTTTCAATTCTGCCAAGCGCTGCCGGTGTCTCGGCAAACACCGCCATTCCCCCGGATGTTGCCCTCTGCGACGACTGTCTCGGCGAGTTGCTCGACCCCGGCGACAGAAGATTCCATTACCCTTTTATCAACTGCACCAACTGCGGCCCACGCTTTACCATCGTCGAAACCATTCCCTACGACAGACCGCAGACCTCGATGAAGGTCTTTCCAATGTGCAAAGCCTGCACCGAGGAATACCACGAGCCGAGCAATAGAAGATTCCACGCGCAACCAAACGCCTGTCCCGATTGCGGACCGAATATTTTCCTGCACGACCGTCATAGGCTGCGCCTGAACACCGACTCGCCCCTGGCGGAAACCGCTGCCGCGCTAAGAGATGGGCGGGTTCTGGCCATCCGCGGCCTAGGCGGCTTTCATCTCTCGGTCAACGCCTGTTCGGTTGACGCGGTCGCCTTGCTCCGGCAACGAAAAGGACGTCCGCATAAACCCTTGGCGATCATGGTGGCAAATATCGAGGCGGCGAAAATATTTTGCACTGTTGATTTGCCCGAACAGGCGCTTCTCACCTCTCCGGAACATCCAATAGTTCTCCTTAAAAAACTAACGCGGACTGAAATTGCCGACAATCTTGCACCAGGCATGGACGAGATCGGCGTGATGCTGCCCTACACCCCGCTGCATCACTTGCTCTTTCAGCAGAGCGACTGCCCCGAAGCGCTGGTTATGACCTCAGGCAATAGCAGCGGCAGTCCTCTCTGTACGGCAAATGATACCGCCCTTACTCAGCTGGGGACCATTGCCGATCTGTTTTTATTGCATAACCGGGAGATCGTCACCCGGGTCGACGACTCGGTGGTCAGAGTGGTTGACGACCGGCCATTTCTCTTGCGTCGTGCCCGGGGCTTTGCGCCCGCGCCCATCCAGGTAACCTGCCGGCTGCCGAATATCCTCGCCTGCGGCGCAGGATTGAAAAACACCTTCAGCCTCGGCCGTAAGCACAGTGTCTTCCTCAGCCAACACATAGGTGACCTCGACAACCTGGCCACCTATGATTTCTACCAGGAATCGATAGAACACCTGAAAAAGGTTTTTCAAATCGAACTAGAAGCGGTCGCCTGCGATCTCCATCCGGACTATATGAGCAGTAGATTTGCTGCCGAATGTAAGCTGCCACTCTACAAGATCCAGCACCATCATGCCCACGCAGTGGCCGTCATGGCCGAACATGATCTTGACGAACCGGTTCTGGCGGTCATACTTGATGGAATTGGCCTTGGCGACGACGGCACCATCTGGGGCGGCGAAATCCTCAGGGCGGACCTCACTTCCTATGAACGTCTGGGGCATCTCAGCCCCCTGCACCTTCCCGGCGGCGATGCAGCAACCACCGAACCATGGCGCATGGCCCTGTCAGCTCTCTTCCACAGCTTCGGTCCCGAGGGCATCAGCCGCAACCAACTGCCGGAAACACTCCGTCGACTCGACGATACACAGCTAAGCGTCATCGCCGCCATGCTGCGTGGCGGTTTCAATTCCCCCCTCACCTCAAGCTGTGGCCGCCTCTTTGATGCCATAGCCGGCCTTCTTGGCCTGCGCATGCGCATCAGTTTTGAAGGCCAGGCGGCCATGGAACTGGAGGCGCTGGCCAAAAGGGGCTGGACGCGCTCCTGGATCGATAACATTTTGCCCAACTCGCACACGAATATTTTCCCTTCTTTGCGGGAAAATAACGGAAAATGGGAGATTTGTTCAGCAGAATTTGTTAAAAGAGTAGTTGATGGAATAAGCAGAAGTGAGGCCAAACCCTCTATCGCCCTAGAATTCCATACGATGCTTATCGGCAGCATCACGCAACTCATAAAAAATCTTTCCCTTCAGACCGGCATCAAAAAGGTTGTGCTTTCTGGAGGATGTATGCAAAACAGCCTGCTTCTAGCGGGTCTTCTGCACACGATGACAGGTATTCATTTAGACGTTTTTACCGGACAATCGCTGCCGATCAATGACGGGGCGATTTCATTCGGTCAGACAATTATAGGAGGTCTGCGCCATGTGTCTCGCCATTCCCATGAGGGTAACCAGCGTCCAGGGTGACCCGGACGACTTCACCAGCAATCAGGTAGCCACAGTTGATACCGACGGTATCAGCAAAGAGATCCGGCTGGACATCGTCGACCACTGGCCGTCCGTCGGTGACTATGTCATCATTCATGCCGGCTTTGCCATCCATTCGCTCGTCGAGGAAGAGGCATTAAAAAACATTGCTCTGTTGCGTGAACTCTCGGAAAACACCCCGGAAGAGTTACTTTCCTGACCCAGGTTGCACTATGAAACACCTCGATGAATACCGTGCCGGCGATTTGACCAGACCGCTGGTTGAAGAATTGAAAAAAGCCGTCAGTAAACCTCTCCGGGTGATGGAGGTCTGCGGCTCACATACCATGGCTATTTTTCGCAATGGCCTGCGCAGTGTTCTTCCAAAAGGCATGGAGCTCGTCTCCGGCCCTGGCTGTCCGGTCTGCGTCACCTCTGCCTCCCATATGGACGCGTTCATTGCCATGGCCGACCACCCCGGCGTTCGGGTGACGATCTTCGGCGACCTGTTTCGCGTGCCCGGTACCTCCACCTCTCTGGCCCAGGCCAGCTCCCAGGGGGCAAAAGTCGACATCGTCTACTCGCCGATGGACGCCTTGGCCCTGGCCATGCGGCATCCCGAGGAGCTGGTGGTTTTTCTTGGTGTCGGCTTTGAAACAACCACGCCGGGCATCGCGGCCACCATCCTTGCCGCGCACAACAGAGGGGTAAAGAATTTCGTCGTCTTTTCCACCCAGAAAACCATGCCGGCGCCGATGGAGGCCCTGCTCAGTGATCCGAATTTACAAATTGACGGCCTGCTCTGTCCCGGTCATGTCTCGTCCATCATCGGCGCTTCAGCCTGGGCACCCATGGCCGAAAAGTACCATCTGGCCTGCGTGGTCGCCGGCTTTGAAACCGCCGATCTCCTGAAAAGCCTTATCCTTCTTGCCCGCCAGATCGGCAGAAACGACATCAAAGTAGAAAACGCCTATCCCCGCGCCGTATCCTGGGAAGGCAATCTGCGCGCCCGGAAAATGGTCGAGGATATATTCGAACCGGCCGATATGGACTGGCGCGGCCTTGGTCGTATTCCGGCCAGTGGTTTAAAAATTCGGCCGAAATACGCCGCCTTTGACGCCGAAGTACGACTTGACATCACCCTGCCCCAGGCAGAAGAACCCAAAGGCTGCATGTGCGGAAACATCCTCAAAGGGATGAACAATCCACGGGAATGCCCCCTGTTCGACACCAGATGCACTCCGGCCAACCCAGTTGGGCCGTGCATGGTGTCGAGTGAAGGCACCTGTGCCGCCTACCATAAATATGGACGGGAAATATAATAATGTCTGAAAAAACCATCTTACTCGACCACGGCAGCGGTGGTCTTGCCAGCCAGCAGCTGATCAGCGAAATTTTTCTGAAACATCTCGACAACCCCATTCTACGAGGCTTGGAAGACAGTGCCATCCTGCAGAACAGGCCGGGAAGGCTGGCCTTCACCACCGACAGCTATGTCGTTGATCCAATTTTTTTTCCCGGAGGCGACATCGGCAAACTCGCCGTCCATGGCACCATCAACGACCTGGCCATGCGCGGCGCCACCCCTTATTGCCTGAGCCTCGGCCTCATCCTTGAAGAAGGCCTGCTCCTTGATGAACTTGAACGGGTCATCATTTCCATCAGTGAGGCGTGCAAGAAAGCCGGGGTGCCGGTGGTGACCGGCGATACGAAAGTGGTGCCGAAAGGCAAGGGCGACAAGATTTTCATCAACACCTCCGGCATCGGTTTTGTCGATGAATGCATTAATATCTCTTCGAAAAACGCCAAAGTCGGCGATGCTGTCATTCTCTCCGGGACCATGGGGGATCATGGCATCACCATCATGACCCGGCGGGCGGGAATCTCCGTGCAGGGCGACTTGCACAGCGACACCATGCCGCTGCACAGGCTTGTTGCCGCCCTGTTGCGGGGACTGCCGGGTGGTGCCCTCCATGCCCTGCGTGATCCGACCAGGGGCGGGGTCGCCTCGACCCTGAATGAGATTGCCGAAAACAGCGGTCTGGGCATCGAGCTCTGCGACGAAGACCTGCCGGTACGCCCAGAGGTTCGTGCCGCCTGCGAACTCCTTGGCCTGGAGCCGCTCTATCTGGCCAATGAGGGCAAATGCCTGGCGATCGTCAGCGGGGAGAAGGCCGAACAGGCCCTGGCCATCATGCGTGCGACCCCCGAAGGGCAAGAAGCGGCGATCATCGGCAGACTCGTCGCTGAAAAAGCCGGCAGAGTGATCATCAATACCCCGGTCGGCGGAGCACGGGTCGTCACCCCACTGCACGGCGTCCCTCTTCCACGCATCTGCTAAAGGATTCCCGGTAAAAAATTATGCAAACAGAAAAAAAAATCGGCATTGCCGGTATCGGCAATTTTATCCTGCGCGATGAGGGATTCGGCGTCCATGTGGTGCACTATCTGGAAGCAAATTACTCTTTCCCGGACAATGTTGAAATCCAGGATGTCGGGACGGCAGGCATCTACATGGCGCCCTTTCTTGAGGAATGCGACCCGATCTTCGTCATTGATGTCGTCGATATTGCGGGAGAGCCTGGATCATTTCATTTTTTCACCCTCGATGATGTCAAGGCTGGTAATTTTCAAACGCGCATGTCACCCCACCAACTCGGACTGCTGGAGATTCTCGCGGTATCGAAACTGCGTGATGCCGCCCCCGAACATGTTGAGTTCTATACGGTCATTCCCAAGGAGCTGGAGGAATCCATCGAGCTATCCGATGTGGTCGAGCAGAGTAAGATTGAAGTCGCCGAAATGATCCTTGCCCGTCTGGCCGACCTGGGTGTGCAGGTGACCAGAAAATAACCGCCACAACAAATACATCAGCACGAGATACGCTTATGCATGAAATTTCACTTGTCCAGGCACTCTTCGAGCAACTTAAAGAACTGGCCGAGGCCAATAATGCCACCAGGATCATCAGTGTGACCATGGAAATCGGTTCCCACTGCGGCGTTGTCGTCGATTCTTTCCAGTTCGGCTTTGATATTATCTCCGCCGATGACGATCTGGTACGCGGAGCAAAACTGATTATCGAGGTACCGCCGGTCAGTTATCGCTGCACTAACTGCCGGCACGTCGAGGTCACCAACGGCGGAAAACCGGAAGTGTGCCCCGCCTGCGGCGAGTTATTGCTTATTGCCGACGGCGGCAACGATCTTATATTGCGCCAGGTGGAAATGGAATAAGGATGGCGTCGTAAAAACTCTTCATCTTGTTCGCTGCCACAAAATATCTATCGTTACAGGTACTCTAGTACTCTGAAATAATAGATATTCTCCGCGCCTCGCATATGAAGCTTTTTACTTGCCCATCGGAAATCGAAGTTTTTACGAGTTTGTCATAATTATAATTGAACGAGGTACTAAAATGTGCGATACCTGCGGCTGTCCCAGCCCCTCAGATCATAACCACGATCATCACGACCATGATCACTCCCAGGCGCATGGCCACAGCCACGGTAAAACGGTGGATGTGCACGCCAGTCTCTTTGCCGCAAACGATGCCCTGGCCCGAGCCAATCGGGAACATTTCGACGAAATTGGCGCGGTCGCCCTCAACCTGATCAGTAGTCCCGGTTCCGGCAAAACAACCCTGCTGGAACACACCATCGAGGCCCTGAAAGGGGAAATACGTATCGGTGTTATCGAAGGTGATATTGAAACGGAACGTGATGCCGATCGCATCCGGGCAAAAGGCGTTCCGGTCATCCAGCTGACCACCGGCGGCGCCTGCCATCTTGACGCGGCCATGACCCATAAGGGCTTTCATCGATTGCAGAAAGAACCGGGTGGGCAGAACATCGACCTGCTCTTTATCGAAAATGTCGGCAACCTGGTCTGTCCGGCCACCTTTGATCTTGGCGAGCATGAACGTATTGTTCTGGTGTCCGTCCCGGAAGGTCCGGATAAACCGGCAAAATATCCTAAAGCCTTTACCAGCTCGCAGACCTTCGTCATCACCAAAACCGACCTCCTGCCCTATTTTGATTTTCCGATAGCCGAGGCAACCGGCGACGCTCTACAGCTGAATCCACGTTTACGAACCATGGATCTCTCGTCAACGACCGGCGTAGGCATGGAAAAATGGCTCGATTATTTGCGTGAATTAGTGCACACGATGCGGGCGAAGAAAAACGCCATCAAGTATTAGTGCTTTTTGTCGGCGTATGCCTGCACTGCGGTGATTGCCACCGTGTTGACAATGTCCGGCACCAGACAGCCACGGCTTAAATCATTCACCGGCCTGCGTAACCCCTGTAACACAGGACCCACAGCAATGGCACCGGCCGATCTCTGCACCGCTTTATAGGTATTATTGCCGGTATTGAGGTCCGGGAAGACAAAAACCGTCGCCCTGCCGGCTACTTTGCTGTCAGGCATTTTCGTTCTGGCAACCTCCATATCGACAGCTGCGTCGTACTGAATCGGTCCCTCAATTTCCAGGCCCGGATAAAGCTTTTTGGCTCTTTCTTGCGCAATCTCCGTCGCTTTTCTGACCTTTTCCACCTGAAGGCCTTTTCCTGAGCGTCCGGAGGAATAGGAGAGCATGGCCACCAGTGGATGAATGCCAAACAAGGCCGCAGTCTGGGCGGAACTGATGGCGATCTCCGCTAGTTGTTCCGCAGTGGGGTCCGGATTTACCGCGCAGTCGCCATAGGCGAGCACCCGATCGCTTAAGCACATGAGAAAGACGCTGGACACAACCGAACAACCGGGTTTTGTCTTAATAAACTGAAAGGCGGGACGTATGGTATCAGCAGTGGTATGCACCGCACCGGAGACCATCCCGTCGGCATGTTCCTTGTAGATCATCATGGTGCCGAAAAAATTCAAATCTACCATGATATCCCGAGCATTATCGAGGGTTATGCCCTTATCCTTTCTTAGCTGGTGATAGGTTTCGACATAATCTTCAAACAGCGAGGAAGCCCGTGGATCAATGATCGTGGCCTTTTGCAGATGCAATCCCAGACTTCTGGCGCGCTCGTGTATTTTTTCTTCTCGACCAAGGAGGGTTAAATCGACGACGTCACGGCGCAAGAGAATTTCCGCAGCTCGCAGAACCCGCTCATCTTCACCTTCCGGCAGGACAATATGCTGTTTGTTCGCTTTGGCCCGCTGCAGCAGCTGCGATTCAAACATCTTCGGCGTCATGATGGTGGTTTTGGTTTTGATAATCCTGTCGCTAAGCTCATCCATATTAATATGCCGTTCAAAAACCGCCAGCGCCTGGGTTATCTTCCTGGTATTGTCCGGGGTAATTGCCGCATGGATATTATCAACGAGAATCGCCGCCTGGAAGGTATTCTCATGTACCGAAATTATCGGCACCGTCTGCCTGAATCCTTCAATAACCTTTTGTATAGGTTCTTCCGGAACGAGCCCGCCGGTCAGCATGATCCCTGAAATGTTCGGCATGGTCAGCGACTCTCCCGCGGCGAGACAGGCAAGGATGACATCCGAGCGGTCACCGGGAGTAATAATCAGCGTACCGTATTCTATCCGGCTAAGTAAATTTCTCAACTGCATGGCAGCGATGGTAAAACTGCGTACATGACGGGTAAGGTTTTCCTCGCCATAGAGAATCTCGGCATGCAACAGACGGACGACCTCCCCGACGGAAGGATTGCCGAGGTTTTCATTATTGGGAATGACATAAACGAGCTTCTTCCTGCCGATATTCTCCATAATAAGGCGATGTTCCATTGCTTCAGCGAGTGCGGGATCTACTCTGTTGACAATAGTCGCCACCAGGTCACAGCCCCGTTCAGCCAGGGACTCGTAGTACACCTTAACAGAACGAACGACTTCTTCGACCGTCTTGTTTTTCGCCCCGGCAACGAGCATCATGGCACAGCCGAGATTGTTACTTATATCGACATTGATGTCAAAATCAAAGGAAGATGCCGCTCCGACCAGCTCGATACCTTCGCACAGAACAAAATCATTTTTTTCAGCAAGATTAATGTATTGCGCCATTATTCCATCATGCAGTTCAGCATTTTTCCCGAGAGCAATCAGCTGACTCGCCTCGGCTACGGTATAGGCATACATCTCATCATAGTCCGCACAGAGACTGTACTGATGTTTGATAAGGTTGATAGTATTGTCCCGCTCATCTTTCGACTGATCAACGTCTATCAGCGGTTTGAAAAATGCTACTTTCTTGATGTTTCTGGTCAAAACTTCCATCAGGCCAAGAATGATCGCAGATTTACCGCTGCGCTGTTCCGTTCCGGCCACATACAATTTATTCGCCATTGATTTTCTCTTTTACAAAACTCGAAAAGGATGCGAGGCAATAATCAACCTTACATCGGTACATTAACGTCAGATAAGACAATAAGGGCCTTTACATTGAAGACAAGGCCATGAAAAAATCATCAATTATACCCAATTGCCCTGGGACTTTCCAGCTTTTAACGAAAAAAGCCCCCTGTTGGCATATAAAAAATGGTCTACCATTAAGCCAAAGTATCGCAAGGAGTTAGGATTAACGAGATACTGCAAACAAATTATGGCAAGAAACCTGCGAGGGAACCCATATAACACGCAGCCGTAAGCTATCGCTGTCGAATTTGTTGTCACGGCAGAAAAATCAGCTCTACCGTGACAGCACGAAAAGAATCTTAATCTACCTGGACAAATATTTTCCCCAAGGCGCCGCAGACCGGACATTTTTCCGGCGGGCTACCGAGCTCGATATAACCGCAAACCGGGCAAAGATAAAAATCAGTTACATCCAGATCTACCCCGGCCTTCACCGCCTCAAGGGCTTTAGCGTAGATTCTTGCATGGACTTCTTCAGCATCGACGGCAAATTTAAACATGGTTTTTGCCTTATGACCGTCCGCCTTGGCCAGTTCCACCATGGGTGGATACATCTCGGTAAACTCATAGGTTTCGCCATCGATGGCCGCCTGCAGGTTCTCCGCTGTTGAAGCGATCATCTCCAGAGACTTCAGATGTCCTTCGGCATGGATACGTTCTGCTTCAGCGGTGGTGCGAAAGAGCTTGGCGATATTGGCAAAACCCTCCTTTTCGGCCTTTTTGGCAAAAGCCCGATATTTCTGGTTTGCCTGGCTCTCACCGGCAAAGGCATCTTTTAAATTTTCCGTTGTTGTTGCCATGTATTCCTCCTTGATAGGTTTGAACGATTAACAGCATTTGTGACATGTTACTGCTCTCAATGTGTTAATGACGATAGCATCTTTTTGCAAAATCTGCTTAAAAGAATCAAGCATTTTCATAACATCACTATCGCCTTTATTGCGCCGGCAAAACTCTCATCGATAACTATGGAACTCAATAAAATACGCCTTAATCGTCATGAAGAACGTCGACTGCAGGGCGGTCATCTGTGGATATACAGCAACGAAGTCGATACTCGGCAGACACCCCTGAAGGACTTTCTGCCAGGGGAACAGGTTCGCGTCGAAACGTATAACGGTAAATTCCTTGGTGCAGCCTATGTCAACCCCCACTCCTTGATCTGTGCCCGGCTTTTCAGCCGCGCCGCCCAACGCCTCGACCGTACTCTGCTTATGCATCGGCTGGAACTGGCCTTGCGCTTACGAAGCCGTTTATTCGACCAACCGTTTTATCGACTGGTTTATGGCGAAAGTGACCTGCTGCCCGGCCTGGTTGTCGATCGCTTCGGCGAGCACCTCAGCGTGCAGCTGAACAGTGCCGGCATGGAAGTGCTAAAATCGGAAATCATCGACGCCCTGATCGCCCTGTTGCAACCGCAATCGATCCTCCTGCGCAACGACGGCAGCATGCGGCAACTCGAAGGACTGCCCCGGCTGGTCGAAACCGCATACGGTACATCGCCTGCGGAAGTGGAACTGCTGGAAAACGGCGTCAAGATGCTCGCCCCGCTCCATGACGGTCAGAAAACCGGCTGGTTTTACGATCAGCGACCAAACCGAGCCCTGCTGCAACGTTTTGTGCAGAACCAACGGGTTCTTGATGTGTTCAGCTATGTCGGCAGTTTTGCCGTCCAGGCGGCGGTCTTTGGGGCAAAAGAGGTAATGGCGGTCGATGCCTCGCGTTTTGCTCTGGAAATGGCAGAAAAAAACGCCGACTTGAATGGGGTGGGGAAAATTTTCAGCGGTGCCCAGGGGGATGCCTTTGATGTTTTGAAAGCACTCAGACAGGAAGGAGAGCAGTTCGACGTCATCGTCGTCGATCCACCGGCATTTATCAAACGAAAAAAAGACCACAAAGAGGGATTGCGTGCCTATCATCGCATCAATGAACTGGCAATGCATCTCCTTGGCGACGACGGCCTGTTGCTGTCGGCCTCCTGCTCCATGCATCTGCAGCGGGACGAGTTGCTGGATGCACTACGCAGGGGCGGCCGCCGGTTGGGCCGGCATGTGCATATACAAATTGTATGTATGGAGGGTCCGGACCACCCGGTGCATCCGGCCATCCCGGAAACCCGCTACCTAAAAGCCTTTCTGGCCCAAGTCTCGAAAGAATGAGACCGGGCCGCAGGGCCTGCCATGTTTACTTGCTCAACTGAAACGTGCCGGCGGCAACTTCATTGTCGATATCCTTGAGCGCCCGTCGCATCTGCTTCAGGGCCTGGCTGACTCTGTTTTCATTTTCAACAAGCGCCAGCCGCAGGTAATCGTCTCCTTCAATACCAAAACCGGCACCCGGGGCCAGGGCGACATTGGCCCGATTCATCATCTCGATGGAGAATTTTATTGATCCCATCTGCACGTATGGCTCGGGGATTTTCACCCAGAGGAACATTCCCGCTTTTGGGGTCTCCACTTCCCAGCCCATTTTACGCAAACCGTCGCAGAGGAAATCCCGGCGTTTTTGGTACACAGCCACCTGTTCAGTGATCTGGTCATCGCAATCCCGCATGGCGACAATCCCCGCCACCTGGATAGCCGAAAAAATGCCATAATCGTAGTACCCTTTAATCTTCGACAAGCCTCCGATCATCTCCTTATTCCCGACACAATAGCCAAGACGCCAGCCCGCCATATTATACGACTTGGAAAAAGAACCGAATTCCACCCCTACATCCATGCCTCCCGGCACCTCAAGCAGACTTGGCGCCACCAGCCCGTCAAAGGTTATCTTGGCATAGGCAAAGTCGTTGATAACCATAAAGTTGTATTTTTTAGCCAGCTTGACCACTTCAGTAAAAAATTCTTTCGAGGCCAGGGTTCCGGTCGGATTATGGGGATAGTTCAGCATAAGCAGCTTCGGGCCGGGGTAGAGCGACTTGCACATCGTCACAATCTGCGCCAGCATGGTATCTTCCGCACTGAGTTGAATACGCAGAACGTTGGCGCCGGCGATGACTGCAGCATAGACATGGATCGGAAAGGCCGGCGCCGGCGTCAGCACCGTATCGCCCGGTCCGAGCAAAGCCAGGCAGAGATGGGAAATACCCTCCTTTGAGCCGATGGTGCAGATAACATCATCTTCTCCGGTCAAGTCCACCCCATAATTTCGTTTGTAATAGAGGGCGATTTCCCGTTTGAGGTTTTTCATACCGCCGGCCACCGGATAACGATGAATTTTCGGATCAATGGCAACCTCACAGAGTTTATCGGTTACCGGTCCGGGCGTCGGGTCAATGGGATTGCCCATACCCAAGTCAATGACGTCATCCCCCTTCCAGCGCTTTTCCATCTTCATCTTATTTATCATACCAAACAGATAAGGTGGCAATTGATTCATGCGCTCGGCAAATCGTATTTTAAATTGTTCTTCCATATGTATCCTTTTGATATCCTCTTCTACAAAGCTGCGCGAAAAGTGCACGCTCGTCAGTAAATTTGATGAATTGTATTGTTAAAATTCTATTCTCTTATCGTACCATTTTCCATTTGCCTTGCCAATCAGACGGTATTGAATTCATCAATATTATTTTGTGAAATCACCCCAGGAGAGGTAGGATCGGGAAGGGACAAGACAGGAAGCCAGGAGGCTGTTCTAGAAAAAAGGCCCTTAAACGCTATGCTAAAGACGCTTAAAGGCCAAAAATTTCTAACTTATTGTAAAAGTACTTTGTCCCGGCAACGTGGTGTCAACAGAAGTGACCAGAGTTCAATTCAAGATACAATTCACTATGCTTTAGGGCATTTACTGCAACGTTTACCGCCGTCTTTCTTTGCCTTGCCACAACATTTTTTCTTTTTCTTTTTGGCCATATTGCTCTCCTGTTTTATTGCATCTATTTTATCGTGGTCGGTTGTTTCTTTACGTCAACTCTCCCCAAGGGAACACGAGGGACTTAACATTGTTCGTTGCTCCTAATATTTATATAAGCAATGCTTGCCGGTCCGTCTAGTCCTATCGATAATATTAATCTACAAGCTACTAACGGCGTTGACGAATGAGCGACATGTAGAGTAAGTAAAAGATGTATGCAATTCCAATAAGATGATTCAATTTCACCCGGAATATCAGTTCATGAAGCAACCTTTCACTCTCCATTTTATCTCAGAACGTCTGCAAACGGCAGAGGACGGCCTGGCTTCCGAGGAGTACACGTCAGAAGTTATCACTAAAAACCAAACACTTGTCTCAAAAGATGCAACGGACAAGACGGCTGAGCTGCTCCCCGGTACTAACACCGTCCTGTCGGAAAACGACAATGCCATAGTATCAATGGTTACCGGTTATCCCTTTATGGAAAACAAGCAAAACAGTCAACCATTTTCAGCACAGGTTCATATGGTCCCCCTGGTACATATACAACCGGACAAGATGGGTGCATCACTCACTCTGTACCCACCCCCATCCGGCAAAGACGCATTAGGTCCGGAAAAACTCGAAGCCATTTTACAAGAAGAAGGCATCAGCTACGGTATTGACCAGGCAATGCTCCATGAATGCACGGAGAAACTGGTCCATCTCAAACAAATAGAAAACAATATACCTATCGCTCGAGGAATACTGCCCCTGGATGGCAAAGATGCCTATCTTCGTTTTGAAATGGAAATTGGCCCGCTCCCCGGGACAATTTTGCGAGACGGCACCATTGATTTTCGCGAGCGCAAGATCTTCACGGGAGTAAACGAAAATCAGATTATTGCAGTAAGAGTGCCGGAAACAAAGGGTACTCCGGGCATCAATGTTTTCGGAGAAGCGCTTTCGCAGCAACCGGGCAAGGACATCAACGTCAAAGTCTCCGGCGATGCAAGTTATTCGCCTGAAACGGGGCAGGTTATCGCCACCAGGGCAGGGGTTCTCTCGGCCGTCAAAGGCACGGATATTAAAGTAAGCGCCAAACAGCTTATAGCCGGAGATGTCGATTTTTCCGTGGGAAATATAGAATCAAAAGATTGCGTCGATATAAAAGGCGATGTCCTTCCCGGATTCACTGTCAAAACCAAAGGTGACCTCCGAATCGGCGGCAATATTCAAAGTGCGACTATTTTTTGCCAGGGCAACGTAGTGGTCAAGGGTGGGCTGCTTGGAGCAAAGTCTCGCCTGGATAGCTTGGGAGACGCAGATATTAACTTTGCCGAGCGGACGAAAATGATCGCCGGCGGCAAGATTACTCTGCGCAAAGGAGCATATTACAGTGAAATTACGGCAGGAGACGATATCCTTTGCCCCCCGGACAGCAAGATCGTCGGTTGCCTGTTCTGCTGCGCCGGCAATTTTATCGGAGGCAATGTAGGCTCGAGCCAGGGACAGGCAGCAACTATTGCCGCCGGGGTTGACGGGAAACGGTACAGAAAGTATGAAGAACTGCAGCAGCAAATTCTCAACATCGAGGATACCCTGCTTACTCTTCGTGCTCGGAAAGGGGAAAAGAGCACAGCTGATGAACTCTACCAGCAATACGAATATGAATTGCAGCAAGTTCGATCGTCTTTCAAAAAACTCAATCTGATACCGAAAACGCCGGCATATTCACGAAATGAACCAGCATTCACCTCCAGCACTCCCCGAATTACCATCCATGGGATGGCTGCTATCGGCACAAAACTGCGTATCGGCAACCTGACCAAAACTCTTGTCGACGAATGCTCCGCCGTGCATTTTTTCATTGACAACAGGCTCGGCCAGATAGTCGTCAACAAGCTGTAACAGATAGGAATATACGAATATGTTTGTAAAATTATGGATGCGTGAGGAAGTTATTACCGTCCCGCCGGACAGCACCATTGCAGAGGCGGAAAAGCTGATGGTCCAGCATAAAATCAGGAGGCTGCCGGTTATCGGCACCGAAGGCCATCTTTTCGGCATCCTCAGCAAAGAAGACATTCAAAATGCCCTACCCTCGATTATTGATGCAAATTTTGATGAGAGCGCACGAGCACTTGCCAATCAGGCAAAAGTTGAAGCGTTCATGACGAAAAGCCCTATCACTGCCGAACCGATGGAGCCGTTGGAAAAAGTTGCCGCCATTATGCGCAAAAATAAAGTTGGCGGCATTCCTATTGTTGCTGAGGAAAAGCTGGTGGGTATAATTACTGAATCGGATATATTCCAAGCGTTTATTGAAATTCTCGGCGGCAATGAAGAAGGTGTCAGGATAGAACTGTCTATCGGCAGTGAAGCCCGGTCAATTTACCGGACCGTGGATATTTTCAAAAAACACGACATGCATCTCCTGACACTGACGGTCTGCAACGATTTTAGCAGCAAAAACCGCCTGCTCACACTTCGTTTTCGTGGAGAAGATGTTGATCCACTCATTGATGATCTCTGGAGCTCGGGATGCAAAATAAACAGCATTATCCGTGAGTAGAGCCGGAAGAGGAAAGAGCACGCCCGGCACGTTGCCCCTGCCGGATGGCCATATCCGCCATTTTATGCCGCAACATCTCACTGAGACGATTGGCCAGAACATGCCAGTGTGGGGCAATAAGCAGCTCGGGGTGGGCGGTTGCCCACAGTCTATGGATGGTCACGTCAGCGGGTATAATCGGCAGGACCCGCAGCAAAAATTGCATATAGCCATCCAGGGTAAACACCTCGACGCCCCCCTGTGCATGGAGATCCTCCAACGGGGTATCGCGAATAACCTGCAGGTGATGCAGCTTCAGAGCATTCACACCAAGCCGGCAGACTGTTTGCACCGAACGAAGCATATCTTCCGCGCATTCGCCGGGAATACCAAAAATCAGATGAGTGCCCAGCTCAAAGCAGCCGGCCCCCCGAATAAGGCGGACCGCATCCTCAAAGGAAGTAAAACTATGATTTCGATTGAGGAGCTGCAGGCTACGCTCGTGAACACTTTGCAGACCAAGCTCAAAAAGACACTCCTTGCCGGTCGCGCCGAGCAGTTCCGCAAGCGGCTCTAAAAGCCGGCTGCTGACATAATCCGGTCGGGTGGAGAGTATCAGGCCGATGCAGGCGTTATCAGCCAGCAGCAGTTGGAAAACCGGCAACAACTGTTCGACAGGTAAAGCTGTGCAGGTTTCCTGCTGGAAGTAGGCGAAGTATTTTTTAAATCTTCCCCGCAGCAAATGTTTCTTCCCCGCAGCCACCTGCTGCAAGACATCATCGGTATTGCGCAGATAGGCAGGAGTAAAACTGGCCGGTCGACAGAAAATGCAGCCACCCTGCAGCCTGTTGGGGCATGGCTGCCCCATGTCAACCGGGATCTTGCCTACGCCATGTCCATACTTGTCCCGGTAATGATAGCTGAAGGTACGAATAACCGGAGAGGACATGGAGAACCTGAGAAAAAGAAAAATTTTTACAACGAATAAGATGAATAATTTTTACGACACTATCAATCATGGACGTACAGCTCATCTACCTCATCCCACTCTTCAGGGTTGCCCTTTCTTAACTGCAGAAGCTTTTTATAATAAAATATCAGTACCGTAATATACTGCACCCGGAGATCGGCACACTTCTTCGTATTATCCGGTGCAAGCGCACAGGCTTCAGCGTCCGGCATAGCGAGAATACGATCGATCTCGGCCAGCAGCCCCCGCCTGCGCATTCTTAAAAAAGTCTCCATCGGCGTTATAACAGGCGGCGAGAAGTTGAGTCCTTGCAAGCGGGTGGCCGTTTCTTCGACAACTTTATCGTCGAAATCGTCATCGAGCTGCCGTACTTCCTGTTGCAGCACATCAATCTGTTGTTCAAATGTTTTTTCAGTACCCATGACTCTCCTTTTGATTTAGAGCAATAAACACCCGGCAGCTTATCGATGCCGCTGATTATCAACAAACTCGTAAAAACATAAATCTTAGGATGGTTACGTAAAAAACTTCAAATGCTAAGCGCTTAAAAATTTCGATTATTTCGGCGTACTAAAGTACGTCGTAATGATAGAAATTTTGCAGCAACGACGCGGATGAAGAGTTTTTACGACGCCATCATTGTTAACGCAGCTCCATCTCCAGCAGACAGCTCTTCAAGGATCGTTTCGGTACATGATGCACGCCATGTTCATCACGCCAGTAGCGAACATCATCTTCGTCTTTGCACTCTTCAATGATAACGGTTTCTCTCGGTTTGCCAAGTGCTATAACCAATGAAAGCTGCAGATGATCGGGAAGTTTGAACAAAGAGGACAACTTCGCATTAAACGCTCCGATACGGCACCCGCCTATCCTTTTTTCCATAGCCCCGAGCAGCAGATTTTGCGAGGCTACCCCCAGGTCAAACTGGGCCTCACTCTCCAGTCCCTTCAGTCTATTTTTGTTCAACAGACAAAGGATATAGGCACTGGGGCGCTCTCCTTCAATCGGGCCTTTCCAGTCGGTCAGATATCCTGCCCAGCCGAGATAGGGAAATATTTTCTCACAAAATTTTGAGCTGTTGGCAATCATATACTGCCATGGCTGGCCATTGCGAGCCGACCCGCCTAACCGAGCCAGATCTATCAATTCGTGCAGAGTCGCCGTATTAATTATCTCTTTTTCTAAAAACCGCCTAAAGGTCCGTGTTCTGGCAATGATCTCTTGCATAGGGCACCATAGTTATAAAGTAATAGCATTATAGTTTCACTCAACTGGGCGTTTAGGATACCATTTGCGCGGTAGTTATTTCAACTGGAATAAAAGAGAAAACCCGCGGAGCTGTAATCACCCACGGGTTTTCTTTGAAGATCAAAACTGTTGGCGTCGTAAAGACTAATTGCGACGCATATATACCTCAACTTAGCCGAGGTTGGCCTTGCCTTCTGCGGTAATGCCATACTTGCAGCGTACCGGACTATCAACCAGACCTTGTTTTTTCAGGGCAGTTATCCGACTGCTTATGACTTTTTTATCGAGGCCGGTAGCTTCGGCGATATCCTTGGAACCGCATGGACCGTCACATTTCGCCAGCGCCTGGAGCACTTTTTTCGATTCATTGTCTGTTTCTTTTACCGCACTTGTACATGCACAACTACACCCGCATCCACTCATTATTTTTTCTCCTTATGCTGTTCTTTTTTCCGACACTCAGGACAGATACCTACAACTTCTACCCGATATCCGGTTATTGAATACCCAGCCTCAACACCAAGCTGCTTGGAATCGACATCTTTTCGCTTAATATTGAGGTTATCAACCCTATGACACGTAACACAATATATATGATCGTGATCCGAGACATCAAAGTCAAAGCGCTTTTGCCGTCCACTTATTTCCAGCTTGCGGATCACCCCGGTTTCCGAGAGTATCTCAAGATTGCGATACACCGTGGCCAGACTTATACGCGGCATATTTTTTTTCACTATATCATACAGCTCATCCGCGGACAGATGCCGCTTGCTTTTTTTCAACTCTTGCAGGATTATTTCCCGCTGATTCGTCATTCGGAGTTGCATGCGGACCCTTTATGAGTAGCCTGGAAATACTTTTCCAAATTTTTTCACACCCATTGTAGTTAGTGGTAATTACTCCTATATGTAATTAGTTATTGTTTGCTGGTCAAGGGTTGACGCAACGGGCAGCGAAAAATCATCAAGGCACAATAGTTTCGCGCTGTACTTTTTCTCATTTGCCATAAGATCTACCGAGAAAGGGCCTGGCCATCAAGATATTAACGTTTTAATGATGTCCTTTTTGCCTATCACTCCAACCAGTGTATCGCCCTGCATGACAGGCAGAGTATGGACGTTTTTTTCCGCCATCAGGGTAGCGATCTCATCAAGGAAGGTCTCCTCGGTAACTGTCTGGGGATCCTTGGAATAAATATCGCCAACGGTTGAACCGGCGATTTTTTTCATTTCCTTTTCCATTTTATCAGGATTTTCAAGATAAAAAACTGAGTCCAGGATAGTGACGACGGTGGGAAGGTGGATCTTCTTTTTTTGATCGATCAAGTCACTTTCCGTTACCACGCCAAGAAGCGCACCGGAGGAGTCGACCACCGGGGCCCCACCAATATTATGCGATGCCAAGAGCAGGGCAAGTTCCGTTACCGTTGTTGCAGGTGTTACCGTAATTACATCTTTTGTCATAATATCTTGAGCTTTTTGCATGAATCCCCCTGTTATGGCTATTTATTGCTATAAATCAAATCCCAGGTCGATGAGAACCAGCCTGATGCTCTCAGTATAGCAGCTTTTCTAAAAAATAATAAAAAATGACAAACTTGTAAAAACCGATATCTTCGGCTGGCTAAATAAAAAATTTCATATGCTGGGCGCGGCAAGAAAAGGAAACAGACCAAGAAAACGTCAATACCGTGTTCAGATGGTTTCGGTAACCTGATCCTGCCGGAATGGGAAATCATTGCGCAGCCGGTCGGCAAAATAGTGCTGGAGTGTTTTTTCAATGACCGGGAAGGCAATCGCGGACCAGGGTATATCCTTTTCCGCAAACAACCTGACCTCGAGACTCTCTTCAGTTGCATGAAACGCCAGTGTCTGGAGCCGGGCCAGATACATCAGATAGATCTGGCCAATGTGGACAATATCAAAGAGGCGATAGGGTTGCAATTCGGTGACCAGCACGCCGGTTTCTTCCAGTGTCTCCCGGCAGGCACCCTCCTTGGTGGTTTCATTGCATTCAAGATAGCCCGCCGGAAGTGTCCAGAATCCTTTTCGTGGTTCAATATTTCTTCTGCAGAGCAGTATTTCGCCATCAGATACCGGAATACAGCCGACAACCATTTTCGGATTCTGGTAATGGATGCGGCCACAGCCGGTGCAGATCGCACGGGGCCGGTTATCATCATCGGGCGTCTCAATGATGACCGGCGCGGCACAATGGGGGCAGTAGTTCATAGCTTCTCAATGAAAAAGAATTCTTTACCCAAGACTTTGTAGATACCACTGTGCAGCCTTATCCAGTCCTTTGATAACCGAGAATTGGGGTGCGTAGCCAAGCAAGGTTTTGGCCTTGGTGATATCGGCCAGGGAATGACGAACATCCCCTGCTCTAAAGTCACGATACTGTGGTTCCGCTTGTTGAGCCTGGGCATTGCGCACGACAACCCGTTCTTTGATGAGCTTGTACAGTGCATTCAAGGTTGTTCTTTCACCATAGGCAACGTTATAGACCTGGTTGGTCGCCGCCCCATCGGCAGCTGTCGCCGCCAAAATATTTGCCTGGACACAGTTTTCAATAAAACAGAAATCCCTACTTGTCTCGCCATCGCCGTTGATATAGACGGCTTCATTCTTAACCAGTCCGGCAAACCATTTGGGAATCACTGCGGCATAGGCACCATCCGGGTCTTGCCGTTGACCAAAAATATTGAAATACCTCAGACCGATTGTGTTGAAATTATATGTTCCGGCAAAAACTTCCGCATACAACTCATTGACGAGTTTGGTAACGGCGTAGGGTGACAACGGCTTGCCGATTTTTTCCTCGACCTTGGGCAAATCCGGATGATCGCCATAGGTGGAACTCGACGCAGCATAGACAAACCGTTTTACCTTGGCATCCCGGGCGGCAACGAGCATGTTCAGAAAACCGTTGATGTTATTTTCATTTGTCGTAAGCGGGTCTTCGATGGAACGGGGCACCGACCCCAGAGCCGCCTGATGCAACACATACTCCACCCCATCGCAAGCTCTGCGGCAGGTCTCCACGGCACGGATGTCTCCTTCGATAAAGGTAAACCGCTGCCATTGCTCCTCACTGACCAGCGAGCGGACTTCATCGAGGTTATGCTGAAAACCGGTTGAAAAATTATCCAGCCCAACTACCCGTTGCTCAAGTTTAAGAAGAGTCTCGAGCAGGTTGGAACCAATAAATCCGGCGACGCCGGTGACCAGCCAGGAACGGGGCGAGGCTTTGAGTTGTGTTGCTAAATTCTCGTATGATATTGACATTATTTTATTTTAATATGTGCTCTTACTTCTTCATCTTGGCAATAATTTCTTCAACTTCCTGATAGCCTTCTTTATAGAACTCTTCTTCCTGGGCATCGAGCTCGCGAAGCAGGCGAAGAAACTCGCCGGCATGCTCTTTTTCTTCATCAGCGATATCCAGCAGCACCTCTTTTGCCAAGGCATTGTCGGTACTTTCCGCAGTCTGCTGGTAAAGCTGAATAGCTTCATATTCAGCCGCCACCATAAAACGTATGGCCCGCACCAGTTCCTGGTCGGTGAGCTTTCTTTCACTTTTCTTTACGGTAAATGGACTGCAGAATTCAGGCATAGCATCCTCCATTCAAATGTTTTCAAAGATACTTCCGTAAACGATCACTTCTTTTCCAGGAGGTTTGTTCCGCTGCAGCAGTACAAACCAATCAAAAGCCTATCCTTTTCATGCCAATTAAACAAGATATTTTCGTTGATTTTCAAGCGCTGAGCTGGAAGAGTAGCGATGAAAGAGTGGCAATATTGCTTGTCGGCAGTAGGCGTGGTCGCCTCGGCGCCCCACGACAAAGATTCTTGCGAAGCCATCCCATCATCATATCATCATATTAAGAGCAGGGAGCAACTATGCAGCAAGGTACTGAAAAGAATAGCGCACTTGAACGGTCGGCTTTAATTGTCGCAACCCTGACCTCTTTTATAGGGCCGTTCATGATTTCTTCGGTGAATGTCGCCTTGCCGGCAATCCAGGTCGAGCTGCATATGGATGCCGTACAACTCAGCTGGATAGCCACCGCCTACTTGCTGGCCATGGCTATCGGCCTGGTACCGGCAGGAAAAATCGCCGATATTCACGGTCGGAAAAAAGTTTTTGCCACCGGTCTGGCCGTGTACACGCTCGGTACCGGCCTGGCGGTTTTTGCCGACTCGGCGACGATATTGATTGGCCTCAGAGCCGTTCAGGGCCTGGGCGCGGCCATGTTTGTAACAACCGGCATGGCCATAATCACCTCGATTTTTCCACCAAGCAAACGGGGCAAGGTCATCGGAATTTATGTCGCCGCTGTATATATCGGCCTGTCCGTGGGACCATTTGCCGGTGGCTTTCTTACACACTATTTCGGTTGGCGCAGTATCTTTCTTGTCATGCTGCCCCTTGGGCTGTTCACCCTTCTATTGACACTCTCTTATCTCAAGGGAGAATGGGTGGGCGAACCGGGACAAAAGCTTGATATCATCGGATGTCTGCTGTATGCTTCGGCCATTCTCGCGCTGGTCTCTGGCGCGACGCGACTACCATCGTCCCCGGGCATACTGCTGCTGCTCTCCGGCCTTATTCTTTTCTTTGTTTTCATCCGCCACCAGCTGACCGCCCGGTTTCCGGTCTTTGATATCCAGCTGTTTACCGGCAACAGGACCTTCGCCTATTCGAGCCTTGCCGCCCTGCTCAACTATTCCGCAACCTTTGCCGTAACCTTCCTGCTGAGTCTCTATTTGCAGTATCTGAAAGGGATGTCGCCGCAGACGGCGGGAAGTGTGCTGATGGCCCAACCAATAGTCATGGCGGTGTTGTCGCCGATGGCCGGCAAACTCTCCGACCATATCGAACCCCGACTGCTCGCCACTGCCGGCATGAGCCTGACGGTGATCGGGGTGATACTTTTCTCAACGTTGCAGCCCGATACCGCAACGTATCTTATCGTTGCCAATCTGATCCTGCTCGGTACCGGTTTTGCCCTGTTCAGTTCCCCGAATATGAACGCCATCATGGGGGCGGTGGAAAAGCACCATTATGGGCTGGCGTCGGGAACAGTAGCGACCATGCGATTGCTGGGCCAGATGTTCAGCATGGCCATGGCGACCATTGTTTTGACACTTATCGTCGGCCATCAGGCAATCGGCCCGGAAAACTACGACCTGTTTCTGGTCAGCATCCACACGGTCTTTATTATATCCGCTGTGCTCTGCCTGTCAGGGGTCTATTTTTCCTGGTTCCGGGGGACCATGCTGCAGTCGGGCGCGCCGGACGGAAAATGAGAAATAATAACTGCTACTTGCGTTTTCTCAGGGCTATGTGCGGGAACAGGGAGCGCTTCGTCAATGGCAGCGGCAGCGGATACGTCTGATTGACATAACGCATATCCTCGATAGTGTAAAAGGCATTGGGATTGTATTTTTTGATAATGGCAATGATTTTGGCGAGATTTCTCCGTTTGGTGATACTGAAAATCAGTTTCACCGGCCCGGATTCTCCACGTGCATCAACGCTGGTCACGCCGTACCCTGCTTTCCAGAGAACGTTCACGAGTTCATCCGCCTCCTTCATGGTTATGATTCTTATCAAGAGATTGCCGAGGGCTATTCTTTCCTCAAGAACCACCCCAACATAATTCCCGGCGGCAAATCCGCAGGCAAATGCGATATACGTCTGCCACGAATTGAGATTCTGCATAACCTGAGCCACCGCTATCAACCAGATAAGGGATTCGAAAAAGCCAAGGAGGGCGGCAAAATACTTCAACCCTCTGGCGACAAAGATGATTCGCAGAGTGCCGATGGAAACATCAATAATACGCGCCAAAAAGACCAGGAGCGGAAGAATTAAATAAATAAATAGCGTACCGTCAGTCATAAATGTCATTGTATGTTCCCTTCGCAGGCTTCATGTAAATTTTTTTTCGACTCATTGCAGAGAAAAACATCATGTATTTCCTGAGCCGCTCTCTATCATTATTCGCTTTATCACCGGCAACCAATCAACCGACGTTTTTGTTGGCTGACCGATTGTCTTTCTACCATATTGTCGCAAAAGAATCGGCAATCATCTGTTCGCCCCAACATAAAAAAAAGCTGTTTTACCGCCTGAACACTTTTCACCCGTTTTTAACCATCTCCTGACCTAGTCCTAATATTCTCCTGATAGATATTGCCGGAAATGAACGCAGTCAACAAAGACCATGAGGCCAACTATTTCCAACTTCACAGGCAGGAGAAAATGAAAGCCGACCTTCACGTTCACTCGAAACATTCCAAACGACCTTCCCAGTGGGTTCTGCAGAAAATTAACTGTCCGGAAAGTTTTACCGAGCCGCTGCTTATCTACCAGATCGCCCGGAAAAGAGGGATGAATCTGGTCACTCTCACCGACCACAATACCATAGACGGCGCTCTCGAAATCGCCCATCTGCCGGACACGTTCATCAGCGAAGAGATCACTACCTATTTCCCGGAAGATGGCTGCAAAATGCATGTGCTCGCTCTTGGCATCAACGAAGCGCAGCATCGGGAAATCCAGAGACTGCGAAAAAATATCTACGAGTTATCCGCCTATCTACACCAGACGGAGATTATCAGTATAGCCGCCCACCCACTGTATGCGGTCAATGACAGTCTGACCCTAGGCCATTTTGAAAAGATGCTTCTGCTCTTTCGTAACTTTGAGTTGAATGGTTCAAGAAGCGATGCACAGAACAGGAACATCAGGATGGCGCTGGACGGTCTGCAAGCACTGGACATTGCTCACCTGGAAAATAAATACGACATGAAGGCCTTTGGTGACCGAGCATGGGAAAAGACTCTCACCGGTGGATCCGACGATCACAGCGGCCTTAACATTGCACGGACCTATACGCAGGTTGCTCCGGCATCCCAGGCAAGCGATGCGACAGGTAGTGCGGATTTTCTTGCAGGCATTCGATCATGCCGAACCCAGGTCATCAGCCAGCCTTCCACTCCTCTCACCATGGCCCATAATCTCTACGCCATTGCCTACCAGTTCTACCGCAACAAATTTCATCTGGAACGTCACACCCACCGGGAACTGTTGCTAAAGTACCTGGACCGATCACTTCGGCCGAATCCTGATCTCGGCGAAGGCTTTCTGACAAAAATCTACCTTTTCCTCAATCATCACAAACGAAGTCATTTTGCCGGGGGAACGCCGACAACACTTATCGAATTAATCCGCCATGAAACCGACATCCTGCTTCGTGAAGATGCGCGACTGGCCGACACCAGCCCCTCGGCGGACGACTCACTTGAGAAACGGGAGCAGAAATGGTTCGACTTCGTTAACCGCGTTACCAATAAAGTGCTTGCTCATTCCGCCAACCACCTTCTCGGTCATCTTTCCGGCGCCAATGTCTTCAATATTTTTCAGACCATCGGCTCAGCCGGGGGGCTCTACGCCCTTCTTGCGCCCTTCTTCGTCTCCTTTGCCCAGTTCACCAAGGATAAAGGCGTCAATGACACCATCATCAAAGCATACGCGCCCGGGAACGCCCCCGGCAGAGAAAGCCAGCCGGCGCGGGTTGCACATTTCACCGACACCTTTTACGATGTCAACGGTGTTGCCAAAACCCTGCAACAGCAGGTCGAAATTGCCGGAAAAAACAACAAGGATTTGACGATCATTACCTGCGACACCGATGCTTCTTCGAGGATGCCGGGTATTCGAAATTTCTCGCCGATCGGCATCTACGAGTTTACTGAATATCCCGAGCAAAAGCTCTGCTATCCACCATTTCTCGAAATACTCAATTACTGCTACGAACGGGGATTTACCCATATCCAGTCGGCAACACCCGGTCCCATGGGCCTTGCCGCTCTGGCCATCGCTCACATCCTCAAAATACCGGTCAACGGCACCTACCACACCGCCTTTCCGCAGTATGCCCGGTACCTCACCGGGGATGCGGCCATTGAAGACATGACCTGGAAATACATGATCTGGTACTACAGCCAGATGGATCAAATTTACGTCTCTTCCGGAAGTTCCTACCAGGAGCTGACGGAGCGCGGGATACCGGCGAAAAAGATCCGCATCCTTCCCCGAGGCATCGACACCGAACTCTTCCATCCCAAAAAACGTCATGCACCCGGCAGAGGTACATATTCTGCCAAGGGAAAAGTCACCCTGCTCTATGTCGGCCGTATCTCAAAAGAAAAAAACCTCCCCCTGCTCGTACAAATATTTAGAGCACTCAGTTTGAAAGACAAAAACCTTCACCTCCTTGTCGTCGGTGATGGGCCCTATCTCAACGAAATGGTGGTATCCCTTCGAGGAACCAGGTGCAACTTTACCGGATATCTCAAAGGCGAAGAACTGGCGGCAGCCTACGCCGCAGCGGATATTTTTGTCTTTCCGAGTACCACGGACACCTTCGGTAACGTCATCCTCGAGGCCCAGGCCTCGGGACTGCCGGTCATCGTCTCTGACCAAGGCGGCCCCTGTGAAAACATGGTGCCGGAAAAGACCGGTCTTATTACAGCCGGCAACAACGCCGACAGTCTGATGCAAGCGATCGAAACCCTTGCCGCAGCTCCTGAAAGGCGGGCGGCCATGGGCATTGCGGCACGTGCATTCGTGGAAGAACGTTCATTTGCCAACGCTTTTATACGGTTCTGGGAGATGCTGGAAGACCCAGGCAAACCTGCGGAATATCCAAGCCTGCAAGTTGCCGTCTAAAAGGAATCCATTGAACTATGCGTCCATTATCGACTGTGACACGCGGCCTGGCATCTTGTCTGCGGGGACGAATCCCCGGACAACTGGTCATTCAGTTGACCGACCACTGCAATGCACGCTGTCCTCAGTGCGGTATGCGGAGCAGCGAGGGGTTTCCTCGATCCCGGCTGTCCACGCAGGCGGTTCGTAAGCTCATCGATGCCGCCGCTGAAAAAGGAGTACAGGCCCTTTCTTTCACCGGGGGAGAAGTCATGCTCCGGCAAAAAGAGTTGACGGAGCTGATCTGCTATGCCGGAGAGGCAGGAATTCCGTTTCTTCGCACCGGGACCAATGGATTTTTTCTCACCGGCAGCCAGGAGGCCGGCTTCGAGTCACGCATCGAACGCATTGCCGAGAACCTCGCCGCCACCCCCTTGAGGAACTTCTGGATAAGTCTCGATTCGGCCGTCCCGTCAATCCATGAGGCCATGCGCGGTTTTCCAGGTGTGGTCGCAGGGATAGAAAAGGCCTTGCCCATCTTTCACCGGCACGGTCTCTATCCATCGGTGAATCTTGGCATTAACCGCAATATCACTGAAGAAACCGGGGCATTGCCCCCCCGCGGCATCGAGGCAAATCCACAGGAATATGCTGAATATTTTTACGAGCTTTACCAGAACGGTTTTCGCGCCTTTTACCGCTTCGTCATCGATCTGGGATTCACCATCGTCAACAGCTGTTATCCCATGTCAATCGAGGAGGAGGACCCTCACCAACTGAACGCCGTTTATGCCGCCAGTTCGGCAGATAGGGTGGTCAGCTATACACATTTTGAGAAGACTCTGCTTTTCCGGGCACTTTCCGACACCCTCCCTGAATTCCGGTCGCGCATTCGCATCTTTTCCCCACGCACCTCCCTCTACGCCCTCAGTCGGCAATATGAAGAGCAAACGAGCTTCCCCGCAGCGTGCCGGGGCGGCATCGATTTTTTCTTCATCAACGCCCGGGATGGCATGACCTATCCATGTGGCTATCGAGGCAACGAGAATCTCGGCGACTTCAGCACGCTCAACCTACGGGCCATCACCGACAAAGAAAGTTGTCGTCAATGTGACTGGGAATGTTTTCGTGATCCATCCGAGCTCTTTAGCCCTCTCCTGCAGGCGAGATCGGCGCCCATCGCCCTGCTGCGAAAATTATTCAGGGATCCGGAATACCGTCGTCTCTGGCTGAAGGATCTCAACTATTATCGAGCCTGCAATTTTTTCGATGGTCGCACACCGCTCAACTCTCGCCGATTGCAAAAGTTTTTGATTTGATTCGAAGAATGTGTTCTCTCAAGTTCGGTTCAACCGCCAGTCATATGATTGATATTCAACTTGTATCGAGCCAGCTTTTTCCTGCAGAAACAATTTGTGTTTTTCCTCATAGAGATAGGGGGCAATAAAACGAAGCCGATCCGTATCATTATGGCCAAAATCTTCCCCATACCATTTGAAAACCCTGGAGAGCCTGACACATTCCCTTTCTTGATACACCTGAATGCCTCCACCATTTAAAAACGTCTTCCCGGAAACGGTCAGCTCGGCATCCAGTCTTTCGGCGGTGTAGAAATCAATCGGAGGGCAGGAGGACGACGCGCATACCAGCGCAAAATGGATCCGTGGATCCACATCCTCTACCACAAACTTGCGCCTCGGGTCACCACTTGCAAAAGATTTAAAAACCGAGTGAGGCAGCCTGTGATTCGATCGCAGGATACCGTGTTCTATATCGTCGGGACTGAAGTACAGGCCATTGACGCGGTATTGCACACGCCGAAAGAACCGGGGCAGCTCTTTGACCGAGTTACGGATGCCCAGGGCAATGACGCCATGAATGACTAATACGTTGAACAGATTAATCCAGAAAGCCAGCTGTTCCTCACTGGTTGACAGGGATGACAGCTCAAACCGATCCAGATACACACTGCATTTCAAGTATTCTTTATAGACCCGGGATTCAGCCATTTCCTCGTAGGCGACCCGTCCCTCGGCCGTGCGAAAATAAGCACCTCGCAAAATGTTCATCAGGTGCTTCATGTCCTTGATAATATGTGATGAATTCAGTTCCCCGGAGACATGGCCATGGTTGAGGTGGTATTTGTGGATAACACATACTTTTTGCTCGACCTTCTCACAAAAGGTTTTCTCGCGAACAGTACTTTCCAGTCGATTCTTTGTCTTAGCAAGCATTGCAACGCTGTTGAGGTATCCTATATGGGTGAAGGCCTGGGGGAAATTTCCCAAGGCTTCCTGCCAGCAGGTGTCATACTCTTCAGCAAAAAGGCCAAGATGGTTGGCCTTTTGGCTCAACCGGAACAAAAGGCTTTGCGCCTCGTCAAATCGATGTTGACCGATAAAATTATCCACCAGCCAGAAAGTGCAGACGAGAAACACGCCCTCGTTGCCCGGCAGACCATCCTCGGCAATATAGCGATACACCAGATCTTCTTCATCGGTGAGTTCCCGACGGATGGCTTCAACGGTAGAGATCATCCGCGGATCATTATATGGCAGGAATCGATAAAATGGGATCAACAGATTAGAGGCATCCAGAGCATCTGAGCCATAGTGTTGCACAAAAGCCTGTTTTGATTCACTCCAGCCTTTTTCCAAGACCTCTGCGCGAATACGTTGCCGGTGCTCCCTCCACAAAGCCACATTCGCCGGAAAACCATAGCGGTCAGCGATGGTGATGCCCCGGTCCAGCGCTGTCCAACACATGATCTTGGAATAGACAAAATGATAGGGTCCATCCCGGACCTCCCATATCCCGGAATCTTTGGTTTGCCATTCCCTGACCACTGTATCGCAGATGTTTTGCAAAAACGGCCAGAGGGTGTGATCGATTTTGCCGACATAATTAGACAGCCGTAGTGCCGTGTCCATGATCTCACCATAGATATCGAGCTGTTTCTGATCATAGGCACCATTGCCGATACGCACGGGAGCTGAGCCTTTGTAGCCTTCCAGATGGGAAAGTTCTTCCTCAATGAGGCTTGCTCCTTCTCTGAGCCCGTAAAGTATCTGCAGGTCTGAAGTGCTATGACGAATAACCTTGACCATCCAGTGCAGATAGGACTCCATTTCCGACAGGTGTCCCGCATTGTAAAGGGCTTCCACGGTAAGAGCAGAATCTCTTATCCAGGAAAAACGGTAATCCCAATTGCGTACACCACCGATGACCTCCGGAAGGGATGTGGTTGCCGCGGCAGCGATGGCACCTGTCGGTTCAAAGTGAAGCAGCTTCAATACCAGGGCGGATCGATCGACCATAGCCTGGAAATAACCAAAATCAATATCTCTTCCGGTCTCATTTTTTCCAAGCCATTCCCGCCAGTATTTTTTTGTTTCCGCCAGAGCCTTTTCTGCTCGTTCAGGCAAGTAAAGGTCTTGCCCGCCACTCCCGTGATGCAGGCACAGCCAGAGACATTGGTCTTTTTTTAAGCTGCAGACTGCTCTTGCGAAATCATCCTGAATAATCCAATGGCCATGGCTTATGCGCAGAACGAGCGCCTCTTGCGCACCTTCCGCTGTCACCACCCCGTCTTTTGCTTCAAGGAACGTCCTTGCTCTGGCATAGTCGAAACGTGGGGCAAAGATCGATTCAATGGCCACTTCACCATCAATTGCCTCTACGTAACGATAGATTGTGCACCCCTCACAGCCATCCTGATCTTGCCACTTTTCCATGGGCATAAAATCAATCAGTTTGACAACTCCCTGGCGGGTGCGAAAGATCGTCTGTAAAACATTGGTCCCCGGCAGGTAACTGACGGCAGAATCCCAGTCCCCCTGCGGTTGCACACGAAAATAACCACCTTTTTTTTCGTCGAGAAGGGCAGCGAAGACGCTGGGAGAATCCATAAAGGGCAGACACAACCAGTCCATGCTGCCGTCGTTTCCCACCAGCGCCAGGGTGCGGGAATTGCCGATTACGCCATAATCACTGATCTTTTTATACATAGCAGATCCTCTCCTGCTTCAACTTTTTCCAAATATCCTTACAAAGGATCTTCCTTTTTGTAACCCTAGGCAGAACAGCATTTCTCCAAACATATGGGGTGCTCATTATGAAAAATCAATTATAATCACATGCTCAACGTCCTACTCCCCATTGTGGGTGAATGGGTTTAATATACACAACGGTGTCTCATTTTTACCCAGGAAACTCGTTGCAACCACAAGCTCGAGGTTAAAAGAGAATTACTATGAGACCAACAAAACCTTCCCGAATAGTACCGACTTTATTGTTGCTGATACTGTTGTTTGCCGCCCATGCCTTTGGTACAGAAGGCCCATATGACAAAAGTATCATAAAGCAAAGTGCTGCCGTCCCGATGCTGATAGCTTATGTCCTGCTGGCGTTAGTCTTTTCATTTCTTTGTTCGATTGCCGAAGCAGTATTGTTAAGCATTACTCCTTCTTACATCGAAGGTATGAAAGAAAAGCGGCCTGAACGGGCAGCCCTTCTAAAGCGCCTGAAACAGGATAATGTAGATAGGTCGCTGGCGGCAATCCTGACACTGAACACGATTGCCCATACAGTTGGTGCAATAGGTGCCGGAGCAGAAGCAGCTATTGTTTTTGGCAACACCTGGTTTGGATTGTTCTCGGCGGCAATGACCCTGATGATTCTTTTTCTTTCAGAAATTATTCCCAAAACCATCGGCGCTGTTCATTGGTCAAAACTTGTCACCCCGACTGCATACTATGTTAATACCTTGATTGTAGTGCTTTATCCGATTGTATGGATCTCAGAGCAAATGACGCGATTTATTTCCCATGGAAAAGCTGTGCACATATTCAGCCGTGACGAATTCATCGCCATGACATCGGTCGGTGTAGCGACCGGACAAATACATAGTAAAGAATCAAAGATTATTCGAAACCTTTTACGATTCGAAACATTGCAAGTTGCCGATATTATGACGCCACGCACAGTCATCATGGCACTTCCTGAAGATATGAAAATAAGTGATTCGTTAAAACAAATAACTGAAACTCCTTTCTCGCGGTTGCCACTCTACAGGAAGCATATTGATGCTATTACGGGTTTTGTCCGTAAAGATGATGTGTTGATTTCTACTACCCAGAAACGGGGAAATGAAACACTCAAGGCTTTGAAGCGTACTATAATTGCGGTTCCTGAGTCAGTATCGTTGACTTCATTATTAGAGCGCTTTCTTAAGGATCGTCAGCATATTGCTATAGTAGTCAATGAATATGGCGGAGCGGATGGACTGGTGACACTCGAAGATTTAATCGAGACACTCATGGGGCTGGAAATCATGGATGAAACAGACGATGTTGAAGATATGCGCTCCCTTGCGCGGAAGCAATGGTTGGAACGAGCCAAGGCCATGAATATTTCTCCTGATATCTAATCTGGAGGGCAATAAAACCTCCTCTGCATTTACACCCCCGAAAAAGCGGGTGCAAATGGATAAGATGTTAAAAAATTACCTGGGATTATGGTGCCGTGCCGGTAATTTAATCGGCCGCAGATTGCTTGTGTCGGTCACGCAGCAGCAGCAAATGTTCGCGTATCTCCTGGAGATTTTTATGCTGCCACCAGCGACCGTTATCAAATACACCGTAATCGGTACCGCCCATGGCGCTGGCCAGCCGGGTCGAGTTGCCAAAAAACAGCCACTGTTCCGTCCATTTTGTCTCGATCACCTCGTTAAAGGGATTGTCAGCGTTGGCCAGTCCTTCTTCCCAGGCCTCGGTTAGCATCCGCGTCGCTTGAAGTGTCATATGATTCGTGCTGGCAATTGAGGTTTCAAGACGGTCAAAATGGCCATCAACCCATTGGCGGCCGTGACAGCCAAGACAAACCCGAGCCATGGTCTCTTGTCGGGCAGCCATCTCTTCGGCACCGATAAGAAACTTGCTTACAGGCTCTCCGCTCAGCTCCGTTGGCAAGTTCAAGCCGGCCGAGTTGATGATGGGGGTGGTATCCGCTGCAATCGGGTGGGGGTGGGCGTATGGCAGCCCGAAAAGGCGCCATGGCAGACGATCGTTCATCCGGTGTGTCCGCTCGGCCAACACTTCGCCCTCCCCGTCGACCACCAGGGATATATGGCAGGTGGCACAGGTCGGAGCAGTAAAATCGGTGCCGACTGTCCACGGGACTGCCTCGTAATTCCATTTTTTATCGATAGATTTCTGAATATTGCCATGAACGCTGACAGAGTACACCTTGGCGGCGGGAACATCCGGTCCCTTATGGCACTGTGCACAGGTGTAGGGTTTACGGGCGACCTCGATCGAATACTGATGCCGGGCATGACATGGGGAACAGGATCCGAGCGTACCGTCCGGATTAACTCGTCCGACCCCGATGTTTGGCCAGTTCGCAAGGGTGGGAAAATCCATTTCGCCCATACTGGTCTCCCGGGTCTCTGTGCCGGTTATCTTTACCTCGGTTCCATGGCAAGACAGGCAGGAATCGGCATTGTTGGCCTCGTCGCTGCCATGATAAGTGATGACACCGTTGCTATATTCGTGGAGACCGTTAACCACATCGACCATCTTCAGGTAGAGTGGATTCCCCATCAGGTTGCCGAATGCCTGGCTCATCAGGTTTTCGCCGTACTCCTCAACCTCCACCGGGTGACAGGTTGTACAATCGGCAGGCGATACCACGGTATGAACGGTGTAGCCATTATGCTCGAAGCTCCCTGGGTGCGCGCCGGCATTCATGGTGTGGCATTCCGCACAGCCCACTGCTGTTTCCGCAAGGCTGTCTTCCACCTTCGCCGCGGATATCCTTCGCTCCTGGGCCTTCTTTGCCATGCCCAGGGCCGGGCTCACCTTGGAATGCCGGCTATTTTCCCAGTCGGCAACGATACCCGGTGTCACCAACTCATGGCAGCCGAGACACCCCTCGGTGTCCTCACTGATCTGTACAGCTAATAGTTGAAACGGGAATACTACGAATACGGCTGCGAACATCAGTATCGTTCTCATGATGACCTCCTGGTGGCTGGTGTGCTTAGCAAATAATTGCAGTTACCCTTTTTTCTCTTCTTACCATTTTCGCGAGAATAAATCCAGGCCGCTCCTTCTCTCTCTATTAAAAGTTAAAGGACTTGCAATGTGAGACGTTCGCTCAAATCGAGGGTGAATAGGCCAAATGTTGCGTAGTCATGGCTGGAAACTGTTTGAGGAGCTGAAGAAAACAGAAAAATCATTGAAAAAAAGGAATAGAAAAGTTAGGTTTTTATAAAAGAGTCACGCGAACACAGCAAATCCTTATCAACGCCAGCCGATATGGAACACTCCATACTGATAATAAAGGAAGCAGTGGCCGCCGCCTGCGCACCAAAAAAACAGTAATACCAAAAAAATCACGCCGCCAAGCGAACGGGAGGAAGGGACATGCGCAGAAAAAACCAGCTAACTCCTGAAAATCTCTGGAACCGTCTGGCTCGGAATCTTATCTATGACTCCAAGCAGGTACTGCTTTACTGCGGCATCCAGGTCCCCAGTCGTCGGCAGAACGGAAAAGAGGTCGATTATTCTATATTTATCAAAAAAATCACCAAGGGAACCGGTTATGGCGCCATCTACGACCCCAGCACCCGCCGCATCCACTTTGAGCCGGACTATATTCAAGATATTCTCGATACGGCCAGCCGCTTTGACTTTCCTGTCTTTGACAAGTCCTTCGGACCGGGAGGAATAGCCGGATTTATCCATGAGCAGCACGGGGACCGGGTCAGCTTCCTTCAACCGAACCTCAGTCACATCCTGCAGCAGGCCATGACGGTCCAGAACGAGGCAATGCCTTTCGGTTACGTCAGCGCCCGTCAAATCAATCAGTACGAGGTGGAACAGTTCGGCATCATGACCAAGGTTTTTAATGGCCCGACCTTCTTCAACGTCGCTACCGATAAAGGCTTCAAAGAAGCGGCGGCGATGCACTCGGAGGGGCACTACATCATTACCAACCACTCGATCTTCATGTCGCCACTGACCTTATCCTATTCCTCCAGTCTGGACATCTTTGGCAAATGCGTCGAACAGTCCATTCCGACAATGCTTGTCACGCAACCATTCAGCGGTCAGACCGCCCCCATGACACCCTACGGCCTGGCTCTGCTGGCCTTCGCCGAATTCATGGCGGCCATGGCCATGGCCAACGCCCTGAATCCAGAAACTAAGATCATCAACGGCGCCTATCCAACCATGTGCACACCCGGCAACAGGGCGCAGCTCAAGATCGGCTCAGTGGTCCACAACTTCGTCAATTTTCTGGTGGCCTATACGGCCAGACTGCTCGACATCGCCAGTATCCAGTCAGGATGCACTATGGAAGGCAGCCATCACCAAAACACGATTTTGGAAACGGACTATGAAACCGTACGGGCCATGATCCTCTGGGAAAATCTCTTCGACGGGTGGCACATGCTCCGCCACTGCTTCGGTTTTCTCGAAGACCTGGCCAGTTTCTCCTTTCGCAAGGCCGAAGACGATATTGCCGCCCTCCACCATATCCAAAGCCTCGACGAAAACGGCATAATGGCAGTGCTTGCCAATAATGTGCGGCTCAACCGCGACTATCTGCATGCCGAGAAGATCTACAATACCCCCACACTTCTTTTTCAGCGGGAGAAGGATGTACTCCTCGAGGTCATCCTAGAAACCATGGAGGTCTTCAACGGCGATTTCGGCAAACACGACCATACCCTCAAAAACATACCGACCGAATGGTTCTGATTACCCTCTGCGGACAAGGCACAGCCTCTAAACCGGTATGCTGGAGCCTTGCGGATCTGTCTTCCGCGACATAGCACGGGCACCAGTCGTCCGCCAACATAGCTCGAAGCCCGCAAAACTATTACAGGTCTACTATCTCGTTCCATCTCGGTCCCTTCCCTTGGTCGAAGCGGCTAATGTCGTAGTCGATGGAAGGGCTTTCGCCACCATGTACTTCTCCCTGCATATAAATTTCTTTCTGTTTGTTGAAATAAAAGATGGCGGCACAAGTTATCGCTTGTCTGAGCTTTGAGGATGTTTTTTTTGTCAGGTAAAACGTATTTCCCAAAAATTAAAAAAATTCTGTGCTGCTAGGCACTCGAGGCAAATTCTTTTTTATGCATAGTATTTATATCAAGTCAAGGCATATGTTAAATTGGTTAAAGTTCGACAAGGTAACCTTAGATATTGATATTCTGCGGCATTGTTGTTATTATTCTATAATTAGAATTATCTTCTATTTAGAACAAAAACTTAGGGTTTACACAACTCTTGCATGTTAGGGAAAAATCGTCTGACTATAATCAGTATCGCATCAATGAATGTAGAGACCTACATGATATTGAGAAAAAATTCGATCCATTACACAGAGTGGCATAAAACAATTAGGATCTCCTGGATTTGATAATATGATACTCCCTAAAAGGTTATCCAAGAATAGGCATTTCTCCTCAGATCCAGGCATTTCAAAAAAATTACAAACAACTACCCCGCCACTGCAAAGAACAAGAGTTCCATCAATACTCTGAAACAGAGATGAGCAGTTCAGAGAACCAAGAGGTCTCCAATGATAACTTATGAATCTGTAACAAAAATATTCGGTAAAGGAAACAATACCGTTACTGCTCTTGATAATATCAGCTTCACCATTCCAAAGGGTGAAGTGGTGGTGTTTCTCGGGCCCTCGGGATGCGGTAAAACGACTACTCTTCGTCTTACCAACAGACTGGAAACACTTACACGAGGGATCATAACCATAGAAGATCAGAATATCATGGACATCGATGTTGTCCAGCTCAGGCAGCGCTTGGGATATGTCATTCAGGCCATCGGACTCTTCCCAAACAAAACCATAGCCGAAAACATCGCCGTTGTGCCCAAACTTCTGAGGTGGGACGAAGAACGTATCAGTAAGCGCATTGATGAGCTGCTTCAAATGACTAACCTGGATCCTGAACTGTACAGAGATCGTTACCCCGCTGAACTCTCCGGTGGACAGCAACAGCGAGTGGGAGTTGCTCGGGGACTTGCCGCGGATCCGAATATTCTTCTCATGGATGAGCCCTTTGGCGCGATAGATCCCATAAATAGAGAAGAGATTCAAGATGAGTTCCTCAAGCTTCAGGCAAAGCTGAAGAAGACCGTGGCTTTTGTCTCTCATGACATACACGAAGCGATAAAGATAGGTGATCGCATTGCCATCTTCGACAAGGGACGTTTGGTACAGTACGACACACCCGAGATCATTCTGACCCAACCCAAAAACAAATTTGTCTCCGATTTCGTCGGTGCCGACAGGGCATTGAAAGTCCTTGGACTCATGCGGGTAAGTGATATTCTCAACCGAAAGCCGAAAAATATTATCCAGGGAGCCGACCGTTCCCAGGAAGCATTACATTTTCTGACCACAAAGGAATCTCGCTACGGCATTGTGCTCGAAAAAAACAAGCCAATAGGCTTCGTTACGCAGAAATCTCTCAAGTATGAAGAAGGGCCGGTACGGGACGCGGTGGAACCGTATCCCCTTTTCCTGAGGGAAAAAACCCCCCTCCGAGACGTTCTCTCCTTTATGCTCATGTATGATACCGCAACCTTCTGCGTTGTGGACGGAGATAAAAACTTTGCCGGGACGGTAACCTACAACGACATACAGAAAGCGGTAAAAGCAAGTTACGCCGATGAAGCAGAAATTGTTGAAACCGAGGTATCATCATGAGCACACTGCAATTCATAGTGGATAACTTTAACGAGGTTATGTATCTCACCTGGGAGCATATCTGGATTGTGGGGCTAGCGCTCCTTATAGCCACCCCAATCGGTGTGGTTTTAGGTATCTTCATAACGAAGCACGAGCAGTTTGCTTCCAGGGTCTTGAACGGTGCCAACATACTCATGACCATCCCCTCCCTCGCCCTGTTTGGGCTGATGCTCCCCATCCTTGCGATAGTTAATATGGGCCTGGGAAAAGTTCCTGCTGTCATAGCACTGGTTCTCTACAGTCAGCTCCCTATCATCAGAAATACCTATACCGCTATAAAAAATGTTCCGCCTGCTCTTGTGGACGCAGCCAGAGGTATGGGCATGAGTAAGTGGAAACTTTTGCGAGAACTGGAAATTCCCCTGGCCACACCGGTAATTATTGCCGGATTGCGAACGGCTGCCGTTATGAATATTGGAGTTGCAGCTATCGCTACCTACATCGGAGCTGGAGGGTTAGGTGTATATATTCAGCAGGGTATTGCCCGCGTATATCCGGAGATGATACTGAGCGGCGCCATACTCGTCTCTCTTCTGGCCATAATCGTAGACGGCGGGATGGCTCTGCTGGAAAGGATCGCGACGCCAGAAGGCATCAGGGTACAAAGGAAGCTTTCGCGATGAATAGACTCTTTGCAAAATTATACAGGATTATCATTGCGGTTATCATACTGATTGCTGGTGTAACGTTTGAACGAACGGGTCTTGTCGAACTACTCTCTGATCCTTACGAATATCCCGTTATCATGGAATTGTTCATGCAACACCTCTACATGGTGACCTTAAGTATGAGCTTTGCAACGATCATAGGCATAACTGCGGGAATTTTGCTTACCAGGCAGAGGTTTCGCAAATACGCTGGGGTCTGCATGTATATTATCGGACTGGGACAAACTATCCCATCCCTTGCCGTTCTAGCGCTGGCCATGAGTTTCCTGGGTATCGGCATGAAGCCGGCGGTATTCGCACTGACCATCTATTCCATTCTTCCCATCGCTAGAAATACTCTTGCCGGAATTACCGCGGTACCCCCAGAACTCATAGATGCCGGGAAAGGCATGGGAATGCCCCCTATGAGGATTCTCATGGAGGTGGAGATGCCAAATGCCATGGAGGTGATTCTCACGGGATTCAGGGTAGCCCTGATAATCAACATCGGCACAGCTGCACTTGCTTATGTCATTGGGGCAGGCGGCTTAGGAGACCTCATATTCACAGGAATAAGCCTTATGCAGACAGACAAGCTGCTCGCCGGTGCTATCCCGGTAACGCTCCTGGCACTTTTTGCGGATTTTTTATCTGAATTACTAGGACTAGTACTGGTCTCAAGAGGTCTGCGTCTTTCCAAGTAGGAAACGTGTGGAATTCCGTCTGCACAAAAAAGAGCAATTAACCAGGGAGTTGAGCAAAAAAATCACCGTATTCCTTGTTCAAATCCTTGAAAACGAGAACTCTCTGACATTCAGTCAAGAGCCTAACAGGAGGTATGACATGAAAACGATATTTAAACTTGTTCTTCCGTCAATATTTATTTTGACGTTACTTTTACCAGGCAGTATCCTGGCCAAGGATAAAAGCCTGATAGTGGGAGGTAAAAATTATACAGAGCAACTCCTTCTTCCGGAACTCGCCGGCATCCTTCTCGAACAAGCAGGGTTCGATGTTACGTTGAAGACAGGGGTTGGGTCAGTGATCGCCAGAAAATCATTGGAGAATGCCCAGTTCGACCTCTACTACGAGTATACAGGCACGGCATACACTCTGTATTACGAACAGAAAGATACAGAAACAATGACCGTTCCTAAAAAAGTTTACGACTGGGTCAAAGATGCCGATTCCAAGAAGGGTCTTGTCTGGCTCGACCCCGTCAAATTCAACAATACATATACCCTGATGATGAATAAGGCAGAAGCGGAAAAACTCGGAATCAAAAGTATCTCCGATCTGGGTACCTACGTCACTAAAAATCCAGACAAACTGATATTCGCTCTGGATTCTGAATTCTGGGAGCGCCCTGACGGATTTAAAGGCATTATGAAAACGTACAATTTCAAGCTTCCTGCCAAGCAGGTCAAAAAAATGTCTGTGGGCCTAACCTACCAGGCATTAAAAGAAGGGCTGGTCAATTCTGCAATGGGTTTTGCAACAGATGGTAGAATCGCTGCCTTCGGCTTTGTGAATCTTGAAGACGACAAATCTTTCTTCCCTGTTTACAATCCTGCACCAGTTGTCAGAGAAGAAATCCTTGAGAAGCATCCAGAGATCCAAACTATATTAAAACCGCTTGCGGATAACCTGACCACGGAAGAGATGCAGCAGCTCAATATGGCCGTGGACGTAGACCACAAGCCTGTTCACGATGTGGCTATGGATTGGCTCAAGAGTAAAAATCTGATTAAATAGAATTGCCCCGCAGATCTCCGAAGGGGGGAGGGCCGTTCCTTCCCTTCTTCCCAGGGTATTGGGAACCAGCTTATCGTTCTCACATTTACGATGCAACTCAAAATTATTCCTGATATGCCAGTAGAAATCTAATCTTGAGTTTTTGATAATGTAATCAAATCATTATGGTAGCAATGTTAAATATTGAGACACATCTTCTTCAAAGAAACCATATGGTACAGAAACACCTCAATGAGTCATTTCTCCACTGCTAATTGCCGCTATGATTATATCGTTGAGCTGCGGGCAGTAAAGCTTCTTTTTAGCAGCATCTTTGATGATTTTCTCCCACTGACGGAATGAATCGACGTTTTTTAATGTGTGCTCAGCAAATTTGGGATTACCTTTCTCAGCAATCTCGCGAATGCCCTCAAGGGCATGGTCGTCTTCTGGAAAGTACAGCGGTATAACGCCGGTATTCTTGGGGCACGTTTCAAAGATCCTCCTGGAATGACGTTCACGCTCGCAGTCTTCTACGAATTTTTCCATACTGAAAAAATTAAGACTGCCTAGAGCGCCCATGGCATGTCGCAAAATATGCACCCCATACTTGCGCAACGAGTTACGGCTCAATTCCGACTCGAAAACCGCTTCGGGAGTTACCTCGGTCAGGCTGGTACTCCCTCCGGTCTGAGCGGAAGGAAAATGGGTAATCCAGGTGTTGACGCGTGCCATGGCTGCATTGATGAGGGTTTGGTGGGGTGAACTGTAGGAGAGATTGCCGCCTGTTCCAGTCACGCTGGGAATACCACCGTGCACGCATAGAATACCCGGGTTGAGGGTTTGGGCGATTATCATCATGAACATCACCTGGGCATGGGTCTGCGTTAAAAATGACTCCGGGCTGCCTGGCCCGGAAACGGCGGCAATGGTCTGGTCGATCAGCAGAAGGTTGTTGCCGGTGCGCGCACTTCGTAAAAATGGCTCCACCATGTTGTTCATGGGAGTCAAGGATGCAATCAGGCTGGTACCGTCGATTCAGTGGTCTTTGCCTTTCAAAAACGTCACCTCGTCAGCAGTCATGGTATTGGTGGTGATCATCTTGAGCCCTTGATAGGCTCTCTCCATTAACCGAGCCACCTCGAAAAGGGTTATACTCTTGTCACAGGCCACTGGAAGACTGAAAATTTTTACGACATCTTGATGTTCAGCCACCAGACGAGTGATTTGCTCGTATTCTTTACGATTGGCCGGACGCAGTTCTTCTTCGCCAACCCGTTTAAGAAAGGGTGACGTTGCACCGGTGCCGAAAGTGTTCATTCCCGGATCTCCCGGCATTTCACGGGGTACCTGCTCCAGGCAATGATCGATATAACTCCTTTTCAGGGGGATAAACAGTGCTGTTCCATTGTCGAAATCAATGGCATCAGCTTCCAGGAGGATATCCATAAGAACCTGGTTTTCGGCAATGTTCATGCCGATTTCCGTCAACACCAGTTTTGCGTTTTCATCGATGCGCTGGTATACTGTTTTTTCAGCGATAAGGTCGTCCATATCCTCTATCCGCAATCGGACTTTTTCAAGGATAATTTCGTCGGTAACATGCTGCAGGATATCTTCATATACGGCTTTTGCCTGTTTGAAATGAGCCTCCTTTTCCAGGAGAATACCTTTTTCTAAGATCGTTTTTACGTGTGGCAACATGACAATTTTCCTCTTTCTAAAGTGTTACTGCGCTGGGCAGGTTGATAAAAAATGCTTTACAAGATACGCTGACATGAAACAGTTTGTCCGGTGTATTTCGACTGCGGGCCACCCTTCCAAATAACTTCAAAATCACATAATCCGATCATCCGATAAACATCACATCAGGTAAATATACCCCATGCGCAGAAAAACCAAAATAGTTGCCACGATCTCGAATCTGAATTGTTCTGTGCCGTTTATAAAAGATCTCTTCGATGCGGGCATGAATGTTGTACGTCTGAACACTGCTCACATGAGCCATGATGATGCTCTGGAAGTTATCCAAAACACCCGAGCAGTATCTGAGAAGATTGGCATACTCCTTGACACCAAAGGACCGGAAATCAGAACTTGTCCCACTTTCGCTCCCCTGGCGGTAAAGTTCAATGACATCATCCGAATTAAAGGTGCGCCAGATGAACAATCCCATGCTGATATAATTTGTGTATCACATGCCGATTTTGTCAGAGATGTACCGGTAGGCAGTTCAATTCTTATAGACGATGGTGATTTGGCCCTTGCGGTCATCGAAAAAGACGAGAACTATTTAATATGCTCCGTTGAAAATGACGGAATAATCAAAGAGCGAAAAAGCATTAATATTCCAGCTGTCCATGTCAAACTTCCCGCTCTCAGTCAAAAAGACAAGGGTTTCATTCGTTTTGCCGCAGAGAATGATCTGGATTTTATCGCTCACTCTTTTGTCAGGAGTAAGGAGGATGTCCTGGCGGTTCAGACTATCCTGGACGAAAATAAATCAAGCATTAAGATAATCGCCAAAATCGAAAATTTTGAAGGAGTCGAGAATTTACCGGAAATCCTCGATTATGCTTATGGGATTATGATTGCAAGGGGAGATTTGGCCGTGGAAATTCCTACGGAACAGATCCCTTTAATTCAGAAGCGGATAATCAAAGATTGTATTGAAAGAAGAAAACCTGTCATTGTCGCAACCCAAATGCTCCACTCAATGATTGATTCTCCCAGACCGACACGGGCAGAGGTCTCGGATGTGGCCAACGCCTGCCTCGATCACACCGACGCACTGATGTTATCCGGTGAAACAGCCAACGGGAGATATCCAGAGCTGGCTGTACGCATTATGGCAAAAATTGCCAATGAAATTGAAAGTAAGCAGCACGGCTATATTGACATATCTTACAGTAACAGCAACCAGCTCGCGGCATACCTTGCTAAAGCAGCGGTCAAGGCCGCACTGCGCCTGAATACCAAGGCAATAGTGGCAGACTCGCTTACCGGCAAGTCAATCCTTGCGCTTGCTGCCTATCGCGGTGCCAATGTCATTTACGCACAAGTCTACAACAGACGCGTAGTACGACAGCTTTCTCTCTCGTATGGCGTGTATGCGGATTATATAGCCCTGGATTTAACGGTCAATCAACCGCTGCAACAGGCCATTTGCCGACTCCTCGCGGAAAATCATTTTAACGACAGCGACCTTATCGTTATCCTTGCCGGCAGTTTCGGGCCAAAACTCGGAGCATCCTATATTGAAATCAGCACAGCGGAAAATTTCAGACAAAAATGCGGTCGAATGTAGAGCATATCAGCCTTACGTTTCATTCAGCCTCTGCATTCCCTCCATCATCAATACCATGAACTCTCCAATTGGCGGCGACTTTTCCAATTCTTTTGGAATGCCCCTCGTATAACTGAAGTTGCCGTTTTTTTCACGCAGCAGTGTATACACTGCTGCTTTTTGACGATGCTTCTGAAAACGGGCAAAAACGATTTCCCCCTCCTTAAAAAAGATCACCGCTTTTCCTTCTTTAAGTGACAGATGAACTGCCCCGGTTTTTCGTGCGGCATTGATCATATGCAAAAGATCTGCAGGGCTTATGTCGGCTAATTTTCCGGTCATGCCGGAGGTAATATTTCCTGACCGTAAGGCTATTGTCTGCGCTCTGTCGACCAACATTTTCAGGAGAAAAAGCTGCAGTATCTGATATTTTTTCAAGACATTCCTGAAATTCTTCACACTCAACATAGCCACCTTGGTGTCTTCGGTAGTATGTATGGAATTGGACACCGGTTCGCCGGAAAGAAGGCTCATTTCGCCGAAAATCTCCCCTGCCTTAATCTCGGCGACCTTTGAGCCATGGTCATTTGTGACGGTTACCATTCCCTTTAAGATGATATACAGATCATTGCCTGGCGCTCCCTTCTTCACGACTCTCTTATCTTTGGGGATCGTGTTAAACTCAAGCAGCAGTGTCAGGTCAATTAAAGAGTGATCATCAAGAGGTTTAAAGATATCAAGCTGCCGGAGTTCTCCGAAATGTTGTTCGATAAACTTCTTCCGCCGTCGATCTTTTGCCTCCTGGAGCATTTTCATCTGCAGCGTGGCAAAATCTTTTTCCTTTTTGTATTCAAAGTGAATCATACCTTCACAGCCGCCGCAAGCAAATTGAGACTTTTGCCCACCACTTTGCGGAAGCCCACCGATATTATGTTTTACGGTGACGATATTGGCAATTTTCTGGGCCAGATGGAGGCAGCTCGGTTTATAGGATGGTATCAACAGGTTGAAATTTTGCACCTTCAACTCCTCACCTGCATTGTAAATGGGACAGGAACGCTCTTCTATGATGAGAAAAACTGCATCACGGTATTTTTCTTTTGGTTTGTTCAAAAATTACCCTCCAATACTGCCCGGACCCACCGACAAGAGGAAGATTTATCGGACATATCTTTCCTTACATGTCACTGGCCATTTCTCTTTTTACGAAGACGGAGAAGTTCTCTCTCCAACTGTTGCTCACCAAGGCCAGATCCCTGCTTTCACTAATCGGACCGGAATTGTTTCAACCAGACAACAACGCCGATTCTTTCAGCCTGTCATGGGGCCAGGACAGCGCCACAATGGGTGAACTGAGATTATATTTCTGATTAAGAGTATACGCCCTAATTGGAAATAATGTAAACAGGGGCGGCAATTTTTTACAGACTCTTTGACGTGAGACACTATCATTGTAGTCAGCATTTTTGCAATGGACAAATCGGAGACAGGCCGCGAATTTGTTCGAGACACGAGGTGATCTCGATATCTTAGAGCATATCAGACCGAAACAGGCAGGATCTACCGCCGGTCAGCCTGGAGGGTGGTATCAAATCATCCTGCATTGACTATTGTTGTCAGTCACTTTAAATTATAAAACGTATATATTCATACATTGATGCCGTTTGTCTGGCATGGTCGAAATTGTCGCTACAATTTAGTAAGTTAATCTTAATTCTGTGTTTTTATAATGGAGCAATCCTTTTCTTTTCCTCACAACCAAAGAAAGAGGTGCATCTGTGGAAAAAAGACTGATTAAAGAGAGAATTTTCTGGATGGGCGCAATTGATTGGGACCGGCGTCTTTTCGACTCGCTCGTACCGCTTCCCGACGGAACTTCCTATAACGCCTATCTCATTGAAGGCAGCGAGAAAACAGCCTTGCTCGATGCGGTCGATCCGGCCATGGCCGATATTCTCATGGCCCAGCTGCACGGGACGGCGAAAGTTGATTTCATAGTCTGCCACCATGCCGAGCAGGATCATTCCGGGACCATTCCCCTCATCCTTGAACGGTTTCCTGAGGCAAAGGTGGTCACCACTGCCAAGGCAAAAACCCTGCTCATCGATCACCTGCACCTTACCGAGAGCAGCATTGTCACGGTCGCGGACGGTGAGACGCTGTCACTTGGGGATAAAACGCTTCGGTTTATACATACACCCTGGGTACATTGGCCGGAAACCATGGTCAGCTATCTCGAAGAGGACCGGATTCTGTTCAGTTGCGACTTCTTCGGCGCGCACATCGCCTCCAGTGATCTGTATGTCACTGATCAGGGACGAGTGTATGAAGCGGCAAAACGGTATTTCGGGGAGATAATGATGCCGTTTCGAAAGGTTATCGCCAAAAATCTCGAGAAATTGGCTTCCTATGAGATAGACATGATTGCCCCGAGCCATGGCCAGGTTTACGACAAGCCGGAGTGGATCCTCGATGCCTATCGCGACTGGGTGTTGTCTCCGCCCCACAATCTGGTGGTATTTCCCTTCGTCTCCATGCACGGCAGCAC
>CAYPPR010000024.1:0-59496 GCA_964412665.1 uncultured Desulfopila sp.
ACCGCTTATAGCCGAAGCACTCAGAGACCATGTTCGCTTTCGTCGTCCCATAGGCGGTATCATTGGAAGTGCCTAGATAGCGCACCTTCCCCGACCGCACCAGCTTGTCGAATGCCTGCATGCTTTCTTCTTTCGGAACAATTTCATCCGGCCAGTGCATCTGATAGAGATCGATATAGTCTGTTTGTAACCTCCTCAAGCTTCCCTCAACCGCCGTGATAATATGATGGGCATCGACCGCCGTAAGACCGGACCGCACCGGCGGCACAAACCAGCCGGAGGCCGCCCCCGCCACCTTAGTGGCAAGAATGATCGAATCACGGTCCTTGCCCTTCAGCCACTCGCCGACAATTTCTTCCGTGACGCCGACCGATTCCTTTTGCGGCGGAACAGGATAGAGTTCCGCGGTATCAAAAAAATTCACCCCTGCCGCGTAGGCCCTGTCCATAACGGCAAAGGCCTCCTGCTTGTCGATAACACCACCAAAGGTCATCGTCCCAAGACAGATCGGACTCACTCGCAGGCCCGTTCTGCCGATATATCGAAATTCCATGGTCACTCTCCTGTATCAGTTTATAGCTGTCGTTGGTAATGGTATTGCCGCCGGCTGAAAATTCTCCGGTTCTGACGAATTGCCTGCAGACGAAAATAAGGGTTGATAACTGATTTGCAAATTCGTACTCTCTTTTTTAAAGAAAATGTCACTGTTCGCGAGATAAAAAAAGACGAATAGAGTCAGGCGGACGGTTTTGTCTGGCATTACCCCGTTGCGCTTATAAAAAGACAAGGAGATTGTCCGAGAAGAGGCATTTCGGCCAGTCTCCAAGGTAACAGAGTAGCAAAAAGGAATTCTAATGGGTTCAAAAAAAATAGGCGTCCTGATCGGCGGTTCCGGTCTGATCGGCGGTACAATTGTCAACTATTACCAAACGCATCATGCCGAAACCGTCGACATCCGCGCGCCAAGCAGCAAAAAATTCTCTATCCGCGAAGAAAACGACATTCGCCGCTACCTTGCCGATGTCAAACCGGATTTTGTCATTAACGCCGCCATGGCCAATCTCGGCTCAGACGCCCAGCTGGCCTTCGAAGTAAACTACCAGGGACCGATTATCCTCGCCCGAGCGGCAAACAGCCTGAAAATACCCTACATCCATATCAGCTCGGCGGCGACATTACCCCCCGGTGAAAACCTGCGGGAAGACGATACCCTGCCTATCTCCCCTGATTTAAGCAATTACGCCAAATCTAAGCTGATGGCCGAAGCAACCTTAAAGCTGATGGCCGAAAAAGAGGGGCTCGACTACTCCTGCGTTCGGCTGGCTATTGTATACGGCGCCCATGATCACAAGATCCAAGGCTTTCACCGCCTGTTATTTTCTGTTGCCGACGAATCGATGCCGGTAATGTTCACCAAAAAGAATACCCTGCATTCCTACACCAACGCGCGAAAACTGCCGCACTTCATACATCATATGCTGGAAAATCGTGCCGAATTCCGCAGCGGAACGTATCATTTCGTCGACAAAAATCCGGTGGACCTGGCGACACTCATCCTGACCATCAAATCCTATCTGCACCTGAACCAGCCCAAGGAAATCTACGTTCCCTACTGGATGGCCAATTCAGGCAAAAACGGCCTGAATTTTCTCCTGCGCATTTTCAGAAGGATCGGCCTAAAAGCGACCCTGCCGCCGGAGCTGATGTTTCTGGACAGTTTTTACAAGCCACAGACCCTCTCGTGCGAACGGTTAAAAAACTCTTCCTTTGTCGATCCCATGCCCGGGGAAAGCATCTTCACCCGATTGCCTGAGCTGGTTGGTTATTACCTGAAACGCTGGAGTCACGAAAACCTCATTTCCAGCTACAATGCAAATATGGCAATAGAAAAACCGGTGGAACATACATTTATCAATAATCCGCAAAAGTTGATTGACGACATCCACGCCAAGGGCATTGGTCCATTCAACAATATGTCACACAAAGAATAACAATATTAAACGCTTACTTTTTTCACTAGTCGCCAAAAGTCTGGGTGGAGCATGGCCAGAAAGGGGATAAGCTCCAGACGGCCGACAATCATATTGACGATAAAGATAACCTTGGTTGCCCAGGAGAGGTTGCCATAGGTGCCCATGGGGCCGATTTCCCCAAAACCGGGGCCGATATTGCCGATGGTCGCCGCGGTTCCAACAAGGCCTATGGACGACGAGCCTTCAATAATGGTCACCGCATAGGCGGAAATAGTCATCAGGACGATATAAAATAAGAGAAAACCGAGAACCTGAGTTTGGATATCGTCCGGGACGGTTTTTCCATCGATCTTGATCGGCATGACCACCCGGGGATGAACGAGTTGGACTATCTCCCGGCGCATATATTTTGCACCCAGAATGACGCGGATAACCTTGATGCCTCCCCCCGCCGAACCGGCACAGCCACCGACGAGCATAACACTGAAAATCAGCGTCTGGGCGGCAATCGACCACAAAGCGAAATCGGAAGAGGAAAAGCCGGTCGTGGTGAGTATCGAGACAATCTGAAAAAGGCTTTCGCGGATCGAATCGGACCAGCTGCTCTTCTCGTTTATAACGAGTGCCACGGCGAGAAAAATCGACACAACAAAAATGATGAGAGCGTAGCCGCGAAATTCCTCTCTTTTTATTAAAGTGGCCAGATGGCGTCGGGCGACCGTCTGATATTGCAGGGCGAAGTTGGAACCGGCGAGAAACATGAAGCCGATTATTATCCAGGTGATGGTCGGGCTGTTATAGCCCATAATCGATTGCGGATGGGGCGAAAAACCGCCGGCAGCCAAGGTTGTCAAAGAATTGCAGACGGCATCAAATACCGGCATTCCCGCCCATATCAGACAGCCTATTTCCAGGAGCGTCAAAACCAAATAGACCAGCCAGAGTGCTTTTGCCGTCTGGGTTATGCGGGGTGTCACCTTTTCTTCCGTCGGGCCGGGAGATTCGGCAAAGAACATCTGTCTGCCCGCCACCTTGAACTGCGGCAGAATAGCGACAAACAACACGATAATGCCCATGCCGCCGAGCCACTGAGACAAACTGCGCCAGAAAAACAGACTTTTCGGGTACAGGGAAAAATCTATAAAGATTGTCGCCCCGGTGGTGGTGATGCCGGAGACCGATTCAAAATAGGCATCGAGCGGATGGAGACCGAAAAAAAGATACGGGATGGCTCCCATCGCTGCCGTGACCATCCAGGCGAGAGAAACGATCAAAAATCCTTCATTGCGCTTGAGGCTGTCGAAATTGCGCAGAAAACCACCGGCTTTCTGGAGCAGCATGCCGAGGGTAACGGAACTGCCGGCAGCAACGGAAAAGGGCAGAATGGCAACGTAGTTCTTCTCAATGATTGCGACGACGATCGGGCTGAGCAGGATCACGCCAAAGGCAACGAGGATGATGCCGAGAGATGCGTAAATGTGTTCTCGTTTCATAGGGCAAACATCTTCTTGATGGCTTCAGCATCGGCGGCCATGGTAAAAATATGCAGCACATCCCCACCCTTTAATGTCGTCTCCCCGTGCGGGACGATGACCTGCTTGCCGCGCTGAATGGCCCCGATGACCGCTTTCGCGCTGAAGGTCAGGTCAACAACCCGTGATTCGGGAAAACCCTGGGTTACCGTGACACGCAGGACCTCCCCCTGCCCGCCCTCGATCAGCGCGAGGATATCGACATCATGCGCCTGCACCCGGTTAAGAAGTTCTTTTAAGGCCGCCTCGCGTGGCGACACAACAACATCGATGCCGACCCGGTCGAAAAGCATCGCCGTCTGGGGGTTGCTGACCCGGGTAATAATACGTCCCTTGCTGAGCTGCTTGACGAGCAGGGAGCAGAGCAGGTTCTTTTCGTCATTGTTGGTGACGCAGATGATCGCGTCGGCATCACCAATCGCCTCACTCTCCAGCAATTCGAAGTCCGTGCCGTCGCCATTGAGAATCAGTGATTTTTTCAGGTTGTTCGCTAAAAAACTACAGCGGTCCTTGTCGTGTTCGATAATGGTCACGCGAATACGCGCCTGTTCGAGCTTCTCTGCAAGCAGAAAACCGACACTGCCGCCGCCGATCAACGCCACCTTTTTGATTTTGTGGTTTTTTTGAAAGAATCGGGCGGCCAGGATGTCGAGGGCGATCCCGGTGCCCATGAAAACTACCTTGTCATTCAGTAAAATAACCGTCGAACCGTCCGGAATGAACAGCTTATTATCGCGCATTATGCCGACAATGAGGACTTTCTTCGGGAAGACGCAGTCCATGATGCGTTTATTGAGGATGGTCGAGTCTTCCTTGATGCGGTATTCAAACAGTTTTGCCCGACCTTGGGCGAAATGCTCGACATCGATCGCCTCGGCCACCGAGACGATACGGAAAATATCCTCGGTAAGCAGCTGTTCCGGCCAGATCACCGTATCGATGTCATAGGGCGCCCGATACCGGCCCTGACTGTAAAACATCAGGTTGTTATACAGTTCCATCGTGCGGACAAAGCAGATCGTTTCAATATCGGCAATGCGTTTCACGGTCCAGCAGGCGACGATATTTGCTTCATCACGGACGGAACAGGCGATAAAAAGGTGTTTGGCGGCCGTCTCGGCTTGTTCCAGGGCATTGACATCGGCGCCGCTGCCGTTGACGTAACTCACATCGAGATGGGCAAACTTCTCCGGGATACCATCATGTTCATCGAGTATGGTGATATCGTGGTCTTTGCTCAGTCGAAGAGCGGCCATATAGCCGACCTCGGAAGCGCCATAAATTAATATTTTCATCCAGTTACTCCGTTTCGCCCGGGAAGAACTCTCCACCCCCTCCTGCCGCATGATATTATCGGCGTCATCGTATCCGGTACTTATCGCTTTGACGAGCCGATATGTCAACAAATAAGCTTAAAAGTTTAAAAGAGTCTATGCACTATCCGACCATCAAAAAGAGTCATATCGACTTTGGTCTGAGCGATCATGCATGGCGGCTCCGTGAGAATGTTGCGGCTGAGCACCGCCAGATCGGCCTTCTTACCCACGGCAATCGTGCCCATGTCGGTGGCCCGGTGGACAGCCGCCGGAGCCTCGGTGTAGGCATGCAGCGCCTCGGATACGCGCACCCGGGCCTCGGGATACCAGCCATTTGCCGGCGTGGCGTCGAGGCGCTGCCGGGTTACCGCGGCATGTATGGCCGGCAGCGGATCGGGACTGCAGACCGGACAATCGGAACTGAACATGACCGGGCACCCGGTATCCATCAGCTGTCGAAAGGCATAGGCCCACTTCCCTTTTTCCGCTACGGCGCTGTCGATAAGATTCATATCGAGGACCATATTCACCGGGGTGAGGCAGAGGGCCAGGTTGAGCCTGCCGAGCCGCACGATATCCTCGGGACGGATCATCTGCACATGTTCGAGACGATGGTGAAATGGCGGCAGTGGTGCATTGCTCCTGGCGCGCCGCGACTCCAGCTTCTCAAAAATGCTGATCAGCTCACGATTGGCACGGTCACCGACGGCATGGACCATAACCGACAGACCAGCGCGATCGGCCCTGTCGATATCTCCGGCCAGCTCCGCCATGTCCATCAACGGCATGCCGTATTCCGCGTCAAGATAGGGATCGATCATCCAGGCGGTACGCGCCCCCATGCCACCGTCAGAAAAAAACTTGACATGACCGAGGCGCAGTCGGTCGCTGCCGAAACCGGAACGCAGGCCAAGACCGATAATCTCGTCGAGGCGGTGGCCGGGAAGACTCATCCAGCAGCGCAGATCGAGCAGGCCGTCTTCTTCGAGTTTTTGAAAACACTGCAGCGACCGGGCGCCATCGTTATCGGCCATCAGGCGTATATCGTGAATACCGGTTATTCCCAGGCGATGCAAAGCCGAACTGGCGTCCTTGAAGGCATCGCTGACCTGGCCGGTTGTCGGTTCGGCAATAGCCCGGCGGACCAGATTGATGGCCAGCTCGCGCAGGATGCCGGTGGGCTGCCCGGCGTCATCCCGTTCTATCTTGCCTTCGGGCGGATCCGGAGTGGTTTTGTCTATCCCGGCCAGGGCAAGCGCTGCCGAGTTGGCGACGGCCAGATGCAGATCACAGCGCCACAACAGCACCGGATGATCGGGCGCCGCCCGGTCCAGGCTGCGGCGGTCGGGTTGACGCGGTTCGGTCCAGTCGGTCTCGTTCCACCCCTGTCCCATGATCCATCGTCCTGGGGCAAGGGTGGCTGCAGTCGTTTCGATGCGACTGTGCAGCTGGGCATAACTGTGCAGATCGTCCAGCTGCAGGTCTCCGCGTTTCATGGCCCATTCGTAAAAATGGATATGGCTGTCGATAAATCCCGGCACCACCAGACGGCCGCCAAGATCGATCTTTTGTGTCGCAGCCCCCGCCAGATGGAGCATATCTTCGTTTGTGCCAAGGGCGACAATGCGCCCCTCGGCGATGGCCAAAGCCTCGGCCGAGAGGAGAAGGGGATGGTCGATACCGCCGCTTGCAAGACAGCCGTTATAGAGAACAATTTCAGCTTTTCGGTCTTCTTTCATCGCAATCACAGTAAAAAACCCTGCTGGAAGGGATCCTTTGCATCAACAACAAATTGATGATAGCCGGTGACAGTGGCACTGCCTCTGATCCGGCCGATAATACCGCTCAAGTCGCCAATGGTCAATTCCTCGACTATCCGCCCCTCGAAAATCGTGCCGAGAGGGCCGGTATTCCTGTAGGTCTGACCGGGGCGAAACCTGCCTTTGTTGTGCAGCAGGGTCATCTTGGCGGTAGTGCCGGTGCCACAGGGGGAGCGGTCCATGTGTGATTCGCCGTAAATCACCACGCTGGTGCCGCTTTTTATCGACACATCTTCGCTATTGTTATTGCTATTGCCAGGATCTTCGACATAGAATTCGGTGACATCAATGGTATGCACCTCCGGCCGCAGGGGATGATGCACCGACAGTTGCCGGTTGGCTGCATCGATTATAGCCATGCCAAGAGAGATAAGCTCCCTGCTGTTCTCTGCGGCGAGATCAATGCCGACGGATGCGGCCGACACCATGGCGAAAAAACCGCCGACACAGACCAGGTCGACGGTAACGAGGCCAAAGCCCGGCACCTCCAGGGAGCAGGCTGTCTGCAGGACAAAGGACGGGACCATGTCGATACCGACCGAGAGAACCCTGCCGCCGGCAATTCGGGTATGCGCCTGCAGGGGCCCGGACGGGGTATCGACGGTGATAAGGGTATCGCCGTCCGGTGCCTGTATGGCCCCGGTCTCGACAAGGGTGGTGACGGCGCCGATGGTCGCATGGCCGCAGAGATAGGGATAGCGCCGGGAATCCATATAAATAAGGCCGAACTGCGCCTCCGGGCTGACCGGATCGGTGACCACCGCGGCGAACATATCCCTGTGCCCGCGTGGTTCCCGGGTCAGCAGGAGGCGAAGATGGTCATAGTGCGAGGTAAAAAAGTGTCGTTTTTCCTCCATGGTCGCACCGGGCAAGGGACCAATACCGCCGACCAGCAATCGCGTCGGTTCGCCTTCGGTATGGGAATCAATGGTCATAATCCGCTCGGCGTAGCGGTCGACAAATCCCTTGTGCACCTGGTCAAGTCTCAACATATGTTTCCTCTTGATGGCGTCGTAAAAACTCTTCATCCGAAGTCTACGCTTATCTGCTTCGTTGCCACAAAATTTCTATCATTACGACGTACTTTAGTACGCCGAAATAATAGAAATTTTGCGCGCCTCTCATATGAAGCTTTTTACTTAGCCATCCTGAAATTCGAGTTTTTACGAGTTTGTTTCCTCTTGTTACAACGACAAAACCTGAAAACAGGATGTCTTCAGGTTTTGTGATATTGTGCTGGGAGTCTGCTGGATACTGCTAAACAGACGGTCAGCCCTCGACAGCGATTAAATGACAGTGATGCGGCGCCACCTGGACACTGACTTTTTCACCGATCTCATAGATTCTCGTGCGCATCATGCTGATAATATGAATTTCCCTGTCTGCGGCCAGCTCGATAAAATAGCTGACCTCGCCGCCCATATAGCTGCGGTCCTTGATCCGGCCCTCAAAAGCGTTCATTCCGGCCTCGGCGCTGAATTCCTCCGGGGAAAAAAGATCAAAACGCTGGGCACGGACCACCAGTTCGACCTGATCGCCCTTTTTGAAGGCGCCTTTGTTATCGGCAATGAGCAGGTCCCCGGTTTCAATCTTGACGTTGACATGCTCTGTATTGACGTCGACGATCTCGCCCTTGATAAAGTTGGAATGACCGAGAAAATCGGCGACAAAATGATTGACCGGCTCGTTATAGACGGTCTGCGGATCGCCTTCCTGCTGCTTGCGTCCGTCCTTCATCACCAGGATCTTATCCGACATGGACAGCGCTTCCCGCTGGTCATGGGTGACAAAAATGGTCGTGACGCCGAGCATCTGCTGCAGACTGTCCACTTCCCGGCGCATTTCTTCGCGCAGGTTTTCATCGAGGGCGGAAAGCGGCTCATCCATCAGCAGGACATCGGGTTCGATGATGATCGCCCGTGCCATGGCAATACGCTGCTGCTGTCCCCCGGACAGCTGGCTGGGCATGCGTTTCTCAACGTTCGGCAGGCGAACCATCTCCAGAGCCCGGGCGACCTTTTCACGAATCTCCTCCTTGGACACATTGCGGTATTTCAGGCCGAAGGCAACATTGTCAAAGATGGTCTTGTGGGGAAAAAGAGCATAGTTCTGAAAGATCATGCCCAGATTACGTTTGTGGATCGGGGTGTCATTGATGCGTACTCCCTTGATGAAGATATCGCCCTCGGTGGGCTCCTCCAGCCCGGCGACCATGCGCAGCAGCGTGGTTTTGCCGCAGCCGGAAGGACCCAGCAGCGTCACCAGGCTGCCTTCCTCGATATCAAAATCCATTTTCTCCACGGCGACAACCTTGCCGTACTTCTTCATTATGCCTCTAAACTGAACTATCGGCTGTTTTTTAGGCTGCTTTTCAAGCTGTTTTTCGGGCTGTTTTTCGGGCTGCTTTTTACCGGTTGCCAATGTACTGTTTCTCCGTTTTCCTGATTATTGTTACCGGGCCAGAGTCCACCTGTCGCCTGGACTCCGGCCCTTGTAATGATACAAATCCCAATGCATACGGCAGGGGTAATCGTTCATTAGCGCATCAAAAGACCGCATAACTCGGATCAGCTACCCGCCTTAATGCGATCCCATTGCTCCGTCCATTCGAGCTGGTTGGCGTTCCAGTAGGCCGGATCGGCAAAGAGATAGCCATCGAGTTTGCCGGTGGGATCAAAGGCCGGCATCTTCTTGATCTTCTCGGTCAGAGTGACTTTGGTCGGATCAAGACTCGGTGGATAGTTCTGTCCTTCGGCAACCGCTATGGCGGCGGCCGGCTCAAGCATGAAATTGAGCAGCTTCTGGGCCACGTCGAGATCCGTCCCCTTGAGAACGAAGAGATATTCCATCCACGAATAGGTGCCCTTGGGCGAGAGGTAGCCGATGGGATGCCCTTCCTGCTGCAGCGCGGCAACCCTGCCGGACCAGGCGACGGTGGCATAAATTTCTTCATTGGCCAGCAGACTCATAAGTTCCGCGCCGGAGCTCCAGTATTTTTTCATCAGGTCCCGCTGTTCACGCAAAGCCGCCCAGATGGCCTTCAGATCGGTCATATTATTCGGGCTCTGGCCGGTGTGCAGCGCGGCGTACCACATGTTGGTCCTGAAATCTCCCCCCCAACTGCCCACCTTGCCTTGCAACTCTTTGTCCCACAGCAAAGCAACGCCCAGTTTTTCGGCTTTTTCCTTGCTGATTTTATTGGTGTTGTAAGCAATACCGGTTTGGCCGAGATCATAGGGAACGGCAGACAGTGTCCCCTTGGTGATATCCCGCAGCGGCTTGATCATCGACTCCATGACGTTGCTCAGATTAGGAATTTTTGTTTCGTCCAGCACCGTTGCAAAACCCAGCTCGGCATAGCGGGCATAGTCAAAGACGGCACTGAGATGGGCAATATTGAATTCACCGCCGGGCGGATAAGAAGCCTTGACCCGGGTCAGATAGGAATTCATGTCGCCGAATTCGCCCTCGATGACCTTGATGCCGGTGGCTTCGGTAAACGGCTTAAAGGCATATTTGCGGAAGGCCTCGGACGTCGAACCTCCCCAGCCGTCAAAGCGGATAGACTCGGCGGCAAAGGCATTGGTCACGGCGCCGGCGAAAGGGGAGCCGACAAGTCCCAGGGTAGCACCGGCCATGGCCAGATACTTGAGAAAATGACGACGACTGAGCCGGCCGCTTTTATAGGCGTCATACACCCTGTCCAGTTTTTCATTCGTAATGGTGGTCATTGGTTCTCCTTTTGTTGTGTTGATTTGATTAATGAAATCCTATGCCTTTATTTGTGAAAACTTGCGTGACAGATAGCCCGCCAGCAAGGGGGTGGCAACGGTCATGACGATCATCACGGTACCCAGGGCGTTAATCTCCGGGCTGACGGAGTTTCGCAGCATACTGAAGATCTTCACCGGAACGGTCTGGTTCTCGGCGGTGGCCCAGAACAGCGTTGCCGTGATGTCATCAAACGAGATGGTAAAAGCAAAAAGGGCGCCGGCAAGAATGGCCGGCAAAAGCAGCGGAAAGGTTACTTCCATGAATGTCTGAAAGCCATTGGCCCCAAGAGATCGTGCCGCCTCTTCGTATTCTTTTTTTATGCCGACCAGGCGGGCCTGGACAATGAGCAGCACGTAGGGCAGAGTCAGCACCACGTGACCGATGACCAACAGGGCAAAACTTTTCGGCTGCTGGAGAAAGCGCAAAAAGAGCAGCAGAGCCACCCCCAGGACCACTTCGGGAATCATGATCGGTGAGAGCAGCAGGGTGTTCAGGGTATTTTTGCCGGGAAAATCAAAGCGGATAAAGGCCAGCGCCGCCATAATGCCGATAGCAGTCGAGATAATCGCGGTCAGGGAGCCGAGAATGAGGGAATTTTGAAAGGCGTCGATAATCGACTCATTTTGCGCCAGTTTGATAAACCAGCGAAAGCTGAAGCCCTCCATCGGGAAAATACCGAACTGTTTCGGGTTGAAGGCCAGGACGATGACCACAACGATCGGGGTAAACATAAAGATATAGACAAGGATCGTATGGAGTCTGATGAGTTTCCATCCAATGGAAGAATGTCGCATCGGTTAATTTCCCTGAAAGCTTTTGAAGATCTGGTTGATCCCCAGGTAACGGTTGTAGGTCCAGACGATAACAAAGAGTAATAACAACAAAAGAACGCTGATGGCCGAGCCGAAAGGCCAGTCGAGGGTGCCGATAACCCGTTTAAAAATGAGATTGGCGATCATGTCGTTGCCCGGTCCGCCAAGGATCATCGGCGGCAGGTAGGTGCCCGCGGTCAATACGAAGACCAGCAGACTGCCGGCGCTGAGACCGGGCAGGCTGAGCGGCAGCGTCACTTCACGAAAAGCCTGCCATTCAGTGCAGCCCATGGAGCGGGCCGCTTCGAGCAAACTCTTGTCGATACCTTCGAGGCTGACGTAGATGTTCAGGATCATAAAAGGCAGCAGATACATGAGCAGCCCCATCAGCACGGTGAATTCATTGTAGAGCATGGAAATCGGCGTCTCGATCAAGCCGATTTTCAAGAGAAAATGGTTGATCAGCCCCGAATCACCCATGATATTGATCCAGCTCATGGTGCGGATGATGAAACTGACCCAGAAGGGCAGCATGATGAGCAGGAGAAAAATCTTTTTATAACGACTGGTGCTGCGATAAAAAAAATAGGCCGGGATATAGCCCATAATGATACAGAGAAAGACCGTCTCAAAGGAGATGCGAATGGTTCGTAAAAGGATTTTGGGATAAAAAGAATCGGCGAAAAACTTGGCGTAATTGCCGAACTGGAAGGCCGGAATATCCGCCCCGCTCGGGGCACGGAGCCAGAAGCTGTAGACAATGATAAAGCAGACGGGGATGACGAGAAGTAAGAATACCGCCGTCATGGAAGGCGCCAGCAGCGCCCATGGTTTCCATTTATCAGATTTCATGGGAGTGTGCCTGGGTGTATTGTTTGCTCCGGGCACAGTCATCCATGGACAATCATCCGTGCTCTGGAGAAAACTTTTCGTAATAGTGTTACTGGAAGAGATGCACAACTTGGAGAGTATCTACCGGTATTTTTTCACCGCAGGCAGCAGCTCGGATAAAATCGAGGCGGTCTGTTGGATCATTTCTCCATAAGTTGCCATTATTGCAGGACCAGTATGCTGCAACACTGAAAAATCAAAGGATACCGCGCCCACACCTCTACCTTGGGTCGGATCATAGAGAGGTGCGGCTATGGCCAGTACGCCGGGCAGATATTCTTCATCGGCCAGGGCGAAGCCACGTTCCTTCGTGGTCTGTACTTCTTGTAAGAGTTTTTTTTTATCAACGATGGTCTTGGCGGTCTTGGTGACAAGTTCCATCGCGGCAATCTTTTCCATTATCACATGGTCCGGCAGGCTGGACAGATATGCTTTGCCCAGCGCCGTGTTGTGCAGACAGTCTTTCGAAAATTCAGGCAGACTGTAGGTCAGTGTCTCCTCCGCCTCTTTATGATAGATACGCACCAAGGTGTCATCGACGGCGAAGGCCACATCGATACTGATATTATTTTCACGGTTGATCCGGTCGACCACTTCCTTGATCATTTGAAGATTATCGGTGGCCTGCATTAAATTGACACACATCAGCAGACAGTGCAGAGAAGGCCTGATTTCCTTGGTCTTGGTGTCTTTCTCCAGATAGCCCATTTCCACCAGCGTATTGATATAGCGGTAGGTGGAGGTCATGTTGAGGTCCAGCGTTTTGGCTATCTCACTCTGGGTCAGAACCGGACTTTCTCTATTAAAAAGTGCCAGTATTTTCAGTCCCTTTTCCAGCGACTTTGAAAAATAGTATTTTCCTTTTGACATTCTCATTTGGCATGAATTATTATCGCACTATAATAGCACATGAGTTACTATTATAGTTAAAATTCCAAAATTCTCATTCAATGTCAACAACTAATTTTGATGAACTCGCAGGAGAACAGGGCATGGCCGCAGACGCGATAGTAAAGATTGTTTTTAGCAACAGTGGAGAAGAAAATCAGGTACCCCTCTCCGACCTGACGGCCGCTCTCATCGGCTTTCTCGACCACCTGGGCGTACGCCCGCTGGTAGAACGGCCTTTTTTTGAAGTCATCCAGAGCGGTGACGGCCGGACAAAACTGGCCGGATTGCTCGACGCCTGCGGATATCCAGATGATGTTGCAGGATTTTTACAAGACATAGTGCAGCAGCTCGGCGAGGCCGACGGCACCGGAAAAATAGTCGTCAACAACATCGAGATGCCTCCCCTGCTGCTCATGGCCCTTCTCGAACTGCTGTTACCCGGCAATAGATTCATCTCCGTCAAAACCACCAAACACCTCGAAGAGCTGACCAATATCAGACTCAAGGAAAGTGACCGGGCCGATATGCAGAAGGTGCTCGATACCTATCCGGTACGGCTCTCGATGCATACGGTGCGGCAGATGCGCGTCTCCGGTAATGTGGCCTACCAGTACCTGCCTTTTATTGAGGAACTTGACAGCATCGGCCATACGAACACCTGGATCGGTCAGTTCCATAAGGGACTCCTTGAGCAGATGTACCAGAATCGGGTGATCTTTCTTCTCAATATGGCCTGCCCGGTCTATTGCCGGTTCTGCTTCCGCAAGCACAAGGAGGAACGAAACCAGAACAACCCCACCGCCGACGATGTCAGAGAAGCGGTCGAACATGTGCAGAATTCTCCCCTGGTAAAAGAGATTGTCATCACCGGCGGCGATCCTTTCATGAACATGAAGAACATGGCCGCCGCCATTGACGGTCTGATGGAGGTGGAGCATGTCCAGACCCTGCGCCTGGCAACCCGTTCCATCGCCTATTACCCGCATATGTTTCTGGCCGATGATGCCTCGCTGCTCAACTATCTCAAGCGCAAAAATCTTCAGCTGCAGGAACGGGGCAAGCGGATGGAGATTGCCACGCATTTTATCCACCCGGATGAAATTTCCCCGCAATGTCTGATGATCATCTCCGAGCTGGTCAAAAACGGTATCGTTGTCTATGTCCAGACACCTTTCCTGAAAGACTGCAATGACCAGGGTCCCGAGCTGGTGCGGCTCTTCAGCCTGCTGCGCGGGGCCGGGGCCGAGCTACACTATATCTACATCCCCTGCAGTCCGATTCACGGCAACAGTGTCTACTGGTCACCGATTGCCAAAGGGTTGGAAGCCGGCAGCTACCTGCGGGCGCACCTCTCCGATCGGGTTGTGCCGAGAATCTGCACCGCCACCCCCATCGGCAAGATGGACTGGAATGCAAGCGGCTGGGCGGTTGAGCCGGTCGAGGAAAACGACAATTTCATCTGGATTCGCAGCCCTTATACCCCGGACTATTTCAAGGAATTTGCCCCCATTGCCAATGAGCTGGGAAATATCCGGGTTAATGATGAAGGCACCATCGATATCCAATATATGGCTCAACTGGGCGATGACGCCCTTTTTCTTGGTTCACGTCCGTTACGTCTCGGCGGCGGCATGACCGAGCCGGAAACCACCGAGGCGGTCATGGCTACCATTGTCGAGGGCGAAAAACTTTCTCCCTCGCTGGTCGACACCAGATCCCAGATGGTATCGAGGGTACATGAAACCCGTGTTGAGGTTGATGTCCGCTGCACCGAAGAGGATCTTTATTATATCCGCAGCGACGAGCGCATCACCGATGTGGTACTCGTCTCGGAAAACGATGGCGTGGAGTCTCTTTTCCAGAGCACGAAAATCATCAGGTATCTCGAAGATATCGCCCATGTCAACGCCATCCGTCTGCGCAGTCTCAAGTTCAACTACCAGCCGGAATGCTACACCGCCGAGGTAATCGACAAACTGAGCAGCCTGAATAAACTGTCCATTGCCAATCCGAAGCGGCTGGAAATAGAGACCCAGTTTCTCACGCCGGATGAGTTTCGCCCGGAACATGGTCGTCTGGCCCGGCTGCTGAGAAACAAAGGGATCACCGTCTACAGCAACACGCCTCTTCTCGGCAGGATCAACGATAGCCCGGAGACCATCCATCTTATCGCCTATAATTGCCGCGAGGCCGGCATCGAGTTCCACCATCTCTATATTGCCGGGCTGCCGATCCAGCACCAATGGAATACCGAAAACCCCGTAGCCCTCTACGATGTGGTAGATATTGCCACCCGGGTACGCCGCGACGGCAGCGGCAGGGAGATACCCCGTTACATTATCCGGACGATTCTCGGCGAGGTCGACTTCGGCCTGTCTTCGGTCATCAGCGGGCGTGGTACCGAGCTGTCCTTAAAACTTTTACCCTATGATCTTTCCTACTTCACAGGGATGGCTGCGGATTTTGTCTGGCCGGAAGGCGTCGAGGAGCAAGACGGTAAACCGGTGGTATCGCTTACGGGTCTAAAGAAAACCACAGATTTTTCCCTGTCCTGAGGGGGACGCCATGCACTATCCTTTTTTACTCTATAGCCGCAAGGTGGATCACTGGCCGCTCTTTCAGGGACTGTCCGGTGATCCTTTCATTGCCGATCTGACAGCAAACAGCCCACTGCTCGCGGGTCTCGACATAAGGGACCAGCGACAATTCCAGCAAGTCCTGCTGGCAAAGATGGGCGCGGAGTACAGTTGGGGGCTGGCCGCTTATCTGGAGAACAGGGCCGTCCTGCTCGCCGATTGTCCGCAGATGGTTGCCGAACAACGCTTCATCCACCTCGGTCTGGATATCATTGTGCCCCTCGGCACCCCGCTCCATGCCCCACTTGACAGCTGCGTGGCCGAAAGTGGCTACGAGAGTGGCGAGGGAAATTACGGTAGCTTTGTCCTGCTTCGACATGACAGCCCGCATTTTGCCACCTTCTATAGTTTTTATGGGCACCTGCGCCGCAGCAGCCTGCCCGAGTCCGGACGCAGCCTTAAAGCGGGCGAGCCCTTTGCCGAGATCGGCGATTTTCATGAAAACGGCAACTGGTTCCACCACACCCACCTGCAGATCATCACCGAAAAAGGCCTGGCACTGGGCTATCTCTCCAAAGGCTACTGCAGCGAAAAAGATCTGGCGGCAATGGACGCAATCTGTCCTTCACCCATTCCTCTGTTTAAGGTGTTTTAGATGATCGATCACCAGTTCGGGGCAAACGAAGTGTTTGACAGCGGCAGGAACCGCGGGGTGGGCGTGCAAATGAAGGGATACCTCCTCCTCGAGCAGGAGGGTCTTTACCAGTTCCAGGCCCTGTCCAACGATGGGATAGAAGTCTTCATTGACGGCAAAAGCCTCCTCATCGACCCGGACGTTCACTCGGACCGATTGTCCAAGGTCGAACCCCTTATCGTGCAGGAAACCGGATGGCATGCGCTGATGGTCAAGTATTTCCAGCGAAAAGGATCGGCGGCGCTCACCCTGTACTGGAACCCCCCTGGAAAAGACGTATTTGAAGTGATTCCCGCGAGGGCATACGCCCATCTGCCGGACGATTCGAATCTGTAAGGTACAATTACCGGACGAGATCTCAAGGAAAAACTGTTTTCTCAGGCGGCCTTCTCCATCGTTATTATAATGTTTATCATGGTATCTTTTTCCATCGATTGTATATTGTTTGACTGGTGATCACTGCTGTCGTCCGGTATATACAGCTCCTTGCCGGCTTCCTTTTGCGTATGTACGCCATTCATGCACCTTGACAACCCGGCAATTCTTCAATTCATTAAATATACTCTGGCGGGAGGACTTGCTGCCGTCAGCCATATTACCCTCTTTCACCTCATCGGCTGGAAAGTTTTTCCGGCACTGCAGGAAAAAGATCATTTCGTTCGTTTTTTCAAAATGTCCATCGTGCCCATCAATGACGCGACCCGGGCACGCAACTCGATGATCTGCAACTACATCGCCTTTGTCGTCTCCAATATGGTGGCCTACATCGCCAACGTTCTGTGGGTTTTCCAGGGCGGCAAATATCATGTTATCATCGAAATTCTGCTCTTTTACGCCGTCTCCGGCATCAGTACCTATCTCGGCACCCTGCTAATGATCGCTCTCATCAAACGGTTCGGTATCCTCACCACCTATGCCTTCGGCAGCAATATGTTGACTGCGGTGATGATCAACTACACCCTGCGTAAATTCTTTATTTTCTCCGGCTGAACTGCCCCCCATATTCCTGGCCGACCGAAAATGTTTCTTCGGTAAGCAAGCGTAATTTTTGTGCCTAATTTTTACTTTTTCAGGCAGACGATGCACTTGTCTGTTGCTATGAAATCAATTACGACATACTGTTCTTCACTGTATCCTTAAATGTAATACACCAGCAATTCTCCGGTAATGATTATTTTGACAAAGGCACATAGCACTCCATTTCTGGGCTTCTTTTCACCGGCAGTGACAGGAATAATCGTTTTATCCTTGGCTCTTCTCTGTGCCTGTACGCCCATGACCAAGCGGCCTGTTTCACCGATCGATCCGCCGGCTAGTTTTTCCATGCCCGGAGAGGTGGCACCCCAGGTCCAGTGGTGGCTCGACTTCCAGGATGACGACCTCACTCTCCTTATAGACCAGGCTATAGGCGATAATTTTTCCCTGCAGGCCGCCCGGGAAAAGATCAATGAGGCCCAGGCAATCGCCAGACAAGCGGGAGCCGCTCTTGTTCCTGGTCTTGATGGTCAGGGTACCGCCGCCTCGACCAGAGATTACACCACCGATTCCAGTCGAGACACTTTCTCCCTGGGCCTGGCAGCCTCCTACGAAATTGATCTCTGGGGCAGAGTGCGCAACCAGAGAGACGCCGCAGCCCTTGATGCCAAGGCCACGGAGGGTGATTACCATACTGCGGTCATATCCCTGACCGCGCAGGTGGCACTCACCTGGTACCAGCTGGTCGAAACTGACCTGCAAGTAGAACTGCTGCAAGAGCAGCAGGAAACCAACGCCAAGATTCTGCAGCTGATTTCTGCTCAATTCAGAGCGGGTAAGGTCGGCATCGCCGATGTGCTGCAGCAGCGCCAACTGGTGGAGAGTTCAATAGGCGATCTGGCCGGTTTGCGGGCAGAGAGAGACATATTATCCAATCAACTGGCCATCCTGCTCGGCGTCGCCCCGACAAGCACGACAAAAGCGCGGCACGTCGAATTACCCACCCTGCCGCCGCTGCCCAAAACCGGTATCCCTTTTGATCTTCTCAGCCAAAGACCGGATATCGAAAGCAGCCTGCTGCGGCTGCAGGCCGCCGACAACCGCGTGGCAGCTGCAATGGCCGACCGCCTGCCCAGGCTGAGCATCTCGGCAGACCTGTCCACCTCCGGGGAGAAATCCGGAGATCTTTTCAACAACTGGTTCTCCACCCTTGGGGCCAACCTCTTTTCGCCTCTTTTTGATGGCGGACGGCGCAAGGCGGAGGTGGCAAGAAATGAATCAATTGCCGAACAGCTTTTTTACCGATATGGGCAGACTCTTCTTGAGGCCATCGGTGAGGTTGAAGAGAGTCTCGTACGAGAAAAGAAACAGCAGGTCGTCCTCGGCAGCCTTGAGACGCAATTGCAGTATGCCGCGGACACCATTGACAACATCACCATCCGGTACCGGCAGGGAGCGGAGAACTATCAAAGGGTCCTGCTTGCCCTGCTGTCCCACCAAAGCCTGCAACGCTCGATTCTCACCAGCAGACGCCAGTTGATAGCATTCCGCATATCCCTTTACCGGGCTCTGAGTGGACGTCTTCCTCTTGCAGACAGTGCAACGGTTACCGCAACAACCACGAAGTCTCCACATTCTTAGATCACTCCAGCATGAGGCAGTAAATAATGAAATCGGCAGACAATCCTGCTCCGGATGAAGCCCCAAAGAAGAACCGGTTCCTCACTGTTTTTCTGCAGTTTTTGCTCTCAGTCGTCGTTCTCGCCTGTGGCGTGGCCCTGGCCACCTACTATATGAACAATAGTCCCGAGGCGAAACCACGCAAACGCGAGCCAAGCCCGCCGCTGGTCGAAGTTCAGCAGGTCAACTCGGGCAACCATCGACTTACCGTCAGCAGCATGGGAACAGTGCTGGCCGCAAAAGAGATCAACCTGACCGCAGGTGTTGGTGGGGAGATCATTAAAATGAGTGACAACATGGTTCCCGGAGGCTTTTTTGCCAAGAACGAACTGCTGGTGACCATTGACCCTGCCGATTACCAGCTGGCGGTCATGCGACTGAAAAGTGAGGTAGCCAGGGCCCAATACAATCTGGAACTGGAGATGGGCAACCAGCGTGTCGCGCAGCAGGAATTTGACATTCTCGGTCAGGAAGTGAGCGAGACCGAAAAAAAACTTATATTGCGCGAACCCCAGCTTGGAAGTCAGCAAGCCGCCCTGGACGGAGCCACGGCGACACTGGCGCAGGCGCAACTGGATTTGACACGAACCCAGATCAAGGCCCCCTTTAACGGCGTCGTCCTGTCTCGATCAGTCAACCTGGGCGCGCGAATTACCGAAGCAAGCGTCCTCGCCAGACTGGTCGGCACCGACGAATTCTGGCTGAAACTGGCCATTCCGACCACCCAGCTACGCTGGATAACTTTTCCATCCGGCGATGAACCGGGGGCGGAAGTTCGCATCTTTCTTGAGAAAAAATCTGCTGACAGCCCATTTCGTACCGGTCGCGTCCTTCGTCTGGCCGCCGATATTGAAGAACAGGGCAGAATGGCCTCAATCTATGTGACCGTCAAGGATCCCCTCAACCGACTGCCGGAAAACAGCACACAGCCGCAACTCCTGCTCGGTTCTTTTGTTCGGGCGGAGATCGCCGGAACCGAACTTACCAGCGTCGTGCCCATCAAACGCGACCACCTGCGCGAAGGCAACAGCATCTGGCTGCTCAGCGATAAGCAGACCCTGGAAATACGCCAGGTTGATATTGTTGCCAAAACCAGCGAGCAGATTTTTATCGGCTCGGGTCTTGCCGACGGAGAACGATTGATTGTTTCCGAGCTCACCGCGCCGACATCCGGTATTCCCGTAAAACTGCTGTCGGAGGGTGACAAAAGCTTGGGCAATACCGTGGTCGACGATTCGCGGGCGAAAAAAAGTGAGGTTACTCCGTGAGTGACTCTTTGCCGGTACCAGAAAAAGATATTGAAAAGGGTATCATTGCCTGGATGGTCTACAACCGGGTCACGCCGAACCTGCTCATGATCGTACTGCTCCTCGGCGGTTTCTACATGAGTTCGAAGATCAAGCGCGAGGTGTTTCCGGAATTTGAGCTGAACACAGTATCCGTCAGCGTGGCCTACCCCGGTTCCAGTCCGGAAGAAGTCGAGCAGGGCATCGTCCTTGCGGTTGAGGAGGCCATCCGCGGCATTGACGGCATCAAGGAAGTCAATGCCACGGCCAACGAAGGCAGCGCCCGCATCGTCGCCGAACTGCGTGATGATGCCGACGCGCAAAAGGCCTTCCAGGACATCCGCCAGCAAGTCGACAGGATAACGACCTTCCCGGTCGATGCCGAAGATCCGATCATATCGCTTGACGCCATAAAGCGTCAGGTCCTCCGCCTCAATCTTTTTGGCAACGTACCGGAACGCTCCCTGCGGGAAGTGGTGGAACAGGTGCGGGATCGGCTCCTATTGACCGATGGTATCAGCCAGGTCGACCTGACGGATGGTCGTGATTTCGAGATCGAGGTCGCCGTTCCGCTGGAGAATTTACGTAAATACAATCTGACCCTGGCGCAGATAGCCAGGATACTCGACGATGCATCGGTGGAGATCCCCGGCGGAAAACTGGAAACAGCTGGAGGAGAGGTATTGTTGCGCGTGAAAAACCGCAGGAACTGGGCTGAAGAATTTGCCGCGATCCCGATAATTACCACGCCAAACGGCGTGGTCGTGTATCTGGAAGATATCGCCGAGGTACGAGAAAGTTTCGAAGATGCCACTCGCTTTGCCACCTTCAACAGAAAACCCTCCATGCAGTTACTGGTGTACCGGGTGGGCAACCAGACTCCTATCGGCGTGTCCGAAGCGACTCATACGGCAATGGCGGCAATAGAGGTTGACCTGCCGCCAAACGTCGGCTGGGCCATCTCCAGCGATCGATCGGAAATATATAAACAGCGCCTTGATCTCCTGTTGAAAAACGCTTTCCTCGGCCTCATTCTGGTCCTTGTTCTTCTCGGCACCTTTCTCGAGCTGAAACTGGCCTTCTGGGTGACGATGGGCATTCCCATCTCTTTTTTGGGCTGTTTACTGTTTTTGCCTTTTTTCGATGTCTCCATCAATGTTATCTCGATGTTCGCTTTTATCATCGCCCTCGGCATTGTCGTCGATGACGCCATTATTGCCGGTGAAAATATCTACGAATATCGGCAGCAGGGCTATAACAGAGTCGATGCCGCCATCCAGGGAGCCAAGGACGTGGCAACGCCGATTGCCTTCAGCATCCTGACCAACATCGTCGCCTTTTCTCCGCTGGCTTTGGTGCCTGGCGTCATGGGTAAAATATGGCGAGTCATTCCCGTAGTGGTCATACTTGTCTTTCTCTTCTCATGGCTGGAGTCACTGCTCATTCTGCCGGCGCATCTGGCGCACAGCCGAAAAAACGGCAGTAACCCGGTCACCAGGTTTCTCGGCGGCCTGCAGCAGGCACTCGGCCGTAAGGTTCTTTTTGGGATTCATAATATCTACGGACCACTACTCGAAAAAACCCTGCAGTTTCGCTATCTGACAACCGCCCTGCTGTTTGCCGTACTCATCACCACCGCCGGCTATGTAAAAAGCGGCCACATCCGCATGATTCTCTCCCCCCGTGTCGAATCGGACCGGGCCGTGGCCACGGCAACCCTGCCCTACGGCAGCCCGACCGCGGAATTGGAACGGGTTCGCGATCAGCTGCTGGACGGTCTGGAAAAGGTCGCTGAAAGCAATGGCCAAGAGCAGCTGCTGGAATCCGTCTATGCCCTCATTAACGGCAACGTCGTGGAGATTAACGGCTACCTCACCCCTCCGGCGATGCGACCGTTGAGCACCAATGCCGTCACCCAACAATGGCGTCAGGCTACCGGGCCGATTATCGGCAGTCAATCCCTGCGCTATGAGTCCGATCGGGGCGGTCCCGGCGGTGGAGCATCGATTGCCATAGAGCTCAGCCACCGGGATATTACGGTTCTTGACCAGGCAAGTTCCCTTCTGGCCGCAAGACTTGAAGATTTTTCTCCGGTCAAGGATGTCGATGACGGCTATACTCCAGGAAAAATCCAGATCAACTTCAAGGTGAACGAATGGGGAGAAAGTCTGGGCCTGACCACACTCGAGGTCGGCAGACAGTTGCGCAACGCCTACCAGGGGACCGTGGCCCTCAGGCAGCAACGCGGCAATAATGAAGTAACCGTCAGGGTTCGTCTGCCGGAGGAGCAGCGCATCAGCGAATTCAACGTGGAATCTCTGCTCATCATCACTCCGGCCGGCGTCTTCGTTCCCCTGCAGGAAGTAGCCAGCGTTGAACGGGGGCGGGCCTATACCAGTATCACCAGGCAGGATGGTCGACGAACCGTCACCGTATCGGCCAATGTCGCCCCCATCGGCGAATCACCGATCATCATCGAAGCAATGAACAGGACGGTGCTGCCGGAACTTGCTGCGACCTTTCCGGGTCTCAGTTACAGTTATTCCGGTCGTCAGGCGGATCGCAAAGAAAGCATGAGCAGCCTGTTCTCGGGGTTTCTCTTTGCCCTGGGCGGCATCTACTTCCTCCTGGCCATCCCCTTTCGCAGCTATCTGCAGCCCATTGTGGTCATGATCGCTATTCCTTTTGGTATGATCGGCGCCGTGTTCGGCCATATGATCATGGATTATAACCTGAGCATTATGAGTATGATGGGCATGGTTGCCCTGACCGGCGTCGTGGTCAATGATTCGCTGGTGCTGGTGGACTACGCCAACAAAAAACAACGTAAAGGGATTCCTCCGCCACAGGCAATTCGCGAAGCGGGAATTCGTCGATTTCGTCCGGTGTTGCTGACCACCCTGACGACTTTCGGCGGCCTGGCCCCGATGATCTTCGAGACGTCGAGGCAGGCCAGATTTATGATCCCCATGGCGCTGTCTCTTGGGTTTGGTATCGTCTTTGCAACGGTCATCACCCTGGCGCTGGTCCCCTGCCTCTATCTTATCGTTGAAGATGTAAAACGGATCGCCACACAGACTCTTGGAAAAGAGTGAGCGATTATGAGCGATATATGGCGTGCAGTCTTAAGCGAAAGGAGAGGACGAAGGACAAACCAAAAGATGCGAAAAAAAACTTACTCACCTAAGATGAGCATGAGACCGGCCTGATCGTCGCCGAGATACAGGGCCTGGACAAGAGCGTTGAGTCCACTTTCAAGCGTCGTCAGTTGGCTCGGTGTGAGTTGCTCGAGGGCGTTGCTCAATTTCCCCTGAGCAGGCTTCGGTGCTTTGGTGAGGAACTCTTGTCCTTTTTCGGTGACGTAAATATGAACACTTCGTTGATCGGTTTTACTGCGGTCCCGATGTACAAGCTGTTTTTCTTCAAGCTTATCGAGCATATTACTACAAGTCGAAGGATGTATAGACAGAGCCGCCGCCAGTTTCGATACCTTTACCCCAGGAACATCGGCGATTTCATGCAGCATCCATAGTTTGGCGCTACTCAAACCACACGATTTTTCAACATGTTTTGAGTGCGCCTGCACCCCTTTAAAGACAATACGCAATCCCTGGGTGACCGCATGAATTTGTTTTTTTCTTTCGTCCATCATTCCCTCCCTGAAGGATCTTCGTGAGGTTCTGTTAGTACTTTTTTTTTATTATCTGTTCGAGATATTTTTGCCGCAGGAATAAAAAGGCGGGCAGATTTACTCTGCCCGCCTTTTTACAACAACTTTTTACAAAAATAATCTTTATGTCGATATATTACTTGGCAGCTTCACGTGCTGCGGTAAGCCAGCCGTTCCATTGTTCCTGGTTTTTGGCAATCCACTCGCTCGCATGGCGCTCAATATCTTCCTGACTTTTTTCACCCTCATTCATCAAGGTATTCTGCTCGTTGATATCAATCAGAGGCAGAGTAAATTCCTCGAAAAATTTCCTGGCCGCCGGATTGTTCGCGGTAAATTTTTTATTAGCGACTATCTGGATATCGGAAACGACAAAACCAAGTTTTACCGGATCGGAAACCGCACCTTCAAGCCCGCTTACCGTCATTCGATCAACGCCAGGACTCTGGGCCTCCGTCGGTTTGATTTCGGGAACGTTAATCCACACGACATCTTTACCTGGCAGGAGTTTAAAGATGGTCCAGTTTGGCGCCCAGGTGTAAAAGAATAATGGATCGCCGGCATTATATCCGGCGATGGCTGATGCCATACCGGCCTCATACGAGGCCTTGATGGGATTGATGTGTTCGGACAGATCATAGACCTTCATATGATGGGTGATAATGTTCTCACACCCCCAACCTGGAGGACAGGCCGTCAGATCGGCTTTTCCATCCCTGTTCGTGTCAAAAGCCTTTTTCACTTCATCACGTTTGAAATCGTCTAAGGATTTGATGTCAAATTTTTCCGCATCTTTTTTGGAAACTAAATACCCCTGCAGTCCACCGGCTTTGGCCACATAGCCAACCTTCTCGACTTTATCGTAAAATCCTTTCGGCAACTGGCTGTCATGGTTTGGAAACCAACCGTTCGTCCAGTAGTCAACATCACCGAGAGAAACCGCTTTATAAAAGATAGGATTCGAGAGATCTTTTGGTTTCTTGACTGTATAGCCAAGTGTTTCCAGACCACGTCTCACCAATGCTTCTTGAAAAAAACCGGTGTTCCACGTAGCTCGTGCCGGTTGCAAGGTCACACCTTTCCCAGGCAGGCTGGTTTCAGCCTGGACACTTACTGCTCCCGTCAAAGTCAAAGCTGCAAGAGCAGCTCCCAGTATCACATGTTTCAACATCATAATTTCTCCTTTATTTTTTTTTCTTTGTCCCCATTGACTGGGTAATTCTGTCTAAAACTATAGCCATTAACACGATGGCCAGACCACCGGTTGTTGCAAGACCGATATCAAGGGTATTCAAACCAAGAACGACCGGAGCGCCGAGGCCGCCGGCGCCGATAAGAGCAGCGATAACAACCATGGAAAGCGCCATCATAATGGTCTGATTCAAACCGGCCATAATTGTCGGCAAGGCCAGTGGGATCTGCACTTTGCGCAGAACCTGACCACTTGTCGCGCCAAATGCCAGCGCCGCCTCCACCAATTCAGGATGCACCCCCCTGATACCAAGACTGGTCAGGCGAATAAGTGGCGGCAGGGCAAAGACGATGGTCGCCAGTACACCGGCAACATTGCCGATGGAAAACAACATAACGATCGGCACTAAATAAACAAAGGCGGGGGTCGTCTGCATTGCATCCAGAGCGGGACGAAGCATTGCGTTAAAATTGTCGCTGCGACCGGCCCAGATACCAAGAGGTATGCCGACAATGGTGCAGAACACCACGGAAGCGAAAACCATCGCCAGCGTGATCATGGTGTCCGCCCATAAACCGAGCATGCCAATCAAGAACATCGTCGCGATGGTATAAATAGCCAGCTTTATCCCTGAAACCTTCCAGGCAATGGCACCGAGCAGCAGGACGATAACAAGAGGATGCACTGCCAGCAGGGCATGCTCAAACCCGGAAAGTGTGACTTCCACCGGCCATTTAATTCCCTGGAAAAACCACCGGTATCCTTCAACAAGCCAATCAATGAACACTGTTATCCAGTCATCGAGAGGTATAATTTTTTCATCAAAACTAAACATTATGCCAAACTCCCTCAAATTGCTTTTTATGCAGCAGGTTCTTCAAAGTGATTGCCGTTTTCAGCCCGATACAGGGTGCGTAGAAAACGATTTTTAGAAACGACACCGCGATACACATTATTTTCATCCACGACCGGAATGGGCCAGCTATGTGCGGCGACTAACGGCAGAATATCCTGGAGACTTTCCGTTTCCAGAACAGACTGTGCATCAGGCAGGAAGGCATGTTCGAGTTTGCTTTGACCGTTTCCTTTATCGATGGCATCCCGAAGTGAATCAGTTGACACTACCCCAAAAAAACGATGCTCTGAATTAAGGACATAGGCAAATTCCCTATCTTTATTACTGAGCATCTCCAGGGTTGCCCGCGGACCACCCTGGGGTGTATGCCAGATCACGGTGGGCATGGTGTCGCGAACAATATCCCCGGCCGAGATAACTCCGGTCGGATCGACACCGCGAAAAAAGGCCCGGACATAGTCGTCGGCCGGGTTCTGTAAAATCTCTTCAGGCGTACCGACCTGCACAACCGTGCCTCCCTCCATAATGGCAATGCGATCACCGATGCGTAAGGCCTCGTCGAGATCATGGGAGATAAAAATAATGGTCCGCTCATGTCGATCCTGGAGCTTCAACAGTTCATCCTGCATCTCGGTTCTGATAAGAGGGTCCAGGGCCGAAAATGCTTCATCCATCAGCAGAATATCCGGATCAACAGCTAAGCCCCGGGCCAGACCGACACGCTGCTGCATACCGCCGCTCAATTCGTTCGGGTATGCATTTTCCAAGCCCTCGAGTCCAACCTGTTTCAGGGCATCCATGGCCCGTACTTCTCGGCTTGCCTGATCCATGCCGTCGAGTTCCAGGCCGAAAGCGGCATTCTCCAGCACAGTCTGGTGCGGCATGAGAGCAAAAGACTGAAAAACCATACTGGTCTTACTTCTGCGAAACTTGACCAGTTCGTGTCTGTTCATTTTGGTGATATCTTCGCCATCCACCAGCACCTCTCCCGCGGTCGGCTCAATAAGTCTATTGAGCATGCGCACAAGCGTTGATTTACCGGAACCGGACAGGCCCATGACGACGAAAATCTCTCCAGTGTTTACTTCAAAACTGGCTTTCTGCACCCCGACAGTGAGACCTGTCTCTTCGTAAATTTCATCTTTGTTTTTCCCCTGCTTCAATAATTCCAATCCTTTTTCAGGATCAGAACCGAAAACCTTATAGAGGTCTTTAATCGCTATTTTTACCATATCATTTTTCAGCAATCTTCTCTGTGGGATTACAGATTCCTTCATTTGACAACATTGACTAAAAACAGCGCTTCCAGAGTGCAAAATACTCCCCAGACAAAACTATTTGACAATATTAGATGCAACAATATTAATTTGGCAATATTACTTTGCACAAAACTATATGGAACAATACATTTAGTCAAGACTTAATTTAATCAATCAATTAAGATACTGAGTAAAACAGTGCATAACCTATCGGTTTCGAATAACAAAATGAGAATGAGTATTAATGGGAACCAGAAAGAAAAATAAACTACGGTTGAGCACCAACCGTTTAAAGAAAAGAAAGCAGAAGGGTACGCAAGAGACAAAGTCAATGAAAGACAGATACTCGTTTAGGCCAAAAAGGAATTTTTATTCCCCAAGAAAGGGCATAAGACCGTTATCGTTGATGTGTAGCGCCTGAACAAGGGCGTCAAGTCCGGTCTCAAGATTGGAGAGCTGGATGGGGGTGAGTTGCTTTAACGCGTTGCTGAGCTTGCCTTGGGCAGGCTTGGGTGCTTTGTCAAGAAACTTACGACCTTCTTCGGTGATGTAAATATGTACACTCCGTTGATCTGTTTTGCTGCGATCACGGGATACGAGTTGTTTTTCTTCGAGCTTATCCAGCATATTGCTGCAGGTCGAAGGGTGTATGGCAAGAGCGGCCGCAAGTTTGGACACTTTTAAACCCGGAGCAGCAGCGATTTCATCAAGCATCCATAGCTTGGCACTACTCAAGCCACATGATTTTTCAACGTATTTAGAGTGCGCCTGCACCCCTTTCAGAATATTACGCAATCTTTGAGTAACTGCATTAATTTGCTTGTTTCTTTCATCCATCATTCTCTTTCTGAAAGATCTCTATGAGTGAGACCTTCAGCTTAGTACTCCTTTTTTATCATCTGTTCCAGAATTTTATGTTTGAAGGGATTATAATTTTGAAAAGAATGAAACTCGAAGGACACAAAATTTGTGTCCTTCGAGATAATAGGGTAATCTCGCTTGATTGAGATTATTTAAAACTATTCTGCCGCTGCCATACGGGCTTCAGCAATCCAGCCATCCCATTTTCCCTGGTTTTTGGCAATCCAATCATCAACATGACCCTCAATGTCTTTCTGGCTCTTTTCACCTTCATTCATACGAGTGTTCTGGGCGCTGACCTCGCCGATGGTCAGCTTGAAATTCTCCAGGAAGGTTGCAGCTGCCGGATTCTTTTCCAAGAACTTTTTGTTGGCGACGACAGCGATGTCGTAGACCATGAAGCCGTTACGAAGCGGATCGGAAACCGCACCCACAATACCGGAGACGGGGCTCTGATCGTCACCTTCGGCAGGCACATTGATCCACATGACGTCCTCACCAGGCTTCAGCTTATAAACAGTCCAGTTAGGCGTCCAGGTGTAGAAAAAGACGGGCTTGCCGGACTTGTAAGCACCGATGGCGGAAGCCATGCCTGCTTCGTAGGAAGCCGTGCTTGGCTTGATATAGTCTTTGAGATTGAACACTTCCATATGCTTGGAAATGACTTTTTCACAACCCCAGCCGGGAGGGCAAGCAGTGAGGTCAGCCTTGCCGTCACCGTTCGCATCGAAAGCCTTGACTACCTCGGGGCGTTTGAAATCGTCCAGGGATTTGATATTGAATTTCTCAACTTCCTTCTTGGAAACGAGGTAACCCTGCATGCCACCGGCCTTGATAATCGGATCGAGAATTTTGGCCTTCTCTTCGAAGTTCTTGGGTAGTTGAGGCGTATGCAGCGGGAAGTTGCCGTTACACCAGTAGTCGATATCGCCTAGCTCGATAGACCTGTAGGCTATGGGGTTCGATAGATCTTTTGGTTTTTCAACATCATAACCGAGTGTTTCCAATCCACGTCTTACGAGTGCTTCCTGGAAAAAACCGGTGCTCCAGGTAGCTCTTGCCGGTTTTAGCGTTACACCTTCTCCGGGATGACCGGCAACAGCCTGTGCATTGATCGCTCCGGCCATTGCCATTGCTGCGACTGCAGCGCCAAGTATCATTTTTTTCAACAACATAATCTCTCCTTTATTTCTTTTTCTTTGTCCCCATTGACTGGGTAATTCTGTCTAAAACTATAGCCATTAACACGATGGCCAGACCACCGGTTGTTGCAAGACCGATATCAAGGGTATTCAAACCAAGAACGACCGGAGCGCCGAGGCCGCCGGCGCCGATAAGAGCAGCGATAACAACCATGGAAAGCGCCATCATAATGGTCTGATTCAAACCGGCCATAATTGTCGGCAAGGCCAGTGGGATCTGCACTTTGCGCAGAACCTGACCACTTGTCGCGCCAAATGCCAGCGCCGCCTCCACCAATTCAGGATGCACCCCCCTGATACCAAGACTGGTCAGGCGAATAAGTGGCGGCAGGGCAAAGACGATGGTCGCCAGTACACCGGCAACATTGCCGATGGAAAACAACATAACGATCGGCACTAAATAAACAAAGGCGGGGGTCGTCTGCATTGCATCCAGAGCGGGACGAAGCATTGCGTTAAAATTGTCGCTGCGACCGGCCCAGATACCAAGAGGTATGCCGACAATGGTGCAGAACACCACGGAAGCGAAAACCATCGCCAGCGTGATCATGGTGTCCGCCCATAAACCGAGCATGCCAATCAAGAACATCGTCGCGATGGTATAAATAGCCAGCTTTATCCCTGAAACCTTCCAGGCAATGGCACCGAGCAGCAGGACGATAACAAGAGGATGCACTGCCAGCAGGGCATGCTCAAACCCGGAAAGTGTGACTTCCACCGGCCATTTAATTCCCTGGAAAAACCACCGGTATCCTTCAACAAGCCAATCAATGAACACTGTTATCCAGTCATCGAGAGGTATAATTTTTTCATCAAAACTAAACATTATGCCAAACTCCCTCAAATTGCTTTTTATGCAGCAGGTTCTTCAAAGTGATTGCCGTTTTCAGCCCGATACAGGGTGCGTAGAAAACGATTTTTAGAAACGACACCGCGATACACATTATTTTCATCCACGACCGGAATGGGCCAGCTATGTGCGGCGACTAACGGCAGAATATCCTGGAGACTTTCCGTTTCCAGAACAGACTGTGCATCAGGCAGGAAGGCATGTTCGAGTTTGCTTTGACCGTTTCCTTTATCGATGGCATCCCGAAGTGAATCAGTTGACACTACCCCAAAAAAACGATGCTCTGAATTAAGGACATAGGCAAATTCCCTATCTTTATTACTGAGCATCTCCAGGGTTGCCCGCGGACCACCCTGGGGTGTATGCCAGATCACGGTGGGCATGGTGTCGCGAACAATATCCCCGGCCGAGATAACTCCGGTCGGATCGACACCGCGAAAAAAGGCCCGGACATAGTCGTCGGCCGGGTTCTGTAAAATCTCTTCAGGCGTACCGACCTGCACAACCGTGCCTCCCTCCATAATGGCAATGCGATCACCGATGCGTAAGGCCTCGTCGAGATCATGGGAGATAAAAATAATGGTCCGCTCATGTCGATCCTGGAGCTTCAACAGTTCATCCTGCATCTCGGTTCTGATAAGAGGGTCCAGGGCCGAAAATGCTTCATCCATCAGCAGAATATCCGGATCAACAGCTAAGCCCCGGGCCAGACCGACACGCTGCTGCATACCGCCGCTCAATTCGTTCGGGTATGCATTTTCCAAGCCCTCGAGTCCAACCTGTTTCAGGGCATCCATGGCCCGTACTTCTCGGCTTGCCTGATCCATGCCGTCGAGTTCCAGGCCGAAAGCGGCATTCTCCAGCACAGTCTGGTGCGGCATGAGAGCAAAAGACTGAAAAACCATACTGGTCTTACTTCTGCGAAACTTGACCAGTTCGTGTCTGTTCATTTTGGTGATATCTTCGCCATCCACCAGCACCTCTCCCGCGGTCGGCTCAATAAGTCTATTGAGCATGCGCACAAGCGTTGATTTACCGGAACCGGACAGGCCCATGACGACGAAAATCTCTCCAGTGTTTACTTCAAAACTGGCTTTCTGCACCCCGACAGTGAGACCTGTCTCTTCGTAAATTTCATCTTTGTTTTTCCCCTGCTTCAATAATTCCAATCCTTTTTCAGGATCAGAACCGAAAACCTTATAGAGGTCTTTAATCGCTATTTTTACCATATCATTTTTCAGTAACCTTCTCTGTGTCGATTACCACTTCCTTCGTTTAACTCCATTGACGAACACACCGCACTTTCACCAGGAGGCTGTCCGAGAAAAGGAATTTTTTTCTCGGACAGCCTCCTGGACGAAGTACTCCACAGGAAAAACAATCTCACAATATTGTTTTGCACAAAACTATATCTAACAATACATTTTGTCAAGTTTTACTTTTTTGAAGGAATGTCCAGTGTTCCGTCATTAGTGTTGCAGCTGTGCCTATCGATCGATAAAAAACAGAGCTGTTCTGTGAAACGTAAGAAGGGACAGACAACGGGAATAAAGAGAGTCAAGTTACTCAGGTCGTTGCCGTCTTCAAGCACTTTCGTCCTACTACCAGATAAATTAAAACAGAACAAAGAATAAGGTAGCCAAACATCTGCACGCTTTTAGTCTTTAAGATAAAGGCGATGGTTACGATCATCATCGAACTCAAGGTAAAAAACAGCGGCTTGGGGATCTGCTTGAGGATAATGCGTCCGAAATGGGCAAAGCGTATGTGGCTGACCATCAATCCAACGGACAGGGCGGTGATCAACCACAATAGATACGGTGGAAAGACTAGTGCGGCTCCGAGAACAATCAATGCCCCGGCAGGACTGGGAAGACCGTTGAAGACACCCGCAGGGAGATCTTTTCGTTTTTTGTCGACGACAACAAACCGGATAAGTCGATAGGCCACGCCGGTGATAAAAATTGCGCAGAAAAACCAGGCCCAGGAGCCACCGGATTGAATTATGATATAGGCAGGAGAAAGCCCAAAACTAACAAAATCGGCGATGTCGTCCAACAGCGGCCCATAGACGGTACCACCATGTTTCTCCGCCATCCGACCGTCAAACAGATCAAACAACTGTCCAAGGATAATGACAAAGATGGCCCAGGCAAAGCGGTGATTATAGGTAAAATAGAGGCTGGTAAGGCCGCAGATAAAATTGAGCGTCGAAAGAATATCCGCATACAATCTGTTGGGAATAAATTTAAAAACAACCGAGGCTGCCGAGAGGACGATACTGGCCAGCAGAACGGCATCCCCGATATTGATAACGCCGGGGTTTGCATCGAGCAATGCACAAAAGATGACCAGGGCAAAGCAGATAATCGCCTTGATTTTGCCGAAATTATTCGCCGCTACCGAATAACTCAATAATGATAAAATTCTTCTGGCGAAAAACTGCCCAAACAGCTCCACCGCGACGAGAATCCATACCAGCTTGATCGAGAGTATTCCCGTGTAGGCAAAACCAACCAAAGGTGGCAGATAGGTCAACTTATCACACAAGGGATCCAGCACCTCACCCCACTCCGTGACCATATCGCAATTTCTCGCCACTATGCCGTCAACCCCGTCCAGGATCGCGGCAAAGGTAAATATTATTATGGCAAACGCTTGATACCCGGAAAAAAAGTAGAGAACAAATCCGATCAGGGCCATCCCCGTCCGCCAGTAGCAGATGGCATTGGGATGCAGCAGCCACTGGTGCGAATGTATGAATTCCTGCATGGATTTTTTCTGCACCATCCATGAAAACCAGTAATAAAAACCGGTTCCAATTAAAGCTGCGAGAATAATAACAAGTAATCTTTCCATGAATCTCTGAGAGGGAAACCGTAAGGCTCCATTAATAATCGGCCGCTGCGGTTTGTTGATTTATCTCCGGAGAGAAGGTGGTAAAATCCGCACCAGCCTGCAAGCGTTGCGCCTGCCAGAATCTTTTTTGCCAGTAGACGTTGTTGAGACTTGAAATCATCACCCCTCTTGAACGGGAGGCATGAATAAAAAGATCTTCTTCCAAATAGATACCGACATGTCTTTGAAAATTACCCGTTTTAAAGAAAACAAGATCTCCGGCCTGTAAAGCAGTCTTTGGAATTTTTCTGCCCTGTTTGACCTGTTCCCGCACGGTTCGCGGTAGCTCTCTGCCAAACAATTCTTTATAGGTGAGCAAGGTCAAACCGGAACAATCGATACCTTTCCGGGAAAGCCCGCCAAGTCTGTAATGCGTCCCCTTCCAGCTTGCAAAATATTGGCGCAGAGCCCCGGTGACATCATCTTCACTTTGTTCAGCCAGTGATTGCTGACGGCAGATTTCATAATCATCTTGACCAAATTGCAGCTTTTCCCGGCAAACCTCTTCCCGGGAGAGAGAGGTCACCGTGTTTTTGCTCATGCAACCGCAGAAAGTAAAGAGTACGATTACGAGCAGTAGCAGAAAAGGCCCACGATTCTTGGTCGACAGCTTCATGTTCACGTTGAGATCATTCAAGCAGTCTTTCTCCGCTCATTGAATATTGATGGCATCGTAAAAATTCTTCCGGTTTTTACAGGAAATTCTTTTCATGCGAGAGCTCACCCTGTGCCCTAACACTCAGCATCTTGACTTGTTTTCCATTTAATGAGGGTACTTCTCTTGATATTAAAAAATAAATACTATAATTTCAATAGAGACGAACATATTGTGATAAAAAAATGCTCAAAAGCTTTACTTTGCATTACTCACCCTCGGAGGAGATAGCATGAAAGCAGTTTTTCTCGATACAGAAGGGCTCGATGATCTGTTCATTGATAACCTCAAAAAAGAATGCAGTGAACTGCAGTTATTCCCCACCACCGCCCCCGAGGAGGTTACCGAAAGAATTGCCGGTGTAGATATCATCATCCTCAACAAGGTGAAAATATCACGGCAGCATCTCGCCACGGCCCCTTCCGTCCGACTGATCTGCATCGTCGCCACCGGCACTGATGTCGTCGATCTCAGCGGTGCGTCCGACCTCGGAATAACTGTATGCAACTGCCAGGCTTACGGCACCGACTCGGTGGTGCAGCACGTCTTCTCGATGCTGCTCGCCCTGCACACCAACCTGCTTGCCTACCATGCCGCAGTGCAGGCCGGACGCTGGCAGACGGCCAGTCAGTTCTGCTTTCTCGATTACCCCATCGTTGAGCTGAAAGGCAAGACCCTGGGCATAGTCGGCTACGGTAATCTTGGCCACGGCATCGCCACAATCGCCCAGGCATTCGGAATGAGGGTTATCATTGCCCGCAGACCCGGCAATAGCGCGGATGACCGCCCGCCGCTGTCCGAAATGCTTACCGAGGTTGACGTCCTGACACTGCACTGCCCTCTCACCAACCAGACGAGAAATCTGATAAATGCCCAGGCGTTCGATCTGATGAAACCAACGTCCTTTCTCATTAACTGTGCCCGTGGCGGCATTGTCGACGAGGCGGCTCTGCTCGAAGCCCTGCAGGCGAAAAAAATCGCCGGGGCGGCAATCGATGTCCTGAGTGTCGAACCGCCAAAAGATTCCCACCCACTCCTGGAGGCCAAACTGGCAAACCTGATCATCACGCCGCATATCGCCTGGGCCAGTCGCGAAGCACGGCAGCGAATTATCGACCAGACGGTGGAAAACATCCACGCCTTTAAGGCAGGCCGGCCTATACGGACGGTATAGTCTAAGCCCCGGTATTATTGCATCGGAGCAAAACCCGGCAGGGTAAACTTGAGCGTTACCTCGCCGGTTTTTTTATCGAGCGAGACCATTTTTTCAGTGCCTTCGGCAACAGCCAGTTTTTTACCGGTGGCCATCTCCAGAAGCCCACTGATAAAGCCCATCCCCTGGTTTAACACCTCTTCCATCTGCTCAGCGGACCGGGCGTCCGGCTCCTCCGAAACTTCCTCCGACAAGGGCTTGTCCAGGGAGGCAACATCCTCTTCTCCGGTAAAATCAGCCTCTTTCTTGAGCACCTCGGGGTTAAGAAAATGTGGTGTGTCTTCTGCAAGTTCTTCGGCAGGCATCGACTCCGGCCGTACCATCTCGGCTTCTTCCCCCATCATTTCGCGCAGCTGGTTGACCAGTTCCTGACGTTTTTGCCGGTCGAGCATCACCTCATCCTCGCCCCCGTCAAAAACTCCGCTGAAAAGCTCTCCCTTCAACTTGATGCCGGCCATGATCCGCTCCTCAATGGAGTACTTGGCAATGAGATTGATAACATTGATACATGTGCTCTTCTGACCGATTCGGTTAACTCTGCCGATCCGCTGATTCAGCTTGGCCGGATTCCACGGCAACTCAAAGTTCACCACACAGTCGGCAGCCTGCAGATTTAATCCGGTCCCTCCGGCATCGGTGGACAAAAACACCTTGCAGGCCGGATTGGTATCGAATTCATCGATAAGTGCCTGGCGTTTGGCCACCGGGACCTTGCCGGACAGCTCAACAAAGGGAATAGCCTCCCGGGACAGGTGTTTGCCTATGAGCATGGTCATGGTTGTCCATTCGCTGAAGATCACCACCTTGCGTCCATTCTGTTTGATCAGTTCGTCGAGGATATTGGCCAGTTCGTCGAGTTTTGGCGAGATATTGGTCGTACGGTCGACCAGATAAGTGGAATCGCAGGTCTGGCGCATTTTCAACAGCAGCGCCTGAATACGCAGCAGATCCATCGGCGTGAGAAATTTTTTGTTCAACAGCGGCAGAAGGGACTGGGAGTATCCGGCGTGGATTTCCGCCTGTTCCTGATGCAGATCAATAAAATAGTCGTTGACGATCAACTCAGGCAGTTGCTCGAGCACCTCTTCCTTGCGGCGGCGAATAACCAGGGGTTTTAGCTTCTCGTGCAACCTGTTCAGATTGACATAGCCGAGAATGTCGCCTTTTTTGCGGCGACTGAGCAGAAAGTGATCGGCGGCAAACTGCCAGAGCGGACTGAGCCGTTCCGGGTCGAGAAACTGCACCAGGGAATAGACATCTTCCAGTTTATTCTCCAATGGCGTGCCGGTCAGGATAATTGCATGTTGCCTGGGCAGGCTTTTCACCGCCTCAGCGGTTTTGGTTGCAAAGTTTTTGATCCGCTGCGCTTCATCCAGGACAATGACATCCGGTTTCAGGCGGGAAATTATCGTCACATCCCGGAGGACCGCTTCATAATTGGTAATCTTGAACAAACTGGTATCGGTACGATACTGTTCTTTGCGCTTTTGCGCGTTCCCGGCGATGATGCAGGCCTTTTCGTTGGTGAACCGCTCGATTTCCCTTTGCCACTGCTGCTTTAAGGAACTCATGGTAACGACCAGGACCTTCTGAAAATCAAAGATATCCTTTTTTAAAATACACAGACCAATGGCCTGCAAAGTCTTGCCGAGGCCCATCTCATCGCCGATCAGCACCGCTTTCTTATAGAGGCCGAATTGTATGCCCTGTTCCTGATAGGCATAGGGCGTCACTTTAAGATACCCGGAAATATCCGTCATCGGCTTGGCCGCGGCGCGCACTAATTCACTATCGGTAGCGGCATTGGTCAGCTTGCACAGCACCGGTTCCTGGATCCGAACCTGTTTAAAGCTTTCCAGCCGGTCCAGATACGGGATAAAATCGACATTATTATCGAGGCGAAACAGCTGCTGTTTATCAAAGATTTCCGACAGCAATCGGCTTAGCTCTTCGCCGTTGTCCACCTCCTGCCGTTCTTGAAAAAGCCTGGGTTTTCCGGCACCACTGTCCCATAAGATATCAATATAGGGAAAAGTCTCTCGGCCGAGACGCTCGGTGAAACCCTTTTGCTCTTTTAAAAAGGCGGCAAGAAAAATCAAATGCTTACACGTGCCGAGTTTGTTGGAATAAAAATCAGGACAGGAACAGTGCCCCATACCCTCTGCCGGATTATGCAGCGTCACCTGATACTGTCGCCCTTTGACGGTGGTAACCAGGTGATCGCCTTTCAGCATATCTCCCTGGGTGACGGTAAACTCTTCCTGCTTGGCCCGCTTACGCCGATCGTCGAGGGCCTGTTGTTTAATCTCCTCGTAGGAAAGATATTGCGCCTGCAGGTCGATATCGTCAAGCGGCACATCCTGTGCGTTCCCCAGGTGATCGAACAACTCGAGCAGTATTGCCACAAGATGTTTGCAACCGGGGCCGGGATAGGGACAATCACACCGGCCGGTTACGGCGCCGTTCAAGATAACTTCCGTGCGGTAATTGCCATAATTGCCGTCAACCTCATAGACATGCCGGCCGTCGTCGCTTATTTCGCTGATCCGGCGAAAGGCTCCGTTTTTCTGGAGAAACACACCACGTTTGAAAATTATCGGGGAGTCGGCGAATTGGCGGATAGTATCGAGTTGCAGAGTAACCATGGTCATTCCTTTGAAGAATTATCGGCAATAGCTTCACAAGTGGTGGTATCGATCAAGTACGGAGTCGTCAGGGTTTTGTTGCGAAAACTTGACCATACCCTTGGTAATTTTTCAACTGCAACAACCGTTGAAAAAGTTTAAAAATAATTCTGAGGTATCACTCGGCGACACCCTTGCCATGTTACAGTGGGCATTGTACGTTCGTCCTGATAAACAAAGCAACTGCCATCACCCAACCCGGAGAATCTTATGAACATATCAGCCCCTGCCCTGCGGCCTTATCTGGAAATGATTGAAAAACAGTGTCGAGAGCTCGATCGCGAGGATCTCATCCAACTGATTCTGACCATGGCACAACAAGTCGCTCCCGGTAAACGAACTGATTTTCTGGTCAATTTTCAGTCGCATCTATCAACAGCGGAGCAAGAGATATCAAACGATCCAACCAATCCGACCCAACTGCAGGCGGAGCTCGAAGAACTGCACGAATCGGTACGAACCCGAATTATATCGATTGAGGACGGAAGCTACTGGGACGATCCCGACGAAGAAGACTGGGATTCCTACCATTTAGACACTGATCCTGAGCCGTTAAACGATGAACAAATTGCCGCGTTCAGTGATTTCTTCAGTGAAGCCGACCATCACTTCTTTCATGGCGCTAAGGCCATGGCAAAAATGATCTACAGTGCACTTTTTGCCATTATTACAGAAATCGAAGACTATGACTCTTCAAGCGATCTCGAAATTAATCTGCGTGAGGAGCGGGCGCGACTGGCACGATGCGAGTATGAACTCAGCTCCGACGAGGATCGGCTTGAGGTCATGCTGTCGATCATGGGGGCCAACCCGTCTGAGACATCCGAATTTTCCCTGCAAAAATTACCCCTGCTTCAGGATGTCAGGGATGCCGCAGCCGCCGACCTTGCCGACTTTGATTCCTTTCTGGCCGCCTGGCGGCAAGCTCTTGCCAAGCAGCCCTGCACACAGAACCGGGTGGCCGACCTTCTGCTTGAAGCGGCGTTCCTGCAAAACGGCAGTGAAGCGGTCGGCGAACTGGCCCGTGCATGGCAAAACAACCAACCCAGGGGCTATCTCTTCTTGCTCCGCCAACTTGAAAGAGAAGAAAACTGGCCGGCACTCCGCGATGCCGGCTTCGAAACGCTGTCGGTTTTCACCGCCGACCGCAATCGTTTTAAAACAACGGATTTTCTCATTGCCGCGGGGCGAAATCTTGGCGATGATGCAACTACCCTGGCCGGTTTTCGCGAAAGGTTTCAAGCGGACATCAGAGATAGTACTTTGCTCGACCTGTTGACGGAGGCCGACCGGCAGCAACGCCGCACGGAGGAACTGGAAACGGCCTGTGCCTTCTGTGCCAAAATAGCGCCCAAAGTCGGCGAGAAACTCCTCTTGGTCAAAACTCTCCTTATGGCCGGCCTGTTCGATCAGGCCTTTGCCCATTGCCAAAAGGACAAAATCGTCGGCTGGTCATACAGCGCCACCGGCCTGCTTTTTGCCGGCGTCCTTTCGCTGCTCTGTGACGGCGACTCGAGTTGCTTACTTATCCATCAACTGCTCGAGGATTATGGTGGTGGCGACACCATATTTTTTGACAGCTACAATCCCCGGTCAATCGGAGAAAACAGCTCGGGCGCCAAGGAGATCAGGCAAGGCCTAAGACTCGTGGACAAAACCACCATCGATCTGGACAGTTACCGAAAATGGGCAGGCACTATCGGCGAACAGCGGGTCAACCATATCGTCTCGAACACCCACCGAAGCGCCTATAACCGAGCGGCAAAAGTACTTGGCGCTCTGGCCGAAACCATGGTCATGGCGGGGGACCAAAAGAAAGCCCAGGCTCTGCTGCAGGAATACTGCAAGGTGCTCTATAACCGTCATAGTGCATTTCGACGGGAGGTACGGCAGGCTGTTTCTAGTTCGAAGATTTTGGCTGGTATGGGTGGGGGGCTGTGAGACGCACGAATATTACATATCATTGGGATTTCAATATCCATCTGTAGGAAACTTACTACAAAATCATGTAGAACAATTTCATTCTTGTTTCCTGATTTTCAAGTTATGATGTAGTGGAAATATGTTGACTCTCGGCCAAGCTGATTTGTTACGTATACTGGCCAGCAACCTTAACAGTAGTAGTATCATTCAAAATCCACTTTAATAGTCCAAACTGCCAACGACAGAAAATCCATTCTTGGTCCCGAAAATGGATGCAGACAACCTTCGAATGTCTATAATTTGAAATTATGCAAGTATATCATACCAATTTGTCGAAGGCAGTTGCAGACAAATTGATACTACAGTTTTTACATAATAGATGAGGTCATGCCACGTCAATTGGAAGTAAACAGATGGATGGCCAAAGACACAGTAACAACATAGAGGTATGAATTATGCGTATAGCAAAAGAAGACATACCGGTTCTAATTGATGTGCCAGGTGCTAAAGCCCGGCAACAGACCGAGTTTGGCGACGTTTCCGCATATGGAAAGATGGGAGCCGAGTATTTTTCCTTTGGGTCTGGTACCGACATCACAGAATTGCTTCATGGACTCGAGGGGAACAGTTGTCAGTGTCCGCATTGGGGATATGTCATAAAGGGAGCGATCACCGCTTTGTACGATGGCGGGGAGCAAGAGACTTCCCATACGGGCGACCTGTTCTATTGGCCCCCTGGTCACAGCGTCAGGGCGGAAGAGGAAACCGATATTATAATGTTCAGCCCGCAGAAGGAACACAGCGAAGTTATCCAACACATTCTGCGAAAAGTCAAAAGCTAATCCACTAGCAATTCAATAAGAGCAGGAAGTATATGGGCCGATAAAAGGGTCCTGAATTCAAAGAGGTCCTTGGCCTGATACTCTTTCAGTATGGTGTTCCTGCAAATGGTGCGTTCTCTGCTCATTGCAGGAGAATAAATGGAGAAGCTCCGGTATCTCCGCCTTCTTTTACCACCATCCTTTGAAGTTTTTTACTACTCTACCATCAGAGTCGCCTGCAGCGATCTGCAACGAGCTGTCCGCTCGGCGGTTTTGGCATTGTATCGTATCCAGCTCTTTGACGTCGACAGTGAAAAATTGACGAATACTGTTTCTTTTCTCCCTCTCTCTCTACAAAGTGAATAGGAAAAAAATTGTCCAACATATGAAATTTCCGGTATCGATATTGTTAAAAGAACAGAGGCTCATCAGTTGATAAAGAGAGCCGACATCAGCCAATCGATAGAACTGATCCTCCAGAAAATCATGGCGACGATTGAACTTTCGCTAAAAAAACTTCCTGAAAACCTCCATGATGAATTGCTCGAAACAGAAATAATTTTAACCGGGGGCGGCGCATGCATCGAAGGAATGGATCGACTGATAGCCTATCGAACAAAAATGAGGGTGAGAGTCGCCCCTGATCCGCTCCATTCGGTGATACATGGCGCGATTCAGACATTAAACTTTTGGAATGGCAAAAAATGCTGGTGGGAAAATATGGCCTGGCCGAAATTGGCATGGCTGTAGCAGTTCATTATTGTCGACTGTTTTTTATTGCTAACTATTGATTAATTAAAAGGATTCCCGCCATGTCCTCTTTGTTTGATACTCATATTCTCCTCACCGGTTTGTCCATTTTAGCTGCGCGAATCGTTGATGTCTGTCTCGGTACGGTTTTTGAGCTGTATGTCGCCTGTCGGCGTCTACATCTCTCGTGGCTGCTACCCATTATCAAGGAGTTTGACGAAAAGATATTCTATGTTTATGTCATCGAACCGGCCAGGGGGATGAACAAAGAACCCAGACCATTTTTTTCGCCACATGGCGGCTGGCACTCCCGACATATTAAAAAAGGTTCATCCCTCCAACACTTGTCACCAGCCGTCATCTGAATCATTCGAAAATAGCTGCAAGTTTCGCCAGCACTTCATCGATGATTGCTGCTGGAACGCTTTCCAGCTTTAGCCCATTACACGAGGCAAGATCAAGGGTTCGGGGTTGGTCGCACCGTACAACGCCCATTGTGTTTGTTCCTGCCCCTGCCAGAGACACAGCAAAGCCAGCCGTACGGGCAAAGTTACCCCCGCCAGTGATTGGCAGCACGACCGGGGTTTTTGTCAGCCGGTTGAAAGCATACGGAGACACAACCAGGACGGGCCGTGTTCCCTGTTGCTCATGACCCGAAGTCGGGTCCAGTGACACCAGGTAAATATTGCCGCGCTCCATTACAATAACTCGCTACCGACCGGCTTGCTCTCCAGCCAAGCGTGATCTTCCTTGCTGATCTCAGCCGATTCGTCGCATTGAGCCAGCAGTTCTTCCAGGCTGTAGCGCGGCCGTAACGTGGGTTCAACCACCAGGCGACCGTGATCGACAGCCAGTCCGACGGTTGCACCGGCGTGCAAGTGCAGCAGATCGAGAATGGCAGGCGGTACGGCCAACATAATCGATCCGCCCACCTTCCGAAGGTTAGTTGTGTGCATAGCGCACCTCCATTTCATTAAGTTATATTTAAATACAACATGCTCTGGTCTTAACGGCAAGCTCTTAACCTGTCGAAAAAACATTTGTTGTGCGCGAAAGCGTATGTCTGCAAATGTTTTCCTGATTATCAGCTCAAATCCAACGGTTCTGATCACGAAAATCATTGATGCATTCCTCCTACACTTTTTCAAACAATATGGCTTAGCGTTGCCACCCTAAAACAGGTGAAAAATATGCCCGTTTTAAGTTTTTCCTGACTATGCGTAACAAAAATCAGACCGCCGTGGTATTATATTAAGGTCATTAACGTTCTGTCTTTTCTTAAAAATAAAGGAGACGATGATGACTGAAGAAATCTATAAAACAAATCATTCATATTTTGATAGCAGAACGAAATCTGCAATTTATTCACCTGATGTCATGTGTTGAACCGTGGGCGGCGAAGAACAGATGTCTTTTCAGAAGACGATGAATATTATATATTTCACCGGCCTGATGCGAAACGGCACCGAAATGTTTAATCTTCGGCTGTAGGCACATTGTTTGATGTCCAATCACTTTCATATCTTCTGGTTCAGACGCCAGCAGCCAATGTTGCACGCTCAATGAGGCATGTGTACGGCGGGAATACCCAACGCTGGTACCGACGCAGCAGTATAAACTGTCAATTGGCAGGAGGAGTTGGCAAGTGGATAACGGCAGTCAGGCCAATAACTAGTCAATAATTCATGCAGAGAATGGAGGAAATATGAACAGGCCACTAACAGGAAAGGTCGCCATAGTAACAGGTGGATCAAGGGGGATTGGTCGGGCCATCGTCATTAAGTTGTGTGGTTTGGGGGCTGAGGTGATTATCAATTATGCCAGTGATAGGAGCAGTGCCGAAGAACTGAGTCGGACTGTTATTGCCAATGGTGATAAGGCACATGTCGTCAGGGCTGACGTAAGCAAGGTGGAGGAAATTGAAAAATTGTTCGAATCCGTCGTTACCCGATATGGTCGACTTGATATTCTTGTCAACAATGCAGGTGTCGCCACGTATAAAGCTATTGCCGATTTTAGCGAGGACGAGTTCGATGCAATCATGAACCTTAATCTGAAGGGTCTCTTTTTCTGCTGTCGCGAGGCAGCGAAGGTGATAGTCGACAATGGCTGTATCATCAATATCGGTTCTACCGTGACGAGAGTAATGCTGCCCACCTACGGTGCTTATGCGGCAACAAAGGGGGCGGTGGAACAGATTACCAAGGTGCTTGCTAAGGAGTTGGGGCCACGGGCAATTCGAGTGAATACTTTGTCGCCGGGCCCGGTTGACACCGAGCTTTTCCGGGCAGGAAAAACCGATGAACAGATACGCCAGCTTGCAGGCCTTGCCGCCCTGGGCCGGATTGGCACACCGGAGGATATTGCAGATATGGTTGGTCTACTGGTTGATCCGCAGGCAGGCTGGGTAACCGGGCAGAATATCCTGGTGAATGGTGGATTTGCGGCCTGAAGGATTGTTTGATGAATGAAACAGAGAGGAAAAAGCAATGCATAATTTTTTCGGTTTGCTCTTGGTGATCTGGTCCTTCTCCCTTTTAGGCGGTTGTGCCGGAATGATGCAATCCAGCTTGAGTCCTCCGGATGTCAGCCTGCAGACATTCAAGGTGCTGCCGCAACAAGGTGTCGGTCCAAGGTTTGAAATTGGACTCCATATTATAAATCCCAACCGCGAACCCCTCAATTTTATAGGTATTTACTATACTGTCGATATTGAAGGGTATAAAGTCCTGTCAGGAGTTTCCAACAACCTCCCGACTGTCGAACCCTACGGTGAAGCTGATATCTACCTTAAAGCCGGTGTCGATCTGCTTAGCGGTATCAGGCTTCTCAGTTCTCTCATGAATGACCCCAGGGACTCCTTCAAATATGGTTTTAAGGCGAAGTTGGATCCGCGTGGGTATTTCCCTGATATTATCATCCAGGAGGAAGGCGAATTTAATTTGCGTGGTGGTTGATAAGTCATCGCTTTCTTCGGGCTTCCTAAAAAGGCCCTTTCCAACGAAGGGCCTTTCGACCCAATGCATCAAAACCTCAGCAAAAACATGTCATTAATAACCGAAATTTTGTAACAGTATCCCGCAGCCAACGGTTATCATGCCTGCACATCAATGAAAATTTTTTCATATTCAGGCCAGCCATCATCACAAGGTTCAACAACTATTACGGAATTTCTTTGGAGGGGCGGTGGTCCGTGCTTTGCTAATATAGATGTTTTTTTGGCAAGCCTCGGCGTGTGAACAGACCTCACGGTTGATCTTCTTCCTGAGCCCGTTAGCCACTCTTATGAGCACCGTTCGACACCAAACTGGTTGGCAGTGTGCTCGAAGCAGCTGAATATCCAGGCTATTCTTCCCGCTACATGGTGAGCGGCGCCGGACATGACTGCAACTATATCAACCAAGTAGCGCCGGCAGCGATGATCTTCGTGCCGCCCAAGGGTGGCCGCAGCCATGTCGAAGTTGATGAGTCGAACTGGGATGATTGCGAGAAAGGCGCGAATGTGCTGCTGCACGTCATGCTGAAATCGGCCAATGAGAAATGACCGCCCGCGACAGACGGCAGTGGAGAAATGGTCGATGGCTTCCCGCGGGAAATAATGGTAAAAAGAAAGCTGTTCATGTAACGACAACAGATGTCCGATTATCATTGCGGGAGAGGAGCTCATGGAGCGGATTGTAGCCAAATTCGGCGGGTCGAGCGTGGCCGATGCCGGTCAGATCAGAAAAATGGCCGCGATCATCGACAGCGATCCACGGCGAAGTATAGTGGTGGTTTCGGCCCCAGGCAAACGCCATGGAGGTGAAAGCAAGCTCACCGACCTACTCTACCTCTGCCAGGACATGGCGGCGATGGCTACCGCCATCACCGAGCCGTTTGGGCTCATCCGCGGCCGCTATGCTGAGATCGTCGTCGAGCTTGGCCTTGACACTGCTGTGCTGGCCGACATCGACCGGTTCGGTGATGAGCTGGTCGCCGGCTGCTCCACCGATTACGCGGCCTCCCGCGGCGAATATTTCTCGGCCCGGCTGATAGCCGAGTTCCTGGGCGCGGAGTTCATCGATCCGGCCCAATACATTCTCATCCGGGCCAATGGCACCATTGCGCCTGAAAGCTACGAGCTGCTCGGCGCCCGTCTGGCCGAACCATCAAAACGCTATGTGATGGCAGGCTTTTACGGCCGCAACCGGCACGGCGAGGTGAAAACCTTTACCCGCGGCGGCTCTGATATCTCCGGGGCCATAGCCGCGCGGAGCGCCAGGGCGATGCTCTACGAGAACTGGACCGACACCTCCGGCATTTTGATGGCCGACCCCCGCATCATCGACAATCCCCGGCCGATAGCCGAGATCAGCTTCCGGGAGATCCGGGAAATGGCCTATATGGGCGCTTCGGTCTTTCATGACGAGGCCATCCTGCCGGTGCGGGAAGCGGAAATTCCTCTCCGGATCAAGAACACCAACTTGCCGGATGAGCCAGGCACCCTCATCACCCCGAGTCTTAGTGCCGCTACGGTCGCGACAACTGAGATAGCCGGTATCGCCGGGAAAAAAGGTTTTTCGATGATCTCGCTGGAGAAAACGCTGATGAACCGGGAGATCGGTTTTGTCCATCGGCTTCTTGGCATTTTGCGCGAACAGGGAGTAAGCTTTGAACAGTGCCCCTCGTCGATCGATTCCGTTAGCGTGATCATCGAGGACGACAAGCTGGGCGGTCTCGATGAGGTGCTGCTTGAGCTGATCAGTCGTCAACTCGAGCCGGACAGCATCTCCATCGAGAAGGACCTGGCGTTGGTGGCGGTGGTGGGCGAGGGCATGGTTCGCACAGTCGGCATATCCGGCAAGATTTTTGGCGCACTGGGCAGGGCCGGCATCAATGTGCGGGTGATCAATCAGGGCGCCTCGGAGATGAACATCATCATCGGGGTGAGCGGCACCGATTACGAAACGACGGTGCGGACGATCTATCAGGCTTTTATCGTTGACTGATCGGTCGGCGATGCTGTGCACCAACTTTTACCGGATATCTACATGAGCAACGAGATCACTAAGAAACTTTAAGCCGATATCCCCGAGGAGCGGCTCTATCACTGATCACTATACCAATTTCAACGGGCTGATGGGCATCGTCGAAGGTCGCTCGCTGTGGGCCAGCGATATCCGCTACATGAACGATTCCGCCGAGCTCAAGCACACCGCCGATCTGATCTGGGCAGATGACCTAACGAACGAGCACCAACTACCTGCGGCCGGACCTGCTCAACCAATTCCTCGACTGGGTCACCCACCGTATCACCAACGGTCATCTGCCTTTTGCCGCCTCGTTTCGGGCCAACGGCAACCTGCTCAGCCAGTGGCGAGGCTACAGCCATCTCGGCAAGAAGTGATAAGTCGTCGCCTTGTTCTGGCTTCCTAAGAAAAGCCCTTTCCAAAGAAGGGCCATCCTCTCTAATGCATCAAAACTACCTTTTCCCGACAGCTTTGGCAATTTTTGCGCTGAAACCTATAAATGGCACTGGACCGAGCTCGCCAAGGCCATTTCCTACAAAAAAATGCCATTAGTCACTTAAATTAGGCGATAGCGCCACGATACAAACGATCGTCAGGCTTGCACATCAATGAAAGGCCTCTGTTAATTTAACCATCTACCATCACAGCGAATCAAAACTGTCCAGACATTTCAACAGCTATAGATTCGCCATGGCAATCCTGTTTGGAAAACACAACTCAAAGTTGACTTTCTTTCTGAGAGCCCTGCGAGCAAAGTGGGTGTTGTCCTAAGGGTAAACACTCTAAAGAGTTGCTCCATTTTGAACAGGCCTGATGACAGATAGTACTTTCTTAGCAGTGTGGGCAACGTGTCGACGGATCGTCAGTATCTTGCAGGACCAGAAACTCCTCCTCACCATAGCGGTACACCCGGTCACGCAGACGGATGCTCTCGACAAAGCGTTCCGCAAGAATTTCGAGTACGACATCGCCGAAGCTGTGGCCGTAGTCGTCATTAACCTTTTTAAAATGATCCGTATCGACCATCGCAATGGTGAAACGCCGTCCGGTGCGCAAGGCGTGCGCCTGCTCACGCTCGAGGTCTCGCTCCATGGCTGCGCGGTTGAGCAGGCCGGTCAGCTCGCCCACATCCGTCATTGAGGTGGTGTTACCGGCGCTCAGGCGGTCTGCCACTCGATTGAACTCGTGCATGGCATGCAGGCTGTTGCTATACTGAGCGACCTTCGGGCTGCCTGTTGCGACTTCGTCCAAGACTTGCCGGGCCAGCCGGGTGAGCCGTTCCTGTCGGGCGATCAATTCGCAATAGACAGGGTGCTAACGGATTGGTTCCGAAGGTGGATCCGTTAGCCAGCGAAGGAAATCCAGATCTTCTACGGAGCAGACGCCATCATAAAGCGGTTCTTTCGCCATGGGAAACTGTAGACGGAAGGAGAGGTTCAGCGCCGCTTTGCGATGCATCAGCAAAGCCCTCCGGAAATCGGCATGGAAACGGTGTAACTCCTCGCTTTCCATTTTTTCGGCAATGAGTGTTCTCATTCATATCCCTTACATTTTTAAAACAGTACCGGGATCATGAAAACGGTTTCAGAGGATAGAGATCCATAGGAATTTAACCCTTATTAAACCTTTCCGGGTTGCTCCGAATAAATTCTCGAATCCAATCTTTTACAAAAAATGTCCGTTTACGCTTCAAGTACGAAAATCCCATAAAGCTGATGATAAATGCGCCCATCGCATTTACAATCATATCCCACATGGTATCGGTTAGGCCGGAAGTATCCCCCATCATCGGTTTTTGCATGTTAAGGCTTAATAGCTGGTCCATAGTGAATTCAAAGACTTCCCAAAGTGTGCCTATCGTCACTGCGAATGAAAATGCAAATAAGGATGTGAAAACGGGTGCCATGTGCAGTTCCACTCGTTTGCTTTCATTCAAAAGATAGACCAGCAAAAACCCTACGATTCCCATCAACAAGCCAGCTGATGAATGAAGGGCAATATCCTACCACCAAAACCTGGAGTAGAAATCCTGGATTTCGCCCAGATACAACGACGCAAAGATAAAGACAACGGCTGTGATGTGAAATTCGGCTGGTATTTCTATATCCATTTTTTTGCGAAAAATGACCGGCGAAAGCAGAGCTACAATAATGAGGAATACCAGAAATGCCGACAGCCAGAGCTGTTCAATCAGAAGAACAATCCACTCCACCACCATCATCAAAAGCAGTACCCCACCGAGGATGCGGTGGACACGATTTTCCCTGAGGACTGTACCCTCCAGGACAGGTGCGGCATCTTTCTGTCTATCAAATTCTTTCATCCTCGGTTCCTTCTGTTTTAGAAAGTAGTCAAGTCCGAACTAATGCGGACTATTTAAGTCTTCCACAATTTCTTCCACCATGGTAGTGGAAGGTGGCACCATTACTGGATCCTTCTTCATAAAGTGTCCGACCGGCTCTCCCTGCAGGGTCTTTCGTAACAAAATCTGGCAGCACAACACCTTGGCGGCGCTGTGAAGAAACATATCAAAAAAAATCACCACATTCCGCCGATGAAATTATTACTAAAAGACTGGAGAATTCCCATAAAAATGAGAAACAGGCCGAATCCGGTGGGAAGGCGTGAACAAGGTTGAAAACGGCCGGAATCGCGTTGAGCCCTGCCAGGTACTTGATTACCCAGTAAACTGCTTCGGACAAACCGGCATTTGGGATGATTTGACCGATCATATAAAAAACCGCCACCAGCGGGATGTTGAAAAGAGGTCCGGCAATAACCATCATCGCCATGGAGCGACCCCGATCGTGATAAAAATATTTTAATTTGCATGGATGGTGGGATATGACCTCTCGCACGCCCTCGGTCTCCAGGGCCAAAGCTATGGACTTGCCGATCAGTTAAGGAAATTCGAGACCATGCCTTCATACAACCGCTCGGTATCCTCCCTCCGGCACAATTCGGTTCCCGGCGTCATGACCGCGGCCGTGCCGGCCGCCACGCCGAACAGGATGGATTCCCTGAGCGGTTTGCCCCTGGCCAGGCTTAACGTGATACCGGCCACCATGCTGTCCCCGGCCCCGACCTTGCTGATGATGGGCACGGTAGGCGGCAGGATTCGTTCGGTAAAGTCCTTGGAAACCGCTAGGGCGCCTGCTGCGCCCAACGAGATCATTAGGACTTCGCACCGGCCGTTCTTGACCATCTTTTGAGCTTCGGCCTTGATCTGCGATTCCTCCTTGATCTCCTCGCCGACCAGCTCCCTGAATTCACGGATATTGGGCTTGATCAAATACACCCCCTCCTCAAGTGCTTCCTTCAGGGCTTTACCCGAAACGTCCACGATCGTCTTTGTCCCCTTCTCCTTTCCGATACGCGCAACCCGGGCGTAAAAGTCGGGAGGAACGCCCGACGGAAGGCTCCCGCTGGCCACCAGATAATCCGGTGGAGGCTCCATCACTGACAGCTCCTGAAGAAATTGCTCCCATTCCTTTTTCCGGAGCTTTGGTCCCGGCATCCCGAAACGATATTGCCGGCCGGTGGATTCCTCCAGAATGACCAGGCTCTCCCTGATCATGCCATCGATGGGAAAAGGCCTATGGTTTAAACTTTCTTCGTCCAGAAGCTCTTGAAGCCGCTTCCCGGTTATGCCCCCTGAAGGATAAAAGAGCAGGGATTTGCCTCCCAGTTTCTTGATGGCCCGGGAGGCGTTCACCCCGCCTCCTCCGGGCTCGAAACGAGGCGGGGTGCAGTAGAGTTTGTGCTCGGCAACGACATGCGCTACACTTGCGCTCTTGTCGATAGCCGGGTTCAAGGTGACGGTTATGATTCTTTTCATCTGTTTCACGGAACTTCCTCCTTTTTGTCAGGTTTTTTATTTCGGTACAGCCAACCAATGCACTACAATGCCGCCAGAATGGCCTGAATGAGGGTTGCGACGGGAATGGCGAAAAAGTCCCCAAAAAACCCAGATACTTCGGAACACCAGTACGGCCGTGATGATGGCCACCGGATGCAGGTTGTTGACTTCGGAAAACAGGATCGGCACCAACACGTTGCCGTCGAGATGTTGCAGGATGACATAGGCGATGGCAATGTTAAATCATGTGCAACCCTCGCAACTTGAGCTTTTTCCTGGATCTAAAACGTTCAGATGGGGTGCGAGTAAAATTAAACAAAAGTTTAATTTTACTCCGAACCCATTCATTGGCGACCGCATTTATTGATTTATTTCTCAAAGAGCCGGATCTCTGCCCTATACTTGCTTAGCAAGTATAAATATCCAGCCAGGCTATGTATTCAGCGTTTACCACCTCGCCCATCACCAGAGAGCTTAAAAACATCATTGAGCGTGCGGCGTTTCTCTTGGCGGATGAGTATGTCACCAAGATAGAACTGACCGCCACCATTAATCAAAGCTGTGTCGATAAAAGTCTGGGTGACTCCGCCGCAACCGGTCACGCTAACCGCCCCTTGGAAGAAATTGAAAAGGAAGCGATTTTAGCCCCTCTTAAAGCCAGCGCTGGAAACAAGAGTGAATCCATGCGCAGATTCGTAATCAACCGTAAGATCCTTAATAAGAAACTGCAAGATTATGTGATTGACTAAATTTTAAATAGATCAGGGATTTTTGTTGTCCTTGGCTTAGAGTTTTTCCGACGCTGGGAAATTTTGGCGGCGGCCTCTCGCTGATTGACTGAGGCCGTCGAAAAACGCTCAATCACGCCCTGCATACTGCCACTGGTATTATAATCGCAATCCAGCCGCAAAGGAATTAGGACGCTGGGCGTTCTGGCCATTTTGAAACCTCAACCTTCGTCTTTGCAGATTAGGGCGGGGATATGTCTTGAAAGGCAATCTTTTGCTTGTAAGTGGTTGCTTCCATTCTGACCCGTAAATATTGTTTATACAATATTTTATAATGATAAAGCCTGGACTTTGATGTGGGCGCAGGTAAGGAGCGTACAGGTATGGAGAGAAAGAAGGTAAAGGTTTGCAGGATTCTATAGAGATGCTCGAGAAGTTAGTCAATAATTCTTGTAATTTCCTACATAAAGTAAGAGCAGATCGGAGTTGATATGTTTCTTGGTACATTAGCCACTCCTGTTACCAAATAGCACGATCGAGTATACTTGGAACAAATCTGTTCTTCGCCGAAATCTAAACACCTGCATCATTGACCAATATTCGCATCGATTGTACTTATGCTTTCTTTTGAGAGGAAGCAACAATACACACCATGAAGAGCATCAATAGTGAAAGAGCAAATACAATTATTCTTCAAATACAATTTTAGCCTGCTTGCTTTTGGTTTTTTGCTCTCTTTTATTTCCGGTTTTGGGCAAACATTTTTATTGTCGCTGTAAAGTCAGCTACGAAAGACCGCAATTAAAAATCCGCTATTAACTTATTATTTCCTTTTGACATAATATCTTCAAGTGTCTTTCTTTGTTTTTCAAATTCCTCAGTTGAGTCAGTCTGTTTGAATTCTATTTTTTCCCCGAACCGCAATATAACTTTAGAAAAAGGTTTCGGAAGAAAAAACTTATCCCAGCTTCGAAAATACCAAGCTCTATTAGCTCTGGTATAAAAAGGAACAAGCACCGAACCAGTAGCATGCGCAATCCTTATTGCCCCAGGCTTGACAACACCAAAAGGCCCTCTGGGACCATCAATTATATGACCGGCAAGTCTATGCTCGGCAAGATGATCAATCATCCCTTTTAAAGCTTCAGGCCCGCCCCTTGATGAAGATCCTCTTACCGTTGTCCATCCGGATCTGTTTGCAACACCTGAAATAAATTCACCATCTTTACTCTTGCTTATCATAAGCCCCGGTTTATATTTTTTATACCTCTGGAAATAACGAATAGCTGAAAAGAACTGCTGATGGTGGGCACAAAGAATGATACGGCCATTATTATGCAAATAATCAAGCCACGCTTCTTCGTTCTGGACTTCAAGTCTATATGTTAACGAGTATATACGAATGAATTTATACAACAGCCATTGTGCAAAATTTGAAGACAATATTTCATTAATTTTAAATCCCATAACGTGTAAAATCTCCCGACGCGGTTTGTTTGGATTATCTTTTTGTTATTATGACAGCAAGGAAAAATAAGCGAGAGAGTCCCAAACCAACGCCCCCAACTGAAAGTAGATCACTTCAACATCCTTGATGCGTATAATTCTCTCCTTGCGTATGCACCCGTCACAAGTGTTTTTGAGTCTTTTTTGATAATGATAACACAGACACCACCAGCCTTCTAGGCCCAATCATGCCAATTAGTCACCTTGTGGCCGCAGCGTTTGAGTAGCCAAACTGGAATAGGGGAATTATTTAGGCTGGTTTTCATCCTGAAACGAGGCCTTTTATTCTAAATTGAGGCGTTTGATGAATTTAACCGTAGGCATTTATTTGATATTCCTAGGATAATTTTTTCGAGTTTAAAGAAGATATGGGGGAAAGGGCATTCTCGGACAGCCTCCTAGTCAACATAGCTATACAACATAGCTATATTGGATTTTGATAGCGATCAGAGTTAACATTTCTCTCGATCAGAACCTGACTTCTTTTCCTGCAATCGATCTTGACAGCGACCAACATCAACCGTAAGCAGATTGGTATTTTATTTTGGTGGATGGACTAGCATCTTCGACTTTAGAATGCTGCGTGTCTCGCAGAATAAATAGCATTTTGGCGGCCTTTTTGATGAACTCGTGGTATAAGTCACGGATTATTTTTTTTTCACAATCAAAAACCACTAACAGATTGATATGGCAAAATCTTATGCCCCGCGCATGCATTCAGCGGAACACATACTCAACCAGGCAATGGTCAGGAAATTCGACTGTGAACGTTGCTTCAGCGCCCACGTGAACAAGAAGAAGTCCAAGTGTGACTACCTCTTCAATAGAGCCCTGACCGATAACGAAGCGAAGGAAGTGGAAGCAGCGGTCAATAAAGAAATTTCCGCGAACCTGGCTGTAACCGAAGAGATGGTTTCCCTTGAGGAGGCCAATCGGAACTTCAACCTCACCCGTCTTCCGGGCGGAGCCGAAACCGTTCGCATAGTGCACATTGGCGACTATGATTCCTGTCCATGCATCGGCGAACATGTAGACAACACTGCCGAAATCGGCGAGTTCCGTCTGTTCTCCCAAGATTTCAACGACGGAGTTCTTCGGATACGCTACAAACTCGGCGATCCGGAAAAGCAAACGGAGATTTGATTTTAAATAAAGACTAAAAAAACAGGTTTGCTAGGCAGACGCGCAGAGAAACCCTTGTTCAAAAGACAACAGCCGATTATTCTGAGCAACAATTCGAGTGGCGATCAGTCAATAAACGTTTACCAGATCTCCAGAGGCACGCAAGCAGGCGGACGGGCTAGAGTTGGCCTATACACGTCCGGCTGATCCTGGGCATATGGAGTGCTGGTGAGCGTTTACATAAAATCAGTTGAGGAATATGGCCAGGTGTTCGAGGCTTACCCCACCTTCCCACCATCCTCTTACGACATGACTCCATGAAATTTCTACACATAAGCTCTATAAAAAACAAATTGGCACTGCTGATACTATTTGCCGTTATGCCCTGCCTCGCCATTCTTTTTTATTCCGGCATAGAGCAGCGACGGGAACGTATCGAAACGGCAAAATCGGATGTTTCGCTCTTGACCCGCACCATGGCCGAGGCGCAAAAAGGGATCACCCAGTCGACCAAACAAATTCTCTCTACCCTGTCACTGCTCCCGGCAATTCAGACCGAAAATCCCAGTGAATGCAATATTCTCTTTAGAGCTCTACTGGTGCAGAACCCTAACTTTGATAATATCACGCTCATTGACCTCAGCGGACAGGTCATCGCATCGGGCAAAACTTTTACCGAAACCAATCTTGCGGACCGCAAGCACGTCAAGGAAGCCCTGAAGAAAAAAGATTTTGCAGTCGGCGAATATATTATCACCAGGGTCGGGACGGCGAGTCCAGCTTTTGCCTTTGCCTATCCAGTACTTGACAAAGAAAATAAACCCAGGGCTCTTTTGACCGCTGCCCTCAAGCTCGATGTTTTTGCCCGTTTCTATGACGGGACAACACTACCTGACAAATCTTTTTTAGCCGTAACCGACCATAATGGCATCCGGATGTTTTACTATCCGGCGCAAAATAACACCAATCCCATCGGCAAGCCTATTCAGGCCAAGCCATGGAACATTGCGAGTAACGGTACCGAGGAAGAACTCTTCTTCGCTACCGGGTCAGATGGTCTGCGTCGAATATTTGCCTACGAGAAACTTCAGCTCAGTGATGAAAACACTCCTTATCTGTATGTCTGGGCTGGTATCCCCGAAGACTATATCCTCAAACCTGCTAACGCAGCCTTGACCAGGAATGTATTGCTCCTGCTTCTGGCCACGGCTGTGTCTCTGCTTATCTCTTGGGCGATTGGCCGGAAAACATTGATTTCTCCAATAGAGCGTCTTGTAACGTTGACACGAAAATTTGCCAAAGGGGAGTTCGAAGCCCGCATAGAAATGCAAACAAAGACCGGAGAAATTGCCATACTGACCGAGGCATTTCATGATATGGCCAAAACCCTGGCCGAAAAAATTCAGTTGGAGGAGCAATATCGCCAGAAGCAAAAAATGGAAGCCATCGGCCAATTGGCGGGTGGTGTGGCGCACGACTTTAATAATATGCTCGGTGTGATCCTTGGCTATACGGAATTAGCCCTGGAGGAAGTGAACCAATCTCATCCTCTCTATAATAAACTTAAAGAAATCCAAAAAGCCGCTCTTCGCTCTGCGGATATTACCAGACAATTGCTTGCATTTGCCCGCAAACAGGCAATCGAACCGAAGGTGCTCGACCTGAACAAAACCGTGGCAGGGATGCTCAAAATGCTGCGCCGGCTCATCGGCGAGGACATCAATCTCATCTGGATCCCCGGCACTGATTTATGGCCGGTGAAGATCGACCCATCGCAGATCGATCAAATACTGGCAAACCTCTGTATCAATGGCCGTGATGCTATTGCCGGCATCGGTCAGATAACCGTGCAAACGGAAAACAGCATCCTGGATGAAGAATACTGTGCCGCTCACGCCGATTTTGTTGCCGGAGAATATGTGCGTATGACCGTGACCGACAGCGGCTGCGGCATGAACAAACTGACTGTGTCGCAAATTTTTGAGCCTTTCTTCACCACGAAAGATATTGGCGAGGGAACCGGCCTTGGCCTGGCGACCGTGTTCGGTGCCGTGAAACAAAACAATGGCTTTATTAATGTCTCCAGTGAAGTAGGTTCGGGAGCCGGCTTTACCATCTACCTGCCCCGCTATCAAGGCGATACCAGACAAGGGGAAGAGGAATTGTCGTCGGCGCCTGTCATGCGTGGCAATGCAACCATCCTGCTTGTTGAAGACGAGCCGACTATTCTCAGCATGACTAACTCCATGCTGGAAAGCCTTGGCTATGTTGTCCTGGCTGCCGGTTCGCCTGAGGAGGCAATGCGCCAGGCTGCCGATCTTACCGGCGAAATTGACATGCTTATCACCGATGTGGTCATGCCTGGCCTAAATGGCCGAGACCTAGCCGACCTGCTTCTGGAAGATTATCCAAAAATGAAATGTCTTTTCATGTCAGGCTACACCGCCGATATCATCACCGACCATGGGGTATTAGACAAAGGGGTGGATTTTATCCAGAAGCCCTTTGCCAAAAATGCCCTGGCCGTTAAAATTCGTCAAGTGATGGAGAATCGACTTGATATGACACAGAATGGAGAACTCCGTAGCACTTGACTTCTAACAAACAAAGGAATAAATAATCTATATACGATATTAATACACCCAATGCAGCGACCTCTACGCAAAGGAATATTCCAATGAAAGAGGAAAATAGATTTTGCCGAATGTATTTTTTGCAGCCTCCGATGGAACACTTGTCTCCGTTGGAGGTTTTCTGCTTTCAGGAGGACAGAGACAGCATTGTTGCTGCCAACAAAAAAGAGGAGTCACGCTATGAAACTCTGCATAACCGCCAGCAATAATTCCCTGGATGCCAAAGTGGACAACGCCTTCGGCAGGGCGCTCTATTTTCAGATCATTGATACGGAGAGTATGGCAAGGGAAGTGATCCACAATTCGGCGGCCACCGGCGGCGAGGGCGCCGGCATTACCGCAGCCAGGCAAATAGCCGACAAGGGAACCCATGCCGTCTTGACCGGTGTGGTCGGAGTAAATGCCTTAAACGCATTGCGCAATAGCAATATCAGAGTGTATGAGGGAGCTTCCAATACAGATACCGTGCAGCAGGCGCTTGACAAATTCTTGCGCGGTGAATTCAAGGAAACTTCAGGAACATCGGCAAGGGGAGATTTCCGCCCTCGCCCGGGTCAAGGCCGCGGAAGAGGTCTCGGCAGAGGAGGTCGATTTCGCGGGCAGCAGGGCAAATGAGCAGGAACAGAAGAAATACAGCTTCGTTGCCCTCGGCGGCGGGGTTCTCGTCGCCGTAATAATTGTTTTATCCAAGGCGTAGCTGTTTAGCAACCCGCTGGAATGAATCGAGGAGGGAGGCAAAGATGAGCGCCATAACGGAAAAAGGCGGCGGCACATTTCAGGGCATCAAACTGCTGCTGTGCGAAAACCCGCTGCCGCCGATAGACAAAGCGATCGCCGCCGCCCTGTCCAAGGCCCATAGCCTGGCCGGCTTTCGTGTGGGCTACGGCATCTTTCCCGAAGCCATGGCCGATGACCTGAATAGCCGCAACGACGCCTACCCGCTCGCCCGTCCCAGTCAAGCGGCCGCACTCGGCGTACGCACCTATTTGACCCGGACCTATTTCTTCCTCGCCGATTTTTCGCCGCACAATGCGACCTTTATTGCCGAACAGCTGCGCCATCGCGACATCTTTATCAAACCGCTCAACGACCCGGAGCTCGGCCCAGGTTATATGCGCATCACCACGGCATTGTCCGAGGATAACCGCCGCTTTGTCGCCATGATGCGGGAGGTATTGTCATGTCCGAAGTAAGTCCTTTCGAGGCGCACCATCCCCGCTATGAGGCCTGGTTCGACAAGCATGAGGCGGCCTATATTTCTGAGCTGCTGGCCCTGCGCCTCTTTGTGCCCTGGGTAGGGCGGGGCATCGAAATCGGTGTGGGGAGCGGTCGTTTCGCCGCGCCGCTCGGCATAGAGGTGGGCATTGACCCATCGCCGGCAATGCTTGCCTACGCTGCTGCACGGGGCATCAGGACCATAGAGGCGGCGGCCGAAAATCTGCCTTTTTCGGCCGGAAGCTTCGATTACGCTCTGGTGGTGACGACGATCTGTTTTGTCGATTCCCCGGCACACATGCTTGCCGAAACCCGCAGAGTGCTCAAGCCGGGCGGCCGTCTCGTCATCGGTTTCATTGATAAAGAGAGCGACTTGGGTCAAGACTACCTGGCGCATCAGGCGGAAAATGTCTTTTACCGCTCCGCTATTTTTTATTCCGCAGCCGAGGTCAGGCGGCTTGTGCGGCAAGCAGGTTTCTCAATTGACGCCTGGGGCCAGACACTGGCACATCCGCTGCGCGAGACACGACAGATCGAATCCCTGAGGCCGGGTTATGGCCAATGCGCCTTTGTCGTCGTCGCGGCAACGAAGGCGAGCTGAGCGGAAGAATAAACTCCAATGGTCATAACGCATCAATCGATAAGCCTGATGCCGTCGTCGGCGATGCTGATACGTCTTTTTTTGTACAGACCGCCAATGGCCTTTTTGAAAACCTTTTTACTTACCCCGAACAAGGCGTAAATCTCTTCCGGCGGGCTTTTGTCGGTTACCGCAACCAGACCGCCGCGATCCTTGAGCGTGTCCAGAATGGTCTGGGAAAGAGAATCGACGTGCTTGTAGCCTGTCTGCTGCAGCCTCAGATCAATTTTACGGTCTTCCCGTATTTTTTTAACATAGCCCTGCAGCCGCTGCCCTATAACTAGCTCTTGAAAGACTTCGTTCTCATAGATCATGCCGCTATGGCTACTGTTGACCACCGCACTGTATCCGAGATCAGTCCGGGCATAGACAAGAAGATCAACCTCTTCTCCCTCTGCATAGGGTGGCGGCTGCAGATCAAGGAACTTATCCAGCTTCGAAGAGGCGGTAATACGGTTGTGTTTTTCACTAAGGAAGATAAAGACAACATATGATTTGCCTTGCCTCATGTTGTCCTGTTGCTCACTTTTCGGCACGAACAGATCATTTTCAAGCCCCCAGTCCAAAAAGGCGCCGGCCGCGCTGGTAGTCACCACCCGCAACAAGGCAAATTCGCCGACCATTGCCGTCGGTTTGAGTGTCGTTGCCACCAGGCGCTGTTCTCGGTCGACATAAACAAAGACATCAACTTCATCTCCTGCCTGGTATTTTTCAACAGCAAACTTGTCCCGCAGAAGAATATCTCCCGCCACACCGCCATCAAGATGAATGCCGTATGCCTGTGTACCTTTTACCGAAAGCCTGTTTGTTTTGCCTATCTGTACCATCTTTCCCCTTGCATACTCTTTGTAAACTCTTTACCGGCAGAAATTAAAAATGTCGTTGTCTCTCACTGCCCGACAATCCTCTTTATTATCGACGCATCATACTTTCAGAAGACGGTTTAATCACCTCTAAAAGAGGTATGTATCCGACTTGCAAAGGGCAATACTTATAAGTATGCTGACATATGACAGGACTTTTTTTGCGCCTGCTGCTCTGAAACATATCCATATCAACCAAACCAGTAACAAAGGAGGAATCTCTCTGGACAATCTTGAAAATCTTCAAAAACAGATCGACCTGCGCAATAATCAGCTCGAACAAGCGAGGCAGCAGCTCAATCAGGAAATTGCCGGACGAAAGCGCGCCGAGCAGATAACGCATACCCTCTTTCGCATCTCAAATGCCGTCAACACCGCCAAAGACCTTGGGGAGCTTTATGCATCTATTCATCTTATACTTGGGGAAATCATCGATCTAAGTAATTTTTACATTGCCATCTACCACAAACAGACACGGCGAATTTCCTTTCCCTACTTTGTTGACCGGTTTGATTGCGAGAGTACTTACGCAGAACGGTTTTGTGAAGCAAAATCCCTGACCGGGGAGGTTCTTCTCACCGGAAAGCCTCTTTTTTTAAACCAGGCAGACCTGCGGCAAAGAAACGCGGAGCCGCATTGTCGGCACAACACCAATTATCTGGCTCGGTGTTCCGTTAAAAATAAAGGAGGAAGTTATTGGCGCCATGGCCACCCAGAGCTACTACGATACAGATCATTTTGATCAGATCGACCTGGTAATCATTGATATGATTACGCCCCAGATGAGTGGAGGGGAACTCTATGACCGATTGAAACAAATACATCCGGCCGTCCGGGTACTGCTGTGCAGCGGCTACAGTATTGATG
>CAYPPR010000025.1:0-27552 GCA_964412665.1 uncultured Desulfopila sp.
GAGCCCTGACCGGTTTTAATTCCCGTCGAGGTGGTTTTTTCCTTACCCCATGCGGCCGGGTTCAGACGCCGACACTTTCCTTGCTGGTCAAACGCGAACGTGCTCGCTACGAGTTTGTCTCCCGCCCCTACTGGAACCTGCTGGCGCACTTTACCTTCAATGACGAATCGTATGACGGCAAGTGGGTAAACGACTCCTTTGTCAAAGATCCACAGGATCCCTATAAAAAAGCGGACCGAATCTGGCAAACCGAAGACGCCGATAGCATCATAGCAAAGTGCACCGGCCAACCGACCAGCATAAAGGAAGAAAGCAAAAGAGCCTCGCAGAGTTCGCCACAGCTCTACGATTTGACTTCCCTGCAACGCGAGGCCAATTCCCGTTTCGGCTTTTCGGCAAAGAACACTCTCGGTATCGCCCAGGCACTTTACGAACGTCATAAAGTATTGACCTATCCCCGTACCGACAGTAAACATCTTCCTGAAGACTATATCGCTACTGTAAAAAATACCCTGAAGAGCCAGCTTGACTGGAAACTTGGCAAATTTGCCGGCCAAGCGCTGGAAAAAAATTATGTCAAGCCGAATACACGCATTTTCAACAATGCCAAGATCTCGGATCACCACGCCATTATCCCCACCACTCTTCTGCCGACCAACCTCTCGGAACCCGAATTGAAGATCTACCAGATGGTGGCACAGCGTTTCCTGGCGGTATTTTTTCCACCGGCCGTATTCCAGAACACCAAACGATATTCCTACGTCCAGGACGAAACCTTTCTCACCGAAGGAAAGATTTTATTAGAGGCCGGTTGGAAAGCAATTTACGGCACGGTCGGCGGCGATGGCCAGGACAAAATCCTTGCCCCTGTGCCGGAAAATGTGGCCATCCTTTGCCGCAACATAGATAAAGAGGACCAGGAGACAAAACCACCGGCACGATTCAACGAGGCAACCTTACTCTCGGCGATGGAAAACTCCGACAAATTGGTTGAAGACGATGAACTCGCCGATGCAATGAAAGAACGTGGCCTCGGCACCCCGGCCACCCGAGCCGCCATTATTGAAAAGCTCATCAAGGAAAAGTATGTCGTTCGGGAGGGAAAAGATCTGACCCCTACCGGCAAGGCCTTTGAATTGCTGGCTCTGCTTGAGGCCATGAAAATTGAGGTGTTGGCCTCTCCTGAAATGACCGGCGAATGGGAATTCAAACTTAACCAGATCCTCAAAGGTGAATTCACCCGAGACAAATTCATGGAGGAGATCAGGTCGATAACCCGACACATTATCGACCAGGTGAAAAATTTCGAAAGTGAAGAAGTACGCCAGGAAGCGCCGTTCAGTCCGGTCAACAACATCCGTATTTTTACCTCTCCCACCGCCTATATTTCGGAAGACGAAAAAATCAGCATTCGAAAAATACTCGGCGGTCGCATGTTGTCCGAGGCCGAAGTCGTCGCCCTGCTGAAGGGAGAGACCATCGGACCCTTTAGTGACTTCCGATCAAAAAAAGGTAAACCTTTTACTGCCTCGGTTCGACTTGCCGAAAACAAAATCGAGTTTATGTTTGCAGATTCAAACGCTGATCTCGATAAAGATGCCATAAAACAGAGTCCGTCTTTAGGCACTTCGCCGGTCGACGGCACGAAGGTTTTTGCCACGCCGATGGCCTTTATGTCTGAATCCGCTCTCGATGGCGACGAAAAAGGACTAAAAATCAGTAGAATAATTCTTTCCAAGGAGATCACGGAAGAAAATATCATACAACTTCTCTCGCAGGGCAGGACCGAATTGATCGAAGGTTTTATCTCTAAGAAAAGGAGACCATTTGATGCCTATCTGGTTCTTGCAAAAAATGGTAAAATAACTTTTGAATTTCCACCAAGGAAATCGAAACAAAAAGAACAAAAAAATTGACAGCTCTGTAAGAAAAGGGCACAAACAACTATGAAACAAATAAAAAAAGAGTATCAAAACCTGAGTGGTGTCGAATTGGCACGGGTTTGTGCCCAGGCGGCACTCGACACGAAAGCAGAAGAGTTGCTTATTCTGGATGTACGCGGCCTGACCTCCTTCACGGAATATTTTCTGATCATGAATGGCACATCAACCCGTCACGTCCAGGCGCTGGCCGAAACAATCGAGGCGCAGTTGCGCTCTAAGCGAATAAAGTCCTCCACCGCAGAAGGTCTTCGGGAGGGGATGTGGGTGCTTCTTGATTTTGATGATGTGGTGGTCCATATTTTTTACCATGAACAGCGGAAATTTTATGATCTGGAGGGGCTCTGGTCGGAAGGCAAACGCATCGAAATAGATCCTTCACCGGACCTTGAAGGACTCCAGTAAAAATCTGTTGATAAAAATGAGAAAATAATCGGATTATGCAATACTTAAGCACCAGGGGTGGTATCTCCCCCATTCCTTTTACCGAAGCTGTCATGATGGGCCTTGCCGAGGATGGCGGCTTGCTATTACCCCGCACCATTCCGCGAATAGGTAGCGACACGCTGAATTCCTGGCAAAAACTAAGCTATGCCGAACTGGCTTTCGAAGTTATGTCCAGGTTCGTCGATGACATCCCCATCAGCGACCTGAAAACGATCATCAACCGCTCCTATACGAACTTCAATGCCGAGGAAGTCACACCGCTCGTGCACAAAGGAGACCTGCACATTCTTGAACTGTTCCATGGTCCGACCCTGGCTTTCAAGGATGTAGCCCTACAGTTTCTTGGCAATCTTTTCGAGTATCTGCTGGCCAAAAACCAGTCGGTTCTCAATATCCTCGGGGCAACTTCCGGAGATACCGGATCTGCAGCGATCTACGGCGTTCGCGGCAAGGACAGAATTAATATTTTCATCCTTCATCCATACCAGCGAGTCAGTCAGGTCCAGGAAAAGCAGATGACCACGGTACTCGACGTCAATGTTTTCAATATAGCCATCCGCGGCTCCTTTGATGACGGGCAGACGATTATCAAGAAGATCTTCGGCGATATCGAGTTCAAAAACAATTTCCATCTCGGAGCAATCAATTCCATTAACTGGGCCAGAGTACTCGCCCAGGTTGTCTACTACGTGCACAGTTGCCTGCATGTAGTCAGGCATGAAAAAGATTCATCCGTTGATTTTTCCATCCCAACCGGTAACTTCGGTGATATTTTTGCCGGCTTCATCGCCAAGAAGATGCTGCCCGCCGGCACCATCCGTCAGCTGGTGCTGGCGACCAATGACAATGACATCCTGTGCCGATTCGTCAATAATGGTGATTACTCGCTGGGAGAGGTTAAAATTACCTCAAGCCCGTCCATGGATATTCAGGCTGCCTCAAATTTTGAGCGGTATCTTTATTATCTTATGGACAGCGATGCAGCTCACACTCGAGAATTAATGGAGAAATTCGCCGCAAACGGCAAAATCGATCTCTCCAGCTACCAGGATCAGATTCGCCGTGATTTTGTGGCTAAATCCATTCCCGAAACAGCTGTTTCCGAGACCATTGCCTCCTTCTACAAAGAGCATAACTATATTCTCGACCCGCATACGGCAATAGGAGTAAAAGCGGCGCAACAATCCAAGACGGTCGGTGTGCCGATGGTTTGCCTGGCCACCGCCCATCCCGCCAAATTCAGCTCAGTGGTCGAAGCGGCCATCGGCACCGCTCCTTCTATCCCGGAGAGCCTGATCGGCATTACCGACCAACCGTCCCGCTGCGAACTTATGGATGCCGATATGAAAAAAGTCATGGAATTTGTTGCAAAAAATGCTCTACAACCTTAGAACCGGGCCTTTATTATTGCTGGAGAACCATCACCCGACCGATGCGAACCTTGACAAGTGCAGGGGACTATTCTAATGTCATGTGCATGAAGATATTTTTTTGGAGCTTTCAAAAAGACAAAGCATCTGTTTATTCACGGAACCTTGATGAGGTAATATTATGTTTGGACTTGGAATGCCGGAACTTATCGTTATTCTGGTGATAATAGTTATAATTTTTGGCGCCGGCAAGCTGCCGGAGATAGGTTCCGGCATTGGAAAAGGGATCAAAAACTTCAAAGAAGCCACCAAAAAAGAAGATGATCCAAAAGAAATAAACGAAGAAGAACACGACAACAAAGCTTGACAGGGCTTGTTTATTAAAATCACTGCGTGTCAAGGTCAGCTTAACGTCTTTGGAGGATTATAAAATGTTTGGTCTTGGAACCCCGGAGCTTATAGTCATTTTAGGTATTGCCTTTCTTATTTTCGGCGGGAAAAAGCTCCCAGAGATCGGTGCCGGTCTCGGTAAAGCGATTAGTTCATTCAAGAATGGGCTACGGGATGTTGAGGTAAGCGGTAAAGAAATCATCAATGATATCCCTGGTGTTAAAGAAGCAGCAGAGGTCAAGCAACAGGTTGATCAAGTAAAAAACCTCGGTAAAGTGGAAAACATCATAAAGTAAAAACATTTTTTCACCTTCTCCTTCCTTAAATGCCATACGGCAGCCTCTGCAGCATTGCAGGACTGCCGTATTTTTTTTTTTGCCCTGCGCCCCGGAACCTGTCCGAGAAGAGGCATATTGCACCCCTCAAGCAATATTCTTGACTTTTTTGTTATAACTAGATAAATAAAACGTTCCGTTCATACGTTTTTGTCCTTGTTTATCCAGCAGGATTCCCAGCAGATCTGCATCCGACAGACGTTTATCTTAGCCAACAACCTATTTTTTACAAGCATCAGGAGAGAGACATGTGTCGTTTAGCCCTGAAGACCGCCAATGAAGCCTTTTCACCATACGAGGTTCTCACTGCAATGGAAGCCATGCAGGAAGGGTATGATGGATCCGGACTTGGTTTATTGCTCCGCGGTATGGAATTTGAAGATTTCAAATACAACCCCCGATTTCCTATTCTTTCCGGAATAGCCCATACGGAAAGAGCGTGGAAACGCCTTACCGAATATATGGAAAAACGTGGTTATGAGCTGAAATACGATCACCGTTTTCACATGAAACCCGAGCTCATTGAGGCGGAAGATCGCCATCGCTATTTCCTTCGGGCCTACAGGATGCCGGTTGCGTTTCGGGATCAAAGCGACGAAGTAAGAGATGCGGAGCTGCTGCGTACCCGCCTGGCGCTCAGAAAACTTGGCAAAGAAGAAGACAACATTACCATTTTTTCGTTTTTCCCGGACGTCGCCATGATCAAAGAAGTGGGCTGGCCACTGCAAATCGGGGACGCACTCTGTCTCCACGATGGCCAGATAAAATCCCGCGTCTGCATGGCCCAGGGCCGGCAAAACACCAACTACGGAATAAACCTCTATGCCTGCCATCCCTTCTTTATCCAAGGCATATCGACCATGACCAATGGTGAGAACACCGCTTTTGTTCCCATACGTGACTGGCTGGTCGGCAAAAATTTTCCAGGGTACACCGGATACCAAAGTGACAGTGAGGTCTTTACCCACATTCTCCATTACACTTTGAAAAAGTTAAAACTTCCTTTGCAAGCATACAAACATATTATCACGCCGCTCAGTAAGACCGAACTGGCAGAACATCCCCAGGGCGAATTTCTTGCCGGGCTGCGCCAGGTCTGCAAACGGTTGATCATTGATGGCCCGAACGCGGTTATCGGCACGCTGCCCGACGAGACATGCCTGCTGGTCATGGACCAGAAAAAACTGCGCCCGGCAACGGTTGGTGGTCGAGAGGGAAGCTGGGCCATTGCCTCCGAGATATGCGGTGTCGACGCCATGGTGCCGGATCGAGACCCCTCCCTCGATTTTCAACCGATGCGTGAACATACAGTTATCATTCCCCCACATAGAAAGGAATTAGAAATATGGTCTCAGTACGATCCGTTTCCATTACCCCTAGCAGCCTAACCCCGACAGATCTACCCTGGATTATTGAACACCGGGAGGACAGGTGTACTCTCTGCGGCCATTGCACAGCCGTTTGTCCAAAAGATGCTATCCGGCTGGCCCATATGCGACAGAGAGTCCCAAAACTCGATGTCTTTAATAAAAAGCGCGGTAACGATTACCACACTTTTACGGGTATCCGCCAGGAAACAGATCCAGCCAAACTCTGTATCGGCTGCGGCATGTGCTCCATGGTCTGCCCCAATGAAGCGATAACCCCGATCCCCGGCACCAACGAAAACCGCACGGTCTTCTTTGAGAACCGCAAGGGTGAACCGATGAAGCGTGGCGGCCGCAGAAACAGCAGCGGCCCAACCCTGCTTGACCGGATCATGTTTAACCGGATCTCCATGCTTACCGATCCGGCGCTCGATGCCGGCAGACATGAGTTCAATGTCACGACGACGCTCGGCCGAATTCTCTCCCCGGAAGATTTTCTTGCACGTACCTTAAACGGCGGCTGGATTCCAGCCACCCGTGAGATATTCCCTTTTATCATCGGCTCCATGTCTTTTGGTGCCCTATCGCCGAATATGTGGCTCGGCCTGCTCCAGGGGGTCGCCTACTGCAACGAAGTCCTCGGCATCCCCGTCGTCATGTGTACCGGAGAAGGCGGCTGTCCGCCCTGGGTTCTCAGGAGTCCGTACCTGAAATATATCATCCTGCAGATCGCCTCCGGCTATTTCGGCTGGGATGAAATCATCCGAGCAATTCCGGACATGCAGTGCGATCCCGCGGCAATCGAAATTAAATACGGCCAGGGCGCGAAACCAGGCGATGGCGGCCTGCTCATGTGGTACAAAGTTTCCAAACTGATCGCCCGCCTCCGCGGTGTCCCCGAAGGAGTCGATTTGCCGTCGCCGCCGGTGCACCAGACGCTGTACTCCATCGAAGAAAGCGTCATGAAGATGATGCAGACCCTTTCCACAGCCTTCCTCCATAAGGTGCCGGTCTATCCAAAGATCTCCGCTTCAACCTCGGCCAAATCAGTTCTCAACAACCTGGTCCGTAACCCCTATGCCGGAGGTTTGATGATCGATGGAATCGATGGGGGCACCGGGGCAGCTTACAACGTGTCGATGGACGCCACCGGCCACCCGATCGCCTCCTGCGTGAGGGATTGCTACCTCGACCTTGCTGCCCAGGGCAAGCAGAATGAAATACCTATCTTCGCCGCCGGCGGCATCGGCAAAAACGGCAATGTTGCCCAAAACGGCATGGCGATGGTCATGCTCGGCGCCTCCGGAGTGCACATCGGCAAGTACATCATGCAGGCAGCTGCCGGATGCCTCGGTAACGAAAAGAACCGCTGCAACGTCTGCAATCTGGGCATATGCCCGAAAGGTATCACCAGCCAAAATGCCAAGCTGTATCGCCGGCTTGATCCCGACAAGGTAGCCGAACGGGTTGCCGATGTGTTTATGTCTATTAACACCGAGGTCAAAAAGATCATGGCACCGCTGGGAAGATCCCAGAGTTTACCTGTCGGCATGTCCGACGCCATCGGCATTGCCGACCAGGCGGCTGCAGACAGACTGCAGATCAGTTACATCTGCTAGACGACAAGAATTTAAAAAGTGGCCGGAAGAAAAAAACCCTTCCGCGCATCTGTTATAAGGAGTTTCCAGTGGCTACTACGGTTGTAAAAGGTCTCAACGAACACGGTGAGCGCATCGGCTCGATGGCGTTTGAAAAAATGGTGCGGCACGCAGCGGCTTCTTCGGCCGACCTCACCCTCGAATCTTTCGGCCAGCACAATATAGGTATTCGACTCCAGAGGGTAGATGGGCTGAAAATCACCGTCAAAGGTCCCTCCGGGCAGCGGCTCGGGGCCATGGGCATGCCCGGCACAACAATTATTTGTGAAGGTGCAAGTTCCGATGACGTCGGATATCTCAACATAGGCGCGGAAATAGCCATTCTTGGTGATGCGACCAATGGCGTATGTAATGCCATGGCCAACGGCAAAGTCTTCATCGGCGGTTCCATTGGTGCCCGTGGCCTGACCATGACTAAATGGAACCCGGAATACGAGCGCCCGGAACTCTGGGTCCTCGGTTCAACAGGCGACTCCTTTGCCGAGTTCAATTGCGGCGGCATAGCCGTTGTCTGCGGCATCAATCCAAAAAACCTGGCCAATGTTCTCGGCTACCGTCCCTGTGTCGGAATGGTTGGCGGCACTATCTATTTCCGCGGCAAGACAGATAATTCGTTTTCCAAAACGAACGCGAAGATGACCGTGCCAGACGATGAACAGTGGCGGTGGCTCACAGAGAACATCGGTGACTATCTGACCAAAATCCGCAGGGATGATCTCTTAGAAATTCTGACCAGGCGAGAAGAGTGGCAGGTGCTTTTACCTATCACTCCCCAGGAAAGGGCACTAATGTTTGCCGGCCCGATGCCGATGGCCGAGTTCAGAAACGAGCACTGGAACAAGGCCTTTGGCGGTGACCCTTTAAGAGATCTGGCACCTGGTCTTGACCGCAGTGTCATCGACACTATCGTCACCGATGACCTGCGCCGCAAAAGACCTTACTGGGCCAACTGTGAATCGGCGGCCCCCTGTACCTACTACTGTCCGGTACATATACCGACGGTGGATAGGTTACGGCTTATCCGCGAGGGGCGCATCGATGAGGCCTATGAAATGCTCCTTCGCTATACTCCCCTACCGGCCTCGGTCTGCGGTGCGGTCTGCCCTAATCTCTGCATGGAAAACTGTTCCCGCCAGGGAGTCGACGACCCGATTGATGTTCAGGTGCTGGGCAGATCGGTGAATGCTGTCGCAGCACCGGTAGCAGCCGAGCCTCTTGGCAAAAAGGTGGCCGTCATCGGTGGCGGCCCAGCCGGTATGAACGTGGCCTGGCAGCTGGCCCTGGCCGGCATCGAAGCCCATATCTTTGAGCAAGACGACAAAATCGGTGGGAAGCTCGCCCAGGTGATTCCATGGGAACGACTGTCCCAGGCCATCTGGGACCAGGAAATAAAGCGGTTCCTTGAAACACCAAACATTTTCGTCAATCTCGGCGTTACGATGACCCGGGAAAAGTTTGCCACACTGCAAAAAGAATTTGACTATGTTGTCGTGGCGGTTGGAACCCATGTTCCCCGAAAGCTCACCTTCCCCGGAAGCGAGAAAGTCTTTACCGCACTTGATTTTCTCAAAAAAGCCAAAAGCGACTCGCCGCTGCCTGTCGGCCGGGAAGTTGTGGTGATCGGTGCCGGGAATGTCGGTTGCGATGTTGCCTGCGAAGCATACCGTCTTGGCGCAGAGCATGTGACCCTAGTTGATATTCAAAAGCCTCTGGCTTTTGGTAAGGAAAAAGAGGCAGCCGAAACTCTTGGCGCTCAATTTGCTTGGCCGGTCGTCACGAAGAAAGTGACTGAAGAGGGACTGTGGACCGCCGAAGGCAAACTGATTCCGGCCCAGACGGTGATTATTTCCATTGGCGACATTCCCGCCCTTTCCTTTCTCCCGGAATCAATCGAGACCATCACCGTCGGCGGCGCGGCCTGGGTGACCACGGACAAGGCCCATCTCACTTCGGATGCGAAGGTCCTCGCCGTCGGTGATGTCGAAAGACCTGGTCTTGCCACCCATGCGCTTGGTGCCGGCAAAACTGCCGCTGAGTATATCATTGCCGATTGCCGCGGACTTGACTGGAAACCCTTCGATAAACAGGTTATCCCCCAGAAGGCTCTGACTATTACCCACTACATGCCCATAGAAATCGGCAACACGGAAACGGACCAGGCCAATCGCTGCCTCTCCTGCGCCTCCTGTCGCGACTGCCATCTCTGCGAAACCATCTGTCCTACCGGAGCCATCAGTCGAACAGAGCTCGCATTCGGCTCACAGCACGGCTATCAGTCTGGTTTGGAAAATGACTATGAGTATATTTCAGATGATAAAAAATGTATCGCCTGCGGCTTCTGTGCCGACACCTGCCCCTGCGGTATCTGGACCATGAACGCTTTTTAAGCACACTGATACGTCTGCCGTTTTCTCGAACAAATGCCCTTTGACCTTCAGGTTAAAGGGCATTTTCATGTTATTCGTAGACAGGCCCTTATCTGCGGATAAGACGAATGGACACATCATAATGGGCGCTGTCAATATCTGACGGCAGTTGGCTGCCATCAGCGACCATTATAGTGAGCACCCTTCCGGTCCGGGGATCCTTGGCCTGTTTATTTCGTCGCTCCATTCCCGATGGGCCGGCAATCCCTTTCCGAGGCGGCCGCACATGCAGCAATTGCGCCGCAATGACTGTGCTGTTTCCTTGCGGCGGCTTCCGGCTCTGCTGTTTCAGTGGTGGAATCGACCCGATAATAATCTCCATAATATATCCTCCTGTATTGTCGCATAACCTATTCATACATCACCTTCGACAAAACAGCAAGCAAGCACAACATGCCGGTAATGCAACGCTTTACTATTTGGCAGGGGGCAAGAAAGCGCTAAGAGCTTTTTTTGAGATTCGCAAGCTTTCCTTTCTAGAAGTCAGGGTGTATACTCACATAAAAGCAGGCATATTTCCCCTCTCATGCGGAGCGCCATGCCTTTTCATCCACTTCTTCTCTCTGTTTCCAGGAATGCGCGCCGACCCTCTGAAAAAAATTCTTGAACCGATCAAGGAATTACAAAACATTCGCGGCATTGATCTACCAATCGGCCTGGAATTTATGCAACTTATCGTCACTGGCCCCCCGGGTGCCGGAAAATCATATTACATTGAACAGATACGCGGATGGCCCAATGAGGGGTATCTTGACTTGACCCAGCGAGGTTGGTGGAAGGATCAATCTCTGGTCTTTCGCCCCCGTGAGGTTCACCTAGGACTGCCATTTCGTGGCTTTAAAGAAGCGCTGACGGTCTTTGACAAAGAATGGATAGAGAGCGCCACTCCTCTTGAATTAGACTGTACCCGGATCAAGATTCCACCTCTGAAAAAAAATTTTCTGCAAACCAACTGGCGCGAGAGGTATATCTTTGAATTTCTCATTCCAAGTCCATCAACCATTTACCAGCAGCGAGTCGACCGCCAGAGTCAGGGTTATTTTCCCGTCGATGAAAAACTCAGTTTCGAGATGGTGCGACAGCAGGTGGCAGTGTATAGAGAGGTCGCCCTCTATTTGCACCGGGCCGGCATCAATGTCTATATACGAAAGAGTCTCAAAAAACCACCGATGCGAATCGCCGAAAAAGGCGTGACCAGCGTCCCCCGCTGGACGTTGGACCAGACACTGAAACGCCCCAGCCTGAAAAGCATCAGGGGCTGGAAATGGCTTTTTCGCCGACACTATCCAATCCAGTGGCTGCTCCTTGACAGCCAGCCGCAACCGCTGACATCCGCGGGAAGGATTGCCCATGACGGCAAATGCTTCGAACTTACCCTGGGTGACATACAATTGCGTTTTCAACCGGAAATAGCACTCGGCGTAAAGAAGAAAGCAGCCTACAAGAATTGGATCATCAACACCGAACGTGGCTGTTCCAGTAAAAACATTAATGGGTTTGTCCGAATTCGTGTGGGAGAGACCATAGTTCTCGGCCATACCAACGACCAATACAGTGAGCTGTTCCATTTCAATGATTCCGTGGCCAAGCGACACGTGAGTATTACCAACAGGAGAGGAGATCTCATCCTCACCCCTCTCTGCTCCGACCGGGAAACAAAAATCGTCAGGCTCGATGATCTCGACTACCGTGAACGTCTGGAGCGCGGCCGACTCAACGCTCTGTTTGAGATACGCCGGATCTACGGCCAAAAAATTGAAGCTCTCCTCCCGGACCAGGCCCTGCACACCATACAGGAAATCAATACATTGCTCGGCAAGGAACCATTTCGTCCAATAAACAATGCCGGCAAACCCGGCGGCCTGGTGGAAATTACCACTAAGGCTACCCCAGTGATTGTCGGCGACCTACACGCCCAGGTCGACAATCTCCTGAAAATTCTCAGCGAGAATTGCCTGCTCAATTGTCTGCGCATGAGGACAGTGAATTTAATCATCCTTGGTGATGCAATCCATTCGGAAAACGTCGATGAGATGGATAAATTCGACACCTCAATGCTCATTATGGATTTAATTTTTCGATTAAAACTCAAGTTTCCCGAGAATGTCTTCTACATCCGGGGAAATCATGACAACTTTGATCCGGAAATCGTCAAACACGGCGTCCCGCAGGGGGCTTTGTTCCGGGAGACGCTGCTGAAACATCGCGGCCCGGCATATGTAGCGGCGATGCAGACTTTCTATGACAGCTTGCCGTACATCATCTGCTCTGATAGTTTTATTGCCTGTCATGCCGGCCCTCCCCGGGAAATTTTCAGTAAGGAAGATTATATCAACATTGCCGACCATGAAAAACTGGCAAGAGAACTGTCCAACAACCGGATACAACTACCGAATCACCCAGCCGGATACACGAAGAGGGATGTGAAAAACCTGCGAAAATGCCTTGACCATTCGCCAAAGACCAGAGTTATTGCCGGTCACACACCAATGGATCCTTTCGGCAGTTTCTGGCTGCATGCCGGTGCGATCAAAAATCACCACATTATCTACAGCGCACATACGGAAGGACCAAGTGTCTTGATTCAGACCGGCAACAGGTTTATGCCGATATCTTTTCCGGCGGAGCCACTCACTGATCTGATCAATGCTCTGAAATAATAGTTTCTATTTTACCTGTTCATCCAATGGAGAGTGCTTGCCTGCAATGACCAGGATATTGTTCAGGAAATAGCTCTCCCCTTGGGCCAGCCAAATAATCTGCCGCAAACAATGGATTTATATACCATAACAAAACGGTTGACTTTCCTGCTAAACCTAGTATTGAAGCTGTCAAATCTAACACTATCCTAATGGTACGCTAATGGTACGCTCATATTACAACGGCTTGAGTCTCTCTCGTTTACGCCCGATCATTTTATCGAAACAAGCGTACGCAAAGGATACCTTCAGCACAGGAGGTTGAAGCACCATGCCAATAATGTCCAATCGTCATCTTTCCGGACTCCTTCGCGGGTCACCTTTCAAACCGATACAAGAGCACATGAGAGTGGTTTTCTCCTGTGTCTGTCTCATTCCCCCGCTCTTTGATGCCGTTTACCGAGAAGATAACGCCCAGGTGTTTGAATTCGCACAACAGATCAAAGAGCTCGAAACCAAAGCCGACAAACTGAAGTCCACCTTCCGTTTGAATATGCCGAAATCGCTCTTTCTCCCCGTTGATCGCAAGGATCTGCTCAGCCTCATCGCCGACCAGGATAAAATCGCCGACATGGCGGAAGATATCGGCAAGACCTTTCTTTTTCGGGAAATGATTGTCCCGGAACAGCTCAAGCCGCTACTCGATGAGCTCTTAGAAGGGACAATGGAGATTGCCGCCGCCGCCAAGGAGATGATCGAACAGCTCGACGAGCTGCTCGAGGTTGGCTTTGCCGGTCGCGAACTCGACAAAATATCAGCAATGATTGCCGGGGTGCGTCGAAGCGAGCATAACATCGATGAAATTATGCACCGGATAAAAAAGAAGCTGTTTTCTCTTGAAAAAGATCTTGATGCCGTTTCAGTGATGTTCTGGTACCAGATCATTGATCTGCTGGGACTTATTTCCGATCAGTCGGAAAATCTAGGCGATCGACTGCTTCTCTTTCTTTCTAAATAACAGACGAGGATTCCAATGGAAATTATTGCTGCATATGGAACCGCCATGATGATTCTGGCTGTTATCTTCGGCCTCTATATGACCTGGGGAATCGGCGCGAACGATCTGGCCAATGCCATGGGCACATCCGTCGGCGCCGGTGCCGTATCGGTCAAGCAGGCTATCATTATCGCCATGATTTTTGAGTTTCTAGGTGCCGTCCTGGCTGGGGGCCACGTTACCTCAACCATTAGAAAAGGGATCATCGATCCGAGCAAAATTATCAATAATCCGGAAATTCTCGTCTACGGTATGCTCGCTGCCCTGCTTGCCGCAGCGGTATGGTTGATGATCGCCTCCGCCAAGGGGTGGCCTGTTTCCACCACCCATTCAATTGTCGGCGCCCTTATCGGTTTTGCCATAGTCGGTATCGGGCCCGAATCAGTGAAGTGGGGCAAGGTAGGCAGTGTGGTCATGAGCTGGGTGGTGTCTCCGGTTGTCGGTGGTACGCTCTCTTTTTTGCTGGTTATGAGTACCCGAAAACTCATTTTCAACACCGATAACCCCCTTGACAATGCCAAGAAATATGCCCCGATGTACATCTTCCTGGTAGGATTTATTATCTCCCTGATCACTCTTTTTAAAGGGCTCTCTCATCTTAATCTGCAGCTGACCACCATCGAAAGCTTCATTGTCGCAACTCTTTTCGGGCTGCTGACAGCCGGCATCGGCTGGCTGTTTATCCGCAAGGTCAAGGACGACCCAAATGCGAATAGATCTTTCCGTTATGCCAGCGTGGAAAAAGTTTTTACGCCCATGATGCTCTTTACCGCGTGTTCCATGGCCTTTGCCCACGGTTCAAACGATGTGGCCAACGGCATCGGGCCCCTTGCGGCCGTCTATAGTATTATCAGTTCCGGCGGAGAGGTTATGCAGACATCGGCCACGCCTCTATGGATTCTTCTGCTCGGTGGTGGAGGCATTGTCCTTGGTCTGATCACCCTTGGCTACAGGGTTATGCTGACTGTAGGGAAAAAGATTACCGAGCTGACCCCATCCCGAGGCTTTTGTGCCGAACTTGCCGCGGCAACGACCGTGGTCATTGCCTCCCGTACCGGTCTCCCTGTCTCCACTACCCATATTCTCGTCGGGGCGGTGCTCGGGGTAGGCCTGGCGCGTGGGATTGGCGCACTGGACCTGAGAGTCGTCCTGAACATCATCATCTCCTGGTTGGTCACCCTTCCCGCCGGTGCCCTCATGGCAATGCTCTTTTTCTTTACCTTAAAAGGCATCTTCGGCTGAAAAAAAGGCTATTTGTTACTAATAGCCAGCATAAAATCACGCCAGACCGGCACCGCTGTCGAACCACCGCTTTCGTGTTTGCCCATGGATTGATTGCGGTCGTTGCCGAGCCATATACCGGTAGTGTACCGTGCATCGTAGCCAACAAACCAGGCATCACGATTTTCATCGGAAGTCCCGGTCTTTCCTCCCCTGACTCCGGGTACATCGACAGCTTTTTTTCCTGTACCCCTGGTCACTACTCCTTTAAGCATAGTACGCATCTGTCCCATCACCTGCGCTCCGGCAACAGTTTGACGATGTCGTGCATTTTCCGGATATATAACACTGCCGTCGGCCAGGATAATTTTACCGATAAAGGAGGGTTTGATAAAACTACCGTCTCCAGCAAAGGGGGTATAGGCTGCAGTCATCTCCAGCAGGGTTACATCCGCCGACCCGAGTGCAAGAGAGAGATCCGGCGGCAACTTCGCAGTAAATCCAGATTTCCGAGCAAGTTCATGCACCTCTTTATAACCGGTTTTCTGCATAATGCGCACGGTCGCACTGTTGAGGGAATGCGCCAGGGCATCGGCCAGCGTTGTCTGTCCATGATACTTACCGCCGTAATTCTTCGGGCTCCAGCTTTTGCCACCCCTGCCGGCAATGGTAATCGGACTGTCCTCGATGGGCGAATGCAGGGACCAACCTTGATTTAAGGCAGCGGCGAAAACAAAGGGTTTAAAGGTCGACCCCGCAGGTCGTAACGCCTGACTGGCCCGGTCAAAGGGAGACTTTTTGAAGGAAGTACCGCCGACCAGGGCTCTCACTCGGGACGGTGCGGTTTCAATACACACCAGACTCCCCTGGGGAATGGCGCCGATAGAATTCCCAGCCACAGTCTGTCGACTTAGACTCGCTCTTACCCCACGGCGTACTGCCGCAAGTGCCTCTGCCTGGATTCTCGTATCAAGATGGGTATATATCCTTGCTCCGGCCGTCTGCAGCGGCCCGTGCAGGAGTTCTCGAGCCTGCTTTTTGACCACCTCAAGGTAATAGCCATTTTCGTCGGTTGCCCGCTGGCTGCGAGGGCTTAAAGTAATTACTTCGGCATAGGCTTTCTTGGCCGCTGCCGCAGTAACATACCCATCTGCCGCCATCCGGTTGAGAACATATTTCTGCCGCTCGACCGCCCTGTCGAGATGGTCAAAAAGGGCGTACCGGCTTGGTGCCTGAGGCAGACCAGCCAGCAAAGCACATTCACCAAGAGTGAGGCTTTCGGCACTTTTATCAAAATAGATCTGTGCGGCCGCCTCAACCCCATTGGCCCCTTCTCCGAGATATATCTGATTGAGGTAGATGTAGAGGATTTCGTCTTTACTGAGCAGTTTGTCAATCCGCCAGGCAAGGATGGCTTCTTTAAATTTACGGACATAGGTCTTTTCCGGCGACAACAGTAACGACTTGGCGACTTGCTGGGTAATGGTTGACCCGCCCTGACTTCTCGAGCCGCCACGAAAGTTATTAATTGCCGCCCGCAGAACGGAAATAAAATCCAGGCCGGGATGCTCATAAAAGCGGCCATCCTCAGCAGCGACAAAGGCCTTTGCCAGCGAGGGTGACATCTTTGTAAGAGGTATTACCGTTCTATTTTCGGTAAACATTCGCTCGACGATCCGGCCGTGACTATCGTAAATAATGGTGGCCTGGGCGGGTTGATATCCGGCAACTGAGCTGATGTCGGGAATGTGCAGACTCATGAGGATAAACAGCAGACTGCCCAAAAAAGCAGTCTGCGCCAGACAGATGATGATCAGGAACATCGAGATGTGTTTCTCTGTATAGATTTTCCGGCGCACAGCAGGGCGTTGGGCCGGCTTCTTCCTTATTCTCGATGGTTTAGGGGGTGACACTCTTTGGACACTCATGGTAATATTCATTGCATGTTATGGTACCGGACAACAGACCTGGCCCACTGTAACATCTACCTATGAACTATCAACAGGAAAGTCAGTACTATGTCAAAAATCCGTATACTCCCAGAACAACTCGCCAACCAGATTGCCGCCGGTGAAGTTGTCGAACGCCCTGCTTCAGTCGTCAAGGAACTCCTGGAAAACAGCCTTGATGCCAATGCAAGTCGCGTTGAATTAGAAATAGAAGGCGGCGGCACCAGACTGATTCGCATTATCGACAACGGCGAGGGAATGGCTGAAGATGATCTGCTTTTAAGCCTTGAGCGTCATGGTACCTCGAAGATCCAGACTGAACGAGATCTCGCGGCTATCGACACCCTTGGCTTTCGAGGCGAGGCTATCCCTTCCATTGGCTCCGTCTCCCAGTTCGCCATAACTTCTCGTCCTGCCCATTCGGAACTAGGCACAAGAGTGGTTTTGCATTTCGGCAAATTAATGAAGGTACATGAAATCGGGTGCAGTTTCGGCACAACCGTCGAGGTCCGCAATCTCTTTGGCAACACTCCGGCGCGGCGAAAATTTTTGCGCACGGCACGTACCGAGCTTGGTCATATTGATGAAGTGGTAAAAAATTATGCTCTCGGCTCGCCGACCGTTACCTTTATCCTCAGAATCGACGGGCGGGACACTATCTATCTGGATAATTCCTTGTCGGCAGAACAGCGTCTTGCCAATATCATGCACTACCAGGGTCCTTTTATTCCCATTGGAACATTCCGCCGGACAAACAACATACGCCGGGTCTCCGGTTTTCTTGTGCCACCGGAAAAAGTGACCGTCGGTCCGGCAAAAATGCGCATTTTTGTCAATGGCCGGGCTGTACGCGATAGAATGATAATTCACGCCGTAACTGAAGGCTTGCGGGGCTTTCTCATGAAAGGCAAGAACCCCTCCGGCCTGATACATCTCGTTCTGCCACCGAATGAGGTCGATGTCAACGTGCATCCGGCAAAGCACGAGGTTCGTTTTCGCAATGCCCGAGATGTGCACACTCTGCTCAGTCAAGCGGTAGCCGAAGCCATGCTCGAACAGCAAAAAGTCATGAAAACATCTCTTTTTGGTCCTGAGCAAACTATGGCGCGAACCGCTGTGCCTCTCGCAGTAACGCAGGTCTCGACGACTTTCTCTGACCCACCGCTTGTTTCCAGCCGACAATCAAACAATGAGTTGCACCCGAAAGGTGGGCAGCAGCCAATGCAAGAAGACGAAAACCACATACTAGTGCCGCCAAAAAAGAGTTCTGCTCCAGCAATCGCCCCAGCAATACCGGCAGCAACTGCACAGCAGCCGCTCCTGGCTACCGCTGAACCGATAGCAAAATCGTCTCCAGCACCAAGGAACGTACCGGTGGACCAAAATGGAATACCAGATCAAGAACAGAAAACAGTTCGTCACAACCTGCTCGTCGTCGGCCAATTTGATGATCTCTACATCTTCTGCAAGAGCGGCGACGGACTACTCGTCATCGACCAGCACGCCGCCCACGAAAGACTGCTCTACGAAAAACTGCGCAGACAGTATCTCGCCAAAACCGTCGCCCGACAGATCCTCATGTTTCCAGAGACCATTGAGCTTTCACTCTTTCAAGCCCAGCTGGTGGAACAAAACGAGCCGGCAATAGATCGCCTGGGTTTTACCGTCAGGGAATTCGGCGGTAACACCTTTATTATCTCCGCGGTTCCGGCACTAGCCGGCACCATCAGCCCCGGCGAATTGTTTCTCGACATTCTCGAACAGTTCGGCAGTGAACAGAACAGGGGAGATAGCGGTGGATTTCTTGATGTCATTCTCGCAACAATGGCCTGCAGAGCTGCGGTCAAGGCCGGAACACCACTGTCAACACGGGAGATCGATACCCTCCTGAACGAAATGGCCAGGGCTGATTTATTTTCCCATTGTCCCCACGGCCGACCGGTAGTGAAACAATTCACCGGGGATGAAGTCAAAAAATGGTTCTATAGAAGCTGACGATTATTCATTCCGCCCAGGAGGCTGCCCCAGACGACACAGGCGATACCGGCCGAATAACTATTGACCTGCAGACGATTTTTTTAATATAGTGCGCGTTCTTTTCCCCATTTAGCTTCGGGAAAAGAAGAAAGACGTCTTCGATATATTTTTTTATCCATACAAATTATCCACTTAAACAAACTACTCGACATATCCCATGAAAGAAAAAACATCAAAGAAGAAACTCCAGGCGGAAAAGCGTGAGCAAGCCATGATAGAAGGTATTATTGAAGGCAGTCCGGACGCTGTCGGCGTGGTGGTGGTGCGCCTGGAATGCGGCTGCAGAAAAATGGCCGCTGTGTCAAAAGATGGAGAACCGGCCTCAAAAATCATCATGTACCGGGATCAAGCAACCAGTATCTGTGAAAAATGTAAGGAAGATAACGGCAGTTTTATGCGTACCAGAGAATCATTTATGCACTGGATTGAACCAGCGCCCAGTGCAGAAAAACAAAAAGAAATCAGTCTAAAAGTCCTCGGCACAACGACCTCCCACTGAGTGTTCCGCAGTAGCCGAAGGGGGGACAGTGCCTTACTCCCCTGCCTGCCTTACCGTGTGACACAGCTGGACAAAATTATTGGCCCATTGCGGTGTGCCATCGGCGTGGATATGCGTGTAAAGGGCCAAAACATTCTTGTACGTTAACCCATCCCGACTGTTTATGAATCCGTGACCACGGGTCATTTTCAGGACCAGCTGCTCTGGTTGCCCCTGCCAGTCGAGAATTTTTGAGTAACGGAACTCATGCCCCTTGACCTCGGTCCCGAGGCGGTAAAAAGGATTCTCTTGGTCTACTTGAAAAATTGTATACCCGTGGGCCTGGGGTTTAGCCGACATGCCAAAGCGTATGGGAAAAACGCCAACTAACGGGAAATCTTCTCCATCCAGCACGATCGAACTACCGAGGTATATCAAGCCACCGCACTCTGCATAGATTGGCAGGCCGCATTCCGCTGCCTCTTTAACTGCTTGGCGAAAAGCCGAATTGGCAGCCAGTTCTCTGGCATTCGTCTCGGGGAAGCCGCCGCCGATATACAAGCCATCCAGTTGCGGCAGTTCACTGTCAGACATTGCGTTGAGCAGGACCAACTCCCCACCGGCCTTTTCCAGTGCTTCAAGGTTTTCCGAATAGTAAAACTGAAAAGCGGCATCCTGCAAAATACCGATTCTTACCTTTGTCGAGAACACCGGTGTCGATTCTTCATTTTCCATACCGGCGGCAATGGCTCCCGAGATGGCATGAACGGCAACGCCCGTCTGTCCAGACTGCGGCACAGTCCCCATTATCGCCTCAACCCGGTCAAGGTCGACATTCTCGGCAATCAGTTCGATCAGAAAATCGAGCGCTCCATGGCTATCGGTATATTCCTGATGCGGCACCATGCCCAAATGGCGCATGGGAAATATATCCCGTTTCAGGCGCGGGATAGCGCCAAGAACCGGAATGCCGGTATAATTCTCCACCGATTCCGTGACCAGAAGACGCTGGCGCTCCGTAGCTATTTGATTGAGGACAACACCCTTGATATCGATCCGCGGATCGAAGTGTCGGCAACCGAGAACCATGGCCGCAACGGTCCGGGTGGTCTTGGTACAGTTCACCACCAGCAGCACCGGTAAGCCGAGGGTCACCGCCAGTTCCGCCGTCGAATAGCCGCCCACCGCATCGACACCATCGTACAGTCCCCTGTTGCCTTCGACGATGAGAAGCTCGGCTGCGGCCGAATGCCGGGCAAAAGAGAGCAGAATTGCCTCCCGGGTCATAAGAAAGGGATCGAGATTATAACACCTTCGCCCGGCGGCCAGCTGCAGCCACCCGGCATCGATATAGTCCGGACCTTTTTTAAATGGCACGACCGCACGACCCTGCTTTGCAAGTGCGGCGGTAATACCCACTGAGACAACACTTTTCCCCGATCCTCCGGCAAGTCCGGCGACCACAAGCCCTTTTTTCTGCATAACTCTTGTCCTCTTTCTTTACTCACTTCGATCAGCTCTTTTGGCTGCACCGATTATTGCGTACTCTTGTCATACTATTAATTAGGACCTGGAAAAAGCTGCCATATTTTTAATGGGCGGACTTGCCGTAGCGTCCCCAGGCCTTCTTATACAATTCGTTCAACCGTTGTTCAAGATGCAGCCGATAGTCTTCGAGTTCTTCCGGTTTTGCCTTGGCGGGGATGAAAAGCGGTTCCCCATAGTAAAAATCTATCCGGGAGAACGGTTTGGGAATAATAGTTTTGTCCCAGGACTTGACGGTAAAGTAGCGCGACGCAGCACAAACCATGGGGATAATCGGTGCTCCCGTCCGTGAGGCAACCAGAAGGGCACCGGCCTGGACGATTCTCGGCGGCCCCTGCGAACCATCGGCGACAATCGCCGCATTACTTCCATCGCGAACCGCGCGCAACATCGATTTCAACCCCTCGACCCCTTTGTTGTTTCGCGATCCACGAACTGTGGCAAAGCCAAATTTTTCGGCTAAGCGGGCAATGTATTCGCCATCCTTGCTCGAACTGACCATTGCCGTCGCCGAATATTTCCGCATATGATACAGGATATAAATTATAGAATAATGCCAAAAGGAGGCAATAGCCGTTTTGTCTTTTTCATTGGGTTTAAAACAATTCTCTTCATTGTGCAAGACCACACGGCAGCTACCGAACCACAGCCGCATCAGCCAGCAAAGCACCGTCGGTACGACACGGAGCAGCATATTATTCAGTTTCCCTTCTTTCATCCTATCTCAATCTCCAGCAGACGCATCTTCTTTATGCGATCGCGCAACTCCGCCGCTTTCTCGAATGCCAGTTCTTTTGCCGCTTGATGCATCTCTTTATCCAATTTTTTAATTTCTTTCTCCAGATCCTTGACGGATGAAAACCTCGGCATTTCCTCAGCGATCGCCAGCAATCCCGCAGTGAAATCTTCCGATACATAACCTGAATTGTGCAGATGCTGCTGCATCGAGTCCTTTACCGCGGAGATGATGGTTTGGGGGGTGATACCGTGCTGCCGATTATATTCTTTCTGGATTTTCCGTCGCCGTTCCGTTTCGTCAAGAGTATAACGCATGGAACCGGTAATGTTGTCGGCATACATGATCACCACCCCTTCTGCGTTTCGAGCGGCTCGACCGCAGGTCTGAATAAGCGATCTTTCCGACCGGAGAAAACCTTCTTTATCGGCATCAAGAATTGCCACCAGGGACACTTCGGGGATATCCAGCCCCTCACGCAAAAGATTTATGCCGACCAGGACGTCAAACTTACCATTCCGGAGATCCCGTATGATTTCAATACGTTCAAGGGTTTTTATATCGGAATGAAGATAGCGCACCCGGATGCCGATCTTCTCATAATAATCGGTGAGGTCTTCGGCCATTCTTTTCGTCAGCGTTGTCACCAGCACGGCTTCGCCCCGATCGGCGCGCAGGCGTATTTCTTCAAGCAGGTCATCGACCTGACTGGTGGCCGGCCGCACCTCGATCCTCGGATCGAGCAGCCCTGTCGGTCGAATGACCTGTTCGATTACCCGCCCCTCTGCCTGCTCCAGCTCATAAGGACCAGGGGTTGCCGAGACATAGATGACCTGATTGACGCGCCCGGCAAATTCATCAAATCTCAAGGGCCGGTTGTCGAGTGCCGAGGGCAGGCGAAAACCATAGTCAACCAGGGTGGTCTTTCGCGACCGATCACCGTTGTACATGCCGTTCAGCTGCCCGATGGCGATATGACTTTCGTCGATAAAGAGCAGATAGTCCTCCGGGAAATAATCGAGCAGGTTAGGCGGTGGCACCCCTGGTTTCTTTCCGGTCAGGTGACGGCTGTAATTTTCAATTCCCGTGCAATACCCCAATTCTTGAATCATTTCAAGATCGAACATGGTGCGCTGGTCGAGGCGCTGGGCTTCAACTAGCCGATTATTCCGGTAAAAAGACTCCAGCCGTTCCGTAAGCTCGGTCTTGATGGTCTCGCATGCACTGTGCAGCCGGTCTTTCGAGGTAACAAAGTGGCTGCCGGGAAAAACCGTATACTCTTCGAGACGCTCCAGCACCACGCCGCGCAGGGGATCGATAATGGTGATCCCTTCAATAGTTTCGCCGAAAAACTCTACTCGAAGCGACCTGTCCTCTTCATGCACAGGAAAAATATCCAACACATCGCCGCGTACCCGAAAAGTGCCTCGATGAAAGGAAACATCATTGCGTTCGTATTGCATGTAGACCAGGCGACGCTGGATTTCTTCGACGGGATACTCTTCGCCTGTCCGGAGAAACAGATGCATGTTTTTATATTCATCGGGAGAGCCAAGGCCGTAGATACAGGAAACCGAAGCGACGATGAGAACATCTCGGCGAGTCAATAGAGATCGGGTGGCCGAGTGGCGCATTTTATCAATGGCATCGTTTATCGACGAATCCTTTTCAATGTAACTGTCGGACTGGGGGATGTAGGCTTCCGGTTGATAATAATCATAATAGGAGACAAAATATTCAACCGCATTGTACGGGAAGAGTTCCTTGAACTCGCTGAAAAGCTGGGCTGCCAGCGTCTTGTTGGGGGCAATAACGAGGGTCGGCCGCTGTACCTGGCTGACAACATTGGCCATGGTAAATGTTTTGCCGGATCCGGTCACCCCGAGAAGCACCTGACTTTTTATGTCGGCCTGCACGCCCTCCGTCAGCAGTTTGATGGCCTCCGGTTGATCTCCGGAAGGCTGAAATTGCGATGTAAGTTGAAAAGGTATGTCCATGAATTTTTGCGACCTGTTTAAATCTTTGGAAAGGAATGCAATAGTAACAGAAAAGATTGTTTTTTCCTACCTGCAGCGTGATAGCCGAAATCAATCCCAGGCAGAATATAAGCATTTTGTCCTCCATAGTTGAATGGCACGCAATGTATGCCGCTAAGAAATATCAATCTTGCGTTTCCCAGAAAATGCAGTCCTCCGGACAATTTTTTATCGCTTCATCGACAAGAGCAACCGGATACTCGGCAAGCAGGATAACCTCCATCAGCCCTGTCACCGGATTATATTGAAAGACAAGAGGGGCAATTTCAATACATCCGCGGCAGTCACTGCAAAGTCCCAAATCTATTGATGGATATTGTTTCATGTACTTGGAATCCTGTATTCTACGCCTTTGTAGCATTCTGCGATGGCGATGTTTTGCAGAATTACAACAGAAGCAATTAGCCCCTTGTTAAAATTATAATAATCATTACTATCTGGATAAAAACCCACAATCTTATTCTTAAGATAAGGGTATCCTTTTATTGTAATAATTTTGCCCGTCATTTATCATAGATATGTGTAAAGTACCATATAAGGATGGATTGAATACTATCGACTGTTTACATTAACGTTTGCATTAACGTGCGAGGAAAAACAATTTCACGCAACCAATCTTGACAACATGCAATATCACAACATACAATAGGAGTAAAAATGAGTCATACTGAACTGGCAAAGGGTATCTACTGGGTAGGCGCCATCGACTGGGACGTACGAGATTTTCACGGCTATTCCACCTACAAGGGAACAACCTACAACGCATTTCTCATTGTCGACAAAAAAGTCACCCTGTTTGATACTGTCAAACGCACGCATCTCAACGAATTGCTCGATAATATCCGAGCAATTATCGACCCGGCAAAAATTGATTATCTCGTGGTCAACCACGTCGAGATGGACCATAGCGGCAGTCTACCGGCGATAATGGACATCATCAAACCGGAGAAGGTCTTTTGTTCGCCAATGGGGCAAAAGGCCATCCTTGAGCACTTCCACCGAGAAGATTGGCCATATGAAGTCGTAAAATCCGGTACGGAGGTCAGTTTAGGCAAACGAACCATCCAGTTTCTTGAAACCAGAATGCTGCACTGGCCGGATTCCATGTTCAGCTATATCAAGGAAGACGGCATTCTATTTTCAAGCGACGCCTTCGGCCAGCACTATGCGACAAGCGAAAGGTTCGATGATGAAGTTGATATCTCCGAAGTGATGCAGGAAAGTGCCAAATATTACGCAAACATTCTCTATCTTTTTGCGCCGCTGATCAGAAAGCTGTTGGCTTCCGTCAAAGAGATGAATCTTGACATAAAAATGATTGCCCCTGATCACGGGGTTATCTGGCGAACCCATCAAAACAAGATACTTGAGGCATACAATAAATGGAGTCGTAATGAAGCAGATAACAAAGTCCTCGTTATCTATGATTCCATGTGGCACTCGACGGAAAAAATGGCCCATGCCATCGCAGCCGGGCTCAAGGAAAACAACGTCAGTATCAGGATGATTAACCTGAAAGTACACCATCGCAGTGATGTGATGACCCAAGTCCTTGGCGCTAAAGCAGTCGTCATCGGCTGCTCGACACTGAACAACGGTCTCCTGCCGCGTATGGCCGGCTTTCTCATGTATATGCGTGGCCTGAAACCGACCAATAAATTTGGCGCCGCTTTTGGTTCCTTTGGCTGGAGCGGCGAGGCGGTCGGCCTGATCAACACAGCGCTTGAAGAGATGAAAATCGACGTGATTGAAGATGGTCTTCGTCTGAAATATGTTCCGGATGATCGCAAACTCGAAGAGTGCAAGGAAATGGGCAGGCGGGTCGGTAAGCGCGTCATTGAAAGCTTCAATTCATGAAACATTGTCTACCATGAATCAAATTTCCCAGCATAAAGTCCTTCTCGCTGGCGATTCATTTAATCATTGCAGTGAACAGGTACATAAATTTTTTGACCTGACCTCTTTAGTGATATATGACTGCATCGAGGTGATTGAAAGAAAATCTTTTCCTGGCCTCGACGCAGCTTTTTTCGACCACATTTTCAAGGCGGAAAGGCATAATCGCCAAATGGCACAGGGTTTGATCGATGAATTAGCAAAAGCCAATATACTGAAAACAACAGATTTGATAAATGTCAAACAGGGTTATCTGAGCAAGACCTTGCACATTCTCAGCCATTTTCTCGATGGGTTTATAGGTATTGATTCGTATTTCTATAATCTGATCGATGACAGTCACTGGCTGCCTCCGGCAACCGCACAAGCCATTCAGCAACATCCAGGCCATTACTGGCTGCTGCACATTGATTGTTTTGCAACAACAGCAGAGGAAGCAGGCTTTTTACGTTTTTAGGAAATTTTATTGTGATTATAGAATATTTTGGTGTCCCATGCTCCAGCTTGCTCTCCGGAATACTCTATCCATGAACGGTTAACTGAAGGAGACCTAATGAGTATTTTCAAATACACCGCGGCAGAACTCTATGACGCACTGTCGGCAAAAAAAGACATGGTCGTTCTGGATGTCAGAAACAAGGTGGACTTTGGCAGGTTCAAAGTAGAGTCCCCCTACCCTTTCATCTTGCAGAATATTTCTTATTTCGATTTCATGGAAATTGAAGATGAATGTGTTGCCAAGGTGATCAAGGACAAACCAATTCGCATCGTCTGCGCCCAAGAAGGTTCGGCCAAATATGTGGCAGAAATTCTCGAAAAACATGGCCTGCAGGATATTGGCTACCTTGCAGGAGGTATCAAATCCTGGGGTAATCTGCTGGTACCTGTCCTGCTCAATCCCGGAGAATCATATAAATTGTTTCAATTCATCAGACCCGGCAAGGCATCCACCAGCTATGGCCTGAAAAATGGCGATGAGCTTATGCTCTTCGACCCGTCGCGGAACAGTGACTTTTATCTTGATTTTGCCGAACGCAATAAATGCAGACTCATTAAAACCTTTGAAACCCACCTCCAGGCTGACTATATCGCCGGCAGTCGAATCCTCTCGGAAAAGACCGGGGCAACCTTTCTTGCCAACGAAAATGATTTCGCGGGGGCCAGGATCCAATACACCCCTTTGCAGGACGAAGCCATCTACAAATTTTCCCAGCCTGGCCCGGCGGTACAATGTATTTTTACTCCCGGGCATACCCCGGGATCGACCACTTTTATCATCGATGATAAATATATGATCACCGGCGACACTGTTTTCATTCACTCGATCGGCCGCCCAGACCTTGGCGGACAGGTTGAAGCATGGTCCGACAAGCTTTTTGAGTCGCTGCAGAAGATTAAAAAATACCCGGCTGAAATGATTGTTCTTCCCGGCCACTATATGAGTTGGGAAGAGGCGAATGACCGATTGGCCTTTGTCTGCACGTTGGCGGAAACAATGGCGTATAATAAAGATATCTACGCCATTGAAGACAAGACCCGTTTTCTTGATTTCATCATAAGCAACATGCGAAAACAACCCGATGAATATGCGATGATCCGGCGAATCAACGCCAATCTGCAACAGGTCGAGGATGACAAAGCCGAAGAACTTGACTTGGGCAAAAATGAATGTGCGGCGACTGCCTATGCAGCCAGTCAGACATCAGCAGAAGCTTCAAGTGAAGCGGTGTTGTAATCTTCCAATTCCTTTCGCTTGAAACATAAAAAAGCCCATGGAGTTCGCAGTGAACTCCATGGGCTTTTTTTATTCTAGTGACGATCGAACAGAATCGTCATTTACAGCTTTTTACATAGCAGGCGTAAATTCAACCCTTCTGTTTTTTGCTCGATTCTCTTTGGTATCATTTGGAAAAGCAGGTTTCATCTCACCATGCCCTACAGCGGTGAGTCGGCTTGCTTCGACACCTACTTTGTTGACCAGATATCCCATGACGGCGTTTGCACGTCTTTCGGATAGTACCTGAT
>CAYPPR010000025.1:27562-58796 GCA_964412665.1 uncultured Desulfopila sp.
CTTCCCTGAGCCGATTATATGCCTCAGGACCGGTGCTGTCAGCATGACCATCAATTTGCACCTTCATTGTGGGATAAGCATCAAATATTTTTTTAGTCTGATCCAACACAGGATAGAAATCGCTCTTAATCACCGCACTGTCGAAAGCAAACAACAGAGCATTCGACATTGCCCAACATCCTCTCTCATCTACTGCAACACCCCTCGGGGTACCTGGACAGGCATCCTTGTCATCTGTAACGCCGTCGCCATCACTGTCTCCCGGCGTAACTTCAACCACGGGAGCAGCAACTGCAACTTGCGCAGGCAAGGAGTAGGCACTAAGAATTTTCGTCCATTCGTCGCCGCCATATGCGATAGAATCCTTGCCGAAAACTATTTTATCATTTACGACTTTGGCGTACGAAGAAACATCAAGCTCGTTCACTGCCTGCGGTGACAGTTCGAGGCCATAGGCAGTAAAAATGGTGTGATACTGAGCTGGACTATAAGCAATGGAATCATCATTAAAAATGACTTTGTTACCTGACACTTTAGCATAAGATGTCGGAACACCTGACACTGCTTCTGGAGCCAGTTTCAGCCCATAAGCTTCCAGAATGTCGTTAAATTGATACGATGAGGCGTAAGCTGTCGATGACTTTTCGAAGGACGGGGAAGCACCTGCAGGTAACTCGATAGCCTGCGCAGGCAAACTGAAGGCAACTAACGCCAACAGGACAAACATTGTTTTTTTCAGCATAATTATTTCCTCTTTTAAATTTTAATAAACGACCTCTAGACAAATAACACTAACAACAGGCAACAATTTTAACAGTATACACAGTAAATTGCAAACAGCAATTCTAACAGCTGCCAATTAAGACAACACCCCTTATAACGCAAAGTAGTCATACAGGGATAAAGCCGTTATTGAGAAACCTTTTCCACTCCCTCATCCGACAAAACTTTCATATACAGTTATTTACAAGGATGCAGAGCAAAAGCACCATGCCTTCAAAGTATAACAAATTCTACTACTTAGCCGGTGGGCCTTTGTGGCAGAACAGGTGATACTCTCTAACAAGGTCCTTTCAGTCACCTCCTTTTTGATTGTCAAACATGTGCTTTATACAAAAAAAAACCGCCATACATTTTTATCGTCTATACAATAAACAGTATATACCAAAAATCCAGTATCTTTGACAATATTATCAAAAGATTTCGGCCAATATTTATTTACCTGGATGTTGGTGGCAGCTACCTCTTTTTCTGTGTATAAGGCACGTTCCTGTTGACAGCCTGAAGAAACCTGATGATACTCCTTTAAGTAATGAATCTCATCAGGACCTCAACCCATTTTTGAAATTTTCCCGAGAACCTATGCCAAGCTGTCCACAATGCAACAAATATTCGTTTAAAGAAGAACTTACCAATGGTATCTCCCATGCCATCGGCGCAGGTCTCGCTCTCATAGGACTTATCACGCTCCTTGTCACAGCCATCCAATACGGCAATGCCCGGCATATTGTCAGTGCTGCAATTTACGGCAGTTCCCTCATTCTGCTCTATTTGGCGTCCACCTTTTATCACCTGATATCCCCGCACGGTTTGAAGAGTTTTTTTCAAAAACTTGACCATTTAATGATTTATATATTGATTGCCGGCAGCTACACACCGTTTACATTAGTGACGCTGCAGGGAGCATGGGGGTGGACTTTGTTCAGTCTTGTGTGGGCAATGGCTCTTTGTGGAATCATGCTGGAAATGTTTTTAAAAAAGCGAATCGAGTGGCTCTCTCTTACACTCTATCTTGCCATGGGCTGGTTGTTAATTATCGCCATCAAACCTCTGGCAGTTTCTCTTGCAACAGACGGCCTGATCCTTTTACTGATCGGGGGCTTACTGTATACTTCAGGTATCGTTTTCTATGTCTGGGAAAATCTCTCCTACAGTCATGCTATTTGGCACCTCTTTGTCATGGCCGCCAGTACTGCGCATTTTTTTGCCATTCTCTTTTATGTCATGCCATCCGTTGCTTAATTATATAACCGATATTATTCAACATATTTCCGTATAACCTTAACGTCTCCTGCTTACTCGAGAGACATTTGGAGAACTTTCCGGTTTATAATGAGCAAAACATAGGCAGGGAGAATAATGAACATTTGGATCATTTCCTCGGTAAAATAAGCCTGTCACTGGACTAGCATCAAATTTGGTGTATACTAAACAATAGTTAGTAATAGTTAGAGATCTCTCCATCGTAGCGGATTAAAACCAGATTATATCTTCTACCTTTTCTATGCAGCTGCCTACAAGAAATTTTTGGAGATACTGATGCTTTCTTTTCTCTCGATTGGCATGCGTGAAGGTCAGGACAGTGAGACCTTAAGAAAAATTATTATGTTAAATATTTTTCTTTCTCTCGGTGCACTTCTTCTCATAATTATGGGATCTATTGCTCTGGCGCAAGGTGCCATGCTTTTGGGTGTCGCCGATTTTCTTATTGCCTCACTCCTTTCCACCATCCTCTTTTATCTATACCAAACCGGAAACGAACCCATTGCTTCCCACTGCGGCGTGGGAACCTTGTTCATCTTTTTTTGCTATCTTTTTCTTATCGGTGGTGTTCAGACTACATCGTTCATGTGGCTCTATACCTACCCTCTTTTTTCCCTTTATCTTCTAGGATTACCTAGAGGCATGTGGTCAACCGGTCTTCTTTTTTGTTTTTGTATCGGCTGGCTCAGCATCAATTTAGTTTTCGACAGTATTGAGGTATACAACAAAGACTTTGCTATTCGTTTTATCCCTTCCTACCTGATTGTCTGTATTCTAGCATTTCTCGTAGAAACCAGCCGTTCTGCCACCCGAGACGCCCTGCTCGACAAACAACAACTTCTTGCCGGCACCATAAGCGAATTACAGACAAAAGAGGCAGAACTCGAAGAGGCGAGAAATCAACTCGAACAGAGGGTTGCACTCAGGACAGCTGAATTGGAGAAGGCCAACGAACATTTACGGCTTGAAATTGAGGAAAGGAAATGGGCGCAGCAAGAACGTCTGCGTCTCGAAGCCGAACTGCAGAGGGTTGAAAAGATGGAAGTGCTCGGCCGACTGGCTGGCGGAGTGGCTCATGACCTCAACAATGTGCTGTCCGGTATTGTCAGTTACCCCGACCTGCTGTTGCACAAATTAGCTCCCGAGAGTGATATGCGTGGTCCTTTGGAAAATATACGTCGCGCCGGAACACGGGCAGCAGTTATTGTCCAGGATTTGCTGACCCTGGCCCGCCGCGGTATAACGACCAAGGAAAGAGTACAGCTTAATGATGTTGTCAACGCCCATCTGCAGAGTCCGGAGTTCCTCAATCTGCAAAATAATTATCCAGGTGTGACCGTTGAGACGCGTCTTGACCCTCATCTGCAATTTTTATCCGGTTCGTCTATACATCTGGAAAAAACAGTCATGAATCTTCTGGTGAACAGCTTTGAAGCGATAGACGGCAAAGGCGCTGTTTTAATAACAACCGAAAACCGCTATGTCAATAGCCCCATTAAGGGCTACGACACCACCATTCCCGGCAACTATGTCGTGCTGACCATAAGTGACAATGGTATGGGCATTCCACCGGACAAACTAGCAAGGATTTTTGAGCCGTTTTACACCAGTAAAGTTATGGGACGCAGCGGCACGGGACTTGGCATGACGGTGGTCTGGGGTACAGTCAAGGATCATGGTGGATATCTGGACGTTGCGAGCTCTCCGGAAAAGGGTACAACCATTACGGTTTTCCTACCTGTGCAGGAAGGTGAAGAGGACCAGAAGCCTGAAACCGTCATTGCACCTGAGGATATAAAACAAGGCAACGGGGAAACAATTTTACTGGTCGATGATGATGAGGCACAACGAAAACTCGGAGAAAGTATTCTCACCACCCTGGGATACAAAATTGAGACGGCTGAGAGCGGTGAAAAAGCCCTGGCTTTCTTAAGAGAACGCACGGTTGGTCTTATTCTACTCGACATGGTCATGGAACCGGGAATGGATGGTCTGGATACCTATCAGAATATTCTTACCATCCGGCCGGACCAAAAGGTGATTATTGTCAGTGGCTACTCCGAGACCGATCGGATAAAAAAGGCCATGGAACTGGGCGTGCGCAGCTATGTAAAAAAACCATACCGCCTGGGGGAACTTGTTACAATAATCCAAAAGGTACTGACAGAGTAAATGTGATTTTCTCAAAATAATCTTTCTCACAAAAGGCCGCATTATCGCATGATAATGCGGCCTTTTTCATGCCGTTCCATTGTTCCAAAAGACTTCTCAATACAAAAACATAACCATCGTCGCCTCTTTTATTTTCCTTCCCTGATAATCATTTTCTTTCCTGGTACCGATACATAAGAGCCAAGGTTTTTCATTTTTCTTACAACTGTACCTATTATCGACACATTCAACAGATGGAGAGTGCAATGGCCAGAATCCTGCGACAGCTGAATTTTCTCGTTTACACCTTACTTTTACGATGGCCGATCTGGCTGTTGATCTGGATTTTTGGTCGTAGCGGCATGTTCAAATCCCTGTTTCTCATCTATCCAACAGACCATTCTGAGTGTCTCGACTTCTGCCCTGAAATTACATGGCTCCGGAAATTCTTTGCCGGTCGCCCCACCCCGGCCGGCCTGATCATGGACAGGTGGCGCCCTATCGGAATATATCTTGTGATTCCGAACTCGGCTCTGGAGTTAATGCAGAAAAAAAATCGGCCTATGGTCGAAAACATTATCAGACGCATGCTCTGGGTGCAGAAGCTTTCCAGGGCAAAAACAATCGGTTTGGCAGGCCAGCTTGGTCCGATATTCGAAAAACGCCATGGACTGCCAATGGACCCTCCTTTTTACAGCAGTACCTATGGTAATATTTTCAGTATCCAAAAGGCAGTCAGCTACCTGGCAAAGACGGCAAAGAAAAATCCTTGGCAGATTTCCGTAGCCGTCATCGGGGGAGGTCTCCTTGGTGAACAGCTGGAAAAACATTTAAGTGATGATGGCTATAACATGTCAATGGTTGCTGTCAGATATACCAGAAAAGGAGATGTCAAATTAATGAACGAAGAACAAGCGAGTCGACAACTCGGTGCAGTGGATTTTGTCATCAACCTCCTCCCCAGAGGCAAGGATTTTCTCAACTGCCGACTACACAGTCAAATTACCAAAACGGCAACTATAATTGATTTTTCCCGGCCACCGATTCCCAAACAGGCGATCCCCCAGAGAATAGTTATGGGAAACCGGGTGCAACGCAAGGGCATGCATTTTTTCATGCGACTTCCCGGCGGCTGGCAACGTCATGAACTGCCGGCCTGTTCCATGCCGTCTCTGGTGGCGTCGCTTACTGCTTTACCTGTCAGCAATATGGCCGACTTTCACCTTGCCGCCGGACAGTACCAATTCTACACTGCACTTGCTGGTGCACCAGCTCAGCGAGAACAGACAATCGGAAGACGGCTCCGTGCTTTTACCGCCCTGCATCCAAATATAAACCGATGCATGCTGTTTTTTCTGAAAAGCCGGCCGACTTTCAGTAGATGAAAGAGCCTCTTGCCAAAGATTTTGAACAAAAGGCAGCTACTTTCTTCACAGTTATTGGAGAAAAAAGAAATTCATTTCCAGTGTTTCTCCAACCATTTTGTTGGTTTCACCGTCTTATAAAATTTCTTAAACCACGGTACAGCTGCGCCCCATTGCCCATTGATGGCGTCAATTGGATTCGGATTTCCATGAAACACAATGATTTTTGCATCTTTGGGAATGTGTCTGGGGGTTATGAAACTATTCAGAAGCCCCCCCGGCATGCAATGCATTTTAAAACTCTTGCACCAGTTGGCAGGGAAATAGTCGAAATTGTCCCTTCCCAACTCCCTGGTGATATACACCTGTTCAGTTCTATGGGTTTTAACCACCCTTTCCTGCTGTTCTTGGTATTTTTTGAGCAACTGAGAGTATTGCCCCACATTAAAGCAAATGGACGAAGCTTGGCCAATTAAGCGATTGGGTTGCGACCAGTTTTCAATTATAGCTAGTTTATTGGAATAACTAAAAAAACAGTCAATATTATCGATTACGACTATATCCAAGTCAAAAAAGAGGATTTTTCCTTGAATGTCATAAAGAGGGTCGGCAAAGAGTGAGAGCTTCTGCCATGCCTGACATTTTTTGTAGTCTTCCGGCCCTGGCTCGTCAAAGGCAGGGAGGGGCAAAACATCAATTTCTTTTTCAATTCCTTCGGGATGTTCCGTCATACAGATAAATCGAAACGGTACGGTCAAGTTTCTTTTAACCATATGGTAAAGGATATTGACATAGTCCGGACTATATTTCTTGCCCCATTTCATGCAAACAACATTGTTCATCATCACAATATCTCCATATTAATCAACACGTTGGATCATTAAACATAATTTCTAATACTTAATATTCAATTCGAATTCCCTCAAACGCTTATGGATTGACCGAAGCTCGGTTATGGTCGTCCAGTTGGCGATAAATATGGAAAAAGATTCCCGCACCTTGCTGAAAGCGTTGGAGACCTGCACCAGCACGCCTAAAGTGATAAGGCCGGTGAAGAGACCCGGTCCCATAATCAGATAAGGCACAATAACCATCAGCTGTTCAAAGAAATTCACCCAGATATCGAAATAACCATAGTGCATAAACAGGCGATGATAGTTGAACTTTAAGCCGACAAAAAGTTCGGTGATCGTCTCGGTTTTACCATAATTAATTTTGTCGTCCTCGGCATAGACCAACTCTTTCCGAAAGGCCGCTTCAACTTTTTGGTTATTATACTCCAGACCAGGTAGCTTTATGCCGACGAACCAGGAAATCACCAGGCCGCCCACCGATACCAAAAGGGCCACCCAGACCAGGCTGCCGGGTACGTCCTTGATAAATTGAATATCAACACCTTTACTGAGTGCCCAGAGAATCGGCAGAAATGCCATGAGGGTCATGATTGCCCGTATTACCTGCAGACCAAGGCTCTCGAAAATTCGTGCAAAGCGATATATATCCTCCTGAATACGCTGACTGGACCCTTCCACTTCCTCTTCAACCGTCTGCCATTTCGCCACATAGGAAAAAGTCATGGCCTCTCGCCATTTGAAGGCATAGATACGGGTAAAGTATGCGGTCATACTGGCAATCAAGACATAAGGGAAGGCAATTTTGGCAAAAATGAGCATCTGTTCCCAAAATTCTCTCACCTCATGTTCAGGAGCTTTTTGTAGAATATTATAAAAGCTGCCGTACCATTGATTAATTTTAACTGTCAATTCCACCTGAATAAAAAGCGCCATGAACAAGACCAATCCACCACCATAAGCCCAGAGAGCCCATCTTTTACTTTTAAAAAACGATCGAAACATTGTTACTCCCTTCTCAAAAAATAAATGATGAACTGACCAGGGGTGCATGCGAGCTGCAAACCATAATCGGTTATCTTTTCCCAGCCATCCTTTTTTCTTCAGCTTTTATCATTTCTTTTGAAAGGGCACGGACCATAATAGCCAACAACCCGACCCCCAGAAACAACACGGTCCAAAGCAGCCATTTTTTCCACGGGGGTGATGTGGCCGGCCTGTGCAGGGCCGCATCTCCTCCGAGAACTATTCTCTTGCCTATTTTAGCTCGATTGATAACCGGCGAGGGAGATTGTATTGCAGTCGTCTGCAGGAGCATGCCCTGACTTTGACTGGGCTGCTTCCCCCGCTGGGCAAGTTTGCCGCTGCCAAAGGCGAGCAGATAGGGCGGCGCCCCCCGGCCGACAAACACCAGCTCCCTTGATGGCCAGCCGAGCTGCAGGGTAAGCTGGCCATGGCCGGTTCGCAATCCAGCCCCATCCTGCTGCACCACCACCCGCCACCGGGGATCAGCTGTCACCGGGAAGTGACAGGGCTCATTTTCTATGCTTGTTCCGGCAAATATCAGGTTATAAAACACCTGTTCACACCGCGTTCTCCACTCAGCGCCAGTCTCGGGTTGGGATTGTATGGCCAGGTGAGCAAGAGAGTTCGTCTCCGGAAAACGTATGTGTACGCTGCTGGTCGGCAACTGATATGTGGTGGAAAAATCAATCAGCAGTCGGTCATCTTTTTCCTGAGCAACTCCGTCGCCAAGAGAAACCCAATGGTGTTTTCTGCGCGCCTGGATCATTTCGGAATAGCTGGACACACCGGTTAATCGAAGTAGCTGGCCGGACTCCTGCCAGGTCAGCTTCAGGTATTTCATCGACGGCCGCGGCAGGCTGACGGTTCTTCTTGCTATCTGCTCACCGGCAAACTGCAGATCGGCAAGCGTTGCCCGATGCACTAGAGGCGACCAGTGCACAAGATCACCACTCTGCGCTATATGCACGGTAAAAAAAGAGGAATCCGCCTCCTTGTGCCAGAAAAATTCGAGCTCCGAGACTGTCTGCTTCAGGCCACTGAGATCAAGCAGATAACCGGTGATTTTCTGTTCATCCGCCGCCATCGCCGGAGCCGGCTTAATATTGACGACTGCTCCGGCCATATCCCGAGAAACCTGCAGGGACAGCTCTGTCGAGTCACTTACCGTACTCGCCTTAAAAAGAGGAAAGAAAGGGAGAGTTTTCTTATCGCGAAGAGCTGTCGGCTCCGTTTTCACTTGGCGAAATTCATGCGGCACAACCTCGCCCGCACCGTTAAAAATTCTCATATCGCCAAGAGTCGGACTCTGCACGGAACGGTAGACATCCTCCGGCAATTCCAAAAAAGAGAAAGCGCTTGTCTGATCGACCTCAAGATAATAGCCCGCGGCAAAATCACCGGGTGAAATATCCTCGGCCATCAACTGTCCGGACCAGAAAAGCAGCCAGAAAACTACCAAGAAATATTTCATTGCGACTTCTCCACTTTTTTCGGAGGCAAGGGAGAGAAATAACCAATAATGAGCATAAGCACACCGACTACCAGAAAAGAAACAATACGGGCGATGGTTCCCGTACCGGAGAGATCGACGACAAAGAGCTTCACCACCACCATAGCCAACAGCATAGCTCCTGCTCCCCAGAGCGGGCGACTCCCCTTCCGGGCGGCCCATACTGTAATAGCCAGGGAACCAAAACCCCAGAGGGCGGCAAGTGCGGCCTGAAAAATCGCCGAGCGATACAAGGCATCAGTATAGTACGGAATACCGACATAAAAATGCACCGAACGGGCAACCACACTGTTCATCCAGAAAAAGAAAACAACGCCGAGTGCCCAGAAAGATTGTTTAAGCGGCAAATATTTCAGTATGTAACCATTATTTTGTCGGTTGAACTGCCACAGGACCAGGGTGATAAGTACGGTTAATCCGGTGAGTTCAACCGGATTGATGAGAGGAATATAGGTGAGCGGAAAGGGATCCCCGGCAACGGAAAAAGAGACGATGGTCCAGATCACCAGGCCAAAGTACGGCAACACACCACCCGCCCCGAGATAGACCGAGGCATACTTGCCGACAGGCCAGGAAACACCTCTGCCCAGATACAGGAGCAGCAACAGTCCGCCACTGGGAATAAGGGCCCAGCAGCAGAACGACCAGATCTCGCTCAGGCCGGACAATCGGCCAACCGCCCAACTCCCCTCGTGGCTCAGGGTGAGGAGCAGGAGCCATAGGCTGCCGAGGTGCCAGGCAATCATGTTTCGTCTGGGCCAGTCCCCCGAAAAGAGATACAGAATGCGGTACTGGGTAACAAAGGCCACCGTCCAGGCCACTGCCCCCCAGCCCGCGAAAAGATGGGAACTGGAATACAGACCACTTCTACTAAGAGGATAGAGAAGCACCATGGCCGGCAACTGCAGATAGAGCGACAGCGCAAAACGCGGCCATTGCAATTTTTTCACGCCCATCCCCATGAGCATGGAACTGGCGCAGCAAAATAACAAAAAGCCATTCGCCTTGTCCCGGGGGGCCATCTGCATGTTCACTTCGCGCAACCCGCCGATATACCACCAGGCGAGTCCGAGAATCATCAGCGACAGGGCAAAATAGTGCTCCCATTTTTTCAATTCGCCACGGTATCGGTCCAGGAAATAACTGGAACAAAGAGCAGCAAGCGACAGAAACATGCAACCAAGAAAATATTGATTGGCAAAGGCCGTAGCGGAAAAGGGATACCAGACCGAACCCAGAAAGATGTAACCGGCCGCCAGTTGCAGCAGGATGCCGAAATGACGCGCGAGTATCCGCTTCTGCCGACAGCCGATCCAGACCATACCGGCACCCTCAAGGGCCCAGATCGAAGCGGACCATTGTCCATCAAGGGCAAGGGGAATGGCAAGACTGCCAAAAACCACGCCCAGGGCAAGAAACGCCTCACACAAGAGGTGCATGGAGAAAACAAGTCTGCGCCATAAAAGAGTTGCCAGCATCAGGTAGAAAAGACCAAGCCCCAGAGCTGAGAAGGCCATGCCGTATGGAAAATCCTTGACGAGAAAATACTGCAGACCAGAGCAGATCAGGGGCAGGCCAAAGACCAGAGGCCCATCGATAAAACCGCGAAGATTGACCGGCTGACGATGGGCATAAAGGATGGCAATGAGGACATAAAAGACAAAGAACAGCACCAGGAAAGGTTCGGTTGACCAAAAAAATTCCGGCTGATATGCCGATCCGCCCCAGAGACTGCCGATGACAAAGGTGAAGACAAAACCAAGAAGGTTCAGTTCCCGCCACGATTTATACCAGGCAACACCGAGGATCCCACCATTGAGCAGGGCATAGTAGGAAAAGAGCAGCACGTGGCTGCCGCCGCCGGTAGAGAGCAGCACCGGCGCGAGAAAACCACCGACAACCGCGAACACGGCCAGGGATCTTGCTGCCTGCAGAACCGCCAGCATGCACGACAAGGCGACAAGACTGACCATCACCAGCAGCGACAGGCTCAGCGGCAGAAAATTATACAGTTTCGCGGCGGCAAAAACCACCAGGTAGAGGATGCCCACCCCACCGCCCTGCAGCGCGAGACCATAGCCGAAGCGTGTTCGCCGCAGCCACCAGCCGGCCCCAAGCATCGCCATGCCGCCGAGAGCGACTCCGACAAGACGGAACTCAAGAGGAATCATGTTGCGCTGGGCGGCATATTTCAGTAAGAAAGCCACCCCGAAAAAGAGGATGATAATACCAATTTTCAGCACCAGATTACCGCTGGTAAAAAACTGACTGATCTTTGCCGTCAGCTTGTCGCTAGTGACACCAAGCCCAGCAAAAAAACGATCAAGGCGTGACTCCTTACCGGCTGACTCTTTATCCTCGGCCTTGCTCGAAGGTGAAAGCACTCGAGCTGGTTGGGCAGGTCCCTGGCCAGGCTGCTTGACAGCTGCCGGTGCTGAAGGAATGAGTCCTGGAGAAGCAGGGGGAAAGACAACACCCCGAGCAAGCTTCTTGTTTGGATCCTCTTCTGCTGCCTGAGATTTTTCCAGAAGACGCACTCGTTTGCGCAAGGACAGCATTTCCGCGGCCAAAAGACCAACCAGACAACCTAAAATGCCGCTGCTCAGCCCGAAACCTGCCGCACCCAGAAAACCGACCACCAGCCCGAGAATCAGATGCATCGTCTCTCCACTATTTACTGAAGTTTTTTCCCTGTTAGCGAATCAGAGCAGCCGCTTCCCTGTCTCCGGGCAGATCTCTTTGCCGCTGTCGTACGTTTTCCACTATAAATCAAGGTCGGGTCACCGAAACCGAAATAACTTCAATCCCGATTTTCACAACACACTTCACCGGTTATCTTCTTTTCGCCAAAGTAAAAAAAGTTCCTCAATGCCTCTTTTGGCGTACTTCGCCATAGCCAGATATGCCTCATCGGAAAACGGCTGTCCCTCGGCAGTCGCCTGAATCTCAATCCACCGACCATCGCCGGCCATGACAAAGTTTGCATCGGTTTCCGCCGACGAGTCTTCGTTGTAATCGAGATCAAGAAGTGCTTCCCCGTTCAATATTCCGGCAGAAATAGCAGCGACCGGCATAATGTTCGGCAGGGTCTCCATTCGGCCATCGGCAACCAGCTTTTGCAAGGCATCTCTTAACGCCAGCGCTCCCCCGGTAATGGCTGCCGTGCGGGTTCCCCCATCGGCGTTCAGAACATCACAGTCGACACGAATGGTTCGCTCGCCAATTGTCGCCAAATCGACCATCATACGCAGACTCCTGCCGATCAGACGCTGAATTTCCATAGTTCTTCCGGACTGGCCATTAGTTTCCCGTTTATAGCGACTGTTTGTTGCACAGGGCAGCATGCCGTATTCGGCGGTTATCCATCCCTGTCCGGTGTCCTTTAAGAAAGGTGGGACCTTTTCTTCGACCGAAACACCGCAGATGACATGGGTATTACCCATGCGAATAAGCACAGAACCATCGGCCTGGGGCTGCAGATCTCGTTCAAGAGTGATTGGTCTGAGACTGTCGGATTTTCGATTATTACTTCGCATACTGCTCCTGTATAAAATGAGTAAAATTAGGGTCTACCTGAAATTTTCGATTTTCAGAATTTGGACTCTCGTCCGGCGGGTGTCAGAGAATAGACAGAATTATTGTACGCTGTGTTTTGAATAAACGCAACTCAGGCCTGATATGCCGCCAGGGCACATCAGGCCTGAATAAAACAAAGACGACCTTTCCTGCCTGAAAAGAATCGTAAATAGTACTAATGGATTATTCCTGCAAGACCTTCCTCACCATGTCCAGATACTCTTCGCCGATTTTCGGTCCCCATTTAGCGTAGACCGGTTCGCTCTCGTCAATCATTTTTTGCTTATCCGCCGCGCTCAATTGAAAAAAGGTAACGCCGTCAGCCTTGGCTGCAGCGATCTGTTCCAGCTGCTGCTGTTTGGTTCGGGTCCTGGCAAGAGCACTTTCTTCCTTGACAACTTTCAGGAGAAGCTGCTGCAAGTCCTGGGGCAGCTTTTCCAGCCACTTTTGGTTGATGATATGCACATACAGGCCCTGCGCATAATCAAGTTCAGTGTAGTACTTGGCGACAGTGAATTTTTTGGAAATATTGCAGACGATTGGAGTATGGTCAAGGCCATCAATAACCCCAGTCTGCAGTGCCTGCGGCACATCCGGCCAAGGCAGAACGGCAAATTTCAGTTTCCAGGCTTTGTACGAATCGATATTGACGGGAGCCTCGGCAATACGAAAATTAACTCCCTTTGCCTCTTCAGAATTGGTGACTGGTCGAGTGGTCGCCCAGCCGTAACTGCCGTATCCGGTAAAATCTATAACCTGAAGCCCTTTTGAGCGAGGAGCATCGCGGAACGGATTCCATAATTGAGGCGTATCCCTGAATTTATCAAGTTTTTCAAAGGTATCGACCACGTAGGGAAGGTTAACAATACCCAGTTCGGGCGCTATGTTTGCCGCGGCAACCGAAGAACTCATCATGCCGTTGATTGCACCGAAATTGAGCTTATTGATGACATCCTTCTCGCCACCCAGCTGGCTCAAAGGACGAAAATCAACATACAGCTGACCGTTTGACTCCTGCCAGACCCGATCCCGAATCCGAAAACCGACAGCCACACCTTCGATAGCCGGATGACCGACACAGGAAAGAAGATAGACATATTTTGCTCCCGAAGGATCAAAAGATGGCTGCCATTTTTTCAAGGGGTCATCTGCGCCCCAGGCGGATAGAGACAACAAACTTCCCAGCATAAAAAAAATCATGCTGCCCAGACCAACTTTTTTCAGTCTTTTCATGGTTTCACCCCTAGGTTTATAGTTACAGAATTAATCTGCCAGGGGAAAAGTAACGGAAATCTAGAGAAATTTGCAACAAAATTCGGCGCGTTTCTGTCATAACTCCCCCAAAACACGACATATCAGCGACAGTATCGACTAAGAACAATTCGTCCAAATTCAGTTTCGGCCTAATTTTGTTAACACCAGACAGATTTTGTCCGAATATCATTCTTGAGTTTATCATTTCCAGTGCATTTGATTCAACAAAAGGGTTTACGAACAATGATTATTCATGGTATGGAAAAAGGCATTCATACAAGACAAATCATTTCTCGAAATTGCCGAGGAAAGGATTTTGCTCAGTTCTCATCCACTCAAAGGAGGCTCCGTCATGAAGAAGCTGTCTATCGTTTTACTGCTCGCACTTTTTTTACCGGGCGCGGTTTTTGCCGCAGAAGAAAAGAAAAATCCGCTGGAGGCCTGGCAGCCGACATTTGATCCGAGTGGGGCCGAGTTCACCTATATCCTTTCCAATGTTTCACACCCAGTTATCGAAGGCGTCGGGGCGGGATATCGTATTCGCGACAAAGTATGGGAGAAATCGGCAGGCCGGATCTATGTCGACTTTCGTCCCTTGAGTCAAATGGGCGGCGAAAAGGATGTTATCAGTAAGCTCAAAATGGGCGCCATTCAAGGCATGATGAGTTCCTCCGTTGCCGCGGCCAATGTCTCCGACCTCCTCGGCATCGTCAATCTTCCCTACGTGGTCGACACCTTTGACAAACTTGACAAATTCCGCAATACTCCCGAACTCTGGCAGCCTTTTGCCGATGGCGCAATGCAGCAAGGTCTTCTCGTCGCCGACATAACCGGTTACGGTCCCTACGGCTGGGCGACCACCACGCCTGTTCGAACCATCGAAGACGCGAAAAACACCAATTTCCGTATTGCCGAGGCCCCTGTCAATACCGATATCTACAAGGCGTGGGGGTTAAAATTCACCGTCATGCCCTGGCCGGATGTACCGCAGGCTCTACAGACAGGGGTCATTACCGGTCTTGACCACACCGCCATTGTTTGCAATATCACTAAAAAATTTACCATCGCCAAAAATTTTACCGAGCTCGACTATGCCCAGGGCCTGTTCGTTCATTTAATCAACAAGAAATGGCTCGACAAATTACCGCAGGACCTGCAGGAAATTCTCTTGACCGTCATCGCTGAGGAGAGCGAGAGTACCCGTGCCTTGACCCGCCTGCAATACGACACGCAGGTGGCTAAAGCGAAAGAGGCGGGAGTCGAATTCATTAAACTTTCCGACGATGACATCAATCAACTGAAAAAAATGGCTGAACCGGTATTGCAGAACTGGAGCAAAAAAATCGGCCCTGAGTACCTTACCAAGGTCCGAGCAGGTTTGGGCAGCTAATCGATACAACGCATCTTTTGCAGCTTTGAGAAAGAGAAAGTTTCGATTCCCTCCATATTATTGAAACTTTCTCTTTTAAGACCCGGCACCATTGGGTGACAACCTACTCCCTGTCTGCACCATACCTCCTCAACATCAATGCTTTTATGGACTATTTTGTCCTCACATCTGCTTAAATCAATTGACCATTGATATTGTCCGTCATATCCTCCATAGTACGTGTTGCTGAAATAGAACGGCGAAAGGAGCGGCAAAGCAGTTGAAATCCTCCGTTAACATTTCACTTATTCAGGTGAGTCTATTTCAGGTAGTGTTCCAGCTGAGAAAAACCGCTTATCGAGTTCGGCTTTAGGTATTGTAAAAAGTATGTTTACTGAAAATACGCCTATACTGCAACATGACCACACGTTCGGCCAGGATGTAAAGCGCCGGGGAGAATCGCGCACCCTGATCGTTATCGCGATTACTGCCGCCATGATGGGCGTTGAGCTGGTCGCCGGTATCATTTTTGGTTCAATGGCTCTCCTGGCCGATGGGCTGCATATGGCCTCACATGCCGTTGCCCTCGGCATCAACGCCTTTGCCTACATTTATGCACGGCGCAACGCGAGTAATGCCCAGTACAGCTTCGGCACCGGGAAGGTTAATGCCCTTGGCGGCTTCACCGGCGCAGTGCTGCTGGCGGTATTTGCCTTAATAATGGCGGTGGAAAGCTTTCATCGACTGATCAACCCCATTGAGATCATCTTTAATCAAGCGATTGTCGTTGCTGTCCTGGGCTTGCTGGTCAATGGTGTGTGTGTGTTTATCCTTGGCACCAAGGACCATGGACATGAACATGAGCATGAGCATGGCGAGCATCACCACAGCCACGGACATGACCACAACTTAAAATCAGCCTACCTCCATGTCCTGGCCGACGCCCTGACGTCTATTTTAGCGATTGTCGCATTACTTACGGCAAAGTATTTCGGATTGATCTGGATGGACCCGGTCATGGGTCTGCTCGGAGCCCTTCTGGTGGCCCGCTGGTCCATTGGTTTACTTAGTTCGACGAGTGGCGTATTACTTGATCGCCAGGCGTCGCACGACCTCCGCCATGAAATCAAGGAAAAAATGGAAGCAGACGATAATACGCGGGTTACCGATCTACATGTCTGGTCCATTGGACCGGAAATATACTCTGCCCTCATCTCGGTCATTGCCCGTGAACCGGCGACACCGGCTGAGTACAAAACACGCATTCCCGCAAGTCTTGGTGTTGTCCATGTTAACGTCGAAATCCATGAATCCCCGCAAGATATTGAAACAATTCCGATCATCAACCAGGATCAGACGGGAGAGAAACGGTGAAATCGACAGCAGCAGACATCATGACGACTGACTTTCCGATCCTGCTCCCCGAAACACCGCTCACTGACGCCATCCACCTCTTTCGTCAATCCTCCCAGCAACACGGCCGGCGGTTGTTCGGTATCATCGTCACCGATAAAAATCGGCATCTGGTCGGCATGCTGTCGATGTACGATATTCTACTGTACATACGGCCAAAACACATTCAGGTCTGGGGCGCCATGGAGGATCTCGACGTCGCCGGATTGATCGATGCAGCCGGTAGCCGTCTCAAAGCAATTCAGGTGGGAGATATCATGACCCCGGAAGTGATAACTGTCGGCCCCAACGTTGATCTATTTATGGTCCTTGATATCATGATCAAAAAACACGTCCGCAGACTGCCGGTTGTGGAAGACGAGCGGCTTATTGGTATTGTTTATATTTCCGACCTGTTCAACCATATGCTGGAGCGAATCGGCGACTGAATAATACACGCTCGATCAATGCGGCTGTGGTGCAGGAAACGTATTCATCCTTCGCGTATCATTTAAAAAGATAGGTATTTTGCCGACGGGAGCACATATGGTACAGGCCAACACCCTGCGCAACGTCAGTGTACATAAAGCCATGCGGCGGCAGGTTATTTGTCTTGAGCAAAGCAAGACCATCGGCCACGGTATCAGTACCATTATCAAGCATAAGATAAACGCTGTTCTCGCTGTTGACGCCCAGCTACAGCCGGTCGGCGTGGTGTCAAAAACGGATATCATGGGGGCCTATTATGCAGGCCTGCCTATCGATTCCCCTCTTAAGTACATTATGCTCTCGCCGCCGCTTTTTTGTAAAGCCGGCGACTCCCTGGAAACGGCACTCGAGCAGATGCGCACCAACAAGGTCTACCGCCTGTATGTCGCCGATGACCAGTCGGGGGAACTCGTCGGCGCCCTGGCATACCCCGACATCGTTGGACTTCTCTACCAATACTGCCACCAGTGCTCTTACAGCCGGCTCAATCGAGAAAAGCAACCCGACAACAATAAAGACCTGCTACGTTACAAGGTCCGGGAACTGATGACCAGCGGCGTAAAAAGCCTCGCCATGGATGCAACGTTGACGACGGTGATGGAGACGCTCTCGGCGTATAGGTTCGGGGCCATGCTTATTACCGATAAAAACGGTCTGTCTGCCGGGGTTATATCAAAAACGGATCTGGCCCTTACCTATAAGCACGGCGTCGCTCCGTCCGTCGCTGCCCATGAAGTCATGTCTGTTCCGGTGCATACCTGCGACACAGAGGCATTACTCGAAGAGGCCATAAAAAAGATGATCCTGGCGGATATCCACAGACTGTTCGTCCATGAAGGCAATATAAACACTCTCATCGGTGTCCTGTCCCTGACCGATGCGGCCCGCGGCCGCTCAGGTTCATGTCATGGCTGTGTTTCCAGCCGCATCAAGGTGGAAGACCATGGATAAGGCAACAGAGATTATGATATCCTCCCAGGAAAAAGAGAAAATTCATGACAATACAAAAACTGATGAACCCGTAAAAAGCTAAATTTTCAGATGGAGAGTTTTTACGACGCCATCAAAACTTACTTCAAAGGAAAGCTCATGGGTATACTAGCACTTGTCCCCGGCGATCTACAGAGCCGTGGAAAATATCTCGACAGCAGGACGCTTCCCGATAACTATATGGCTGATTTTACGCTGATGGGTTTTGTCGTGGACCGCTACCAGGAAGCTCGCGCCCTTCTCATTTCTGCGGGTTACCGCGTCGATGAACAGGAAGGTGGAAGCGATATCCGCATTACCAGCCCACGACATCTTCAGGAAATCAAAGCCCTTTTGACTGCCCACGACATTCAATGCGACTTTTCCGATGTTGCCGACACTCTCTATCAAGCCTGATAGTTTACCAGCCGCCAGGTGGGCGGCTCAGCTTCACCCGAACATATCGACGGTATCGTAAAAAACCATCCCCAGCGGCCTTACCATTGCTTGACATGCACCTGCCTGTGTCTAATTCTTAATGGCAGTGCTGCTCTACTACTGCGCAGGCTGTGAGTTACAACCTACCCAAGGCCGACGACGTAGGCAAAACGTAAAATCCGTTTTAAGCTGTCACACCATCCGTGCCAATCCCCGGCTTATTGAGGAATTGGCCGGTCAGGATCTTATCTATAATGCAGGAGAGAAACAATGTTGCCAAAAATAGACACCATCCTTTATACCACCGGCCTTGGCCCAGGCGCTCCGTACGTATTTCGCTATGCCCTGGCACTCGCTCGTCAACATCAGGCGAAGATCATCGCCGTCCATGCCATGGAACCCCTCACCTCTTTTGGCCGGAGCCTGGTAGAACAGTATATCTCCCATGAGAGCTCGGTAGAAATGCACAATAAGGCACGGGAGTCGGTCAGGACGCAAATCAAAGACCGTATGCAAAAACTCTGCACGAGCGAATGCGAAAACGCCCCGTCCTGCGAAAATGCCGTCGCTTCGATCTATGTCATTGAAGGTTATCCTGATCAGGTTATTCTTGATCTGGCTGAAGAATGCTCCGCGGATATGATCGTCATGGGTACCCAGGGCCACAGCCTGGTCGATGAAGTCTTAGTGGGCAGCACAACCCGTAAAGTGTTGCACAGTGCTGACAGACCGGTTCTTGTTGTAAAGATTCCCAAAGATTATAACGAGGAATAAATAACCATTGGCGGCTGCATCCTTGACGTATCGACAAAAGTTTCAGGTAACAGCGGTAGCTGCATCTCAACCGAAAAAGTGATCCCAAGAGTCGGTCAGCGCGAAGTGAGCTTGATCTCGATACGTCGATTCTTGCGATAGGCCTCTTCACTATCGGCCGGATCAAGGGGATGAAATTTGCTGAACCCGGCAGCCGCCATCCGTTCCTCGGGGATGCCCTGTTCGGCCAGATAGCGAACAACGGAGACCGCCCGCGCCATGGACAACTCCCAGTTTGAGGCAAATTTGGCCGAACTGATCGGTACCCGATCGGTATGGCCATCCACCCGCAGAATCCATTGCAGGTCATCGGGAATGGAGGGAATAAGCTTCAGCAGTACTGCCGCCACCTGTTGCAGCTGTTTCCTGCCGTTTTCCCCCAGTTCCGCTGTTCCCGAGGCAAAAAGCAGCTCCGATTGCAGCAGGAACCGGTCCCCTTCGATACGGATCACCGGATTGTCGCCGATAATCTGCCGCAGTCGACCGAAGAAATCGGAGCGATAACGTTCCAGTTCATTGACCCGCCTGGACAGTTCGACATTGAGCCGTTCGCCGAGATTGCGGATTTCTTCTTCCTGCTCGCTCCGTTTGGCTTCCGCCTGCTGCAAGGCCATGCTTATCTCCCCCAGTTGCAGGCGCAGCTGGGCCAACTGTTCCCGAAGCAGCGCCACTTCGGCCCTGGCGTCGGCGGTGAGACGCTGCTCTTTATCAAGACTCTCCTGCTGCTCCCCGACCAGTGCGGACAATGCCTGAATACGGATATTGCTCTGGGCGAGATTCTCCTGGGCGAGCAGGGTCTGCTCCTGTTCTTTGGCCAGGCGAGCCTGCAGCGCTTTGCTTCGATCCCTGAGAGAACTGGTCAGCTGTTGTTCCCGCTCGAGCCCAGACGCTGTCTCGGCGATTTTTTCCTCAAGCTCCCGGCGCAGGGCCTGTAAGGTGTTGATATCCTGCTGCAGGCTGGCGATAGTCAGTAATTGCCGCTGTCGCACTTCTTGCTCCGCCGTATTTTCTGCCGTCAGTTCCGCCACCTGACCACGCAGTTTGCTTCGATCCAGGGTCAACATGTCAACCTGCGTTGTCAGGGAAGCAATCTGCCGACTCATCTCCTTATTCCTGTTCCGTTCTAGCCCTAGCAACTCGGATATTTGGGCGATGCGGGCATGCAGCGAATCCAACTCGCGATTCTGGCCGGAAAGAATATAGCTGAGGATAAATTGCGAGAAGGTAAATATCAGCAGAACGAATATCACGACCATCAAGAGAGCGGATAAGGCATCGACATAGCCTGGCCATATACTCGACGACTGCTGGGAATATCGGTCTCGGGACCCCATTTTGTCTCCTACGGTCGACCAACGGGGTCGGAACTGTCGGTGGACGGCGTGGCAGGATCCTCTTTGCGCTGTGCATCCAGATGGCTGTTCGTTCGGCGTAGCTCCCGAATCAAATCGGCTAACTGTGCCCGGTCTGGTCCAACCGGGGCAAGCAGACCCTGATCCTCGAGCTGCACCTTGGTTGTCGAATCAACCAGCTGGGTGACACCGGACAGCCACTCTTCAAGCTCATTAAAGAAGCGGTTTTGCGCATGATTGGCCTGAATATCAAGAAACCCCAGCACCAGTGAACCGCCCAGACCGAAAAGTGACGAGCTAAAGGCGGTGCCCATGCCGCGCAGTGGCTCTTGTAAGCCGGCCTTCATCGTTTGAAACATCAGATTGAAATCACGATCACCAACTTCCAGCCCACCGATGACCGAACTTACCGCGCCAATGGTGCCCAGCAGCCCCCAGAAGGTGCCCAGCAAACCAAGAAAAACGAGCAGACTGATGACGTATCTCGATATCTCCCGCGATTCATCGAGCCGCCCCCGGATTCCCTCGAGAACAGTCCGCAGGGACAAGGCCGACAGGCTGAAACGATCCCGGTGCATGCCCTCGAGATGCTTGGCGAGCGGCCGGAGCAGCTGCGGACTTTCAGCCACCGACAACCCGGACGTACCGGATCGAAAGATTTCAACCCAGCTGATCTCCGGCCCAAGGACCACTACCCGGCGAAAGTTTAGGGAAATCCCGATAGCCAGCGCCCCGAAAATGACCGTATTAAAACCCCAGTTGGCGAGAAAGGCGCCGCGCAAAGGAGCATAGAGCAGAGCGCACACGCCTGCGACAAGCGCAAGATAGGAGACCATCATCAGGAGATAATAGCGAGGTTTGCTCATAATCTGTCCCTCCTGGTTTTTCTATATCATCGATATACATGTTGAATTTTAAATACTGCATATTCATTTATGCAAACAGCACATACAACTAAAATAGCATAACCGATCACCGGAAGCTGGAAAAAAGATATTGCATAATCAAAAAACAGGAGGCCAACCCCAAAAACCAAAACCTCATCGTATCCGAATAAATTTCTCATATTTCATAAATACATTGACCTATGGCAATCTACAACGGTAAGCAACTGTCAATCCCGGCAGAAGGAAAAAACGAATATGATTGGTGTTGGCGTGATAATTGCCGCCTTCGGCATTGTTGGCTTGTTAATTCTTGGAATGTTTCGAGCCGATTCCTTTCCACCAAACGCCCGGTTATTGTGCGATGCCTGGGAGGCTGTTGAACAAAAAATGGCAAACAATGATACGGTTGCAAAATCAAAGAAAAAACCCAAATCGATCAAGTAAACAAGAGGTATAAATAATGCGTAAAATCCTTTTCATCTGCGAGCATAACTCCGCCCGCAGCCAGATGGCCGAAGCCTATCTCAATTTTTTCGCGGAAGGGAAACTCTTTGCCGAGAGCGCCGGCCTGGAACCAGGCACTCTGAACCCTTACGTAGTGGATGTTTTGCAAGAAGAAGGTATCGACATTTCCATGAAAAAAACTCAAGGGGTATTCGAGTTGTTCAAACAGCAAAAACAGTACGATGCAATTATCGCCGTCTGTTCGCCGGCGGTGAGTGCGCGATGCCCGATCTTTCCCGGTCGAGCCAAACGATTTAACTGGCCATTCGACGATCCGTCAAAATATGCCGGTAGCCGCGAGGAAATTCTTGCACAAACCAGAACAATCAGGGACCAGATAAAACGGCAGGTGCTTTCCCTCATACGAGAATACAAAGAGATGGGATTAAAACTTTTTATTGAGTAGACACTTCTTCATCATCTGTATCAACACCGACAACATGGCACCTGTCACAATGTAGCAAGAACACTTCTTTTGCTGAGTAAACATGTATTTTTTCATCCACCAACACGCCTTGACATTCAATCTTTATGTTGTTAATTAATTCACATAAGTAACCATAGAGTCTGAATTTCGGGAACAATATTTGCGTTGTTTTGAAAGTCATCGAAAGACCGAAGCTTATCAATGAATATCGTATATTCTATTCAGCCTACTGGGCCTCTTCTGTAAAGCAAACGTTACGTAGAAACTGTTTGCTCTCGAAGTGTTCTGGTTTCAGCAAAACGTTTGCCGGCATGGTCAGGTATAAAAACATTCATGGCCTCTTTGGATTTCGAACAGGAAAAAATCGCTTTCAGTCATTACTATGATGGCCACCGGAAACATTTTCTCGCTGCGAAGAACGCCTATATACGCATTATCGTTACATTGATCAAGCGATTAGGCCTGGATGAGGTGACCAAAATTGAAGGACGAGTCAAAGATAAAGACGAATGCATCAAAAAGTTTCACCGAAAATACCAGAGTCAACTCGAAACAGACGAACAGCCATATGCGATTAAATCATTTATCTCGGACCTGATCGGTATCCGCATCGTCTGTCTCTATGAAGACCAGATCACGCCATTGTCGGAGCTGCTGCAGCAACATTTTAAGATTCTCGACATTACCGATAAGATCGCCGCAGCGGAAAGCACCGAGGAATTCTTCGGATATAAAGGCCTGCATATGGACCTGGCCCTGAACGATGCGACAGCTTCTCTGGAAAAATATCATCCCTATGCCGACACGCCCTTCGAAGTGCAGATTCGATCTTTGATCCAGGATGCATGGAGTGTCTTAGACCACAAGATCAAATACAAAAAATCCATACCAATTGCTCTGAAGCGTCGAATCAATATTCTTTCCGCGCTTTTTGAGCTTGCCGACCGGGAATTCAAAGAAATCCGCAACGCCACCACGGAACTGATGCAGCAGGAAACGGTGACGCCGATAAATGAGCAAACCGAGGAAGCCGGTAAAACTGCACGGCAGGGAGTTCCATCAACCAGCGTAAAAAACATCAATGCCTTTAATTTTCTGCGCATTGCCGGCCACTTTTTCAGGGATTTTGAGTTCGACGATTTCAAGGTTGACAATTTTGTCCAAGAGATCCTGAAACTGCATGGTGGATTTACAAAGTCGGATTTCCATCAATGCCTTGACGAAAATCTGCCTATCGTCAAAGAATTCCATGAACATTTCATCGCCGAGAATCCCGGCAGAACTTTCAGTCCCTTTACCTTAATCAGACACTGCCTCTACCTCTACGATAGAGAAGTTTTCGGGCGGATCTTATCCAAGAAAATAAGGGTCAGGTTTATCGACTGGTTGAATGAAAAAGAGCTATTTAGGCCGGTTGATAAATTAAATCGTTGAGGCACTTGTCGAAATAAACGCCTGTCTTCGCCCCAACTGTTTGTGATGTTGCAAAAATAGAGCGAGAGCGGCAAATTATTGATTTTGCCTTTCACAAAACCGACACGGTGGGTAATTTATACTCATCCGACATATACACATATGGGTTGTTCTTATCCATTGCAGGGAAGTAAACCGTCCTTGTCATCTCCATATTTTTCAATAATAGCACGAAAAACATAACACTGAAAGTGCGGCACAGTTATTGCTACTCATTGTACTACGGAGATATATTCATTTAAAAAATCATAACTTACTGGATACGCTGAAGATTCGTCGCAGCATTTACCCACCTGCCGGCATGGAGAAGAAATGGATCTTGTTACCGCTCAAAACCTGAAGAAAACCTATGCCGGAGATATTCCGATAGAGGCTATCCGCGGCGTCAATTTTATTATACAACCCGCCTCCTTCGTCTCTTTTGTCGGCCCTTCCGGCAGCGGCAAGAGCACCCTCCTGAATATGATCGGCTGCCTCGATCCGCCCAGTTCGGGGACACTCACCGTCGCCGGGCAGGATGTCTCCTTGCTGAACAAAAGCAAGGCCGCTTCGTTTCGTGGTAAAAATATCGGCTTTATCTTTCAGGATTTCAATCTGATCCCCGTGTTGACCGTTTTTGAAAATATCGAATACCCCTTGCAGATGGTCCAGAACCGGCCGCCTCAAGAGCGCCGCAAGCGGGTTGAGGAGCTGCTCTCCGCCGTCGGCATGGCGGAGCAGGGACATAAATTTCCCCATCAGATTTCCGGCGGACAGAAACAAAGAGTGGCGGTGGCTCGCGCCCTGGTTACCCAGGCCAAGCTGGTGTTGGCCGATGAACCGACCGCTAATCTCGATCGGGAAACGGCCCTGCGCATCATTGCCCTGATGAAAGACATGCGAGACAAATTCGGGACAACCTTCATCTTTTCGACCCACGATCCCAAAATAGTTGAAAATGCTGAAAAAGTTTTCCTCATTGAAGACGGGACGATGAGAGAATCAAACTCTGCCGGGGAACGCCATGTTTAATATCCTCAATATCGCCGGTCGCAACCTGCTTCGCTACAAACGGCGGACTTTGCTCACCTCGACCCTGGTTACATTGGGGGTGGTCGCCGTGCTTCTCTTTATTTCCGCGGCCGGTTCTTTTAAAAACATGATGATCGGTCAAATCACCGATTCAATGCTGGGTCATATCCAGGTGCATCAAAAAGGCTATCTGGCCGCCATCGACAGTCTGCCGCTGAACCTGAATATGACAGAGAATCAGGTCACAAAGGTACGAGAAATTCTAGAAAAACATCCCGCAGTCGAAGCTTTTTCTCCGCGCATCAAGATCGGCGCAATGTTCAGCAATTATGCCGAGACCACCAATATCCGGCTAAATGCGGTCATCCCGGCAATGGAGTTGAAGACCGTGCCGCTGTTGCGGGATCGCATAATCGGCGGCGACTCGCAGATCCTTCTGCAAAAAGGGGGCATTCTTGTTCCCGAGCTGCTTGCCAAGGGTATGAAGGTGCAGGTCGGCGACGACATCGTCCTGGTCGCGACCAATAAAGACGGTTCGGTAAACGGCCAATCCTTTAGAGTCAGCGGCATCGTCGTCGGAATTTCCGGACCGGGAGGCCGTGACGGGTACATCCATCTCGAGGATGCGCAAAGTCTGTTGCGCATGGAGACAAAAGAAGTCAGCGAAATTGCCATCCGGTTGAAGAGCATGAATCAACTGGATACCGTTTTCACTTCCCTTAACAGTGAGCTGGCATCAATCCTCAACAAGATGAACAAACCGGTTTTTGAAGTACATACCTGGACCAGACTTACTCCTTTTTTTAATATCGTCAAGATGATCGATCTGATGACCTTGTTTATCAAAATAATGCTCGTAGCCATTGTTCTGGTGAGTATCATGAACGTCATGGTCATGTCGGTCTATGAACGGATCCGAGAGATCGGCACCATCGCTGCCATGGGCACAAGTCCGAACAAGATTCTGCTTCTTTTTCTCACCGAAGGAACACTGCTCGGCCTGCTTGGCGCAATTCTTGGCGTCATGGTCAGCCTGGTCGCCATCGCCGCTCTGCGAGCGGCGCAACTCAGCTTTGATTTTGGCCAGCAAAAGGGACTTATTCTCAGTCCGACTCTTGCTGTGGCGGATATGCTCACCATCTCGGCAATTGTCATCTGCATCGCTGTGATCGGCAGCCTCCAGCCGGCCTGGAAAGCGGCAAAAATGGACCCGATCACTGCCCTGCGCCACACATAGGAAACTTCATCATGAACAAACTAATCGCCTCAATGAGCATCCTGACGGCCCTCATGCTGTTGATGTTCGCCACTTCGGCCTCAGCCCTCGACGGCACCGCCATCCTCGAGCAGGTCGACCGCAAAATGCAGCCGGAATCCTACGAGATGTACCGAAAACTGATCAATATCGAACCGGATGGCAACCGTAAGGAATACATCCTCTATACCGCCAAGAAGGACCAGGACAAGATGATCGCCCTCTTTCTCTCCCCGGCAAGCGAAAAAGGACGTTCAACACTGCGGCTCGGCGATAATATGTGGCTGTACATACCCAATGTCGGTAAGCCCATCCGCATCACCAGTCTGCAGTCGGTCATCGGTGGGGTGTTCAACAACTCGGATATCCTCAGCCTGGACTACAGCGTCGAATACACGGTGAAAGATATCACCGAGGAGGAGGAACGCTATTTTCTCGAGCTGAAAGCCAGAAGTGCCGGCGTAGCTTATGATGGTCTGAAGATGGAAGTGGAGAAATCCACCCTGCTGCCTATGGTCATTGAATGTTACGCGGCAAGCGGCATGCTCATCAAGACCCTGCGCTACGATAAGATCGAGGATTTCGGCAATGGTCTGGTCCGCCCTTCGATACTTGAAACAGACAGTCCACTCCACAAGGGGTATAAATCGGTCATGGTTTTTGCCAAACTTCAAGAAAGAGAATTCAAGGATGAAGTATTCACCCTCAACTATCTTTCCAAAGTTGACGAACTCCGCTGATTCGCGACCCAGGTATCGGCTATTGCTTTGCTTCTTGACGTTACTAATCATTTTTTTTCCAGTACTTGCCGTCGCCGACGACAACTTTAGCCTGGAATTGGAGGAATTCAAAAAAAAACCTTATACCCTTGGAGGATTCGCCGAAATCCGTTGGGATCGCATGGAAATTCGGCAAGATGGCACGCAAACCTTTTTGAATTTTCCTGATCCCTCTAGCTCAACCTTGAACAGACTGACCACCAGTTTGCAGGTCAAAGGTTCGTACACCAGCGGAATAGCCGGTTTCAAGTGGCTGGCGATGGCCACGGTCCAGCAGGATGACCTCGGCTGGGCCGACAGCCTTGACCTGTACGAAGGATACCTGACCCTCCAGCCCATCCCGAAGATCAGCGCCGCTTTGGGCAAGAAGACCTACACCTGGGGCAAGGGTTACGCCTGGAATCCGATCGGATTCATCAATCGAAGCAAGGACCCCAACGATCCGGAAGAGGCCCTGGAGGGTTTTTTGACAGCCGAGGCCGAGTGGATCGGCAGTTTCTCCGGCGACTTGCGCACCATCGCTCTGACCTCGGTTCTCCTGCCGGTTGAGCAGGACCTCAACGACGATTTCGGCGAGGAAGGCCATATCAATCTGGCCGCCAAACTCTATCTGCTCTATCTCGATACCGATTTCGATTTCATCGTCTACACCGGCGACAGCAGAACCACCCGATTCGGCTTTGATTTTTCCAGCAACATCACCAGTAATTTCGAAATCCACGGTGAAATTGCCCACCTGACCGACATCGACAAAGCAGTTCTGCAGGAAGACGGGACTGTCACGACCGAAACGGACGACATCACCTCGATGCTCGTCGGTTTCCGCCATCTCAGTAGCCACGATCTCACCTCGATCATCGAGTATTATTACAATGGCCGAGGATACTCCACCGAAGAACTGCGCCTTTTCCATGAACACGTCGACGAGGCGAAAGGAATACAGACGGACTCCGGCGACGGCGATCTGCTGGACGCCATGGCCAAACTCAGCTCCCGTGGCTACACCGGCCTCAATGTCGGAAAAGAATACCTCTACGTCAGGTTTTCTCTAAAAGAACCTTTTGATATCCTTTACTTTACACCGACGATAACGGCCATTGTCAATCTTGACGATGGTAGTTATTCAATGACTCCCGGACTTTCCTACACCGGTTACACCAACTGGGAATTGCAATTGCGTTATTCTTTTTTGGATGGAGATGCCGACACCGAATATGGCGAAAAACAAAACAACAACAGGATAGAACTGCGATTGCGATATTTCTTTTAGCAAAGTTGTTGCCCCCATGGTATGGAGCAAAAAACATCATAGAAAATCCGAACAAGAGAACCCTCTCAAAGAAAATGGAGTTTGCCATGTTACCATCCGTGCTTTTCTCACTCTGCTCTGCCTGGTACCCAACCTTGGTCACACCACGACAACCACGACAGGGTCCGGGCCGAAGGTGTATGTTCCTGGAAATGTCTACGAATTCGAACCGGTACTGGAAGGAAGCATCGTTATTAGTCGGCTGAACAATATTTACCGCCGAACTGTTCGGCTATCGCCCAAAGATCCGCTGTCAGACACTCTTTAACTTTATCCAGAATAGGCTGGTCGACTGGCCCGTAGTATGCCTCGGCAATTGCGCCTGTAATACAGGCGAGGGTGTCGCTGTCACCGCCAAGCGATACCGCATTGCGGACAGCGTCCTCATAGGAGTCGGCATCCAGGAAAGCGACAACGGCTTCCGGAACCGTTCCCTGACAGGAGATATCGAAGGCATAGGAAGGTCGGATAGTCTCCACGGTTCGGTTGAGGTCATAACCAAACCTTTCGGCCAATTCCTTTTTGATCAACTCCTTGTCCCTCGACCTTCCGGCAAGAAAGACGGCCAGGGCCACAGCTTGGGCCCCTTTGATACCTTCGGGGTGATTGTGGGATATTTCCGCCGTCCGGGCCGCCTCCAGCAACACAGCATCAATGCTGTCAAACGCCCAGCCCACTGGACTGACCCGCATAGCCGACCCGTTGCCCCAACTGTTGTAGGGTTGGGGATCACTGGACTGCAACCAGCGAATAAAAGTGCCGCCATATCCTGCCTGGGGATAGCGGCGACCGATCTCCCGGATCCAACGGCGATAATCACCATCCGTCAAAATCGCCTGGGCCACCGCGATGGTGAGTACGGAATCGTCGGTGAAGCGGCAGCAGGGATGAAAAAGGGGAAATTGCTTGGTCTTGATTGGGCTGGCCTCGTACACCGATCCAATAATATCTCCGGCGACGGCACCTATCATATTCTCTCCTCCAATTTTATTTCCCCTGCTTTGTGGGGATAATTACCTTGAGACAGATTGATTTTTAAAAAAATAATATCGCATGATTGCCACAACCGTCGAGATACCAAAGATCCAGAGAAAACCAATGCTGGCGATGGATTCCATGCTGATGGATTGATCCATGAGCATGCCCATAAGCCAGGGCGAGGCGGCAGTCGAGAAGATCATGCAGGCAGTATAAACCGATCGGATTGCCCCCAGATGGCGCGTGCCATAAAGTTCGGCCCAGATAGCTCCAACAATAGTGGCACTGGCCCCGGCTGTTAGTCCCGTCAACCCCATGTAGAAAACCATCCAGAAGGCGGCATCCATCAAGGAAATGATCCCCAGGCCCAGGCCCAACGGCAGCAGGTAAACCGACAGCAGTCGACCGGCATTGGTCCGGTCGACCAGATAGCCGGCGAGTGCAAGACCGGCTGTCTGGGTCATGGCAAAAATGACAAAGCTTACCGCAAGCCATTCCACCCGCCATTGTTTAACTTCGATCAATGCCATCTGGTGAAAGAAGAATCCAGTAACAAAGAACGGAGGACTGAGCACGACGGGTAGAAGAGACCAAAACCGCACATCTCTGAGTACTCGCGACAGCTGCCATTGATTTTCATCGTTTTTTGATGGGTGGCGGCGGCTGCGTTCCTGGCGCAGCTGCCAGACACGATGCCGCCGGTCATGCCCCCGCAGCAGTGCCAGCAGGAGTGGCAGCCCCACCAGAAGCAGACTCATGCCAGACACGATCCAGGCACCCTGCCAGTCGAAAAAAGCCGGCAAGCTCACGGCAATGAGCGGGAATACCGCTTCTCCAAGCGGAAAGCCCATCGCCGCCACGCTGATGGCCCGCCCACGCGAAGCGGCAAAATATCGTCCCATGCCGGTGACAGCGATGTGGCCCATCATGCCCTGTCCGGCAAGTCGCAGAAGAAACAGGACGGGAAGCAGCATCAGATAATTTGTTATCCATCCCATGGCAAGCACTGACAACCCAAGCAGCGACACGGTCAGAAAGGTTATCCGGCGAAGATCAAGATGATCGACCAACCGCCCCGCCCACAACAGGGCAAAACCGCTTGCCAGGGTGGCGAGGGAGTAAAGGAGGCCGAAATCTCCGTGTCCGAGCATAAAGGTTTTACGGATATCACTACTATAGAGGCCGATATAAAAGGTCTGCCCGAAACTTGAAAGACAAGTCATCAATAGGCCGAACAGTATAAAGCCTGGCTGCTGCCGGACTAGGCTCAGATAGTCACGAATCATTGATCGCCGTTTTCATTGTGGCCTGTGTTCTTGTAATTCCTGATATTTTCATTATATTCCGTATTTCCTTGAAGGTGGACCTGTTCTTATGTACTTTTTGTACACAGAGCACATGGAGGAGGTGTCGTCATGCTGTCACAGCAAGCACAGCTTGCCAAGCAATTTGCGACCATAAAGAACGTTTCAGTTCAATATCCTGCCGGTTGAACACAATTTACCGGAGCAACCTTGCTGCAAACAGAAGGTGCTGAGCAAACCGCCATCAATATCGTTGCCGTACAGTGCACATTTGAGCGCCGCAATGGATTCAGGCAGATAGCGTCCATACATCTTAATGGGTATTTCCGGAACGGAGACAGTTGCCGACGATGCCAAGGCCAGCATGTATTCAATCAGATAGCCTGCATTTTGTCCGAGAGGGCCGCAGTATGCCTGCCTCTGCCGTAATCGCAATATTCTAAGTTCATGAATTGAACGGCCGAATTCCGCTTCCATGAGTTCTTCGTAGGTTGTCAGAATTAGTTCGATACGAATCGATGTTGCACCCTGGCCCACGTAACTCGATATATTTTCTCGCACATCTTCAAGACTCAGCCCACGCCGCGGAGCGGCATGCCAATCAAATTTCAACAGGTAGTCGGCCAGGATCTCCGATGACGGTAAATCAATATCCACTAGTATTACGATTCATTAAAATATTTACATTTAGGCCGTGCTGCTTTCTTCGA
>CAYPPR010000026.1:0-56714 GCA_964412665.1 uncultured Desulfopila sp.
TATCAGTTTGATGTGATGTTTAGTTGGATGTGTGGAAGGGGGCATTACAGAAAAGATTATCGTTTGTAGCGGAATTGCGCAACGAAAACGTTGCACACAATGCAGCCGATTTTAACAAAAACTGAAGCTGTCTGGTCAAGGAGATACGTTATTGCGTCTCTATCGGTGAATAATAGTACGTCTAACACGGCGCAACATTGATGATGCAGTTGAGTAAAGTGCCAAAAGAAAGGAGGTCTGTCGCTTACCTGGTGCACCGTCGTGGCCAGAGTGCAACAATAAGGTTGCTGGCGGCTCCTGCTCCTGGAAGGCTGTCCGGGAGTGGGAGTAAGCTCATGCGGAAAAAGTTGCCATTTTTAACGACCACGCTGTCACATCGCAGGGTCGCTGTGTGCCGCGAAGGTAAAACAGAGCATATTCTTCTCCTGGCGGTAGAAACCACCTATCTGTTCCGCCAGCAGTTGTTGATCGTCGTCTGGAAACCTGCCCGGCAGCAGGACATTTTTTTCCTCCAATATGAAGTGAATGACAATATTTTCTTTTTCCGCAACCACCCCAACCGTCACACTGCTTCCCGCCGCACAATCTTCATAGAGAGTCAGCAGGGTAAGGTAAATAAGGGATTCAAGAGAGATAAGGTGGGTGCAGATGGCAATATCCGCTGGACATTCGACGGTTGTTTTGATCTCATTCATTGCTGCCTGGCGGCTGGCCAGAGCTACCACCAGAGATAGCGTCTCCTGCAGATTCGCATGGGCCAGGCTGGTATCGCCACTATGGGCATAGCGATTGAGATTTTTCATGATGATGTTCGATCGCTCAACCTGTTTGGCAATTGTCTGGGTGACTGATAAAACGCGGTCGAGGGGCAAACCGCCGGTTTGTTCAGCCATTTGCGCATAATCCTCGAGGAGCCCGGCGTTTTCGTTGATGATCGACAGGGTGTTTTTAATTTCATGGGAGATGGCTGCCGAAATTTTTGCAAAGACGAGGACGCAGACCCTGTCAGGGGTTGATTTTTCCATAATATTTTTCTCTTTTTTAAAAAAGTAGCAATAAGCTTTTCGCAGGAGGCAACAGTGCTTCAGTTGGCTTGATGGACCGCTTCGTTGCCTTCTTATTTCCGACGAAAAACCTCTCCGTCTGTTTATTCTTCACGTGTCTTACGGCGCCGTCTTTTTCGACTGAAAGGCTCCTTCGATTTTTTCGATCAGAAGGTTCAGGTCAACCGGTTTCATAACATAATCGTAGGCACCAAGTTCCATGCCCTTTTTGCCAGCGGCAAAAGAGCCATGCCCGGTGAGCATGATCACCGCCAGGGAGGGATACTTTTCCTGCAGGCTGGTCAGAACTTCAAGGCCGTCGAGGTCAGGCATTTTCAGATCCAGGATCAGTACGTCCGGTTGTTCCTGCTCAATTGCCGACAAGGTCGCCTTGCCGGAGTTGGTCATGCTTGCCCGAAATTTTCGTAGCTGCAAGCGGGCGACCAGGGTTGATGCAAATTCGACTTCGTCGTCGGCTATCAATACTGTCAGGTTGTGTTCGTCAGTCTGTGTCATGTTTATCCCTTTGTATGGGGAGAGTTATCGTAAAGGCTGTGCCTTTGTCGATTTGTGATCGTACGGTAATGTCGCCGCCGAGTTTTTTGATCAGTCCGTAGGTAATTGATAAACCCAGGCCGGTTCCTTTTCCGGTCTCCTTGGTGGTAAAAAAAGGTTCAAAAATATGTGGTAAAATTTCGTGATCAATGCCGTGGCCGGTGTCCTGGATGACTACCCGGACCTCTCCGGCAACCGTGTGCGTTATTATTGTTATAATTCCATCTTTGCCGATGGCGTCAATACCGTTGTTGATAATGTTTAAAAAAATCTGTTGCAACTGGAGATGATCGCTGGAGATCAAAGGCAGATCTTCCTGCAGCTGCAGGTCTGCTAATATCCTGTTATGCATCATTGAGTTTTCGAGAAAAATCAACACTTCTTTTAAAATATCATTGACCTGAAGAGTTTCGTTATGTACATCGGCACGTCTGGCAAAACCGAGCAGCCGGTGGGTGATTGCCTTGCATCGCTCGACACTTTTATCAACACCCCTCAAGCAGCCGGATATAGTCTCCTTATGCTCGAAGTCAGGAGACATGAGCAAGAGATCCTCGGCCAGGCCGGTCTTCTGGTTGATGATGGCCAGCGGATTGTTGATTTCATGACCGACTCCTGCCGCTAATCGGCCGATGGACACGAGCCTGTCGGTATGTTCCGCTTCTTTCAGCATAGTTATCTGCAGTTCGTCGGCCTTGCGGATGAGTTTGGTCAACACGGTCACCAGCCCATAGACAATAAACAGAGTGAGGATCAGGCAGGCCAGGACGATGCTGACGAGCTTGGTTTGAAAGACCACCCAGTCCTGGTGGTGGATGTATTGTTTTTCCACGAGAATGAGGGACCAGGGAGTGTTTTTAATCTTGCCTATGGCATAGAAAATATTCTCGTCTTCTTCAGAGAAGCCGTGATGGATTCCTGGAGACATGTCAAGGCCGATTTCCGAGAAATGGCGGCCATAATATTCCGACCTGGTCTGCGGCGAACCGGCCTGGTCGACTAAAAAAAGATCATCCGATACATTGGTCTTGATGGCGTCGACAAATCGTTGCAGGGTAATGGCATCGATAGTTGCCCGCAAGACCCAGGTTTTCTTGATTGTCGGGTCCATATGGGAAACGGCGATGGAAAAGTGCGGTACCTGTCGGTAACCGGCATAGACATGGCTTATATAGAGCCCTTTAGTAACTGCCTCTTGGAACCAGATTTCCTCGGAATAGTCTTGCCCTTTGAGATCGTAAGGCCCCCAATAAGCCTGCTGTATGCCGGCATGGTCGATGACGCCGAGGTCGGCAAAGAAATCATACTGTCGTTTCAGTCTGATGAAAAGTCGCTCGAGGCTGTCTCCGGTTGTCAGTTCAATGTAACGGTTAGGTCTGGCGACAAAAAGCACCACTGACTTCAGGCTTTCGACCATTGACTCGATTGACCTGATCGAGCCGTCAAGACGTGATTCCAGCTGGCCTCGCTCTTCTTTTTCAAGCAGGTCTTTGTAGTTGTTGTAGCCGAGACCGGCGGTCATAAGGACCGGACCCATGGCGATGACGGTCATAACCGAAAATAGAATAAAGCTGAATTGTTTGTAGCTTCTCCTTTTTATACCTGTCTGGATCGAATCCTCGAACACATACGGGAATATTTTATGGATAAAATCGGATAATCTGCTCATAATGCCAGCCTTTGATCATTGCTTTTTATAAGTATGTCGCCCTGCCGCAGGGTACCGGAAATAATTTTTTCCACGGCCTTCTTCCAGCTGCCGATGACTGCATCGAGTACGGCAACTTTTTTCCAGACCAAAAACCTGTAGTGTACATCCTCTATTCCACCACAGACAACATCGGTGACGTTTTCTTCGGCGGCCATCTGGCACAGCGCCTCATCCGACGGCCGTTCCAAAATGATAATTTTTGGTTCATTGGTCGTCGCGCCGTTTTTGAAGCGAACGATGAGAACTTCCGTTGCCAGATCGAATCGCGGGGCGATAAAATCGCCCTGTATGGGGATTAAAAGTTTTTGCATAAGAGATCCTGTCAATCCTGTAAACCGTATTTCTTCATTTTCCGCCAGAGCTTCATCCGTCCCCAGCCGAGGCTTTCGGCAACTCTGGTTCTATTGCCCCCATGCTCCTTAAGGGTTTCGACGATCAGCCGGCGTTCGATATCCGCCCAGCTCTCCTGGCTGTCTTGTCTTGTCGCATCGCTGTCTGGTGGTGGATGGTCGAGCCTGACATGGAAGGATTTCGGCTCCGGGGCCGAGACCGGGGTCAGGGCGTCCACTGGTGATTGCTGCTCGAGCAGGTAAGGAGGCAAATGATCAGTGTTGATCTTTCTCCGGTTGCAGATATTTACTGCATATTCAGTAATGTTGCTCAATTCGCGTATGTTGCCGGGATAGCTGTACGGCAGCAGAATCTGCATGGCGTTTGGAGCAAAACCAACAATGGTTTTGCTCAGTGCCTTGGTGAATTTCTGCAGAAAATAATCGAGCAGGTAACGGACATCACCGTCGCGTTCTCGAAGAGGCGGCAGGTGGATATGGAGAACGTTGAGGCGATAGAAAAGATCCTCCCGGAAGGTGCTGTTGCGCACCTGCTCCCGCAGCGGTCGATGTGTCGCGGCAATGATTCGCACATCAACAGAGATCTTCTGCTCGCCGCCTACGGGGATAAACTCGTGATCATCGAGCACAGAGAGCAGTTTGACCTGCAGAGGCAGTGGCATATCGCCTATTTCGGTGAGAAAAAGCGTCCCTTTGTCAGCCAGACTGAACATTCCCCGCTTGTTACGGCTGGCCCCGGTAAAGGCCCCTTTCACGTGGCCAAAAAGTTCCGACTCGAGCAGTCCCGCCGGCAGGGCGCCGCAGTTGATCTTGACGAAAGGAAATCTTGCCCGCGAAGATTTCTGGTGGATGATCTCAGCGATCTTGTCCTTTCCCGTGCCGGTTTCTCCGGTGATCATCACCGATGCATCGGTTTGGGCCAGAAGGGGAATCATATCGAAAACTTTTTGCATCTTCGGGCTGTAACCGACAAGCTCGAGTGAGGAAGAATTCCTCATGCCGGTTTTGTGGGCGACCTCCCGGGCCGAAAGATCTTCGACAACGACCAATAGGCCGCAATGGCTGCCTCCACGCTGATCAAGAATGGCAATACTGTACTGCACGGCTATCTTGCGCCGATAGGAGTTGATGATATCGCCTGTTATCGACAGAGCCTCTCCGGTCTGCATCACTTTATTATAGAGCTGGCCCTTGTTGTTGCCGGTGTTGCTGCGGATGACCAGCTCGCCGTGAATTCCAGCGACCCGGTCGGTGGAGTAGCCGGTCATCGCTTCCAGTAGTCGATTCATGACGATGATCCTGAACGAATCGTCCAGGATCATTGCCGGATGCGGGATACCTTCCAAAAGGAGTGGGATATCGAAATTGAGGGGAACGTTCATAGTTTTATACGTGGCCTCATTGCCGCTGGTTAGGAGATCGCTGCATATCACTTGTCGTGGAATATACCATATTGTAACATCATCCAGCCAACTATTTTCACCTGCCGACGGGGACCATCACCGTCGGGCAGGTGATTTTTTTACTGCAGAAGAATGGGCATGCCCAGCATCGGCCACACTAGGAGCACAGCAAGGGCCACCAGGGCCATGAGGAGAATACTCGCCGGAATACCGTAGGCGAAAAATTCACCGCTGGTGAATTGTTTCGAGTTGTAGGCGATGGCGTTGGGTGCCGCGCCCACCAACAGCAGAAAGGGCATACCGGCCGTTACCAGGGCTGCATAGACAATAACCTCCGGGGCCACATTGAGATAGGGGGCAACAACCAGGGCTACCGGTACGGAGATGGCGATGGCGGCGACGTTCATGATAAAGTTAGTCATAATCATGACGAAGAAGGCAATGGCCATAACGAAAACGAACCAATGGGCATCCTTGAAGAAGCCAAGCCAGTTGATGGCCAGCCACTCCGCCGCCCCGGTCTGCCAGAGGCAGAAACCCATGCTCATGGCACCGGCAAAAAGGAGGATTATGTTCCAGGGTACGTCTTCCAGGTCCTTGATATCGAGAATCCGCAGGATAAAGAAGAGAATGGTCGATACAAGGAGAACCGCCGCCTTGTTAAAGGCCTGCAGGGCCGGAATAAAGGACTGCAGGGAAAGAAAGAGGATAACGCCGAAGATGATGACGGAGGCTAGGATCTCGTTACGGGTGAAGGGACCCATCTCGGCGCTGAGTTTGCGGGCCTTTTCCCGCAGGCCGGGGATGGTGGCCTTTTCGGGTTTTAAAAAGATCATGAAAAACCCCCAGAGCACAAACACCATCAGCCAGCCAATGGGGAACATATAGTAGGACAGTTCGAAGAAGGAGATGGTTTTATTAGTTATCTCCTCGTAAAAACCGAGGGCGACGATACCGCGGGCGGCACCGAGCAGGGTGATGATACTGCCGGCGCCGGCAACAAAGGCCATGCCGATGAAGAGGCCCTTGCCGAATTTGGTCGGTTTGTCATCCTCGCTGTAGAGAGCATAAATTGAGAGCAATAACGGATACATGGTCGCTGCCACGGCTGTATGGGCCATGACATGGGTGAGCAGGGCGGTGACCACAAAACAGCCGAGGTAGATCATCGAGGTACGCTCACCGACGATCATCAGCATCTTATAGGCCAGACGTTTGGTGATACCGACCTTGGTAAAGACGGCGCCGATGATCAGGGATCCGAAAATAAAGAGCACCGATGGATCCATGAAATCCTTAAAGGCCGTGGCCGCAGGGCGGATAAAGAACAGGGCCTGGACGACACCGATGGTGAGTCCGGTGATACCGATGGGCAGGACCTCAAAGACCCACCAGGTGCCGGCGAGAAGAAAGAGGGCCAGGGCCGCCTTGCCTTCGGGCGAAAGCGTAAAGACCTTGCCCATGGGATCGACGGCGTCGGGCCAGGGCGGTGAATAATTGACAATGGCAAATAATGTTATACCGAGAAAGAGAAAAAACAGTCTCTTGAAATCAGGCTTTGTCGGGGTTGTTTGGCTAGCGCTCACCTCGTTCTCCTTTGAATTACTCGAAAAATTGTTGATGGATATATGAAAAATAGTCTGTTCAGCTCAAGTCTGGAGCATGCTTATTTAATCTCACATGCCTTGACGATCTTGCAGATGGCTGTATAAACATCGGTCAACAGCAGGAGGCCGACTATGCGATCGCCTTCCATGACAAAAAGGTAATGATGGCGCGTGGTGGCAAATAGATGGAGCGCATTGTCCATGCTATCGGTAATTTGTACGGAATCGACCTCTCCAGGAAGGCATGCAATACTTGCCACCTTGATGTTTACAGCCTTGCGGCAGAGGTCACCGAGGGGTTCCTGCCACAGTCGATAATCGTCCTTCATCGTTTCGAAGAGCTGGGGCAGGCCGAAACGGATATCCTCCCGGAGGGTTTCGATTTTGTCATACTTTGGCTCGAGGCCACGGATGACATCCACAGGCGAGATCTTGCCGGTGACGTGGCCGTCCTTATCCTCAACCAGTATGACGCAATCCTTACATTTTCCATCGCGGCATGTCTTCTGGGCGGTTTCCAGAGCCATAAGGGCCTCGTAAAAATTAGCCTGACTGGAAATCCGTGGAAACTTGTCCACGGGGCTCATGAGTTCACTGATTTTTAAAGTATCCACGGACATTCTCCTCTTCTTGCCTCAAGGGCCTGCGAGCCACCTGAAGACTGGGTTAATATCTGTTGCAACCGGCATTGGCAGCAGGTTGCTCTCTTTTATACAGGTGGGTTCCGTCGACCCGCCGCCGTGACGAGGCCAAGAGTTCAGGGAACTCAAACTCATCGAGGGAAGGTGTTGTGGCGGCGTGGTGCCTCCCTTTTGGCTGGGGAAAAAGGCGCAAAAATCCGTTATCTGCAAAAAATATCTTCAGGCAGCTCCTTTGGTCGAACAGGTCGTCTAGCCGGAAATCACGTCCGGTGCAGGGTGGCTACCATGCCTTGGTTTTGAGGATGTTTTCGATCTCCTCTTTGGATTTTTTCTGCAGAATCAAAATGTGCTTGTCTTTTGCTTCAGAGATTTTTTGGAGCAGTTCCTGGATGTCTACCGGTTTTTCAAGGAAGTCCTCGGCCCCGAGTTTCATTGCCTCAGTGCTCTTTTTGATGGAGCCCTGACCGCTGAGCATGATGATCTCCGCCTCCGGGTGGTTCTCCTTGATATGTTTCAAGGTCTCCAGACCATCCATACCGGGCATGGCCAGATCGATGACGATGGCGTCAAACTCCTGTTTGTCGGCCAGGTCGATCGCCTCTTCTCCACGGGTCGCCCCGGTCACTTTGAGACCTCGTACTTCCAGTCGCTGGGTGAGGGTTTTGAGAAAATCGTCCTCATCATCCACCAGCAGAACTTTGGCGTTCAGATTTTTTTCCATGTCGTGTCGCTCCTTTAAAAAAATAGTAAAACGATTAGGCTGTCTTTAGTTTTTGAGAGTGAACCTTATCATTGGCTGCTTTAATTGTTGCCGAGAGCTCTTCAATATTTACCGGCTTGTTCATGTAGGCGAAGGCACCGAGTTGCATGCATTCATCCATGTCTTTGGTGGTGCCATGGCCGGTAAGGATGATTACCTCTATCTCCGGCGCCAGTTCTTTTGTTTTGCGCAACACCTCAACACCGTGCAGACCGGGCATCTTCAGGTCGAGCACCATGACATCGGGCTGATCTTCGGCGATCAGTTCAAGCGCCTCCTTGCCGTCGTATACGCCGTAGGTACCGACATCACGACTGATGAGGCGTTGCGAAACAGTCTGGACAAAATCCCGTTCATCGTCAACGAAGAGTACCTTGGATGGAAGTTCAAATTTTTGCTGTCGATAGACGTTATCGGCATAGGTTTTGCGCGTTTCCACCGCAACGTCGTCAACTCCCGGCAGTTGTTTGACAAGCTGCGTCAGGTCGCTTTTCAGCCCGCTGAAGTTTAAGACGGTATTGGGTACGACCAGGGTGATGTTGCCGCCATCCGCCCTGACTTCCGCTTTATGGCCGTTGTTAAGCAGAAGTTGTTCTGTTTGCGCGACCATTTTCATGTCGTGTACGGCCTTCTGTGACTCGGCAGAACGCAGGACGGAGGTTTTGTGAAAATAACCGATAATCTCTTTGGCGATCTGATGGTGATCCATATCCTCGGCCGGGACGACCAGATCATAGAGTGTGCTGTCGTAGGCCTCCTTCTGGAAAAGAAAATCGGTCCAGCTGAAGGCACTGATATCGTGGTTGCGGATATTTTTTTGTGCTTCTTTTCTCGACTGCCCTTCGGCCATGGCACGTTCTATGCGACGATCTTTTTTGTCAACGAGCAACACCCGTAAAACCTCGGTTATCCGGGGAGAGATGAGAGAAGTGAGGAAGCCGTAAAAGAGATACTCGTCGGGCGAGCTGAGCTTGTCGGCCAACAGCAGGCGAAACATATTAACGGTTTTTTCCCTCTCAAGAGTGAACTGGTTGAAAACAGATGTCTTGGAATAGAGCATCTTGCGCAGTCGTTCTGGGTTGGCATCAAATTGCTCGGCGGTTTCTTGTAACAGATTTTCGTCGGTGTAGACTTTGAGAGTCAGGGTACTGGAAAGCTCTTCTATAATACCGGACTCGAGTGTAGGTAGACATGGGAATATTGCGATTGATGACATGTTGGGTCCTCCATGGTAAAACAATTTTGACATGCAGTGAAAAGCCGTTTATTAAGTCTATACTAACCTCTGCATCTTGCATGCCAACTAGTTGCAAATAGAAAATATGATGTGAATCAAGATGGTTGGCGAAGTTTTGGTTTTGACATGCAATATGTATTGTTATGTAACGACGTACCTTTGTGTATCTATATGTAACTTCTTGTATTGGCGCCGGCGAGATGTACAACTTGTATTTCTCGGAAGATATTGTATCAATAAGTACCTGATGGCGGAGCAACGGCACAAAACAACAATCCGATAAATTATCTTGCTCTTGACGAGCAGCTCGGTCTATGCCGCAAGAAGATACGAGGTGTGGCGGGGCATCAGGAGGATGACACAACGATGATACGCGCATATTTTATGAAGACCTTCGGCAAGGCAGGGTGTGTTTTTCTTCTGCTCTGCTGGTTGCTTCCTGCCGCTTCTCTGCAGAGCGCATCTCCAGAGATGATGCTGCCCGGAGTCTATGCCGAAACAGACGACATCGCCGGATGGCTGTTCAGCGAAAAACTTGACGGGGTGCGTGGCTACTGGGATGGAGAAAAACTGTGGTCAAAAAACGGTAAGGAGTTGCAACCTCCTGCGGCGTTTGTTGGGGGACTCCCTGATTTTGCCCTGGAAGGAGAACTCTGGGGCGGTCGTGGCACCTTTGAAAAAACGCTGTCAATAGTTTTAAAAAAAGAAGCTCATGCCGGCTGGCTGCAGCTCAAATTTGCCATTTTTGATGTACCGAAGGCAAGGGGGGCTTTCACCCTGCGCCTGAAAAAAGCCGAGGACTGGTTTGCCGAACATCCTTCGCCCTATGTTTTTGTCATTCCCCAGATGCCCGTTCGCCATGGCGCTCATCTCCAGCAGGAGCTGCAGCGGGTTCAGGACCTCGGAGGAGAAGGATTGATTGTCAGGGACCCGGCTGCTCTTTACACCGGGGGACGTAGTACGCAGATCCTTAAAGTGAAGGAATTTCAAGACGCGGAAGCGGTGGTGGTAGAACACCTGCCCGGTCAGGGGAGAAATCTCGGCAGACTCGGTGCCTTACTGGTCGAACTGCCGAACGGCATCCGGTTTAAGATCGGATCCGGGTTCACCGACGGCCAAAGAGACAGCCCGCCGCCTCTCGGGGAGGTTATTACCTTTAAATATTTCGGTTATCACAGCTCCGGTATTCCGAGGTTCCCCTCCTTTCTGCGCATCAGGGGGGATAAGGATCTTCTCTGATGCATTTCTGGAACACATGCATCGAAAGTGCAGTGCTTGCAATAAAAAAAATCCGGACAGAAAGCAGCAGCTCTCTATCCGGAAACGTAAACTTTATAACAGATGTTCTCTTTTGGTCAATCAGCGGGTCAAGGGAATGATGGTAATTTCTACCCGGCGGTTGGTGGCGGGATCGGAGGAAATCGGCCTGCTTTCCCCGTAACCGACGGTCCTTATTCGTGCGGGGTTGACACCTTGTTGAATCAGGGCGTTTGTAACCGCTTGAGCCCGACGCTCTGACAGCTGCTGGTTATATTGTTCCGGGCCGGTGGCATCGGTATGGCCGCCAACCTCTATCTGCGTTTGATTGTACTTATTCAGGACATTGGCCATTCTTGAAACTTCCGAATAGCCTCCGGGTAAAAGGACGGCGGAATCATGATTGAAAAATGTTTCCCCTTTAAACGTGGCGACCAGAACGTCTTCGCTCCGACGAATACTCGATGCATCCGAGGAGGCCATGACATTTCTGAGATCCTGCTCCTGATTATCCATGTAGCGACCAATCTGGTTGCCGGCTATTCCACCGAGTGCGGCACCAATTCCTGCCCCTATGAGTGTTGATTCGGTGTCTCCGCCGATAAGCTGACCTAAGGCGGCGCCTACTCCCCCGCCCACTCCGGCTCCTACTGCCGTACCCTGTTTCTGGCTCGTGTCGAGGCCGGCACAGGAGGTAAGCGATGCAATTAAGGCTGTACAAACAATAATGCGTGGTAATGTCTTTTTCATAGTGATCCCTGTGAGCAATAGAGTTATTATTTTTTCCGGACGGAAAATTTGTAATCTTCTTTGTTGCAAATGATAGTAATGAAGATCACTGTTGTCTATGGCAGTATGAACGTATTGCTGAGAAGCATGCGACAATGCCGGCGCTGAAATCATCTCTTATCGGCAGGGACTCTCGTTCGTGCCGATGAGAGCTGTGCTTGAAATATTGATGTCTTGTCTTATACCTATGAAGATACTTTCGAGGAGAGGGCTGGTCAGGATATTTCCAAGAATCGACCTTTTTCGATCGTTGTTGAGCTGAGTTTTCAAATGAAATTAGGAAGCAAATAAACTTGCACAGGTGACCAGTATGAGCAAACCCGTAAAATACGTTCTGATAGCTGTTGCTTCTCTTGGTATATTATTTGTTATCGGAGTGGTTGCCGTTACAATGCTTGTCGACGTTGAACGCTACAAGCCTAAAATCGAGCAACTGGTCACCGATAAAACCGGTTATCCCCTCACCCTTGGCGGTGACATCAGTTTGTCTCTTTTTCCTTGGGTTGGTCTGAGTTTCACCGATCTGCAGTTAGATAATCCTGACGGATTTGCCGATAAAAATTTTGTCCGTATCGATGGTTTTCAGGCACGGCTGAAGGTGCTGCCCCTGTTGTCACAAAATGTGGAAATAAGCAGCTTTGTCGTCAATAAGCCGCAAATATTTCTCGAAAAAAATACAAAAGGAATCTGGAATTGGCAGAAATTGACGGAGTCAAATAAGAAGTCAACCGCCGCAGTACCCACCGTCGGTAAAACTGCCGCACGGCCTGCGGAAAAAAGTGTGGACCCGGACGGATTTACTCTGCAGTCGCTTGTCGTCGGTGAATTTGCCATAACAGATGGGCAAATTCAAATAAATGATCTGCAGAACAAGGTGAAACATGCGGTGTCGGATTTCAATCTGCAGCTTGATAACGTTTCCCTCGATACCCCCATCCAGATAACCATGTCGAGCCTACTCGACGGCAAACCGTTGAACCTGAAAGGTTCGGTCGGGCCTCTCGGTACCGACCCGGGAGCCGGCAAACTGCAGCTGGATCTGATCATTGAGGCCCTTGAAGTTGTCACGATAGAGACCAGCGGCTCTCTTGATGACCTTAAAGGAAAACAGATATATCAACTTGATGTCAAGATGCAGCCCTTCAACCTTAAGCAGCTGGTTGCCGCCCTCGATCAGCCGTTTCCTGTGGCAACGGCCGATCCGACAGCTTTTGAAAAGATCAGTCTTCAGGCATCAGTCGCCGGTGATGCCGGACAGGTCGCCCTGTCGGATGGGAAAATTATCCTCGACGACTCGACAATTACTCTCGACCTGACCGCCAAAGATTTTTCCCGTCCTGACCTGGCTGTTGATCTGGTTGTCGATGCTATTGATCTTGATCGCTATCTCCCACCTGCAGCAGCAAAAAACAAACCGTCTTCCGGGCAAGAACAATCCGGGACACCGGATAAACCGGCGACAGAGCAGATCGCCGCTGTTTCATCGCCTGCAAAGAAAGCTCCGGTGAATTACGAGCCCCTGAGAAAACTAATACTGCAGGCGACAGCGAAGATGGGAAAAGTGCACGTACACGGCGGTACGGTGAACAACTTGGCGGTGGACCTTGCCGGAAAGAATGGTCTCTTTACCCTTAATTCGCTCGGTATGGATCTCTATGAAGGGAATATCAGCGCTACCGGGAAGGTCAATGTACAAAAAAATATCCCGGTTACCGCCCTGGAGCTTACGCTGCAAAATGTTCAGGTCGGCCCCCTGCTCAAGGATTTTGCGCAAAAAGAGATCATTGAAGGTCTGCTCAAGGCGGACATTGCCGTCAACATGCAGGGGGATAGCCCGCCGCGAATCAAAGAGTCCTTAAGCGGCAAAGGGGATCTGCTCTTTATGGACGGGGCCTTGCTCGGCCTGGACCTGGCCCAGATGGCCCGAACCATCAAGTCCGGAGGCTTTACCCTTGAACAGCAGGAAGAAAAACCGAAAACCGATTTCGCCGAACTGCATGCCCCATTTACCATAAAGAAAGGTCTGGTCAACACCCAGAAAACGACCCTGCGCTCACCTTTTATCCGGGTATCCGCCACGGGCAATGCCGATCTGGTCAGCGAGTCGCTGGACATCAAGGTCAGGCCGACTCTGGTCGGCACGCTCAAGGGGCAGGGCGACGTCGAGGAACGAAAGGGACTGACGGTGCCGATCCTTGTCGGGGGAACCTTCCGGGCGCCGAAATTCAAGCCCGATGTTGAATCTCTGGTCAAGGATCGAATGCCGAGCGAGGAGGAACTGGGGGAAATGATCAAGTCGGGTAAGGTTCCCGCCGAAACGAAAGAAAAACTGAAGGAAGAAGTCGAACAGGCCAAGGGACTACTGAAAGGACTGTTTGGTAAATAAAAAGTAAAAACGATAAAGATACTAACAATCAGAGAAACCATATGCCACAGCAACGGTTGATAACGGCCAGACGGATAGTTGTAAAATTAGGCAGCAATGTCATTACAGCCAGGAACGGCTTGAACCTGGATGTGATCGAGGCCATATCCAATCAGATTAGTACGCTCATGGACAAAGGGATCGAGGTGATCCTCGTGTCATCCGGGGCCATGGCTGCCGGCATGCGGAAGATGGGCATGGACCGCCGTCCAGATGAGATACCGAAACGCCAGGCAATTTCGGCTATCGGTCAGAGCGGGGTTATGCACGCCTATGAGAAAAGTTTTGCCGTGCATGATAAAAAGATTGCCCAGATTCTGTTGACCGGAGATGACTTAACCAATCGGAAACGATATCTCAATGCGAGAAATACCCTGCACACCCTCATGGAATGGAAAATCGTGCCCATTATAAATGAGAACGATACCATCATGGTCGAGGAAATAAAACTGGGCGATAACGACAATCTTGCTGCCATGATCTCTTTGCTGATGGATGCCGATTTCTTGTTTATCTTAACCGATATTGATGGTCTGTATGATAAAGACCCGCGGCTATTTTCCGACGCCTGCCTGGTGCCAAAAGTTGGAAAAATGAAAAAAGAAATCGAAGATTCCGCCAGTAATATGCCCGGTACACTGGGCACCGGAGGCATGCTCAGCAAAATCCAGGCCGCGCAGAAAGTGACCTCGGCCGGCATTCCAATGATAGTTGCCAGGGGAAACATGGATAATGTGTTGCTGAGGCTCTTTGCCGGCGAAGAATTGGGGACCTATTTTGTGCCGAAAGAAGGCAAGATGGCCAGCAGAAAATGCTGGATTGCCCACACATTAGCCCCTAAAGGAAGCATCGTTATTGACGAAGGGGCTGTCCGCGCCGTCCAGCAGAATGGAAAAAGCCTGCTGCCCATAGGCATTGTCACTGTTCAAGGAAATTTTGAAGAAGGTGCTGCCGTTGATTTCAAGACATCCGACAATAAGATTATCGGGGTCGGTCTGACCAACTACAGTTCTTCTGATATCAATTTGATAAAAGGATTAAAAACGTCGCAAATCAAAGCCTGTCTTGGCGGCAAACACTACGATGAAATCATCCATCGAAACAATCTTGTGTTGAAAGATTTCTGATAGAATCCTCTGTCAGATATCTTTTTGTCCCTCCACTCTCCATCGTTCGCGTCTCTTTGCCACCGTTTCGTGTGTCGCGATTCGTTGCATGGCATCTCTCTTTGGTTAAATATGACCATCGGTCAAATTTAACCATTTCCTGTGGTTATTTCTGATTGCTCCCAAAATATATTCTTGGCTGATTTTCTTGGAAATCAGGGCGATGGCTCACAACAAGAGAAACATCCAGGTCCGGAGTATAAATTGCAATCAGACTGAGGGATAAATCTCAGCACCATACATGACCATATATATATGGGAATAAGGACAGAATGAATAAAAACCGCATGACTTAATTCTGAGTAAATTTTTAATAAAGAGGCAGAAATCTACTGAATCTCGCTTTCTTATGTCATGGTAAAAAAAATTGAAAAAAAGGAGCTTAAGAGTATGGGAGGAATAATGAGGATAACATTATATTTGACAATAGCAATTGTAGTTGGATTCACCTTTGGGTGCGCGACTAAGGGTGAGATACCATCGGAAGGTCTCATGAGGGCGGGGACTGCAATCAAAGCCGCCCAAACCGCGGAGGCCAACATATATGCTCCGCTTGATCTGAGAGTTGCCGAAGACAAGCTTGTCGAAGCCCAGGCCGCAGTAAGCAGTGAAGATTATGACAGGGCAGGTAGGTTGGCCGACGAGGCCCTAATCAATGCCCAGTTGGCGGAAAAAAAGTCAGATGCCGAAAAAGCAAACCGCGCCGCTCAGGAAACACGTGACACTATCGAGGGATTACATCAGGCCGTTAAAAACCCTTAATAAAACAATATCGTCTCCCCCCATCACGGGAGATAAGTACCTTGATGAAATTCATTCATAAAAACATGAAATGAATTTCTAAGGCACTCATACACTACCTGGAAGGTGAATAATGATACAAGAGAACAAGAGAAACCGGTCGATACAATTCAAAATGATCATTCTCAGCGCGGCATTGGCCCTGTTTGTCTTCGGTTGTGCGAAGACTCCCGTGGAAAACATCGCACTTAAAAACGCCAAAAAGGCTTACCAGAAGGCGAAAGCAGACCCGAATGTGCAGGATAACGCCGCAGTGCCTCTCTACGAAGCAGGCAAGATCCTAAAGAATGCGGAGATAGCCACGAGTGAAACCCAAACGAGCCATCTGGCTTACATAGCTGAAAAGCAGACAGCCGTCGCGGTAGCAATAGCACAACAAAAGCTTGCAGAAGCAGAGCGCCGTAAACTTGCCAAGGAAACGGACAAGATTCTTCTCGGACAGAGAGAACAGCAGACGCGCAAAGCGCAAGGAGAGATGAGAAATGCTCAACAACTGGCGGAAGCAAGAAGACTTGAAGCGGAAGCTGCCATGGCTCAGGCCAGTGTGTTAGAGCAAGAGCTTTCTGATCTCAAGGCTAAAAAAACTGATCGGGGATTTGTACTGACTCTTGGCGATGTCCTCTTTGCGACCGGTAAAGCAGATCTCATGCCAGGAGCACAGAGAACCAATGACCAATTAGCAGCCTTCCTTAATAAATATCCAACAAAGACGGTAAGCGTGGAAGGCCATACGGATAGCATGGGAAGCAGCGAATACAACGAAACTCTTTCCCAACATCGGGCTGTATCAGTCCGCTCGGCCATCATGGCCCGCGGTATAAGTTCAGATCGAATCACCGCCGTAGGACTTGGGGAACTTTATCCGGTGGCAAGCAATGACACATCGGCTGGTCGCCAGCAGAACAGGCGTGTAGAAATCTTGATTCAATCTTTAGAGTAGATTCCATTTCTCGCACCCCTTCAAAGGGGGACTCTTTTTAGTACCCCTTTTGAAGGTTTTTAATTTTCAAATAGTTCAAAACCGTAAATGAACACATATTCAGATTGTGACGACAAGGCATAATTTAAAAATGAATCTGCCGGGTTGCACGTTGTAGACCATAAAATGGCAACGTTTTAACCATCATAACAAAATATGTGGAAGAAATTGGGGAAATACCATACCTTGTGAGAGAAGAAAGAAATTGTCTGCTGTCTGCATCCCAAAGAAGGGGAAGTTTGACCAAGCATCACAAGAGGAGATCGCATGGTATTGCCGCAATGGCAGCAGAAACTGCCTCAAGACAAAACCGTCACCGCGCAGGCGGCTCTGGCCTCAATTAAAAACGGCTGCCGTGTTTTCTTAGGTACCGGCTGTGGTGAACCCCAGCACTTGATCCACGCCATGATGGCTGATATGAGTTTTCAGGACATCATGATTTACCAGATGCTCTCCCATACCCTGGCACACTATGTTGATAATCCGGCCTTCACCAAACGCTTTTCCCTCAGGCTGTTTTTCATCAGCGAATCGATGCGTAAGGCCGCTTTTGAAGGGAAAATAGATTATCTGCCGACCTATCTGTCGCAAATACCCAAATTATTTGACAGCCGACGAATCGGCCTCGATGTTGCCCTGATCCAGGTCAGCCCGCCCGACCGATTCGGCTTTTGCAGTCTGGGTGTTTCCGTTGATATCAGCCGTTCCGCCATAGAAAATGCCAAAATGATAATTGCCCAGGTCAATCCGCGCATGCCGCGTACCTGGGGCGACAGTCTGGTACATATGGATAAGGTTGATTTTTTTATTGCCCATGAAGAACCGCTGGTTACTTACCAGCCCAATCTACAGGATGATCAGGTGACCCGGCGCATCGGCCATTTTATCTCCCAGTTGGTTCGCGACGGGGATACCCTGCAGATAGGTTTTGGCATGCTGCCCAACGCCATCCTGCCCCACCTGGGCGAAAAGAAAGATCTTGGCCTGCACACGCAGCTCATCACCGATGCCATGCTGCCGCTGTTCAAGCAGCAGGTTATAACGAACAAACAGAAATCCCTGCTGCCTCGCCGGGTGGTGGCCTCGCTCTGCATGGGCACCGAGGAGCTCTATCGTTTTGTCGACGACAATCCGTTTTTTTATTTTCGCTCCTCGGAATTCGTCAGCGATCCCCTGGTGATCGCCAGAAACGACAATCTCGTTTCCATAAGTTCGGCCCTGGAGGTTGATCTTACCGGCCAGGTCTGTTCGGATTCCCTGGGCTATCGTTTTTTCAGCGGCATCGGCGACCAGGTCGACTTTTTACGCGGGGCGGCGATGTCCAAAGGCGGCTTCAGCATCATCGCCCTGCCGTCGACCGCGAAAAACGGCGAGATTTCGCGAATTGTCTCGCACCTCTCCGAAGGAGCGGGGGTAGCGACGACCCGCGGCGATGTTGATTTTGTTGTTACCGAGTACGGCTATGCCGAATTGCAGGGCAAGGGTATTTATCAGCGAGTCATGGAGCTGGCGCAGATAGCCCATCCTAAGTTTCGTGCCCAGCTGATCAATGCGGCTAAAAAACACCACTACATCTTCGCTGATCAGTTGCCGCCTCTGGAACAGGATCTCATCTTTCTTGAAAAATATGACTGGCGTATCGACTTGAAAAACAGCCGGACTGCCTTCATTCGGCCCTTATACCCCTCCGATGAATTCGAATACCGAAACTTTTTATATTCCCTCAAGGAAGAAACCATATACCGCCGATTTTTTTATAAAATGCGGCTTTTTTCCCATGAAGTCGTCCAGGAGCAGTGGGCGGAAGTAGACTATCACGACAATATGTCCCTCATCGGCCGGGTACAGAACGAGGGGCATTCCGAGGTGATCGCCATTGGTTCCTACACCCTGGATAAAGATGGCTATGCGGAAGTGGCTTTCGTCGTGCACGACGATTACCAGGGACAGGGTATCGCCGGTCATATGCTGGAATATCTTGAAGAGATCGCTAAAGAGAACAACTTCGTTGGTTTTGTGGCGACGGTCATGGGAAACAACCAGGCGATGCTAGCTGTTTTATCGAAGCGCTACCCCCATGCTGAAGTGCATCCCACGCCGACCGGGGAGATTATTATCACCATGCCTTTTGTCCCCAGCCAAGAGAGTGGCGGTGACGAGGTCGATACTCATCGCAGTTACACCAAGCCTTAATTCTCAGGATGCTGCCATGTACTTTCATGCTGCCGGAATAGAAGTTCAAGCCTGGATTCCTCCGCTTGTCGCTTTCGTCATCTCCTTTTTTACCTCCATGGGTGGGGTGTCGGGGGCTTTTCTGCTGCTGCCTTTCCAGATGTCCTTTCTCGGTTATACTGCGCCGTCCGTCAGTGCCACCAATCAGTTGTTCAATATTGTGGCCATTCCCAGCGGGGTCTATCGGTATTGGCAGGAAGGCAGGATGGTCTGGCCACTTACCTGGATCGTGGTAATCGGCACCCTGCCGGGAGTGCTGCTCGGGGCCATCGTCCGTATCAAATATTTACCTGATCCGCAACACTTCAAGATATTTGCCGCAGCGGTCCTGCTCTATATCGGCTTTCGGATGATTCGTGATCTGCTGGGGAAAAATACCGGCGCCCAGACCAAGGCCCAGAGCGAGAAGAAATTTCAGGAGATGGTCAAGCGACACCGGGATGGTGGAGAGGACGCCGAACACATTGACCCTGCCACCCAGGTTGCGGTCAGATTAACCCATTTCAATTTTCGTCGTTTTGGTTATACCTTTTATGACGAACAGTTTGATGTATCGACCTGGGGCATCTTTTCACTCAGCTTGATAGTCGGTGTTATTGGAGGGATTTACGGCATCGGCGGCGGCTCGATTATCGCGCCCTTTTTCGTGACGTTTTTTCGGTTGCCGGTCTATACCGTTGCCGGGGCGGCGTTGATGGGCACGTTTGTCACTTCCATAGCCGGCGTCATTTTTTATCAGGCGATAGCCCCATTTTATCCAGGCATGTCCATTGCCCCGGACTGGATGCTGGGCATTCTTTTTGGACTAGGGGGGATGGCTGGAATGTATCTGGGAGCCAGGTGTCAAAAACATGTGCCGGCAAAAGCAATTAAATGGATGCTTTCAAGTATCCTGGTCTTTACCGCTCTGAAATATGTATTTGATGCATTGCAGTAGTCAGTGCGTCTCGCAGGTCCCCTAGTCGGTAGGGCTTGTGCAGGAAAACCTGGGGAAGTTCATGTCGTTTTGCATCAATCACTTCTGATTCGTCGTGACCACTGGTCAGGATCACCGGGAGTTCGGGATCAATGAGACGCAGAGCGACCAGGGTCTCCCAGCCATCCATGCGCGGCATGGCCAGGTCCGAAAGGACGACATTGATTTCATCCGCGTGGTTGCGAAAAACTTCCAGCGCCTCAACGCCGTTTTGTGCTGAAAATACTTTGCATCCGAGGCGCTCGAGCATGGTTTCGGCCACGTTGCGCATCATTTCCTCATCCTCGACCAGCAGCACTGTGCCGCCTGTTCCTGTTATCGAAGATGGAGTTGCAAGAGGGGCTTGTTGAGCGATTCCTTCGGCTAATATCGGGAAAAAAATTCGGAAGGTACTGCCATGACCTTTTTCACTCTCAACAGTGATAACACCTCCATGCCCCTTGACAATTCCCAGAACGACGGAGAGACCGAGCCCCCTGCCGCTGAATTTGCTGGAGAAAAACGGATCAAAAAGCTTATCGATATCATCGGATACGATGCCCAGTCCGGCGTCCTTCACCGACAAACATCCATAGGCAAGATTCTCTGCCTGCCAGCCGATGGGGAAACGATATGCTGCGGAAATTACCTCGGGAGAAACTGTTTTGACGGCAAGATCAATTGTGCCATGCTCTTCATGTGTTGCCTCCCAGGCATTGGTGACAAGGTTAGTCAGCAGCTGTTGAATCTGAATGGCACTTGCATTGATGATCGGAGCAGCGGCAGGTACGTCCAGATGCAGTATTATGCCTTTTGGTGCTGCAGCTTGCAGCAGCGGCAGGCGTTGACGACAGACTTCGGATAAGTCCAGAGGGGTGCGGCTATCGGTGCCTTGACCAAGATAGGTGAGCATCTGGCCACTGACTTCTGCTGCCTTGTGGGCGGCCAGCATGGCATTGTTCAGGCCTTCGGCCGGCAACAAACCGGTTTGTAGATCCTCCAAGGCCATCTCCAGGTTGCCGATTACCACTCCCAGCTGGTTGTTGAAATGGTGGGCTATCGCCCCAGCCATCACCCCCAGACTTTCTGCTTTTTGCAGTTGGCTGTTTTTTTCTTCAAGTCTGGCATTCTCTTTCTCGATACGTTTGCGCTCACTAATGTCGCTGATTATTGAGAAAAGCTTTGCCGAGTCTTGTATTGGAATCAGTGTCGAATGCACCTCAACTGTATGGATAGCACCCTCGGCATTCTTATGTTCAGCTACGAAAAAGTTCTTCTGTCCTAAACGAACCTCCTGGAGAATATCTTTGAAATCATCATCGGAAAACATATTGATATCCGCGATATTCATATTCAGCAATGTTGTACGAGGATACTTATAAAAACTCTCGGCGGCAAGGTTCGCATCAACAATTGCGCCCGTCTCGGGCTCGAGCAGTAACATCACCGCGCTATGGCGGCGGAACATGCCGGCGAACCGTTCCTCACTTTCTTTCAATTCCTCCATCCGCTGTCTCAGCGATTCGTTAATCTGATGAATCTTGGCAAATTGCTCTGAAAGCGACCAGCCCATTTCCCGGAAATTTTTGATCAAATGATGCGTCTCTTTGATAGTGCTTTCCGGCCAGACAATCTCCTGGCCGCCGGTAGTAAGCTTGTCGGGCAGATCACGGGTGCTGAGATACAGTTTTTCCAGGGTAACAATCGACCTGCGACTCAAAAATTCCGCCAGCGCCAGTGAGCCAAGCAGAATCAGGAAGAGCAACGTCAACTTGCCGGTATAGTTGTCATAGAGTGTTTTTTGAAAGGGGGCTATCGGCTGCTCCAGAATTAATTGCCATTCCGCCGGATCGTCAATAGATACTTGTGCAACATAGACGGATTGTTTCCAGCGTTCCGAGATTGGCGTATTGGGCGGTACAACCGGCACCCACTGACTGATGCCGTTGTCGAGGTGATGCAGTGTACCTTCGTCGCGTACAAAAGGGCTCATGATCGTTTGATCAGTGCGGTTGGTTGATATGACATTCCTGTTTTTATCCACCAGGGTGTAGCGCATGGCACTATGGTCAATTTCATTGTCCAGATTAGCCAGTGATGTCTTTCTGTTTATCAGCCAGGTTTGCATATGATCCGCGACATTCTTACTGGTATGGACAAGGTTGGTGCGGATCATGCGATCGGTTTCGTTAAAATCGCTTCTGCTGCTGATTGCCAACATGATAAGAGCTGGGAACAATACAAAAAAGGCCAGCAGATTATAGACAATATCACTCAGTGATATCAAAGAAGAACGAGAATAAAGGGCAAAAACAGTAAAGAGCAGGCGGGCAATCAAAGCATTGGCAATGCCATTTACTGCCTGTTTCGTCATGACGATGTAGGTATTGCTCGGAGGAACATCCATGACCAGATGGTAGAAAAGGTAGACCAGCGGCATGCCGACAAGCAGCCAGTAGAGTGTATCAGCTAGGACCATGCCTGTTTTTCGTCGCTGCATCAGCCAGCCGACAAAGAGAACCTCCGCCGTCATTATAATGACCGCATAGGGATGGTTCCAGATGATATAGGTATAGCCGGCAATGATACAGGCTGCCGCAACTCCCCGAGCCAAACCAAAAAATTGCAATGCCAGGAATGCGAAAATGCTGCCGAAAAGGAAATCGATATTTAGGAAAATCGGGTGGTTGAAGTAGTTACCTGTGAGACCTCCGGCGATCAGGGCCAAGAGAAGCAGGATCCTGGAGGGGGATGGTGTAAGCGTGGTGATTGGTGAGGGATGCATGTATTTCCGGTATGCGATATGTCTGATATATTATTGGAGGAGTTTCATTGTAAAGCATTCATCCCCGGGGATCTATGCAATTCAGTAATGTTCCCGATTTTTATCTATCACAGCAGAGAAATTACCCAGCTCAGTAAGGAGTGAACCAAGGTATTGTTCATGTCCGGCTATACCGCTAACGTCATCGCCCATCATGGGGTGTTGGATAAGGGCGTGCAGTTCATCAAAAAGCCATTCGCCAAAAAAGACTTAGCCGCGAAAATCAGAGAGGTGCTGAGCGAGATAGAGCACTCCCCTTACGGAGTGAAAATGTCAGAGTGAATCGAGTACCGTTCATTTGGTTAATCTCATATCGACCACCGAGTTGATGCTGACCGAGCATTCTGACCAGGGCCAGGCCAAGGCTTTTTGCCGTATTCAAGTCAAATCCGGCAGGCAGTCCGACCCCGTTGTCGGCTATAGATAAGACAAACGTGTCGTTGTCATGGCTCATGGCAACCTCAATGCGATCGCCATCACTGCCCGGGTTTGGTTCTTTTTTGGGGAAGGCATATTTAAGGGCATTGATGACCAGTTCGTTGATAATCATGCCGCATGGCACAGCCAGATCGAGCGGCATTTCAACCCCTGATGCCTGGATATCACATTTAATAGCTGGGGAGCCAAAAGAGGTGCGCAGATGTGAGATGAGCGATTGGATGTAGTCTTGGAAATCGATTTTTGCCAGGGACTTCGAGCGATAGAGTTTTTCGTGCACAAGGCTCATCGCCCGCACCCTGGAACTCAGTTCCGACAGAACTGTCTGTGACTGGGGATCATCCATAGCCTGACGATGCAAGTTAAACAAGCCAATGATGGCCGCCATATTGTTTTTTACCCGGTGATGTACTTCGCGTAACAGGACATCTTTCTCGGCAAGAGAATCTTTCAGCGCTGCTTGGGCCTCCAGCAGATTATGGTTGCGGGCGTTGTCAATGGCCAGCCCGCAGATACCGATCACGGATATGGCCATGTTGAGATAGCGCTCGCGGTATTCGGGGAAGGTAAACCGATCGACCACGATAAGTCCCAGGAGATCATTGCCATGGCTAATACGCAGGAGAAGGCCTTGACCATCGGCAGTCCAGGCGTAGTCATCTCGCAGTTCACAGAGGGCCGCGAACATCTCAGCCGGTATGGATGCGGGGGGAACAGGCAGGTTGTGGACAACTTTGAGGTAGTAGAGTGCCGCCGGGGCGAAGAGCATGTGGAAAAGTTCGTTAATTACCGCTATGGCCTCGTCTTCATGCTGCGTCCTGGTCAGCCGTGTCAGGACATCCATGGCCGCGACATGGTCGGCAAGTTCACTGACCAGGCGGCGTTGCTGCTCACGGGCCGCCAGGCGCTCCCTCTCTAACCGCCATTGCAAAACCAGATTGCTCAGGAGCCGTTGCGGGTGATCCAGGCCGACGGCAATTTGCCGGGTAGACAGATTGACGGCTTTTCCCAGTTCCCCAAGGTGTAAAGTGCTCTGCGGATCAATGCCGGTGTCGAGCAATACCAGCTTATTGGCGAACTCTTGGAAAAAAACAGCGGCCTGTTCCCGGCCAAATCCCATTTTTTGCAGCTGTCCACGCCAATCCGCCAGCCAGCCCGGCGTGACGAGGTATCCGCCAATGCTGATAATATCCTCGACGAGATGCCGATCTGCCACCAGGTGAAAGCATAGCTCCATATGGACTATATGTGTTGGCGGAAAGTCTGCAGGCGGCTGACAAAGATTCTTCAGGCAGACAGAACCCAACACCACGAGCTGTTCGATATCCTCAGAGAGGAGAATACGTAAATCGTCCCACGTTATTGGTGGACGACCGCAGCAGGAAGAAAAGGCGCAGGTGGTCACATCATCCCACTCCTCCGTGGAAATTATTGCACCGATTTCCTTAGTAAAGTAACGGCAAGAGAGAATGCAAAATCTATCCGTCATAACGCTGTGATCAAAGAGAATCGTCCTGCCATTCGTCCACCCAATCCAGAGGATATCGGCCCCAGCGCGCCACGGCATCGCCAATGGCCAGGAGCACATCCTCCGGCACCTGCCAGGGGATCTCGCCGTGATTGTCACCGAGCAGCAAGCCACCGCCTTGTCCTCCCCCGGCGATGACTCTTTTTACCTGCGCCTCCGCCTGTGCTGCTGTCCATCGACGCATCTCGATGCCGTTGAGGTTACCCAGCAGGCTGACCCGTCTCTTCGCCGCCGCCTTCAGTTCGGCCATGTTCTCATAGCTGCTGACACCGACAATCGCCGTACCTGTGTCGGCAATGTCGGCGATGATCGGCAGGCAGCGTCCGGAAGCCATATGCGTCGCAGTCGGGCCGTTGATCTGGGCCAATGCACGTTTGGCAACCTGCTGCCCGGTCCTGAGGTAGAGATCGCGAGGAATGCTGGTGGTGGATGAAACCGGATCAAAGTAGCAGATGGCGGTAGCACCCGCGGCCAGCTGCGCGTTGGCCCATTCCACGCTGAAAGCGATGTTGATCTGCATGAGACGTTCGAACCGTTCCGGCTGCTCATAGATCAGTTCGATGTAGCGGTCGTAGCCCAGCTGCATCACCGGGAGGGAAAATGGCGAGATGGCCACGGCAACGATCGGCACCGTGTCGCCCACCTGTCCCTTGAGCAGTCGATTGGCCTCCAGCACGCGCACCAGGCTGGGAGATTCCATGACCTTTGGTGGTGCAAGGCGATCGATATCCTTGAACGAGCGGAGAGGCGGTGATCCGCACAGTGGAGGGCCGTCCGGCAGATAGTGGGTCGTGCCGCCCCAGGCTTCGGTTTCGATAGAGGCGTAAAAAAACGAATAGAGACAGTCACCGCGATATTTCTTCAACAGCCGCATCTGGCCTTCCGCGACGTATTCGGCGCGTGAATAATATTTTTCAATGGACATGCCCAATTCCTGAGCGCCATGCAGGGTGGTAAGCAGGAACAGCGGTACGCGGTCGGGTTCCTGCTGGCCCAGGGCGGTCAAGGTGCGCTGCATGCTGTTCATTTATCACCTCCCATCCAGCTTTGGACGATTCTGACGGCATCAGCGGCATTATGTCCCATGGCGTCAGCGCCAACCTCCCGCCACATCCGACTGTCGAAGAGGAAGGGAGCGCCGCCCACGACAACTTTGATTTCCGCATCAGAAGCCTTAAGCCGTGCACAGACCTCGCGGACTTTAAGGGCGGAGGGGAGGATCAACACGGAAATGAGCAGCACGCGGATCTTATCGGCAAGTGTTCGTTTTACCAACTCGTCCACATCCATGCGGCCGTAGTCGAATAACTCGAAACCACTGGCACGCATAACAGAATAGACGATCTGTTTGCCGAGCATGTGGTAATCACTGAGAACAACAATGGCCGATCGTGGCTGGTTCTTGCGGTTCGGATCACTTGGCGGCAAGACCAGTTCCACCAGCTCTTCGCAAAAACGGCCGCTCATATACACCTGCGACAGTGCCACACTGCCCTCCTCCCAGGCCGTGCCGATCTGTTCGAGTGCCGGCACGACTACCTGCTCGATCGCCACGATCGGTGTCATGTGCATCAAAGCCTGCTTGAAAACGCGATCCGCACCGGCACGATCGACTCTCTCGAGAGCATCTCGAAACGATTTGATTAATGTTATCATAATGATTTTCTCTGATTGCTCTGTTTTCTCATTTAATCATTTACACCTGGAAAAAACGATGGAAGGGCACAGAGTAATAAATATCAATTTTTTTTGCTACAATACCCGGCTAATCTGATGGTCTTTTTCATCAATTTTGCCCTCAGACAAGTTGAAAATACATGGATTTTTTTTGCAAAAGATGAGATGCTTGGTGAAAAAATGTGAGTACGAAAGAACAAAAAATGACAAATCACAGGTCTAACGTTGCTTCACAGTGAAGAAAAAATCAAAATTCGAGGTAGCTGATTTATGAAGTTGAGATCGAAAATATTGGTTGTCGATGATGAAGAGCAACTCGTAAAACTTTTAGCAAGACAATTAGAAATATTATCCCATATAACATACACGGCCAACTCGGCTAAAGAAGCACTGGATATTTTGCAGCAAGACACAACGATTGATGTACTTGTTACTGATTTTAAGATGCCTGAAATAAATGGTGTTGAACTTATTGCCAGGGCAATCAAGATAGATCCGAAAATTCAAGGAATTGTTGTGACCGGCTATCTCGACGACGAAATCACCGACAATGCCATGCAGGCCGGAGCTGTTGGTTGTTTTGAAAAGCCTCTCGATTTTGTGCAATTAGAAAAGACCATTGAGAGCTGTATGCAAAATCGGCAATAGATTAACGTAAAAATTTCCATGGGGTCAAAAAAAATTTGGAAACTGATTTAGAAATTGCGAGAGAACAAATATCCAACTATGCCATGGCCTTGGATCTGCTGGCAAGTTTAAGCCATTCGGATTCTGAGAAACAAGCAATTGCAAATATTATCGAAATATTTACCGTCCTTTTTTTACCGAAAAAAGTTCATTACTTCCCAGTGTCGATTGAGGATGCAGGAACAAGCCATGATCCGAGGCCGACATTTTCTGGTAAATATGCTTGGACTCAGTTCGAGAAAGGGTTCTGGGTAAAAATCCATTACCAAAAACGGCTAATCGGCATTGTCGAGGTAGATGAGATCACTTTTCAGGAATACAAAGAACAATATCTAAACCTAGCTTTATCCATTGTTGAAGTATGCGGCCTGGTCATTGAAAATGCCCGAAAACAAGAACAACTCAAAAAAAATGAGCAAAAACTCCGGCGAGAAAAGGAAAAAGCGGAACAGGCCTTGGCACAAGTACGGCAATTAAGCGGACTCTTGCCTATATGTATGCATTGCAAAAAGATTCGAGATGACAAAGGCTATTGGAACAAAATTGAGGCGTACATCCAGACACATTCTGAAGCTGAATTCAGTCATGGTATCTGCGAGGCATGCTTGGAAGAATTTTACCCTGATTATTGAATTACATATCAAATTATTGCAGGTCGGCACTCTTTTGAGGAAATTGTGTTATGGCATTTCTACAACGAGCAGGGCGCAGTGACAATGTCATTGGTCTTGTAAGCCTGAAACTCCGCATTTTGCTACCGCTTGTCGCGGCAAGTCTGGTGGTCCTTTGCATCGGCATTTACTTTATAGCCCATCTGGAAAGTGAGCACAAAGATACAGCCGTGTTACAGGAAGCTGAGGCTATGCAGGGCTATTTCCTGTCATCACTGGATACCAAGGCCGAGGTGATGGCCGTGAGCCTGCAATTCCTCGCCCGGAACGAGAAGCTTGTAAGTGCCTTGAGATCCGGTGACCGCCAGAGGCTTTTGCAGCTTGCCGGGCCGATCAACGAAGGTCTTCACCGGGATCACAACATCACCCATTTCTATTTTCATAATTCGCAACGCATTAATCTGCTTCGTGTGCATAAACCCGATAGATATGGTGATACTATTGATCGTTTTACCGCACTCGGCGCGGAGCGCACAGCCACCTTGTTCTCCGGCATAGAGCTAGGACCTTTGGGAACTTTCACCCTTCGTTCTGTGTTACCCATAACTGACAATGGACACCTGCTCGGCTACATCGAACTAGGGCAAGAGATCGATAATCTGATCCAGCAATTGCACACGATGTTCCAGATCGAACTCCTCATGTTCGTTGACAAGCGTTTTCTTGTACAGAGTGAGTGGGAATCCGGCATGCGCATGCTTACTCGTCCTTTCTCCTGGGAGCAGTTCCCCCGGGCAGTGCTGCTCTCCCAGAGTCTGCAAGATGTCTCCTTGGAACCGCTCAGCCATATCAGTGATGCCTTCGCATTGAATAATGCATCAAGTAACGCATCTGATACCATCAGCGTTTATCAAGACATCGAATTACAAGGGCACCAATACTGGGCGGCTGTTATCCCTGTGCAGGATGCAGGCAGGCGGCCGGTCGCCACTTTGGTCATGCTGCGCGACATGACTGAAACCCTTCTCCTGTCGAGAAGATATTTGCTGCAGTTTATCGCCATTTTTGCCACCATAGGATTGACGATTCTCGCTCTCATTTACTATATCCTGGGGCATACGGAAAAAGAACTGGCCGGTGCCGGACAACGTTTGCTTACGGAAAGTAAGACTCGCGAGGAGATGCAGTCGCACCTGTTTCAGCAATTGCGGGAGGAGCATCTGAAGCTGGAAGAAAGCCAGGATAAATTTGAAAAAATCAGTGCTTCGGCACAAGATGCGATTATCTGCATGGACAATGACGGCAACATTTCCTTTTGGAATAAGGCTGCCGAAAAGATCTTCGGCTACAGCCGGGAAGAAGCTCTTGGCGAGAATCTGCATAACTTAATGGTCCCTGTACGTTTTCATGAGGCCCATCTCAAGGCATTCCCGAAATTCCAAAAGACGGGCGAGGGATCTGCAATCGGCAAAACAATCGAATTAGCGGCGATTCGCCGGGATGGCACGGAGATCCCGGTTGAACTTTCACTTTCATCCACCCGGATCGGCGGCAAATGGAACGGTATAGGCGTACTGCGGGATATTTCCGAGCGTAAAAGGGCGCAACAGGAAATTGAACATGCGCAGAACATTCAGCGTGTACTGGATACCATCCTCAATATCTCGCAGCCCCGCCTGAGTTTGCGTGAAGTGCTGCTCAAATCTCTCGATACCGTCCTCTCCGTTCCGGTGTATGCGCTGCTGAATAAAGGGGCCATTTTTGTAACCGACGAAAACGATACTACCTTGAAAATGGTGGCCGAACGTAATCTGCCGGAGGCCGTGCAACAATCCTGTCAACAACTACCGTTTGGCCAGTGTCTGTGCGGCAAGGCGGCGATTTGTCACGAGATCGTTTTTTCCAGCGTCACCAGGGATCAACACGAAGTGAAATATGGCGATAGCCAACCACATGGCCATTATTGTGTGCCGATTACACTAGAAAGTCGAATATTGGGAGTTCTTAATACCTATGTTTCGGCCGACCATGTCTGCGATGAGACTGAGAAGCGATTTCTTGAAACCGTAGCGGATACCCTGGCTGTCGTTATAGAACGTAAGCAAAACGAAGAAAGACTCCAGTACATGGCCCATCATGATAAACTCACCGGCCTGCCGAACCGGGTATTGTTATATGACCGAATGGAACAGGCAATGGCTGTGGCAAGACGAAACCAGCAGCAATTCGCTGTACTGTTTCTCGATCTTGATCATTTCAAGGAAATCAACGATAGCCTTGGTCATGATATAGGTGATGCACTGCTCAAGGAAACGGCAAAGCGCTTGCTGGCCTGTGTCAGAGCAATGGATACGGTAGCCCGGATGGGCGGTGATGAATTCACTGTTATTGTTACTGAAACCAAAACTCCTGATACCGCCGCCCACGTCGCAGGGAATATACTCAACGTATTACAGGAACCGTTTGAGCTGCATGGAACGTCTTGCCATATCAGCTGCAGTATTGGCATCGCCCTGTTTCCGACCCATGGAATCGACAGGGAAACACTCCTGAAGGCTGCGGATAGAGCAATGTATAGCGCCAAGGAAGAGCGGAACGGCTTTAGCTTCTTCGCTGGTGACCACTTCGCTGGGTCAATGTAAGGAAGCCTCCCATTTATATGGGTAATATCGCCAGAGGGGAAGCAGGTTATTTCAAAAAATATTTATGAAATTCGAAAGACCGGCATACACTCCCGACCAACATATCGAGCCGTTTTTACTCTAGAGTGATGGAATAAAATGTTTCATTTCAATACCTAAACCTTCTTTTCTTCGATTATTTGCGAAGAACAGGGTGTTCCAATTTTGGGTGTAGATTCGCAATATTTCAAAACACGTGCAAAAGGCACTTGTGCAAGGCTACCAAAGACTGGATTGCCCCGTAAAGATTTGGCCGCTGAAACTGCTGGTGAGTTCAGACCACATAGAAAACGCGCCTGCTGTCGGGGCTGTAATAAAGCATTTGGATATTCTTTGACCAACGTACTCAACTTTTCGAAATTATGATTTTTTATCTTTTCATTTACCCTTTCCTTCACTCTGCCGGGAGAGTCGCCAAGGCATGTTCCACAATGTCCGCATTTATCCAACGTCTCACCAAAATAGTTAAGAAGATAGCCCGTTAAGCAACCATCATGTTGTGCGTAGTCGAGGATATTTTGAATCCTGCGAATCTCCATCTGCTCATGCTCAAGAAATGTCGTCTGTAGATGAGTACAGAGTTCCTGACGATTTACATTTTCATCAAGTTTTCTGAATCGTTGCCTGTACCCACCCAGTTGAAGTTCAACAAAACCCTTATTTTCAAGATCCTCCAAAGCTCGGAGAATCACTGAACGGTTATGGCCAGTAGTGATGGCTGCTTGATCAGTATCCAGTGTGGCCCACTTTTTTGCCATAGTACAACAGCTGAACATCTTACGTAAAAAGGAAGCTTGGTTTTCGTTGTAGTGTGACAATATTTCATCGAAGCTAAGCGTCGGAGCCAATCGGATATTGCTATAATAAAAACCTTCCGAGCGGATTATTTCCATAAGCTCTAAACGAGTCAACAAAGTGTTCACAACAAGCGTGCGCATATCGTGCTTACGTGAAAGTTCGTAAATAGAAACGTCAATTTCTCCACCCTGATCCAATATGGCATTCACGATGTCAACAATACTTTCTGCATCAGGTGTGTCGCCATAGACAAAATTTTCAAGTGTTGTGCAGTCGTCGGCACAGGCAAAAAGTTCGCAAAAAGAAGGTTTTCCATCACGGCCTGCTCTGCCAATTTCCTGCATATAACTCTCAAATCCTTTCGGCAAATGATAGTGGTAAATATAGCGTATGTTGGCTTTATCTATCCCCATGCCGAATGCAATTGTTGCACAAATAATTTCTATCGAATTATCCATGAACCCATCTTGTACAGCTGCACGGTTTTCAGCAGACATTCCCGCATGATAGGATCGAGCATTAAATCCATTATTTCTAAGATTTTCTGCTACCGTTTCTGCATCGCGCTGCAAGCTGACATATATAATTGTTGAACCAGGTGGTTTTGTACGCAACCTTTTGATAAGCAGTGAGGGTCTTTCACTATTGCTGCATGCAATAACATGCATTTCAAGGTTTGGCCTATAGAACCCTGTATTGATAACATTTTGATATTTTATATCAAATGCTTCAGCCATATCAGCAGAAACTTTAGGCGTCGCCGTTGCTGTCAGGGCAAGCACTCGCTCTACGCAAAGTTCCTTTGCTGCCCGAGCAAGTTTTAAGTAATCAGGTCGAAAATTATGTCCCCATGCAGAAATGCAATGCGCTTCATCTACCGCCAGCAAACTGAGTTGTTGGCCTTTAATGATACTTAAGAACCGTTCGTTTGACATACGCTCCGGAGCAACAAACAAAATTTTAAGTTGCCCTGTACGAATGTTGTGAATTGCTTTGCGGTAGCTCTCGGCATCCAGGCTGGAGTCAAGACGCTCAGCAGCTATACCCTGTTTCTTTAAGCTGTCAATTTGATCTTTCATAAGTGCAATTAATGGCGAAATCACAAGCGTCAACCCTGGCAACAGTAAAGCGGGCAATTGATAGCAAAGACTTTTGCCAGAGCCAGTGGGAAATATGGCAGCGGCACTCTCACCATTTAGCAGTGTGGTTATGACTTCTTTCTGCCCAGAACGGAAAGCATCAAATCCAAAATGATCTTTTAGCGTTTGATAAATATCGGTATTATCCATTTGAACTTTAGTTTGTTGAATATCAACGGCTTAAATGTTTCTTTTTGTTATATAACCATAAAAAACTAGGTGCGTCGGTTGAATTAATATTCGTTAGGCGGGTGATGCAAGTTTGAGACCGATGATGCCAGCGATGATCAACGTAATGCTGATTAGCCGACCAACGTTTGCGGGCTCTCCGAGCAGCACTATTCCAAGGATTACGGTGCCAACAGCGCCAACACCAACCCAGATGCTGTAAGCAGTGCCAACCGGAAGTGACTTCATCGCAATGCCCAGTAGCCAAAGACTGACGATCATCGCCAGAATCGTCCAAATGGTAGGCCACAATCTGCTAAAGCCTTCAGTGTACTTCAAGCCGATGGCCCAACCGGTCTCGAACAGCCCCGCAATAACGAGAATTACCCAAGCCATGTATCTTCTCCCTGCAAAATGGCGGGGTCGTCCCCGATCAATATTGGAGCGGTGAGGTCGTCCTCACTTCGGGGCAATGGCCTAACGAGTTATTCGGCTGCCCTGCTATCTTTTAGGCGACCTTTGCCAAGGTTCTTCAATAGTCAACATATTTTATAATTTATATGTACCAAGACCTTCTATGAATCGTAACCTTTAAATATATTAACTTCGAAAAATTAATAAAGCCCTACAGCCGTCTTTAATGCACATTGCGCCGAGTATCAATATTTCGCCGTGCCTCATCAAAACTTCTCGCCAATAAATTCGATTCGCCCGAACGTTGCCGTTTAGTTTTTTATGAGTCATTGTCACTGAAAAGTCATGATGACCAATTGGAAGCTTATAAAGCCTTTGTCGAAGCCTGGTCTATACGCCTGCTTCACAGGTGAAAAGATTATACTACGGAAAAAAATGAACTATCAATATTGGTCGACTGGGATTTGAGGCTGGATAAAGTTTTATCCAAGCGAGCGGGAGATTTTCTTTTTTCGGAGACGGGCTTTTCCGGGGCCGGTTGTTAAGATTTGCCTACAAAGTTTTTACAAATTTTAAGAACATAAAAAAAGGGGTTAAGCTATAATAGCTTAACCCCTTGAATATACTTGGTAGCGGGGACAGGATTTGAACCTGTGACCTTCGGGTTATGAGCCCGACGAGCTACCAGACTGCTCCACCCCGCGCTGAGATTGTCCAATATACACCCGTGGAAAATATTGTCAACAGCTTATTTGGCTGTGCTGTCTATCTTTTTGGTATGACAGGAAAACTGCGTAATTTTCTGGATGATTTCTTCCGGAAGGCGGGTCAGCTTGCCTTCTTTGGTCACGGCTGCGTGCACAGTATAGCCCTTTACCAGCAGTTTGGGGCGCTCGGTGCCGTCCTCTTTTCTGACGATACGGTAGCTGAATTTGCATTTCAGTGTACTGATTTCGGCGATTGTTGTCTCGATGGTCAACATGTCATCGTAAAAGGCGGGCGCCTTGTAGCGGGCCCAGCATTCGGTGACCGGCAGCACAAAGCCAAGCTTTTCGATATCGCTGTAGGAGCAGACCCAGGCGCGCATCAGTTCGGTCCTGCCGATTTCAAAATAGCGGAGGAAATTGGCGTTGTAGACGACACCGCCAGCGTCGGTATCGCCGTAGAGTACCCTGACCGTGGTGGTAAAAATCTGTTCCGGCATGAGAGGTTGACCTGAATGTGTCGTTATTTGATGGCAAAGAGCTTGTCGATCATCTTATGACCGGCTTTGATGCCATTCTTCGCAGCAGCGTCATGCGCCGTGCAGCTTTTTTCTGAGAATTGCCGGCCCGATCCCTTTATTATTTCACGGGAATCGTAGAGCAGAGTGGGAACTGGGTCACAGACATGGGTTCTCAGCGCCAGTGGCGTGAAATGGTCCATGGTGACCACAACCCGAAAGTCTTCTTTCCTCTTGCGCAACTCCTCGACGATCGGCCGGACGATGCGGGCGTCAAAGTCTTCGATGGCGGTAATTTTGTCCGCTAGCGATCCCTGATGGCCGGCTTCATCCGGGGCTTCCAGGTGTACGAAAACGAAGTCCTGCGTCGTCAGCGCGTCGATGGCCGCCTGGGCCTTGCCCTGATAGTTGGTGTCGATATAGCCGGTGGCGCCGGGAACATTGGCGATCGACAACCCACCGAGAACACCGAGCCCTTTAAGGAGGTCAACGGCACTGATCATCGTCCCGGTGATATTAAATCGGCTGGTCAGTGTCGGCACAGTGGGCATCTTTCCTTCCCCCCAGAGCCAGACGAAGGTGGCCGGATTTTTTCCCGCGGCGATGCGCGTGTGGTTGACCGGATGGTCGGCCAGGATCTTTCTTGCCTTCTCTAAAAGCGTCTTCCATTGCGGCTCAGCGAGGTATTTGCCGAAGTGTTCGGTGACGTCCTGTTCAATGTAGTCATGGGGCGGCACCGTCATAAAACCGGGATGCTCTCCTTTGAAGATGAGCAGATGGCGGTAACTCACCCCGGCCTTGAAATGAAACTGCTCGGTGGCGCATTCCGCTTCCAGGGCGGCGATGAGGGCATGTGACTCTTCGTTGGTGATATGGCCTGCACAGAAATCACGCATGGTGACCTGGCCGCCTTCGCCATGATCGAGGGTGACCATGTTACAACGAAAGGCGATCTCGTCGGGGGCCAGCCGGATGCCCATTGCCGCAGCCTCGAGCGGCGCCCGGCCGGTATAATAGGCAGCTGGATCGTAGCCCAGCAGCGACATATTGGCCACATCGCTGCCCGGTGGGTAACCGTCCGGCACGGTAGTATTGAGAAAAAATTCACCCTTGCCGCACAGCTCATCGATCATCGGGATATCGGCCGCCTCAAGCGGGGTCCGGCCACCGAGTTCGGCGAGGGGAAAATCGCCCATGCCGTCTCCGACAAGTATCAGGTATTTCATAATGTATAACCTTTATGCGGCCTATTCCGGGTTGAGGAGTCGAATTTTGACGGTCGGCACGGTGCAGACATCCAGGGCATCGATCTCGGCAATGGCTTTTTCGATAGCGCCCTCGGTTGCCCGGTGTGTCCGGAAGACGATATAGACCGGCTCGTTGGCGTCGCGTTCCTGCTGCATCATCGACCGGATAGAAATGTCGTGTTTGCCGAAAATTCCGGTGATGACCGAGAGAACTCCCGGTTTATCGAGAGCGGTAATCCTAAAATAGTACGGGCAGACGAGGTCCTGCATCGGGGTAATGGTCGGTTTGCCGATATGTTTCGGCAGGTAGGAAAGGGCCGGTACCCGGTTGATACAGCCGTTGATGATATTTCTGCCGATATCGACCACGTCGGCGGCCACCGCACTGCCGGTGGGCATCATGCCGGCGCCTGCGCCATAGAGCAGCACGTCCCCGACGGTGTCGCCCTGGAACTGGATCCCGTTAAACGCCCCGTTAATGGTTGCCAGCATATGGTTTTCGGGGACCATGGTCGGATGCACCCGGGCCTCGACATGGTCGCCGTGGTTCCGGCTGATGGCCAGTAGTTTGATGCGGTAGCCGAATTTCTTGGCGAACTGGATATCGACAGGTTCGATGCTGGAGATACCTTCCACGGTAATGTCGTCGAGCTGGACGTCGAGGCCATAGGCGATGGTCATGAGGATCGCCAGTTTGTGGGCGGTGTCGATGCCCTCGACATCGTAGGTCGGATCCGCTTCGGCAAAGCCGAGTTTTTGCGCCTCTTTGAGCACCTCCTGGAAGGGCGTGCCGTGGTCAGTCATTTGTGAAAGGATATAATTGGCGGTGCCGTTCATGATCCCTTTAATGTAGTTGATCCTGTTGGCGACCAGTCCCTCTTTGAGTGCCTTGATAACCGGAATGCCGCCGCCGACACTGGCTTCAAAGCCGACCTCGACATTTTTTTCGGCGGCGGCCTGAAAGATCTCTCGGCCATGGACGGACAGCAGGGCCTTGTTGGCGGTGACCACATGTTTGCCAGCGGCGATGGCTTTGAGCATAAAGGTTCTGGCCGGTTCCATGCCGCCGATCAGTTCCACGACGATATCAATTTTTGGGTCGGAAAAAATATCGCCGGCGTCTTTAGTCAGGGTGACATCACTGAATTCTTCCGGTAAAGACTGCAGGGCGATATCAGCCACCGTCGATAGCACAAAAACAGTTCCGGTTTTCTGCAGGAGTCTTTCTTTCTGTGCAAGCAAAGCCTTTGCCAGGCCTTTGCCGACCGTTCCGAAACCGATGAGACCAACATGTATTTCTTTCATAAGTATTAATGGCTTTTTTGGGTTGATATTGCCGCGTCGGCGGAGAAAAGGTATGTATTGCCGGTGCTGTCAGGCTTTTCGGCACCAGGGCCGCATGCTGCATCCTGCAATGATCCTGAAAATAACCGCTTTCCTGATGAAAGTCAAAATCTATGCGGAGATATTTTTATGGCTCGTTTGTCTATTTTGGTCTATAGTATCCAGCTTGTTACGATTCGGAAGGCAACTTTGCCGCCCCAGGCTGTGAACGATATGAAATCGGGGCCGCCTCCGTTAAACTACATAGTCAAACACGGTTTTTCCAGATAACGTAGTACTAAATGTAAAGTTTAAAAGGAGACTAACACTATGGGCAAGAACATTCTGGTTTTCGGACCGAACGGCAGTGGTAAAGGTACTCAGGGTGCTATCGTACAGAAAAAATTTAATATCCCGCATATCGAGTCCGGTGCCATTTTCAGAGAGCATATTGTCGGCGGTACCGAGCTTGGCAAAAAAGCCAAAGAATATATCGATAGAGGGGATCTGGTGCCCGATGATATCACTATCCCGATGATGGTGGCCAGGTTGCAGAAAGAAGACTGTAAAGACGGTTGGATCCTTGATGGTTTTCCGCGCTCCAAAGACCAGGCCATTACCCTTGACAAGACCTTGAAAAAAGAAGGGTTGGCTCTTGACTACGTTATCGAGATTACCCTTGATCGTCAGATCGCCAAAGAGCGGATCATGGGCCGTCGCCTCTGTGTCAATGACAATAATCACCCCAATCATATCGCTTTTGAGGCAATTAAGCCGGTGGAAAAAGACGGCAAGCTGGTGTGTCGTGTCTGCGGCGGAGAATTAAAGACCCGCGCCGATGACCAGGACGAAGAGGCTATCAGCAAGCGTCATGGTATTTACTATGATGAAAACACCGGGACCATGGCTGCGGTAAATTATTTCAAAAACATCGATGGTCCGAAAGTTATCTCCGTTGACGGTTCGCTCTCCATCGGAGAAGTTACCGAAGCCATTATGCGTGAGCTGTAGTCGTCGTCATGATGTCTCAACGTAGCTGATTTTCTCATCTTTTTTGTGCATAAGGGCCTTCCCGTGTTTCGGGAAAGCCCTTTTTGTCTTTCAGGTAAAAACTGTTTATGATGTTTTTATCGTTCTTTGAGGTCGTTGCACAGGGAACCGTCACCCTCCCGCCTTTTCTGCAGGGGAGACTGGTGTGCGGATATCTGTTCGTTTTAATTATGGATAAAAAATAAAAATGAAAAAGCTCGGAAAGGTGTATCTGGTTGGTGCCGGTCCCGGAGACCCCGGTCTCATTACCGTGCGTGGAAAGAGTTTGCTCGAGCGGGCCGAGGTTGTGGTCTATGACTATCTTGCCGGCCATAAACTCCTCAAGCATGCGCCGACCACTGCCGAACTGATTTATGTCGGTAAAAAAGGCGGGGTGAAGCATACTTTCAGCCAGGATGAAATTAACCAGATGCTCGTTGACCATGCGCTGGCTGGAAAGATGGTTGTGCGCCTGAAAGGCGGCGATCCATTTATTTTCGGACGTGGCGGCGAAGAGCTGGAGGAGCTGCACGAAGCCGGTGTGCAGTTCGAGGTAGTGCCCGGAGTGACGTCCGCAACAGCCGCCGCCACCTATGCGGGTATTCCCATTACCCATAGAGATTATACCGCCTCCGTGGCCTTTTTGACCGGCCATGAAGATCCGACCAAGGAAAGCTCGAACATCGACTGGTCCAAATTGTCGACCGGTGCCGGCACTCTGGTCATTTATATGGGCATTAAAAATCTTCCGACAATTGTCGCCAACCTGATCAAATACGGTCGTGATCCGCAGACCCCGGTGGCTGTCGTGCGCTGGGCCTCCACCCCGCAACAGCGCTCGGTGGTCGGCACCCTGGAGACGATCACCCAGGTCGTCAACGATGCGGCGATCAAACCGCCGGCATTGATAATTGTCGGCGAGGTGGTCAAGCTGCGCGATACCATCGACTGGTATGAAAAGCGGCCGCTTTTCGGCAAAAAAATTATTGTCACCCGGACCCGGGAGCAGGCCAGCGAGCTTGTCGTCGGCCTGGAAGATTTTGGTGCCAACTGTCTGGAATATTCGACGATTCATATCAAGCCGGTTGCCAACTACAACATCCTGGATAATGAACTCGAGCGGCTGAATGAATACCACTGGATCCTCTTTACCTCGCTCAATGGCGTAAAGTATTTCTTTGACCACCTCTATTCCATTGGCATGGATGCACGGGATCTGAAAGGGACCGATCTCGCCGTCGTCGGCAAGAGTACCGCCGATTTTCTTCTCAATTACGGTCTCAATGCAGATTTAATCCCCAGTACCTTTACCGGCGAAGGGCTGGCGGAAAGCCTCCTTGATCAGGGCGTTGAGGGGCGAAATATTCTCATCCCGCGCGCTCTCCAGGCTAGAGAGATATTGCCCGAAACCCTGCGGGGTGCAGGTGCCCAGGTGACGGTCGCGCCGGTCTATGAAAATTGTCCGGCTGCAGGCGATAAAGAGAGCCTCAGAGAAGAGCTGAAAAATGGTGAGGTGGAGATGGTCACCTTTACAAGTTCCTCCACCGTACGTAATTTTCTAGCAATGATTGATGCGGAAAACCAGGAAGAACTGCAACAGCTTTTGTCAGGGATTAAAATAGCCGCAATTGGCCCGATAACCGCTAAAACGATCACCGATAACGGCTTGCAGGTCGATGTGCAGCCGAAAGAATACACGATCGCGGGATTGATTGAGGCTATTGTTGATTATTATGGTGGAGATGGCGCATAGCAGCAGCTATTGTTTTCGGGTCGATGAGCGGCAGGACAGAGGTGCGCCTGGTCTGCCGGCGGAAAAGAATGACGAGCAGGAAGGGATCGATCCTGCTCGGGCCATCTTTTGCCGGGCATGCGGCAAAGCGGTAACGAGCAGGGACCGGAAGATTGCTGTCCAGGGGTCCCACGCGCATACCTTTTTTAACCCTGCCGGAATAGTTTTTGAGCTGGGCTGCTTCAGCAATGCCCCCGGCTGTCACCGGGCCGGAGCGGCCTCGTCGGAGTTCACCTGGTTCGCGGGGCATGTCTGGCGTTATGCCGTGTGCCGGGGGTGCAATGGCCACCTTGGCTGGTCTTTTGAAAGCGGGGAGCATGCGTTTTGGGGCCTCATCCTGGCCAATCTTACAGAGTAAAAGTCTCCTGCTCACTCTCCTGCAGTTCCTTCCATACCGCAATACTCAATTGCTGCAGCGTATACGGCTTTCTGATACAGATTCCAGCGCCGAGTGCATGGGTTTTCTGTACCCGGTCGGTCTCCGAAAAACCACTGGCGATGATGGCTTTTTGTCCGGGGTGCAGCTCAAGAATCTGTTTGTAGGTTTCGAAGCCGTCTATACCCCCGGTCAGTATCATATCCAATACGACGAGGTCGACTTTTTGGGTTTGCATAAAAGCCACCGCCGCTTCACCGCCGGCCACGGCATATACCTGATACTGCAGGCGTTTCAGGATTGCACAGGCTATATCCCGTTGGTGGTCTTCGTCGTCGACGACAAGAATTGTCTGATGTCTGCCAAGCAGTTCCACTGGTGGTTCTTTTTCCGCCGGAGAAATTTTTTCGGTACTTACCGGCAGGTAGATGTCGATAGTTGTTCCAGTGCTTGGGGTGCTGACGATGTCTATACCCCCATTGTGGTCTTCGATGGTTCCCCAGACGACGGTGAGACCCAGTCCGGTGCCGCTTCTTCCCATTACTTTTCTGGTATAAAAAGGCTCGAAGATTCGCTGCAGATCCGTCGGGCTGATACCTTCACCCTCATCTTTAACCCGGAAAAGGATATAATTGCCCGCGGCAATCGGTTGCAGGCCCTGTAGCGGTTTCTCCAGATGAATATTTCTTGAGACAATAGACAGGCAGCCACCTTTCGGCTGCGCCTCTGCTCCATTGGAGACAAGGTTCATGATCACTTTTTTTAGGGCGGTTGGTGAGCCCATTATCGGCGCAAGAGGTTCCTCCAGATCATATGTCACCTCGATGTCGGGGTAATAGCCCAATAGTTTATGGGACTCCGGGGAGGCGCCGTATTGGCGGATCAGTTCGTTCACATTGACCAGCTGCTTGTTCACCACCCCTCGCCGGGCCAGGGTAAGGAGGTCCTGAATGATATCGGCGGCCCGCAGCCCAGAGTCGCGAATTGTTTCGATGCTTTTTCGCTGGGGGCTGTCTGGTGGCATATCGAGAAGGAGGAGGTCCGGATAGGTGACGATTCCGGAGAGAACATTATTTAAATCATGGGCGACCCCGCCGGCCAGTAAGCCAAGCGATTCCATCTTTCTCGACTGTTCAAGCTGCTGCTGGATTTTGTTTCGTTCCTCTTCCACCAGGAGACGTTCACGGTATTCCTGCCGCAGGATTTTGTTCGCATCGGCGAGTTCATCGGTTCTGGCCACCACCCGCTCTTCGAGCAGTTGCTTTTCGTTGATGATTCGGGTGGAGAGAGTAATGCTGACGAGCACCATAAATAAAAAAAGAAAGACATGGGCCTGGACCAGAAGGGTCTGTGGTATCCAGATGGCCTCTATCCAGCCGATGATATTTGTTTTTGATTCCACTGGGCTCACCAGGACAACGCGGGGGATGAGATGAAGACGAATGAGGAGCTCTTCCAGTGTATTCGGCAGATCTGTTATAACAGTCTGAAACAGCTCCCCATTATGGTTGACAACCTCGAGTTTTTCATAATGGTTCGATTCCGCAGCGAGTCTCAGATACTCGCTCACTCCTTCCGTGTTAAAATGCCACAGATCGTCGGCAACAATCAGCGCATGTTTATCCAAGCGTTCCTGTGCGCTTATTGCCGCGTATTTTTCGTAGCCCAGCGTAAAAACACAGAAGATCACCGTGAGGATGACCAGAGAATACAGGGGCATCCGACTGAGGCGCTTTTGTCGATTCATTCGTCGTTTTCCTCCAGGTAGACGACGTAGCGCATTGCGCCGTTAAGTCGTTTGAGTGTCTCCTGGTCAACTTTTTGGGAGCAGATGAGATAGCGTTTATTGCCGCGGGGCATGTCGGAAAATCGGATCATCTTGAAGTTCGATTTTTTCAGGCCGGAGAAGAGCAGCTGGTCCTGCGCCTCTTCTTCGGTCATGAAACAATAGTCTGCCCGGTAGGCCTGAATCATGCGCATCAGGTTCTGATTATCGGCGGTGGTGATGACCTGTCGTGGAGTAAGTCGGCGGAGGTGGCTATCAATGTACGGGCCATAGGAATAGCCGTCTTTGACCAGGACCTGCAGGCGCCTTTCTTGAAGAACCCGCTCCAGGGTTTCCGTTTCAGCAAGAAGCATGTTATCGGACCGGGTGATCGCCACAAAAGGTTTATCCTGGTAAATGGGCAGACTGAACTGGCCGAAGGTCTCACGTTCCGGGGTCTTGAACCACCCGGCAGCGCAGCTTTTATCTGTGTTGTTTTTGATAATATCCAGTTGACGGGTCGCCGGTGTCTCCTGCCAGGTAAAAGGGATGTCGGCGTAAGCAAAGGCTTGGCTAATGGGATTGGCAACGAGGCCGCGCGCTTCGTTTTTGTAGGCGATATAAAACGGTCGGCGTTCATGGAAATGGACGGTAATTTTGCCATTACCCTGTTGTGTTGCAGCAGAAAGTGACGAGTCGGCATACCACGAGGGGTTGATAATGGGATGGAGAAAGGACTTGAACCACAGGGTGAGCAGGATACAGCCCGCACAACAAATAATAATTATTTTTGGAGAGATTTTCGGCATGCTGTCTCCGCACTTCGATTGAAAGTGATGATCTTTTTTCTATTATCGTCCAACACAACTGCCTTGTCTACTTGTTATCTCACAAAGAAGGACGAAGAGCAAGACAGCACGCAGATTGGCCTGGCTCTCCAGTACACCGATGCCGGAAGAGAAAACTCACCCGGTTATTTGTCTTTGATGAGGTCGAGGAGGTCTTCCGAAGTCATTTTCGCGCTGATATCGCTGCCTTCGAGGAGACTTCCGGCGAGATCACGCTTTTCCTGATGCAGTTTGACAATTTTTTCCTCAATGGTATTTTTACAGACCAGCCGGTAGATGGTCACCGGTCGGGTCTGGCCGATTCTATGGGCCCGGTCCGAGGCCTGATCTTCAATGGCTGGATTCCACCATGGGTCCATATGAATGACGTAATCGGCCGCAGTGAGATTCAGTCCAAGGCCACCGGCTTTGAGACTGATGAGGAACAGATCGCCTTGCCCGGCCTGGAAGGCGTCGACGCGTATTTTTCTCTGTTTGGTGCTGGTGCTGCCGTCCAGATACTGGTAGCTGACGCCCTGTTTGTCGAGATATTCGCGGATGATGCTGAGGTGTCCGATGAACTGGCTGAAGATCAGCGCCTTATGTCTGCTCGAGAGCAGTTCCTCGACCACCGAGGCAAACACTCTGAGCTTTGAGCTTTGCACCGTGGTGTTCGCGTCGAGCAGCCGGGGGTTGCAGCAGGCCTGGCGCAGCTTCATGATCTCCGTCAGGATCTGCAGGTGTCGGCCTTTCTTTTCTCGCGAGCTCTCGAGCATATCAATGGCATTCTGCCTGAGCGCCTCATAGAAATGGGCTTCTTCCGGGCTCAATTCGACATCAAGAGTGACTTCCGTGCGTGAGGGCAGTTCCTCCAGAACCTGCGATTTGATTCTGCGCAGAAGGAAAGGTCGGATAAGTTTTTTCAGTTTCAGTTTGGCTTCTCTGTCCTGGTAGCGCTCAATAGGAACGGCAAAGCGCTCATTGAAACTATTGAGGCTGCCGAGAAGACCCGGATTGATAAAATGAAACAGGTTCCAGAGTTCTCCGAGATGGTTCTCGATGGGCGTGCCGGTGGTGATCAGTTTAAACTCTGCCTGCAGGGACATTGCTGCCCGGGAACGTTTAGTGGCGGAATTTTTAATGGCCTGGGCCTCATCGAGGATAATTGCCTGCCACTTGACCGTGGCGAGCAGTTCACTTTCCTGCTGCAGAAGGGTATAGGTGGTGATCAGCAGGTCGAATTTCCCGAGTTCCTCGATACTTTTCTCCCGGTCTTTGCCGGAAAGAAACTTGATGTTGATGGTCGGGGTAAATCTTTTAACTTCCGATTGCCAGTTGGTCGATACCGAGGTCGGGGCGACAACAAGAGATGGCCCGTTGACGGCGAGTTTGAGAATGATCGCCAACGATTGTATGGTCTTGCCGAGCCCCATATCGTCGGCGAGGCAGCCGCCGACGCCCCAATGGGCGAGCCGGGCCAGCCATTCGAATCCTTCCCGCTGGTAGACCCGCAGCTCGGCCTGAAGGGTCGAGGGAAGTTCCGGTTTGAAATCCTGAGCGGCGTGAATTTTCTGAATCTGCTGCCGCCACCCCGCATCCGCGGCGGTATTGGCCAGGCTGGCCAGTTTTTCCAGCTGCAGGGCGGCCAGAGGGTGAACAAGGATTTCGTCACTGTTGTTGTCACCCAGACCCTCGGAAAAAAGATTTATATCCCCGAGACGTTTTTTGAACTCCTGGGTCAAAGCGATGAACTGGCCGTCGCCGATTTCGACAAAACGGCCTGACGACTTCTTTACTTTGGCCAGCAGTTCCTTAAGTTCGACAACCTGCCCCTGGTCAAGGGTGAGTTGCCCGCTCATGGCAAACCAGTTCTGGCGGTTGGTGCGAATCTTCAGGTTCAGGTTATCGAGGGAAACCTTGTGGGTAATGGAGAGTTTTTCGCCTTCCGGCCACTCAATCACCACTTTATCACGAATAGCCTGTAGTTCCATCAAAGCCTGCAGGCAGTCGTCGGGATCATAGAGATGCCATTCCCGGTCATTTTCCTGCTCCATGTCGATGGCCAGATCGAGGATCGGACAGAGTTCTTCAATGTCCCTGGCCTTTTCTTCCTCGAGGGCCAGGTTGCGCCTTGTCTGCAGCCGTTTGCCGTTCACCTCGGCCATGATATTTTCCACGCCCTGACCGGGTTTGAGGTAATGGCCGCCTTCCAGAAAAGGTTTGACAAACATCTCCAGCCGAAAACCGGTTCCATAGGGGATGAGATGCATGTAAATGGTGGAATCGGCCTCAACGAAGTTAATATTGCCGGTCTTTCTGCCGGTGCTGTCGACGGCGATGGCCGAATGCACGGTCATAAAAGAAGAAATATTGCCGATAGCCGTCAGCACCTGCTCACTTGCCGACATCGGTACGGTGATGCCGTCTTTGCCGGTAATCTGGGCGATACGCCGATGGTTGTCGTTGATGGTTATTATTTTTACCCGGGTGGGTGTTTCGCTGTAATAATTAATATTGTCGGAGGTAATCGGGTGGGCGAAACAGATATGCAGATTGTCGCCCCGTTCTTCGACAAACAGCTCAGGCTCGCCGGCGACAAACTCTACCGGGGTAAGCGGCGATTCCGCCAGATAGATATTGGGGTGTCCGATCATTGCCACCAGCGCTTTATCCATATCAAAGAAGAAGGTAATTGCGTGGGTTTCCGTATTGGTGGTCTTTTTTATGGCGGCACAGATACGGCGATCCTGCGATGTCAGATAGTTCAATCTGTTGGTCTTATACAGCCGTGATAAAGAGATCGGCCGGCCTTTGCTCCATTCTCCATCAGGATTCAGTTTTTGTTCTTTCGGCGAGATAGTTATGAGTTTGCCGGTAAAGGCCACCATCCAGATCATTCTGGTGGCCTGCTGCGGCAACTCCGCGTCTTGGCTGGTGGCGTAAATGAGGGCCTGCAGGCTGCGTTTCCAGGGCTCTTCCGGCTCGAGGATGGGCAGAAGTGGGACGACGGACGTCTCTTCACGCAATTTTTTGGTCACCGCAAGATAGTCACTGTTATCGTGATGAATGGTCGCAAGAATCTCACCGAGCACAAGGGTGAAGAAAGAATATTCCTGGTCGCGGGACCGATGGTAATAAGAAAGAATTTCAGCCTTTACATCCGGCTCAACATTGGAGTTAAGCCAATATTGGCAGATGCCGGCAATGGCCACGGTTAAAACGTTCTGCGTTGTCTTTTCGGGAAGGTGGATCTCTTCCCCCTGCAGCCCTTTGTTGATATGAGAATTGATAACAGTGGCCAGGTAATTGTAGGCAAGGTTTTCCCTGGCTCCCTGAAACAGCGAAAGGGCAACGCCGATGCTGTCGGCAATTTTGTAATAGTCTTTTTTACTGCTGGTCTGCAACTGGGTCAAAATGTAAAAGATCCCCGCCGGACCAAAAAAGGCGACTTTTTCGTCGTTGCTGAATTTCTGGAGAAAGACCAGATCTTCATCAAAGGCGGCCAGGGCTTTTTCGCTGTTCCCCAAGAGAAAAAAAAGAGTGCCGCGAGCTCCGGTACCGTAGAAAGAATCCCTGCAGTCGTCGACCAGTTTCTCTGCTTCAGGTAAGCGGCCGCGAAACAGCAGTTCATTGAAAAGAAGCCGCTTGAAAGGTAACTGTTCGTCTGTCGACAGGTGGGAAAACTCTTCGTTGTTGTTGAGGAAATCGATTAAGTCGGGGAAGTTGGACAGTGTTGTCTGGCCATACTGCAGGACATTGTTGAGCAGATAAAACTGAAAAGAAGTCGGCAGAGTCCTAAACCATTCGGCGTCAAACGGTCGGGTCATGATCCGTACAGTCGGCGGCGGTTCGGTTATCAGCTCACTGCATTGGTTTTCAATAAAATCCGAGGCGTCTTCAATGAGATCAAACTGCTGCGTGTAGACGCCGATGCGCATCTCACGCATGCCGCGCCAGCACCTGATCGTCCATTTACCATAATAGTAAGAGACCGGAGCCTCGTCCTGGATGGTTTTGGCAAAAACATTGAAAGTCTGTTCTTTTACTGCTATTTTACTGAGAACTTCAACTATTTCGTCAACACATTGACGATCCTTGGTCAGAAAACCCAGTTGTTCGAATTTGCTGAAATAGTGGCCGAGATTAGCTGCTGTCGGTTTGTTTCCCCGCGGATTTTTCAGGTCCAGCCGGCGTAGGCAATTTACGACCAGTGTTGAATGAGCCGGTTCGTAGACAATTGACAGTAACTGCAGCAGGGCCTGTTCAAAAGGCGAGAGTTTTTGGTACTGGTCGAGGAGGGTAGCATGAGTTTGCATAAACGCCTGGGTAGTCTTGGCGGAAAAATTTTCCTGTAAATAACTTCGTTATGTTTCTCGCGGAGCGAAAAGAGAACCAGTTACTATATCACTGTCTGTATCCAATGAGAACCAAAAACTGTACCTTTTCTCTCGGATGATAGTTGTGGGTATACGGAATGACCTGTTATTGTGTGCATATTTGAGATTAAAATCAGCGAGATATCGACGCAGTCAATGTTGGTCGACTTTTTTCGCGTGGTAACCATGAAAAAGTGTGAGATGGGACGATGACGGTTTTTGGCTATATATTCCTGGCGCTGGAAAAAGAACATCTGGTAGCGGAAGCAGAGCAGAAAAGTGCTCTCGACGAATATGCCCGGAGCGTTGGTCTGGCAATCGAAGAGATGCACGTCGAAGAGGGGATGAGTTTAAAACGGCCTTTCAAGGAAAGGCCCGAAGGCCGAAGGTTGATTGAGAAGTGTTGCGCCGGAGATGTGCTTGTCATTTTGAGAGCGGAGTGGATTCTCAGCTCGGCGGCAGAAGGCGTCGAGCTGCACGGGATGTTGAGAAAAAATGATATTGCTGTGTTCTGCAAGGATCTTGGCGGGAACATCACCGTGGATGAGAAGAGAAAGCTCGTCGTCTCCGAAGGGTATGCCGGAATCGTCGGCAAACTGTTATCCGCCCTGGCCGTATGCGAGAACAGCGGCCACGGGGCGGCGATTCGTGCGACTAAGAAACATCTCAAAAAAGAGGGCAAATATATCGGTGGACCGGTGCCTTTCGGCTGGGAAGTAAATGATGACAAGGTGCTGGTCGAAAACGTTGCCCAGCAGCAAGTCATAGAGGCAATAAGCGCTATGCGCGAGGATCGTTGGTCCTATCGTGATATTTCCAGAAAACTGAAGAACGAGTACGATGTGCAACTCTCCCATGCGGGCGTGCGGAGAGTCCTTGAGGGCAATAAAAAGAAGAAGGAAGCCTTGTTAGCCGTAAAAGCAGCGGAGTGAGGGGTAACTTCTTACCCCTCACTCCGCTGCTTTTACGGCTCTGTGTTCTGATCCCAGCCGATATTACAGGCTGGGATGTGTGGTTATCTTCGCCTGCATTTCCTGATGACGCAACCAGGCGGAAAGGAGCTGCTGCTGCTTGGCCTGTAACATATTTTGTCGATATTGTTCGATTTCTTCACTGTCCTCGGGCAGAGCCGGAATCTGTCTGTCGACAAAGGAGTAGACAAAAAAATCGTCGCCGACTTTGCCGGGTGTTTCCGGCAATGCAGACGATGCGGAGAGCAGAAAAGCGTCGCTGAGCAGCTCGGAGGGGAATGTTGTCTGGTCGTTTTGTCCGCTTTGGCTAATGAAACCGGATTGCAAAACGGGGAGATTCATCGCCTGGGCCATTTCCTCCAGGGATTTCCCGTCGTGAAGGTTTCGCAGGAGTTCCTCGGCGGATGCTGCCGCCAATTCCTTGGATTGTGCCTTTTGGTAATCTTCTGTCAGGGTGTCCTGTATGCTTGCAAAAGCAGGGATCTCCGGTTCTTTTACATCCTCGGCAAAGAGAATGGCATAGCCGGATTGTCCCTTGATCAGGGAACTTAGTTCCCCTTTATTAAGCTCAAAGGCCTTGTCTAAAAATTCTGAATCGGTTTTCAAGGCAGCCGGGGCATTGCTTTTTGGGAAGAAGTCGGTCTGTATAATGGGCGTATCCGGGTGCGTCTCGGCATATTTTGTCAGACTACCCGCTCCGATTATGCCCTCATAGGCATCGTTGGCTACCTGGAAGGTCAGGTTCTCGGCTTCTTTTCTCTGCAGAATGGTTTTTATTTCGTCAGTGACCTCGGCAAGAGCAGTGGTTTGTGCCGCTTGAATTTCTTCGAGTTTGATGATGTGGTAGCCAAACTGTGTTTTCACCACCTCACTGACCTCTCCCGGCTGCATGGCAAAAACTGCTTGATCAAAAGCCGGTACCATTTGGCCCGCGGAGAAAAAGCCGAGATCGCCACCGGAATCTTTCGAGGGCCCCTCTGAATATTCCTGGGCAAGTGCACCGAAATCCGTGCTGGTCTCAGCAATCTTACGTACTTCTTCAGCTTTCGCGGCCTGCTCCTGGTGTTTCTCCGCAGAGTCTTGCGCATTTGCGCTCAGGAGAATATGTCGAGCATGTCTTCGTTCCGGAACCTGAAAATCGGCCAGATTGTTTTGGTAGTACTCCTCAATTTTACTCGTGTCGATTTCTATCTTGCTGCCGACATCGTCATAGGTAAATGCCAGATATTTCAGTTTGATCTGTGGTTCGGACTTGTAGTTGTTTTTAGCGGTTTCAAACCAGGCCTTTAATTTTGTGTCATCTATTAACACTTTGTCGACATAGTGAGCCGGGCTGATCTTTACATAGTTGACAGCGATTTTTTCATTTTGTCGACGATAGAGTTCCTCAATTTCAAAATCGGTCACTGCGCCGGCAAAGTTGCTGATTTCCCGGGCGGCCACTTCAGACAGGCGATCATGTCGCATGGAGTCTTCGAATTTGGTCGGGGCCATTCTGTTTGCTGCCAGCACGGATTTATATCTTTCAATACTGAACACGCCGTTTTCTTGAAACTGCACCATCCCTTCGATTATTTTTTGGATCTCCTGGGCACTGACGTCCAGGCCCATTTTTTCCGCACCCTGGCGCAAAAGTGTCGTCTGTACCAATTGCATTATGACTTGTTGCTTGACCCCGAAGGTTTCAGCGAGTCCCTTTGGCAGAGTGCCCCCGAACTGGTCGCTGAGTCGTTGATATGCCCGATCGTAGGCCTGCTGGAATTGCGGAAAGGTGATTGATTCACCGTTGACCACCAGTGCCGACTGACGATCGCCATTGAGGTTGGCGCCGACACCCCAGAATATGAAAACCAGGGCAATAATGACGACGATGATTTGAATAAAAGTCGATTGGGCTTTTTGGCGGATTATTCGCAGCATGAAAGTAGAGTAAGGGTCTATGGTTAACGTTTATGAAGGTTTGTAGGCTGCTTTTATTACGAGCGATAAAATGCAGCTGTAACTGGATGGCATGACAAACCAATGAGATAACAGTCTGTTCGATTTACTCTTTCTTGTTCCCCTGTGCAAGTAAAAATCGTTTTGCTGCTTCCGGTGAGTAACTGGGGTGCTGATATGCAGCGGCACGGGGAGCGCCGAGGAATGGGTAGAAAAATAAAAAAATAATAGACATATGCAACAAAAAAGGTATTCTGTCTGTCTTCATTCAGACATGGTTCTTTGTTGAGGGAGACAGGAAGAGGAGGTGTCTTGAAAAGCGCGATATTTTGCCTATGCATGTGCGGTGCTTCTTTTGTGCCTGGACAAAGCTATTTATCTTATGTTGTTAGAGTTTCAAGTTATTTGTCAAATAGTCCCGAGCGCCTTATTCAGCTGAATAAATGGTTCGTCAATCACTTGACAAATTGTTTTGGCTATAGTAATAAGCCGTAGTTAGTCCTAAATTATAAAACGGCGAAAGCTATAAAAAATAATATTCTAAGGAGGTTTGTAATGCCAACTCTCGAACACAACGGAAGTACCTTTGAAGTAGATGAAGATGGATTCCTGTTGAAAGGTGATGATTTCAATGCAGATTGGGTTGATTATGTCAAAGGCGTTGAAGGAATCAGTGAAATGACCGACGAGCATCAGAAAGTTATCGATGCCCTGCAGGAATACTACAAAAAGAATGGAATCGCGCCAATGGTTCGTATCCTCTCTAAGACCACCGGTTTCCCGCTGAAGAGAATCTATGAGCTGTTCCCATCAGGACCTGGTAAGGGAGCCTGTAAAATGGCCGGTCTGCCTAAGCCGACAGGTTGTGTATAATAATTATACACGCTGATATTGTAAGTTGAAAAGGGAGTATGCCTGTGTGGCATTCTCCCTTTTTGTATTTCTGCTACGGCCTATTTCCGATGCAGTCATGTTTTCTCGGGAACCGTCGCAAAAAGGTATAACCTCCGACCAGTGCACGCTTACTCTTGTCGAGACCCCTTCATTTTCGTCAGTAGGCCTTCATGGATCGCCTTCAGCTTGTCCACATACTCCCGCCCCGATAGTATTGCCCCTTTCAGTCCTCCGCGAAGATTTATTTCCATGAGATAGCATGTACCGTCGGCGGTGAGCATGAGGTCGAGGTGGGCATAGGGAAATTTGCCGCGTTGCATGACTTTTCTGCAGAAATCCAGCTGCTGATCAGGAATGGTATAGGGCAAGGCGTGTCCGCCGCAGTGCAGATTCTTCCTGAGATTGTATGGATTAACCCGCTCGTAGGCCTCGAGATAGTCACCAAGAATAATCACCCGGATGTCCTTGCTTGTGCTTTGATAAGGCTGGATGACAAAAGGAAAAGCAAAAGGACCCGTGCCGGCATGGTTGTAGAGCTCTTCAATGTCGTTAAAGATATGTATACCGAGACCGCCGTTCTTTCGGTCGTGTTTGACGATGACTTTGGTGTAGTGCTGCTGCCGGTAAAAAGAGGAGGCGCTCAGTAAGGCGTGGGTGTCGTAAATTGCTAAGGTACCCGGCAGCATGAATTCGCTGAATATCATGGCCTGGTAGGATTTTGATCTACTTGCCAGCTGGGCCGTTGCCGATGGAATAAGGCGTACTCCCCGCTCGAGCAGGTCAAGCAAAAGATGCTCTTCACCTGGCTTCAGGCGGATTCGACCGCATATAATGTCGTTTGCTTTGAGTTGTTGATAGCAGCTAAAAAGGGTTTGATTGTCAAGGATGAGTGCCGGGGGATCTTTCAAAAGATCATCTCCGAGAACCGTTGGTGGAATTCGGTGATGTCCTCCTCGCAGTTGCCGCAAAAGAGTTTTACATCCCCAAGAGACTGGGAGCTTTTGCTTTCAATAGTAAAACTGCCGTCGCTGTTCTGGATATAATGCGTCGTAGTGATAACGTCATCGGTGATCTCAAAAAAATCCGATTCGTTGCCGCAGTACGGACATTTGAGCAGGTTTGCGACGGTAGGGGGATCAAATGGTATAGACGTTGCCCGCTTTTGCATCTTTTTCGTCAAAGTTTTATTTCTCGGCGGTTTTTTTCATGGCTAAGGCAATTGGAGCGTCCTTTTCCATAGGTTTCGAATCCTTTGCTGCTGCTTTAATTTCTCCCTGGATCGAAGCGCCGGGTTCAACGGTTAAGCTGCCTGCCTCAAGTTTTCCATGGATGGAGCAGTTTTTCCTCGCCGTCAGCATGGTGGCCTGGACATTTCCCTCAAGTGTTCCATAGCAGTTGAACGAAGATGTATGTATGTCACCGACGATCTTGCCGGTTTCGCTGAGGATTAAATGTTCTCCGTCGATATTGCCGTGTATCGTCCCATCAACTCGCGTCTTTCCTTTGAATCGAATTTCACCTTTGATGGTCATGCTTTTATCAATAATTGATGAAATGGCTTCACTGTCGACTTTTTTCATTTCCTGTTCGGCGTCCATTGATTTTCCAAACATGCCCATTATTATTTTTTCTCCGTTGAAGAAGAGGATTTTTCAAGTAAGCCGGCGACTTTCATGAAGTTGTGCGGATTGATAACTTTGTTGTCCAGGGCGATCTCGTAGTGCAGGTGCGGGCCAGTCGATCTGCCGGTATTGCCGACGAGGCCTATGATCTGACCCCGGGTCACCCTGTCGCCCTTATGAACGAGATATTTGTGCAAATGGGCATAGGCGGTTGTGTAGCCGTTGCCGTGGTCGATGGTGATATAGTTGCCGTATCCACCGTTTCGAAAGGATTTTAGCACAACGCCGTCGGCAGTAGCATAAATTTTTTCACCTCTTTTACCGCGAATGTCAATCCCAGTATGAAAGGCCGATTTTTTGTTGAATGGATCTTTGCGATTGCCGAATCTGGAGGTAATGCTTCCGTTCAACGGAGTGCCGAGGGGCAGATACCGAATAGTCTTGAGATATGTGTCCGCTTTATAGAGGAGGTCGTCGGTATCCGTATCCGACTGCTCGATAAACAGACCGCCGCTATGTTTCGAATCACTGTTGTCGTGCTGCGGTATTTTGATACCGATGCCGGCGATAATTTTCTCAATCAGCTCACTGCGTACCTTGAGTTCGTCGATGGTCGTAGAGAGCAGGGATTCTTTTTCCTTTTTGAAGGCGGTGGCCTGCTTCAGGTTATGCAATTCAAGGCGGGCAACTTTCAAGTCGAGTTTGAGCTTTTCTTCCTTCGTCAGTTTGTTGTGCCTGGCTATCTGTTCACTGCTGGAGTGCAGGTTTTCCTGCAGGCGGGCGAGCTGGTCGGAAATGCTGCGGTTCTTACTATAGAGTGAAAAGGAAACCATGCTGGCGACGGTGAGGACTAAAAGGGTCACGACCGATGCCGAGATGAGGAGGCAGATCTTTTTTTTGGTGCAGGGAAGCTTGAATACCTTACCTCTGTTGCCGGCTATAATAATATGCAGCTGTTCATCCATTATACGAATCCAAAAGAGTTGTTAATCAGGAAAACAAAAAGTATGATGTCTGTAGTCTATTGAAAGAGTTTCTTGGATGCAATGACAAAAAGTTCTTTTTGTATACAAGGGTGGAATGAATTAATCAACAAGAAAAAGCTTTACCTTGGCTGTGCACTCTACCCCGAATATACTGTATCTGCTACGTATTTTACCATCCGCCAGGAATGCCACGGTTTGTAAAAGTCATGCTGCCGTGTTTCATCTTCCGTTTTTTGGTCCGTTATGTCAAATCTTATTACCTGTAAATCAGTTTCCAAATCGTTCGGAGCGCAAGCTCTTTTTCAGAATATCAGTTTGATGGTCAGCAATGGCGACAGGATTGGTGTTATTGGGCCAAATGGCTCGGGAAAATCAACATTGTTGAAAATTATCTGTGGCTTAGAAGAGGCTGACGAGGGACAACTCCTCTGCCGGAAATTTGTCCGTCTCAGCTACCTGGCCCAGGAAGATCTCTTCGAGGAGGAACACAGTGTCAGTCATAACCTCATGGCGGCACTGCGTGACGAAGATATCGAAGAAACGGAAAAATATTACCGCATCGATACGCTTCTCAGTCGCGCTGAGTTTCCCGATAGCGATGTGCCGGTCAAAAATCTGTCCGGCGGCTGGCGCAAAAGGCTGTCGATCTGCCGGGCAATGCTTGTCGCTCCTGATGTGCTGGTCATGGATGAGCCGACCAACCATCTCGATATCGAAGGCATACTCTGGCTGGAAAAAATGCTCACCGGCAACGCCGGACCATCGGCCTTCCTGCTGGTCAGCCATGACCGGCATTTCCTGGAAAACTGCAGCAACCGAATTGTCGAACTGTCGGCGGTCTACCCTGACGGAACATTGCAGGTGCAGGGTTCTTACTCGCAGTTTCTCGAGAAACGAGAAGAGTTTCTCGTCGGGCAGATGGAAGAGGAAGAGCGCCTGGCCAATAAAGCCCGCAGGGAGATCGAATGGCTGCGGCGCGGCCCGAAGGCGCGGTCAACCAAGGCTAAATACCGTATTGACGAAGCCCATAAACTGACCGGCGAGCTGGCCGAGGTGAAAGCTCGAAACCGCTCGCTGTCCAATGTACAGATTGACTTTGAAGCCACCGGCAGGAAAACCAAAAAACTACTCGAAGCGCAAGGGATTGCTAAAGCATACGGAGAGCAAACCCTGTTCAGCGACCTCGATATTGTTCTTTCGCCAGGCAGCAGGCTGGGCCTGCTCGGCCGAAACGGCTGCGGTAAATCGACGCTGATGAAAATTCTCGCCGGAGCAGCCGATCCGTCTGGTGAAGTCCCCGACTCCGGTACTATCAAGGCTGTGGATAAAATTCGTGTCGTCTCTTTTGACCAGAACAGGGCAACGATCGATCCGACGCTGACCCTGCGCCGGGCTTTGGCCCCGGAGGGCGATGCGGTCATGTACAATGGTCGGTCCCTGCATGTGGTGTCCTGGGCGAAGAAATTTCTGTTTCGTCCCGACCAGCTGGAAACGCCGGTCGGTCAACTCTCCGGAGGAGAGCAGGCCCGTATCCTCATTGCCGGACTTATGCGGCAGCCGGCTGATATCCTGCTCCTCGATGAACCGACCAATGATCTCGATATTGCCTCCTTAGATGTTCTTGAGGCAAGTCTGCTCGATTTCCCAGGGGCACTTGTCCTGGTCAGCCACGACCGCTATCTGCTTGACCGGGTCTGTCAGCGGCTGCTTGGCTTTGGCGGCAACAGCGGGGTTATCTATTACGCCGATTACGAGCAATGGCTGGCCGATCTGCCGGAGGCCTCGAAGACGGAGGAAAACGCCAAGAAAGGAAGCATTAAAGGCGGGCAGGATCCTGCGGAAAAAAAGAATAACGGCCGTTTGTCTTATATGGATCAGCGTGAGTACGATCAGATCGAGGAGACCATCGCCACAGAAGAGGAGCTGGTCGAGCTGCTGCAAAAGAAGATGGAGCTGCCGGAAATAGTCTCCAACCCCGATGGGCTGGCCCAGTGCTGGCAGGAACTGGAGGTAACCCAGGCAAAAGTGGAGCAGTTGTACAATCGCTGGGATGAACTGGAAGGGAAAAAGAGCGGATGAGCAGCAAATGAAGATAGCCGTACTTGCCGATATCCATGGCAACCTCGAGGCCTTCGAGGCGGTGCGGGAGGATCTCGAGGCGCAGGGCGCGCGGCGGGTTATTTGTCTTGGCGATACTATCGGCTATGGGCCTGACCCGGAGGCGGTAATATGTCGCATGCGGCAGCTTGGTTATCAATCCGTGCTCGGCAACCATGAATTCGCCCTTTTTGATCCGCGCGGCAGGAGGTGGCTTAATTTCCAGGCCGCGGAGAACAATATTGAGACGGAAAAACTTTTGTCCGACGAAAGTAAAGACTATTGCCGCGGCCTGCCGACGTATCTCGTCTTCGACAATGCTCATTTTGTTCATGGCTATCCGCCGGATTCGGTTTTGCGTTATCTAGACAGACAGTCGGATGAAAAAATAGCTGCGCTCTTTGCCTCGGCGCAAGCAGCACTCTTTTTTGTCGGCCATACCCACCGGCTGCAGCTGGTAACCGGGCACGACGGCATGATCAGCCGCCGAGGCTTGGGGTGGGAGACGGTAGAGCTGCTGGCGGAGAAAAAATATATCATTAACTGCGGCAGTGTCGGGCAGCCAAGAGATGGCGACAAGCGGGCCAAATATATTCTATGGGACACTGAAAAGCGGCTATTCGAGGTGCGATTTGTCGAGTACGACAGGGAGAGGACCATGCAGAAAATCAGGGTTCTTGGTTTCCCGGAAATTTATGCCCTGAGGCTAGGTTGAACGATGAAGTGCATTGGTAGATATGAGGTGATCGGTCGTTTGGGTCGGGGCAGCATGAGCACCGTCTATAAAGCGAAAGCGCCGATTACCGGGCGATTGGTGGCCCTGAAGATTCTTCAGCCGAGAAATGAGATCTTTGCCGATCTGGTCGGCGAGGCACGGCTGAAGGAAATGTTTGTAGAAGAGGCAAAAATCATGGGTAATCTGTCCCATGATCACGTTGCCAAGATTATTGACTGCGATGAGCACGAGGGGCAGCCCTTTATCGTCCTCGAGTATTTTTCTCATTCCATCGGCGCCTTTATCGGCGAATCGTATCGGGTCGAAAGCCCTTCACGGATTATTTCCGCGGCGAAAACCAAGTCCTACCTGGTGCAGGCCTTAAAAGGGCTTGAGCGCTTGCATTTTGCCGGGATTATTCATCGGGATATCAAGCCGTTCAACCTGATGCTCACCAGTGATGATCGGATCAAAATTATCGATTTCGGCCTGTCCCGGGTCCGGGGAGAAGAAAAAACGGCCATTCCTGGGATGCAGGTCGGTTCGCCCTACTACGCAGCCCCCGAGCAGGAAAAAAATCCGCAGCTGACCGATGGCCGGGCCGACTTGTTCAGCCTGGGAGTCATGGGCTACAGGATGCTGACCGGGCAGCTCGTCG